>NZ_JABFNS010000067.1 GCF_013116825.1 Myxococcus xanthus
GCGTCACGGGGGGCGGGGTCGGCTTCGTGGGAGCCTGCGCCACCGCGGCCACGGGCGCCCCCGCATCCGGCACGTCGGGAATGGCCACGTCCGCCATGGCGGCCGTCATCTCCGCCTTCACGTCATGGGACAGCTTCAGCTTCAGCCGGGGGTCCGGCGCGGTGGGGTTGATGGCGGGCAGCACCCGCACCCGCGCCCGCAGGCCGCGCTGCACCTGCACCGTCACCGACGCCGTCAGCTTCCAGAGGAAGCCACTCTCCTCGCTGAAGAGGTTCCAGGATTCGTTGGCGTAGGTGACGTGCGAGACGAGCGTGTAGGAGCCCTCCTCCACCGTGAGCACCGCGAGCCGGTGCAGCCCGGGGCCGTTGAGCTTGTCCAGGCCGGGGATGGCCAGGGGCTGGCCGTTGACGAGGAAGTCCGCCTCCACCAGCTTGTAGCCACGCGACGTGCCCGATCCAGGAAGCCCCTCGAAGGAGATGACGATCTCCGGCGGCGGCGTCTTCACCATCTCCTGGAGCTGACGGTCCAGGTCCTCGCGCGCCCGCTGCTCCACGGCGGACGGCTCCGCCGCGCGCGCGGAGGTGGCGAGCAAGGCCATGAAAACAAGAAGGGGAACTGGAACGGAGATGGCGGCCACGGGGGCTCACAGCATCGCACAACCTGGCGGCTCCGCGAGTTGTCCGCCACCCGGGCTGACGACCAGCCAACCCTCGCCCACCTTCCCTCCTCTGTCCATGTATCAGGCTGTATCTGGAGTGAAGGGACTTGTAGCTCCCATGCTGGGAGGTTTTCTCGCGCCACGAGTTCCAGCTACCCACGAGGGCCGCATCAGCGCTACGCCTATGGGTATGACCGACTTCCAGTTCCAGGACATGCTGCCGCTGGGCAAGGACGAGACGCCATACCGGCTGCTCTCCAAGGACCACGTCTCCACCTTCGAAGCCGGCGGCCGCACCTTTCTCCAGGTCGCGCCCGAGGCGCTCACCCTGCTCACCCGCGAGGCCATGCGCGACATCGCGCACCTGCTGCGCCCCGGGCACCTGAAGCAGCTCTCCCACATCCTCGAGGACCCCGAGGCATCGTCCAACGACCGCTTCGTGGCGCTGGAGCTGCTGAAGAACGCCAACATCGCCGCCGGCGGCGTGCTGCCCTCCTGCCAGGACACGGGCACCGCCATCGTCATGGGCAAGAAGGGCCAGTACGTCATCACCGGCGGCAATGACGAGGAGGCCATCTCCCGCGGCGTGTTCGAGACGTACCAGACGTCGAACCTGCGCTACTCGCAGATGGCGCCGCTGGACATGTACAAGGAGGTCAACACCGGCAACAACCTGCCCGCGCAGATCGAGCTCTACGCGACGGACGGTGACGCCTACAAGTTCCTCTTCATGGCGAAGGGCGGCGGCTCCGCCAACAAGAGCTACCTGTTCCAGGAGACGAAGGCGCTGCTCAACCCGCAGAGCCTGCTGAGTTTCGTGGACGCGAAGATCCGCTCGCTGGGCACCGCGGCCTGTCCGCCGTACCACCTGGCCATCGTCATTGGCGGCACCTCCGCCGAATACGCGCTGAAGACGGCCAAGTACGCCTCCGCGCGCTACCTGGATTCGCTCCCCACCGAGGGCAACAAGCTGGGCCGCGGCTTCCGCGACGTGGCGCTGGAGCAGGAGATCCTCAAGCTCACGCAGCGCACCGGCATTGGCGCGCAGTTCGGCGGCAAGTACTTCTGCCACGACGTGCGCGTCATCCGCCTGCCCCGCCACGGCGCGTCCTGCCCGGTGGCCATCGCGGTGTCGTGCTCGGCGGACCGGCAGATCCTGGGGAAGATCACCCGGGACGGCATCTTCCTGGAGCAGTTGGAGGCCGACCCGGCGAAGTACCTGCCGGAGACGACGGACGGGGAGCTGGGTGGCGAGGTGGTGAAGATCGACCTCAACCGCCCCATGAGCGAGATTCGCGCGGAGCTGTCGCGCTACCCCATCAAGACGCGCCTGTCGCTCAGCGGCCCCCTGGTGGTGGCGCGCGACATCGCCCACGCGAAGATCAAGGAGGTGCTGGACGCCGGAAACGGCATGCCCCAGTACCTCAAGGACTACATGGTCTACTACGCGGGCCCGGCGAAGACGCCGGAAGGCTATGCCTCGGGCTCCTTCGGCCCGACGACGGCCGGCCGCATGGACGCATACGTGGACCAGTTCCAGGCCGCGGGCGGCAGCTTCGTGATGCTGGCCAAGGGCAACCGCTCCCCCGCCGTCACCGAGGCCTGCAAGAAGCACGGTGGCTTCTATCTGGGCTCCATCGGCGGCCCGGCGGCCCGGCTGGCCAAGGACTGCATCACCAAGGTGGAGGTGCTCGAGTACGCCGAGCTGGGCATGGAGGCCGTCTGGAAGATTGAAGTGGTGGACTTCCCGGCCTTCATCGTCGTGGACGACAAGGGCAACGACTTCTTCGCCAACATCAACAAGCCGTCGGCGGCGAAGAAGGCCTGAACGGGGGCCACCCGCCCCGGACGTTCAGGGCCGAGGCGGCTCCCCGACCTTGGGAGCCGCCGTGGCGGAGGCGCGGCGCTTCGGGATGATGGAGCGCCGCGGCCCCTTCAGGGCCACGCCCAACAGCATGGTGGCGGGGAGCAACATCCCCAGCCCCTGACTGAAGTTGTCAGGGGGCTTCACGATGGCCCCCAACACCAACACGGAGAACAGCAGGCCACAGACGAGCCGGACGGCGAGAGCGTTCACGCCTCCAGCCTAGACAGCCCGTGGCCGCTGTCCACCGGCCCGTACCGCGGGGCTACCAGATCTTGACGCGCTGCTCGGGCGGCAGCCAGTTGGCGTCCCCCTGCTTCACGCCGAAGGCCTCGTAGAACTCCGGCATGTTCCGCACCACGCCGTTGACGCGGTACTGCGGCGGCGAGTGGGGGTCGGTCAGCAGCATCTGCCGCATGGCATCGTCCCGGTACACGCCACGCCAGATCTGCCCCCAGCCCAGGAAGAAGCGCTGGTCGCCGGAGAAGCCGTCGATGACGGGCGGCGTCTTGCCCTGGGTGGACAGCTTGTAGGCCTGGTACGCCACTGTGAGGCCGCTCAGGTCGCCGATGTTCTCGCCCAGCGTGAGCTTGCCGTTGACGTTCATGGCCTCCAACGGGCTGAAGCCGTTGTACTGATTCACCAGCATGTTGGTGCGCTGCTCGAAGCCCGACTTGTCCTCCGGCGTCCACCAGTCACGCAGGTTGCCGTCGCCGTCGGAGCGGCTGCCCTGGTCGTCGAAGCCGTGGCTGAACTCGTGGCCGATGACGCCGCCGATGGCGCCGTAGTTCGTCGCGTCGTCCGCCTCCGGGTTGAAGAACGGCGGCTGGAGGATGGCGGCCGGGAAGACAATCTCGTTCATCGTGGAGCTGTAGTAGGCATTCACCGTCTGCGGCGTCATGCCCCACTCCTCGCGGTCGATGGGCTTGCCCAGCTTGCCCACCGCGCGCTGGTGCTCGAACAGCTCGCCCCGGCGGACGTTGCCCACCAGATCCCCGGCGACGATGTCCAACGACGAGTAATCCCGCCACTTGTCCGGGTAGCCGATCTTCACGCCGAACTTCTCCAGCTTGGCCTGGGCCTGCGCCTTGGTGGCGGGGCTCATCCAGTCCAGTCCGTCGATGCCCTTGCGGAAGGCCTCGCGCAGGTTGGCCACCAGCTCCTGCATGCGCTTCTTGGAGTCGGGGCTGAAGTGGCGCTCCACGTAGAGCTGGCCCACGGCCTCGCCGACGACCTCGTTCACCTGGGCCACGCCGCGCTTCCAACGCGGGCGGTTCTCCTCCAGGCCCTGCAGCGTCTTGCCGCGGAACTCGAAGTGCGCCTGCTCGAAGGCGCTGCTGAGCAGCGGCGCGCGGGTGTCCAGCACCTTCAGCGCCAGGTACTGCTTGATGACCGGCAGCGGCGTGGACTTCAGCAACCCACCCAAGGCCTCCAGGTAGTCCGGCTGACGGACGATGACGGAGGGCGTGGCCTCCGCACCGGACGCCTTGAGGAAGCGGCCCCAGGAGAAGCCCGGCGTCATCGCGTCCAGCTCCGCGACCGTCTTGGGGTTGTACGTCTTCTCGCGGTCGCGGTTGCGTGCCCGGTCCCACTGCTTCGCGGCCAGCGCCGTCTCGAACGCCATCACGTCCTGGGCGGCCTTCTTCGCGTTCTTCTCACCGGCCAGCGTGAGCAGCTTCTCGATATAGGCCACGTACGCGGCGCGGACCTCGACGAAGCGCGGCTCCTGCTTGGTGTAGTAGTCCCGGTCCGGCAGGCCCAGGCCCAGCTGCGTGGCGTAGACGGTGTAACGCGTGGCCTGCTTCTGGTCCTGGCCCACGAAGATGCCGAACGGCACCGGCACGCCTTCGCGCAGCAGCGTCGCGAACAGCTCCGGCAGCGCGTCCGCGCGCTTCACGGCCTTCACGCGCTCCAACTCGTCGCTCACCGGCTTCAGGCCCAGCGACTCGATGTGCTGGGTGTCCATGAAGCTGTTGTAGAGGTCCCCCACCTTCTGCGCGGTGGAGCCGGGGTGGCGCTCCTTCGCCGCGGCGGACTCCTCGATGATGGCGCGCATGGCCAGCTCGGCCTTGTCCGCCAGCTCGATGAAGGTACCGTAGCGCGCGCGGTCCGCCGGGATGGACGTCGTCTTCAGCCAGTTGCCGTTGACGAAGGCGTAGAAGTCGTCCTGCGGCCGGACACCGCGGTCCAGGTGCTTCAGCTCCACGCCCAGCGAACGCACGGCTTCCGTGGAAGCGGCCTCGGCGGCGGGCACGGCCGGAGGAGGCGCGTCATCGGAGGGGGCCGGCTGCTGCGTGGTGGCACAACCGGTGAGGAGCAGGGTGCCCAAGGCGCTGCGGGCCCAGGCACGGCGGGAGAAGGTCTTCAGGGGGCTCAATGCGGCTCCGTGAGGAAGTGAGAGGCGGCGAATGCTGCCAGACGCGGAGGGTCGTCGTCCCTCCGGACAGGCAGGAAAAACACCCGGGACCGTCTCCTATTCCGTGGAGCGGGCCCCACCCGCACCTTTCGCGCGGTGGGGCCCCTCTCGGCGTGCGCTAGCGCTGCGACTGGCCCAGCACCGGCGCCGGTACAGGCGTGGGCGGGGCCGCTGGCGCGGCGGGCGGGGCGACGGGCGTCACCGTGAGGTCCTGGGCCAGCGCGTCCACGTCGTGGAAGCCCTTGGCGCTCACCTCGGCGCCCCGGTACAGGGCCCAGCCCGGCAGGCCGCGCTGGTAGGCGCGCGTCATGTGCCAGAGTTGCAGTCCACTGTTGGACACGAACAGGTACATCGACCGCTTCGGGTTCCACGGGTTCGGCAGCGCGACGGCCAGGCCATCATCCGGGCGGCCGTACGTCTTGCCTTGCCAGCGGAAGTAGCGCCGCCCCAGCTCCACGGGGAGCTTCTTCTCCGCCGCCAGCCGCGCCAGCAGCGCGTTGTCCTCCGCGCCGCCGAAGAGGACCAGGTCCCGGTCCGCCAGCTCCGCGTCCGTCACCTCGGCGTCCGGCTTGATGGGCATCAGGTACTCCACGAACGCGTCCGCCAGCACCTCCCGGTAGCCCAGCGCCAGCGTGCGCATGGACTCCGTCTGGCGCGCCGTGCCGTGCACCAGGAGCAGCTTCTCCCAGGCGTCGAGCTGATTCGACAGCGTCTGGTGGTGCTCGCGCGGCACCGGGATGTCATTGCCGGCGTTGAACACCACGCGGACGGGCGGCTCCGCCGTGCGGAAGGAGAACGTCTCGTTGAGGCCCTTCACCTCCACGCGCTCCAGCGTGGCGCCCTTCGCGGTGCGCACCTCCACCATCGCAACGAAGTGCCAGGGGCGCGAGCCAGGCTGCTCCACCTTCAGCGTCACCTCGTAGCCGTCCTTCACCTGCGCGGCGCTGGCTCGGATGCGCGGCTGCGGCAGTCCGGTCTGCTCCACCCACTGCGACACGAAGAGGCCCACGTCCCTGCCGGTGGCCTCCAGCACCGCGCGCTTGAAGTCCGCGGTGGTGACGTTCTTGTTGGCGTAGCGGCCATGCAGGGCGTTCATCGCCTTGGAGAACTGGGCGTTGCCCAGCAGCAACCGGAGCTGGTGCAGCAGGAAGGTGCCCTTGATGCGCGGCAGCATGTAGGCGCCGTAGCGGCCGTAGTCCGTCTTCGCGGAGGCCGGCACCACGTCCGCCTCGCGCGAGGTGGTGAAGAGGTAGCGCGCGTTGAGGTCTGCCAGTGCGTTGCGCTGGTACTCGAAGGCCTTGTCGGACGTGTCTCCGTCCGCCGGCAGGTCCTTGAGCAGCTTCCAATACGCGGCGGTGCCGCTGACCAGCCAGTTCTCTCCGTCCGTCGCGGGGAACACGGTGTTGGCCCACAGCAGGGGCCTGCCGAAGACGAACGCGTCCTTCACCTTCGACACGTCGCGCTTGAGGGCGGCCGGCTCTGCGGGAGGCATCCACCCCTTGCGCGCGGCCCCCAGCTTCTCCGCGACGAAGACGGGGCTGAAGGCCGTGTAGCCCAGCGACAGGTGCGGCGTGGCGCCGGGCAGGTCGGGAATCCACCGGCCGCCCACCATCTTCTCGCGCAGCGTCGTCTTGCCGTAGTGGGCCAGGAACATCAGCTTCTGGGCCATCTCCGACGTGGTGACCTTGCCATCACATGCGTGGGGCCGGTTGATGGGGCTGGAGGCCATCATCCGGATGGCGGTGTCCAGGTCGAAGCCCTTCTTGCCGTACTTCGCGTAGTACTCCCAGAAGGCGATGTCGCGGTTCCAGGTGTTGAAGGACAGGTCCACCGGAGCGTTGTCCGGGTTGGGCACGTACTCCTTGCGCACCTCCAAATCCCGGTTGTTGTTGTTGGCCCAGATGAAGTCCTTGAGATTGCCCGGCGTGTCCCCGGCCTGCCCCTTGCCGCCGGTGCGCCACAGGCGCGTCTTCTTCGTCCCCAGCAGCAGGCACGCGCCCTCATCCGTCTTCATGTCCGCCAACGTCCAGTCGTTGGTGTAGAGGCCGTTGTTGCCGTCCTTCATGATGCGGGCGACGTCGTCGATGGACGACGCGTACTGCGCGGCCTTGCGGATGCGGTTGCTCTGGGGTGTGCCGTTCATGTCGAACGGCGACTGCCCCACCGTCGTCTCGCCAATGACGATGCCGGCGGCGTTGACGTACCAGTCCGCGCCGCTGTGGATGCCACCCGGGAAGGTCTGCATCACGAAGCGGTGGCCCTTGGTGGGCTTCACGTCCAGCACCACGTCCCAGTGCACGCCCGTGTAGCCGCCCCACATGAAAATCTGTCCCATGATGGCGCGGCCATCCGGGGTGGCGGACCTGGTGGCCACGAAGGAGGAGCAGTGGTCCCCCTTCCCCGCCCGCTCCGCGTCCTCCTCCGCCTTGAGGAAGGTGCGGCCGGTGAGCGGCGTGCCCGTGGCCCGGTTCGCCTCGGCGAGCTGCCCCGCGTCCACGGCGGAGTTGAGCGTGACGATGTCCAGCAGGTCCAGCTCGCGGTCCTTGAACTTCGCGCCCGCCCTGTTGGCGCCGTCCGCGATGCCCTTCATCTCCTCCAGGAACTCCGCGTCGTACTTGCGCAGGAAGAGCGCGTCCGCGAGCAGCCGCTGGTGGTTCCACCCCTTGGAGGCGTCCGTCTTGTCCTTCTCGATACCGAGCTTCTCCATGTAGCGGACGATTTCCTGCGGCACCAGCTGGCCGAACTGGTGGCCCCGCTCGTAGGGCTCGCCCTCGATGTGGACGTAGATCCACCCGCCCTCGTCATAACGGAAGCCCTTGCCGGCCCAGCGCACCGACTCCAGCGGAATGTAGGCGGTGATGTCGTCCACCTTCTCGATACGGACGTCGTCGAACCAGGCGGTGCCCGTGGCCTTGCCGTTGCGGCCCAGGTGGAGCTGCACCCGGTCCGAGGACTGGGTGGCGAAGAAGAGCACCGACGCGCGGCCTCCCGCTTCCGCCGCGGGCGCGGGTGAGCAGTTGGTGAAGGGGAAGCTCTTCATCGACAGGCAGGCGCCGTGCGCCGTGGGGTAGCGCGCCTGCGGGTCCGTCTGGACGCCTCGCGTGCGCACCCAGGCGCTGAGCCGATAGAGCTGGCCCACCTGGAGCTTCATCGCCTCGGACTCCACCGTTGTCTCGGCGCCGCCCACCGGGTTCTCGATGGCCAGGCCGCGAGCGCCCTCCACCTTCGCCGCGGCGCTGCCGGATGCCTTCCCCTGCCCTCGGGACTTCCAGAAGGCGGGGAGCGCGCCGGAGCCGCCCCCAGTCTCGAAGTTCCCGTTGGGCACGGCGACGGGCGTGGAGGCGGGCGCGGCGGCCCATGAGGGTGCCGCGTGAAGCGTGCTCCCGGATAGCAGCAGCGCGCCAAGCAGCTTGGACGTCATGCGAAAGGAGGACATGAGGCTCCCAGCCCGGCAGGGACACCGGGCGACGGGTAGAGGTGGCCGGAGCGCATGACACCCCCGCCCTCCCCGAGCGTCAATCGCGATGCTCCACGACACGGCGATGACGCACGGCGGCTACCGCGCTGTCCGCCCGTCCGTCCTTCAGCGAAGGACCCAGGCGCTCGTGCGGAGCAGCAGCCGGGCCGCGCGCCGCACGGCGTCCACCCGGCGCGCCGCGGTCGCTGGCGGGGTGACGGGCGCATCCCAGTCGAAGGTGCGGAGCCGGTTCAGGAAGCCCTGTTGGACGCAGCCCTCCAGGCTGAAGACGTGGAGGTCATGCGTCCAGCGCACCGCCAGACGCAGGTCGCGCGAGAACTCCGTCCAATCCAGGGGCTTCGCGGCGAAGGCGCCAGGTAGCTCCACGCCCCCGCCGGTGACGCCCACCGCCAGGGACTGACTTCCGGGCCCGTAGCTCCAAAGCACGGAGGGGCCATGGGGCCGCAGGAAGCTGGTGTAGAGCATGAGGACCTCACGGTCCGCCGGCAGGTCGAGCACCCCCGCCAGCCGTTGCACTAGCGTGGAGCGCGACTCCCGCTCGTCCACGATGATGGGGAACTGGTAGGCATCCACCCGGTAGCCGTCCGCGCGGATGCGCTCCATCAGCCGCGCGTACCCTGCCCTCGCGTCCCGGACGCGGCGCCCCTGCACGAGCCTGGGCAGGATTTCGCCCAACTGCCGCCATCCGCCTTCCATCCACCGCCGCAGCTCGCGGATGTCCGGCTCGATGTCCAGCCCCACGCCCTCCCACGCCAAGTGGTGCTCGGCCGTCCAGGCCTGGAAGGCCTCGTAGCGCGCCGTCGCCTGCGCCACGTTGCCCGCATGAAACCAGTAGCCCTCGTCGGTGGGCAGCAGCAGCCACGCCGTGACGGGAATCCCCATCCGGTTCAGCCGCTGGACCACCTGGGCCCGCTCCGGCCCCAGGTCGAGCAGGCCCAGGCTCACCCCGGCCTCCAGCGCCGCCAGGTCCTCCACGACGCCAGGAGTGGCGAATAGCTCACGCAGAGGCTCCGCCTCCAACTCGCAAAAGAAGGTCAGCATGTGAGGTTTCATGTCAGCCTCGCGCCTCCCCGCGCACCGCTCGACGTCCGTGCGCCATATCACCGTGAAGGAGCCACATGGAGTTCCACAAGGGCCGGCTGTTCGATCACGTCCATCTGCGCGTCCAGGACCTCGATGCCAGCAAGCGATTCTATCGCGCGGTGCTGGACGTGTTGGGCGTGCCCTTCTTCAGCGAGAGTCCCCACCACTTCTCCGCCGACGAGCTGTTCGTCGACCGGGTGGCCCCAGGGACGCCCCACTCCGAGCGCGGCGTCCATCTGGCCTTCCAGGCGAAGGACCGGGAGACCGTCCACCGCTTCCACGCGGCGGCGCTCGCCTCGGGCGGCCGGGACAACGGGGCGCCGGGTGAGCGCAACTACCACCCCGGCTACTACGGCGCGTTCGTCCTGGACCCGGATGGGAACAACATCGAGGCCGTGTTCCATGGCCCGGTGACGCGCTCAGCGGAGTCCGTGGTGATGAAGCCGGCGTTCTGACGCGGAGCGTCTGCCTGGCTGCGAACCGGCGGTGGTGTCTTCCGGTTCGCACCCGCGGCCGTATTCCGCTGGACGCTCGGGCGCTCCGGGCGTCAGAAGCTGGACGGGATGTCCCGCGCGCTGACGCGAGGGTGACCTGCGATGATTACGAGCAGGTCATGGCGTCTCCAGATGGCACCGACACCCTGCTCCTCATCGAGAGCGTCAAGCCCCGACTCCGAGGTGTCTCCCACGCCGTGGCCTTCGTGGCGGCGCTGCTCGGGTGCATCCAGTTGGCGCTGCTGCCAGCGCGCGGCCCCCAGTACCTGGCTGACCTCGTGTTCGGTGGCAGCCTGGTGCTGATGTTCGGCGTGAGCGCCACCTACCACCGCTTCACCTGGGGCCTGGACGCGTACCGGCGCATCCAGCGCCTCGACCACGCGGCCATCTACATCCTCATCGCGGGCTCATTCACGCCCATGGCCACGCTGGACACCACGGGTGACACCAGCCTGTATCTGCTCTGTTTGATGTGGATCGCCGCGCTGACGGGCGCGGGCCTCACGCTCCTGGGCGTGCACACCTCGCGAGGGCTGCGCTCCGCGCTCTACGTCGCGCTGGGCGCCGTGGCCACGCCGGTGATGCTGCGGCTCCACCAGGTGATTGGCGGCGGGCGCGTCGCGTGGCTCGTAGTGGGCGGCGTGCTCTACGCCGTGGGCGCGGTCATCTACGCGCGCCGCTGGCCCGACCCGATTCCCACCGTCTTCGGCTACCACGAGATCTTCCACCTGCTCGTCGTGGCCGCGGCGGGCGTGCACTACGCCGTCATCCTGGACATCGTGGGCGGCGCCTGACACCGGCGTGACGGCGCTACCGCCGGTGGCAGCGGTCGTATGGCCATTCCCGCTCGCGCTCGCAGCGGGCGAAACAGGCGTAGCAGTCCCCCACCCATCGTCCCCGCCCCGCGTCCCTGCACCGGGCATGGGTGTCCACGCAGCGCCGCTTCCATCCTGCCTTCGCGCCGTCGTCCCCGCTCGCCTCGCGCTCCTTCGCCACGGCCTGGATTTCCGCCAGGTACACGACGGCTTCCGAGGCCGAGAGACCGCACAACTCAGGTTGCGCCGGATGACGCTGGAGGCAGCACGAGATGGTGTCGAGACACGTCGTGACGGGCGTGGAGGCTTCGCGGCGGTTGACAGCGCCCGTGGCGCCGCTGGAGCAGCCCAGCGCCAGGCTCGCGAGCACGATGAGGAGGGACGCGGAGAGGTTCGTCTTCGGCATGAAAGAGGCCTAGAACACGAGGCCCCTTCCACCGACCATCACCCTGGATGGGTATTCCCAGGGCGTCCGCGCCGCCTCGCCGTCCGCGGTTTCAGTACGACCAGGGGAAGCGCTTGAAGTCGCGCTTGCGCTTCTGGACGAAGGCGTCGCGGCCTTCCTGCGCCTCGTCGGTGCCGTAGGCCAGGCGCGTGGCCTCGCCCGCGAAGAGCTGCTGGCCCACCAGTCCGTCGTCGGGCAGGTTGAACGCGTACTTCAACATCTTGATGGCCGTGGGGCTCTTCGTGTTGATCTCCGCCGCCCACTCCAGCGCGAACTCCTCCAACTGCGCATGGGGCACCACGGCGTTGACCATGCCCATCTGGAAGGCCTCCTCCGCCGAGTAGTTGGCGCCCACGAAGAAGATCTCCCGCGCCCGCTTCTGGCCAATCTGCCGCGCCAGCAGCGCCGAACCGTAGCCGGCGTCGAACGACGCCACGTCCGCGTCCGTCTGCTTGAACACCGCGTGCTCCTTGCTGGCGATGGTCATGTCACAGACGACGTGAAGGCTGTGCCCGCCGCCCACGGCCCAGCCCGGCACCACGGCGATGACGGCCTTGGGCAGGAAGCGAATCTGCCGCTGGACCTCCAGGATGTGGAGGCGGCCCAGGCGCGCGGGGTCGGACTCACCCTCCTCGCCCTCGTACTTGTAGCCGTCCTTGCCGCGGATGCGCTGGTCACCACCGGAGCAGAAGGCCCAGCCGCCATCCTTGGGCGACGGCCCGTTGCCAGTGATGAGCACGCACCCCACGTCCGTCATGAAGCGCGTGGCCTCCAGCGCGCGGGACAGCTCATCCACGGTGCGGGGCCGGAAGGCGTTGCGGACCTCCGGGCGGTTGAACGCGATACGGACCGTGCCCTGGTCCACCGCGCGGTGGAAGGTGATGTCCTTGAACTTGAAGCCCTCGACGGCCTTCCAGCGCGCCGGATTGAAGATGTCCGAGACCATGGTGTTCTCACTCGGGGGGAGAGAAGTGGATGCGCGCGGACCCTAGGCGCAGCGGCAGCGCCCGTCCAGGGATGCCCGCGCAGCCCGCACGGGTGCCATCTGTCCGAAGCTCGAGGAAGTGCTCAGACCCTGGCCGGAGCGCTCCGTCGGGTGCCCTACAGCCACCCGCGGCAGCCCCCGGGCCCTGCTTGTGCGCGGCGAGACGAGGGGTGTTCCCTTCCACCATGCACGTCCTGAGCGAGGGAGAACCATGCACCTGGACCCGAGGTTCCTGCTGCACCGACGCGCAGTGCTGACCGCGATGGTGGGAGGCGCGGCTGCCTCCGTTCTGGGCTGCCGGAGAAAACCGACGTCCACCCCCACGCCGGGAGGCGTCTACATCCCAGATGTGAAGCCGGGCGAGGACGTCTTCGGCTACGTCCAGCGGCTCCGGGGCGGCTTCGACGACGTGCTCTACAAGCAGGTGCTGGGCGCGGCCAACACCTTCAAGGAAGGCGACGCGCTCGTGGGCGTCGCCGCCGCGGATGAGAACTCGCGTGCGAATGCGCGCAGGCTCTTGGGGCACACGCGGCTGGCGGACGTGCGGCGATACCCTTTGCACCAGGACGCGTTGCACGCACTGAGCCTGGAGGCCGAGGACTCGCAGGCGGCGGCGCTGACGGCGGACTGGACGTTGGGACGTCTGAGGACGTTCCTGCTGGAGTCCGACGAGGCGGCCATTCATGCCATCGGCCCCGGGCTGGGCAGCGATGCCATTGGCTGCGTCGTCAAGCTGATGAGTGACGCGGAGCTCATCGCGCTGGGAAGCAAGGTGTTCAACCCGCTACCAGGCAGCAAGGTGGGCGCGCGCGGCTACATGGGAGCGCGCATCCAGCCCAACTCGCCCACTGACAACGTGGACGACATCCGCTGGCAGGTGTTCGACGGCTTCTCATACGCGGTGGGTGACGTGGTGCTGGGATGCAACCCGGTGTCCTCCACGCCGGAGTCCGTGGCCGCCATCGAGTCCGCCCTGCTCGAGGTGCTGGTGACCTTCGGACTGACGGACGTGCTGCCCCACTGCGTGCTGTCCCATATCGACGTGCAGGCGGAGGTGGAGCGGCGGCAGCCCGGCACCACGGGCGTCTGGTTCCAGAGCATCGCTGGCAGCGACAGCGCCAACGCGACCTTCGACATCTCCGTGGAGAAGATGCTCGCCTACGCGGACGGGCGCACCGGGCCTTACGGGCTCTACTTCGAGACGGGCCAGGGCGCGGACTTCACCAACGGCCATGGCAACGGCTACGACATGGTCCTCCACGAGTCGCGCAAGTACGGCTTCGCGAGGGCCCTGTCCCAACGTGTGTCCCGGGCGCGGCAGGGCGCGGCGCCATGGGTGCACCTCAACGACGTCGCGGGATTCATCGGGCCGGAGGTGTTCCGCACCCGCGAGCAGCTGGTGCGCTGCTGCCTGGAAGACATCGCGATGGGCAAGCTGCACGGGCTCACCATTGGCCTGGACATCTGCTCCACGCTGCACATGGACGTATCACTGGACGACCTGGACTGGTGCATCGAGCGCATCATGCCAGCGAATCCGGCGTACCTCATGGCGCTGCCCACGAAGAACGACCCGATGCTGGGCTACCTCACCACCGGGTTCCAGGACCACGTCCGCATCCGCGAGCAGTTCGGCTACAAGGTGGATGACCGGATGTGGGCCTTCTTCCAGCGGCTGGGCGTCATCGACGCGGAGGGCAAGCCCACTCGCCACTTCGGTGACCCGGTCTGGGTCTATCTCCAGTACCTGCGCGCGAAGGGCGACAGCCGGCCGGAGGCGGACATCCGGGCGGACGCGGAGCAACAGCTGTCGGCGATTCGCGCGCGCGGCGTCCCCATGGCGCGGGGGCACGGCACGCACCCGTGGGACCTGGAACCCGCGCTGGACGCGGAGTTGCGCCGAGTCTACGCGGACTCGAAGAAGAGCCTGTGGACGGAGCTGACGCCCGCCTTCATCACCACCGTTCCGGAGGGCGTGCGGCTGGTCTCGAAATCGCAAGACCGGACGGAGTACATCCTCCACCCAGAGACGGGCGAGCAGCTCGACGCCGCGTCCCTGGAGGCGGTGCGCGCGATGAGGGCACGTCATGCGGGACGGTATGACGTGCAGTTGATGGTGTCCGACGGGCTCAACGCGCTGGCCATCATGGACGAGGGACAGCTCGCGCCCTATCTGGAGGCGCTGCGCGCGGCGCTGCTTGCCGCGGGGTACCAGCCCGGTCCAGAGCATCTGGTGCTCACGTCCGGTCGCGTGCGCGCGGGGTACCGCGTGGGCGAAGCGCTGTACGCGGGCCTGGAGGACGCGGCCCGGCACCGGGGCATCATCCACGTCATTGGCGAACGGCCCGGCACCGGCCACCACACCTTCTCCGCGTACATCACCGCGCCTCCCGGAGCCGTCTGGTCCCAGCCAGGCAAGGTGGACCACAACATCACCCGCGTGGTGTCCGGGGTCGCGCTCACGGCGTATGCGCCCTCACTGGCGGCGCCGGAGACAGTGCGGCTGCTTCAGCAACTGGCGCCCCGGGGCGGGTGACCTCCCTGGGACGACGTGGGGCGGATGCTCCGCCCCGGGCAATGGCCACTCACACCGGCTTCGAGTCCTTGACCGTCGCGCCGTGCCGACAGCCGTGGATGCAGTCCCGCCATCGAGCCCCCGTCGATTCATTGACCGTGGGACGCTCGATGGCGGGGTACGGCGTGGGTCAGTCCACGACCGCCGTGGCTTCAATCTCGACGAGGACGCCCGGCTCGAAGAGCATGGCGACGCCAATCAGCGAGGCTGGCGCCGGCACGATGTTCAACTCCTTGGAGACCTGCTCGATGCCGGCCAGGAAGTCCGGCATCCGTTCGTACTTCCAGTCGACCACGTAGATCGTCAGCCGAACGACGTCGTTGAACGTCGCCCCGGCCGCCGCGAGAGCGATGGCGACGTTGCGGTAGGCCTGCGCGACCTGCCCAGCAAGGTCTCCTCGTGCGACGAGCTGCCCATCCGCGTCGTACGCGACCTGCCCTGCGATGTGCACCTGCCTGCTGCCGGTGGCGACCGCCACCTGTCGGTACACATCGGGCTTCATCATTCCTTCGGGGTTCATCAGGGTGACAGGCATGGGTGCTCTCCAATGGGTGAGGTTGACGAAAGGAGCGATTGCCGGACGCGTATACCGAGCCCACTGACGAACGGCGTTCCCCACTCCAGCGACAGGAGGGCTACAATCGAGAGCCCGTCATGAAACGCGCCCATCTGGATGAGATCTTCGCCTTCATGGCCGTCGTGGACGCGGGCAGTTTCGTCAGCGGTGGCCGAGCCATCGGGCTGACGCGGTCGGCGGCTGGCAAGGCCCTGGCCCGGCTGGAATCCCGCCTGGGGGTGCGTCTGCTCAATCGCACGACGCGCCACCTGAGTCTCACGGACGATGGTCGTGTCTTCCATGAGCATTGCCAACAAGTCCTGGCGGCGTTGGATGAAGCGGAAGCCAGCGTCGGAGATCGCACGGGCACGCCCCGGGGCGTCTTGCGAATCACCGTGCCCGACGCATTCGGCAGACTGCATGTCCTGCCCGCGCTGAAGAAGTATCTGCAGACCTGGCCCGACGTGCAGGTGGAGGTGAGCTTCACCGATCGCGTCGCGGATATCATCGAAGAGGGTTACGACCTGGCCGTGCGCATCAATGTCACCAGCACCGATACGCGGCTGGTGTCACGGCTCGTAGCGCAACATCGGGTGTTCGTCTGCGCCGCCCCGTCGTACCTGGCCGCGCGCGGCGAACCCCAGACATTGGAGGAGCTGGCGACGCATGATTGCCTGCTCTTCAGCAGCCGGGCGCGACGACAGCGCTGGCGACTGCGCCCGAAGGGTGGTTCCTATGTGACGGTGGAGGGTCGAAGCCGCCTGCGGCTCGACAGCGGCGAGGCCATCCGGGACGCGGCTGTCGCGGGACTGGGCATCGCCTTTCTTCCCAGTTTTCTGGTCGACGAAGACCTGGCGCGTGGACGCCTCAAGGCGCTGCTGCCGTCATGCGAGACGGAGGTCGTCCGGATCATGGCGTTCTACCCGAGCAAGCGTCACCTGCCAGCCAAGGTGCGGCGCTTCATCGACCTGTTGGTCGAGCAATAGCGCGCGAAGGCGCCCCGTGGTGCCTCAGGTATCCGTGAGGCGGAGGAGAACACGGCAACGCCGCTCGCTGGGCGGCGCCGAAACGCTCGTGGCACATGTCAGACGCTCCGAGTAGGGTGGTGCTCACTCACGCCACCATGAATCCCGCCGAGAAAGCCGCCCTCTTCCTCGAGCGCCTCCGGGAAGCCCATCCGGATGCGCGCTACGAACTCAACTGGTCCACGCCTTTCGAGCTGCTCGTCGCCACCATCCTGGCCGCGCAGTGCACCGACGAGCGCGTCAACCGCGTCACCGCCACTGTCTTCCCCAAGTACCCGGGTCCACAGGCCTTCGCCGACGCGGACACCGCCGCGCTGGAGGAGGACCTCAAGCCCACCGGCTTCTTCAAGCAGAAGACGAAGTCCGTGCAGGCCATGAGCCGCGCGCTCCTCGACAAGTTCGGAGGAGAGGTCCCCCGCACCATCGCCGAACTGGTGACGCTCCCGGGCGTGGCGCGGAAGACGGCCAACGTCGTCCTCAACACCGCCTTCAATCTCCCCTCCGGCATCATCGTCGACACCCACGTGGCGCGCGTCAGCCAGCGCCTGGGCCTGACGAAGAAAGACAAACCCGAGGCGATTGAAGAAGACCTGATGAAGCTGGTGCCCCAGGAGCAGTGGACCTTCTTCGGCCCCGCCACCGTCCTCCATGGGCGTTACACCTGCACCGCAAAGAAGCCAAAATGCGACGAATGCATCGTGAAGGATGTGTGCCCGCGTATCGGCGTGTAGCCTGATTCCTGTCCGACTGTGGGACATGCGTGTCTTTTCGCGTCCGTTCCTGGGACGCGAAAAGACGCACATCAAAAACGGGGGGAATTCGCAATCGAGATGGCTGTACGACGTTGTTCAGCCATCATGCCCACCGCCCCTTCCTCCGCTGCCTCCGCACCGCGCACCGAAGCCCGCCCGGTCGAGGCAGGTGAGCGCCTGGAGTTGCTCGACGCGCTGCGTGGCTTCGCGCTCTTCGGCATCCTCATCTCCAACGTGCAGATGTGGTTCAGCGGCAGGGTGTTCCTGTCCCGGGAACAATTCGAGGCGTCCATCGCCAATGCCTCGCTCCTGGACACCATCACCCGGTATGCCTTCGAGGTGCTGGTCTCCGGGAAGTTCATCACCCTCTTCGCCTTCCTCTTCGGCCTGGGTTTCGCGGTGCAGCTCGGCCGGGCCGAGGCGCGAGGTGGTGGCTTCGTCCCGCTCTATGTGAGGCGGCTGACAGTCTTGCTGGTGGTGGGTGTCCTGCACCTGTTCCTGCTCTGGTACGGCGACATCCTCTCATCCTATGCGCTGATGGGCTTCTGCCTGCTGCTCCTGCGGCGGCGTTCGGAGCGGACGCTGCTCATCATCGCGGCGGTGCTCGTCCTGGTGTGGCCGCTGCTCATGAGCCTCGTCTGGCGGCTGCCGCAGCTCCTGGCGGACTCACCCGAGGCCGGTGCCGCGATCATGGCCGCGGCCCGTGAGAAGACCTCCGCCATCCACGCGCGGATGCTGACGGCCATCACCGGGGGAAGCTGGTGGGACGTGACGAAGACCAGCGCCGGGTTCTACCGCGATGAGTTCTTCACGATGATGCTGGCCGGACTGCTGACCTGTCTGGGCCGCTTCGCGCTCGGGCTCTGGGCGGGACGGCGCGGCATCTTCCAGGACGTCCCCTCGCACCTGGGTTTCTTTCGCCGCCTGCTCGGCTGGGGGCTGGTGGCCGCGGTGGTGGGCTCCGTGCCCGGCGTGGTGGTGACGGTGCTCATGCAGAAGAAGGTGCTCACGCCGGAGACGATGCCCGTGTGGCTGCCCCTGGTGCTGGCGCCGCTGCGCAACCTGGCACAGGTGGGGCTCGCGGGCGTGTATCTGGCGGGTATCACCCTGCTCTTCCAGCGCGCCACCTGGCAGCGAGCGCTGGGGCTGCTCGCGCCCGCGGGACGCATGGCGCTGACGAACTACCTGTCGCAGACAGTCATCAGCCTGCTCATCTTCTATGGCTATGGCCTGGGACAGGTGGGCAAGCAGGGCCCCTTCGCGTGTGTCGTCATCTGCGTGGGCGTCTTCTGCGTCCAGGTGCTGTGGAGCCACCTGTGGCTGTCACGCTTCCGCTTCGGTCCGGTGGAGTGGGCGTGGCGCTCTTTGACGTATGGGAAGGCTCAGCCCATGCGGCGCGCCGCGTCCGACACGCCGCCCGCGCCCGCGACGGCGTGACGGGCTCGACCCGGCGACGTCAATTCGTGACCGCTGGGTGAGGAGCAGCCACCCTCACCCGGAAACCAAAGCCAATCCAAAGATGGAAGGCGCGCTCGCGGAGGGTTTCGCTCCCCGAACCGTTGAGCAGCCGCACATCCAGCTTGTCGTACTCCCCCCCTGTGCCGGTGATGAAGAGCCCGGCCCAGAAGTTCCCGTGAACGTGACCGGCGTCTTCGAGTTGGGCTCGGACGTGGACGTCCTTTCCTTCGATTTGGAGGCGAGCCGGACCTACGTCGTGCGCGGCGACAGAACGACCATCCGGATCCTTGATCCCCTCGGCGCGCAGGTCGCCCTGGCGTACGAGTGGGAAACGGGGGACCACACCTTCACGGCCCCATCGTCCGGGGCGTATGCCGCGGAGCTCAAGTCTCAGCAGCCCTACCTGCAGCGTGAGGTGGCCTGGAGCTTCTCCCTGCGCGAGCAGTGAGCACTTCCCCGTCGCCGCACAACAGCGGGCGGAGTCCACAACGTGCGCTACCGCACTGGACTCAAGGGCCGCCTGGTCGCTGAATTCAAGGAAATGCGGGCCCGCCGCCAGGTGCGCTACGCGTTTTGAGCCGGACTCCGTTTCATGGATGTGACGTGGGCAGCCCGGCCTGTGGCAGACTCCGCCGGACAATGTGGGATTGGATCCGCCAGTTGGCGGAGTGGTCGCGGGACGATGTTCCGTTCGCCGTGGCGACCGTGACGGTGTGTCAGGGAAGTACCCCCGCCAAGCCTGGCGCGAAGCTGCTCGTCCGCGCGGACGGGACGTTCCACGGCACCGTGGGCGGTGGCCACCTGGAGCAGCTCGTCCTCGCTGACGCCCGCGCCTGCCTGGAGAAAGGGGAACCCCGTGCGCACCGGTATCCGCTGGGCTCGAAGCTCGGCCAATGCTGTGGCGGCGTGGTGGACGTCTTCATGGAGCCGGTGAACCACGGCCCGCGCCTGTACCTTTTTGGCGCCGGCCACGTGGGTCAGGCCCTGTGCCGCACGTTGGACGGCACCCCCTTCCAGGTCCACCTCGTCGACGAGCGCCCCGAATGGGTCCACGGCGAGCGCATCCCCGCCTCGGTCATCCGCCACGAGGAGCCGTGGGACGTCTTCGCCTCGCGCGCGGTCTGGGACGCGCGCCGCACGTACATCGCGGTGATGACGCACCGGCATGACCTGGACCAGGACATCATCGCCTTCGCCTTGGAGAAGCCCGCGCGCTACGTGGGCCTCATTGGAAGCAACACCAAGTGGGCCCGCTTCCGTCAGCGCCTGGAGGCCCGGGGCGCGACGGCGGCGCAGCTGGCCCGCGTGCGCTGCCCCATGGGGCTGGAGATTGGCGGCAAGTCGCCCCAGGAAGTCGCGGTGAGCATCGCCGCCGGACTCCTCCAGCTCCATCACCAGGGCGCAGACACCGAAACTACCGCCGAGGCCCCGCCCTCGGAGCCGCCCCGCCTGCGCGGGGGCTCGTCAGGAGAATGAGCAACATGTTCGAGTTCCAGCTCAATGGCGCGGCGGTCCGCGTCGATGGCGTCTCCCCCAACACCACGCTGCTCGACGTCCTGCGCGCCCGCGGCCTCACCGGCACCAAGCAGGGCTGCGCCGAGGGCGACTGCGGTGCCTGCACCGTGGCCCTGGTGGACCGGGACGCCCAGGGCAACCGCTGCCTGCGCGCCTTCAACGCCTGCATCGCCCTGGTACCCATGGTGGCCGGCCGTGAGCTGGTGACGGTGGAGGGCGTGGGCAGCTGCGAGAAGCCCCACCCGGTACAGCAGGCCATGGTGAAGCACTACGGTTCGCAGTGTGGCTTCTGCACGCCGGGCTTCATCGTCTCCATGGCGGAGGCGTACTCCCGCAAGGACGTCTGTACCCCGGCAGCCGTGGCGGACCAGCTCTGTGGCAACCTCTGTCGCTGCACCGGCTACCGCCCCATTCGCGACGCGATGATGGAGGCGTTGGCCCAGCGCGACGAAGGACCGGCGCCCGCCACGGCGATCCCCTCCGCGCCGCTCGAAGGTCCCGCCGAGCCCCTGTCCCCGCTGCGCTACGAGGCCGGCGGACAGACCTTCCTGCGCCCCACGTCCTGGGAGGAGTTGCTCGACCTGCGCGCGAAGCACCCGGAGGCCCACCTGGTGGCGGGCGCCACGGAGTTGGGCGTGGACATCACCAAGAAGTCCCGCCGCTACCCCTTCCTCATCTCCACCGAGGGCGTGGAGTCCCTGCGCGCGGTCCGCCGTGGGGAGGATGGCTGGTACGTGGGCGGCGCGGCCTCGCTGGTGGCTCTGGAAGAGGCCCTGGGTGACGAGCTGCCCGAGGTGAAGAAGATGCTCAACGTCTTCGCCTCCCGGCAGATTCGCCAGCGCGCCACGCTGGCGGGCAACCTGGTGACCGCGTCGCCCATTGGGGACATGGCGCCGGTGTTGCTCGCCCTGGATGCCTCGCTCGTCCTGGGCTCGGTGCGGGGCGAGCGCACGGTGGCGTTGTCCGACTTCTTCATCGCCTACCGGAAGACGGCGCTCCAATCGGACGAGGTCGTCCGCCACATCCTCATCCCCCACGCCGCCGTGCCCGAGGGCGGCCGGCGGCTCTCCGACTCCTTCAAGGTGTCCAAGCGGCGCGAGCTGGACATCAGCATCGTCGCCGCGGGCTTCCGCGTGGAGCTGGACGCGGGCGGCGTGGTGAAGCTGGCGCGCCTGGGCTACGGCGGCGTCGCGGCCACGCCGGTGCGTGCGCGCCGCGCGGAGGCGGTGCTCACGGGGCAGCCCTGGACGGCCGAGACAGTGGCGCGCGTGCTGCCCGTGCTCGCGGAGGAAATCACGCCCATCAGCGACCTGCGCGGCAGCGCGGAGTACCGGCGGGGACTGGTGGCGGGCCTGCTGGAGAAGTTCTTCTCCGGCTCGCACAGCCCGGCCCTGGACGCCGCGCCGGGCTTCGACGCGGGTGAGGTCCAGGCCCCCGCGGACGCGGGACGCGCGCTGCGGCATGAGAGCGCGCTGGGCCACGTGACGGGCAGCGCGCGGTACGTGGACGACATGGCGCAGAAGCGGCCCATGCTGGAGGTCTGGCCGGTGTGCTCGCCCCATGCGCACGCCCGCATCCTCAAGAGAGATCCCACGGCGGCGCGCAAGGTGCCCGGCGTGGTGAAGGTGCTCATGGCCGAGGACATCCCCGGCATGAACGACACCGGCCCCATCCGTCACGACGAGCCGCTGCTGGCGGACCGCGAGGTGC
Organism: Myxococcus xanthus; assembly: GCF_013116825.1. Taxonomy (GTDB): domain Bacteria; phylum Myxococcota; class Myxococcia; order Myxococcales; family Myxococcaceae; genus Myxococcus; species Myxococcus xanthus_B. The sequence continues at coordinate 21,830 of NZ_JABFNS010000067.1, forward strand.
TCTTCCACGGGCAGATTGTCGCGCTGGTCGTGGGCGAGTCCGTCGAAGCCTGCCGCGCGGGCGCCCGCGCCGTGGAGGTGGAGTACGAGCCCCTGCCCGCCATCCTCACGGTGGAGGACGCCGTGGCGCGGAGCAGCTACCACACCGAGCCGCACGTCATCCGCCGGGGCGACGTGGACGCCGCGCTGGACAGCAGCCCCCAGCGCCTGTCGGGCACGCTGGCCATTGGCGGGCAGGAGCATTTCTACCTGGAGACGCAGGCCGCCTTCGCCGAGCGCGGTGACGACGGCGACATCACCGTCGTGTCCTCCACCCAGCACCCGTCCGAGGTGCAGGCCATCATCTCCCACGTGCTGCACCTGCCGCGCAGCCGCGTGGTGGTGCAGTCCCCCCGCATGGGCGGCGGCTTCGGCGGAAAAGAAACGCAGGGCAACGCGCCCGCCGCGTTCGTCGCGCTGGCCGCGTGGCACACGGGGCGCCCGGTGCGGTGGATGCTGGACCGCGACGTGGACATGGCGGTGACGGGCAAGCGCCACCCGTTCCATGCCGCCTACGAGGTGGGCTTCGACGACCAGGGACGGCTGCTGGCCCTGCGCGTCCAGTTGGTATCCAACGGTGGCTGGTCCCTGGACCTGTCCGAGTCCATCCTGGACCGCGCGCTGTTCCACCTGGACAACGCGTACTACGTGCCGGCGCTGGCCTACTCCGGGCGGGTGGCGAAGACACACCTCGTCTCCAACACCGCCTTCCGCGGCTTCGGTGGTCCGCAGGGCATGCTGGTGACGGAGGAGGTCCTGGCCCGCGTGGCCCGGGCCGTGGGGCTGCCGGCGGACGAGGTCCGCGAGCGCAACCTCTACCGCGGCACCGGGGAGACGAACACCACGCACTACGGCCAGGAGCTGGAGGACGAGCGAATCCTCCGCGTCTGGGAGGAGCTCAAGAAGTCGTCGGAGTTCGAGCGCCGGCAACGCGACGTGGCGGCGTTCAACGCCCAATCCCCCTTCATCAAGCGGGGACTGGCCATCACCCCGATGAAGTTCGGCATCTCCTTCACCGCCACCTTCCTCAACCAGGCCGGCGCGTTGGTGCACGTGTACCGGGATGGCTCGGTCATGGTGTCCCACGGCGGCACGGAGATGGGCCAGGGCCTGCACACCAAGGTGCTGGGCGTGGTCATGCGCGAGCTGGGCGTCACGGCGGACGCCCTTCGGATGGCGAAGACGGCGACGGACAAGGTGCCCAACACCTCCGCCACCGCGGCCTCCAGCGGCTCCGACCTGAACGGCGCCGCCGTGCGGGTGGCCTGCGTCACCCTGCGGGAGCGGCTGGCCCCGGTGGCCGTGCGGCTGATGTCGGACCGGCACGGGCGCAGCGTGGCGCCGGATGCCCTGCTGTTCAACGACGGGAAGGTGGGCCTGCGCGGTGAGCCCGAGCTCTCCCTGCCCTTCGCGGACGTGGTGGAGGCGGCGTACCTGTCCCGGGTGGGTCTGTCCTCGACGGGCTACTACCAGACGCCGGGCATCGGCTACGACAAGGCCAAGGGCCGCGGACGCCCCTTCCTCTACTTCGCCTACGGTGCGGCGGTGTGCGAGGTGGAGGTGGACGGCCACACGGGCGTCAAGCGAGTCCTGCGCGTGGACCTGCTGGAGGACGTGGGCGATTCGCTCAACCCCGCCGTGGACCGTGGGCAGATTGAAGGCGGCTTCGTCCAGGGCCTGGGCTGGCTCACGGGCGAGGAGCTTCGCTGGGACGCGAATGGCCGGCTGCTCACGCACTCCGCCAGCACCTACGCGGTGCCGGCCTTCAGCGACGCGCCCATCGACTTCCGGGTGCGGCTGCTGGAGCGGGCGCACCAGCACAACACCATCCACGGCAGCAAGGCCGTGGGCGAGCCCCCCCTGATGCTGGCCATGTCCGCGCGCGAGGCCCTGCGTGAGGCGGTGGCCGCGTTCGGCCAGGCCGGTGGCGAGGTGGAGCTGGCCTCCCCGGCCACGCACGAGGCGCTGTTCCTCGCCATCCAGAAGCGGCTGGCGCGCGCGGCGGCGGCGGGCGGGCGCGAGGCGGCCTGAGACGCCGCCCGGACGGACAACGGTCCAGGCTCAGCGTGGGGCCTGGAGCCGCTCCCTCCGGAAGCCCTCCGGGCTCACCCCCCACCAGCGCTTGAAGGCGCGGTGGAAGGCCACCGGGTCCGCATAGCCGAGGAGGAAGGACACCTCGGCGATGGACATGCGGCGCTGGAGGTAGGACTCGGACAGCTCGCGGCGCAGGGCTTCGACGATGGCCGCGTAGCTCTGCCCCTCGCCCGCGAGCCGCCGCTGGAGCGTCCGCGGCGGCTGCCGCAGGGCCCGGGCAACGGCCACGAAGGAGAAGTCCCCGCCGGCCAGCTCGCGCCGGACCTGCTGCCGGACGCGCTCAGTGGTCGTGGACACGTCCGGCAGCCGCTCCAACGCGCGCTGGGCCTGCCGTTGGAACATGGCGTTGAGCAGCGCGTTCGCGTGGATGAAGGGCCGCTGGGCGTCCTCGAAAGAGAACTCGATGGCGTTGAAGGGGGCGCCGAACTCCATGGGACACCCGAAGAGCGCCTCGTGCTCGCGGAGGTCCGCGGGCGCGGCGTGGGTGAAGCGCACGACGAGCGGCCGGACGTCCACGCCGGTGAAGGCCCTCACGCCGGTGGCGAACTGCACCAGCGCCGCGTCCACCAGGTGCCGGTGCGCGGGCCGGGGCGCGCCCACGGGCGTGAAGCGCATTCGCACGCCACGCTCCGTCTCTTCCAGCAGGAAGCGCTCTCCGTCTCCCCAGACGCGCTGGTAGCGGCAGCCCCGCTCCATGGCTTCCCGCAGCGTCGCGCAGGTGAGGACGACGAAGGTGGCCGGGTCATCCAGGTCCACCACGTCCACGCGGGCGATGTGCAGCCCCAGGTTGGCGTCCCCGGACAGCTCCGCCGCCCGCTCCAGGAGGCCGTCCAACGCGGCGTAGGGGATTCGCAGCTCCGGGTCGTCCAGGTCCTCCATCCGGAAGCCCGCCTCCCGGCAGAGCGCCTCCACCGGCAGCCCCAGCGTCGCCGCGAGCCGGAGCGCCTGCCGCGCCATGCGCGCGGACAAGGATGGCTCGGAGGATGAGGACGGAGGCAGCTGCGCCACGCATGGGACGCTAATGGCGCGTTGGCGCGGCCGGCAAGCCGTTCTGTCGCCATCCGTCAGTGCGCGGGCGGCGGAGGGCCTGCACGCTCGGACCATGAACGACACACCTTCCCAGCTCCCCCGGCTGCACCTCTTCGAGTTCACGGACCAGACCTGGCTCCCCGACGCGCTGAGGGACTTGACGACCGACTACCTCCACACCATCAGCACGCGCCTGGGCATCTTCGACGCGGCGGCGGAAATCCTGGCGCGCGGGCTGAGCGCGGCGCAGGGCCCGGACCTGGTGGACCTAGCCTCCGGCGGCCGAGGCCCCCTGCCCCGCCTGCGCCAACTGCTCGCGGAGAAGCACGGCATCAACGCGCGCGTGGTGCTCACCGACAAGTTCCCCAACGCCCAGGCCGCCGAGCGGGCGCGGGCAGAGGGCGTGCAGTACCTGGAACGCTCGGTGGACGCGCTCCAGGTTCCGGCGGACCTGCGGGGCATGCGAACCCTCTTCAACGCCCTGCACCACTTCCGGCCGGACGAGGCCCGCGCGGTGCTCGAGGACGCCCAGGCCCGCGGCACGCCCTTCGCCGCGTTCGAGACGGTGCGCCGCACGCCCCCGGCCATCCTGTCCATGTTGCTGGTGCCCCTGCTGGTGCTGCTCTTCACGCCCATGGTGAAGCCGCTGACGCCGCTGCGGCTGCTGCTCACCTACGTGGTGCCGGTGGCGCCGCTCATCATCTTCTGGGACGGGCTGGTCTCCGCGCTGAGGACGCATCAGCCCGACGAGCTCCGGCGCATGACGGAGGCCCTGGCGCGCGAGGGCTACACCTGGGAGGTGGGCGAGGCGAAGGCCCCGGGCAAGGCCGCCATCACGTACGTGCTCGGGCGGCCCACGCGCTGAAGCGTCACGGGGCGTGCAGCAGCATCAGCAGCACGAAGAGGCCGTTGAGGCCCACGCCCACGGACATGTAGTTGCCGCTCGCCCGGGACATGCCGGCCGCGACGTTGACGTGGCCGAAGTACCCCAGGGCCAGCCGCGTGCCCACCTCCGCGCCGACGTTGAAGCCCGGGTCGCGTGAGTCGCGTGTCGCCGTGCCCATCATCAACCGGCCGTAGGGCACCACCCAGGCATTGACGAAGTGCTGGTAGCCGACGAAGCCGTTGAACTCGGAGATGCCCCGGCTCGTGTAGGCCAGGTTCGAGCCGATGTTGAGCCGCCGCTCCAGGAAGGCCATGGGCTGGATGTTGAGGGCGAGGTCCGCCGTCGGCCGCCAGGCCCCCACCCGGTACTGCATGGCGAAGTCGAAGGCCGGTTTGTCCAGCGCCGGTGCCTCTCTCCGGAGCCTGGCCGCTGCCCGAGCGTGGGCCTCGCCACCGCGCGCGTCGTAGAGGTCCGCGAGCGCCAGGGCGCCCTCCTCACTGTCCGTCTCGTACACCGTGACAAACGGCGCCTCGGCGCCCGCGAGGTTGCCGTCCGCCATGCGCAGGCGCCCCAGGGCCAGGCACCCCTGCGTCGAGCCACCGTCACACGCCTTGGAGAAGGCCATCTCCGCCTGGCTCCGGTCTCCGTCCTGGAGGAGCTGCTCTCCCCATTCGTTGCACGCCCACAGACTGCCCTTCTCACAGGAGGTGCTTCGGGGCACCACCTGGCGGGTCGTGGCACACGCCACCAGGAGAGGAGCCATCACCGCCAGGAACGCCAATCGCCGCATGTCCGGTATTCAACCACAAGTGCGACTGGGCTTCCCCGGTCTCCAGGCCCGGGACGGCGCGCCCGAAAGCCCGGCCGCCCCCCACCCGAACGGAGCAGCCCGGCCAGCCCTCCATCCCCTGGGAGCCCCCTGGTCATGGGGAGGGCGAGCACAGACCTTGAGGGCATCGAGGAGGACCTGTGGCGCCAGTTGCCTTTCACGAAGACACCTTCCGCCCTCAACCCGCGCAGCCGCTCCCGCGGAAGGAGCCCCGATGAAGGTTCCGGAGATGCTGGAGCACCTGCCGGGGGTCGGCCCCCTGATTGGCCGGATTGCGCACGGGCCCGAGGGCGCCCTTCCGCGCCGGGAGGCCACCGTGACGCTTCCGGACTTCGCCGGTGTGTCCCTGCCCAATACGGAGCGAGCGCTGGGTGACGGCCGCACGCTGGTGGTCCGCAACCCCGCGGTGCGCTCGCCGCGCGGGCCAGGGCTCACGGTGATGACGTACAACATCCTGCTCGGTGGGCAGCGCCGCCAGGCGCTGCTGGACTACTTCGACGACCTGGAGGCCCGCGGACGGCTGCCGGACGTGCTGGGCCTGCAGGAGGCCAACATCCCCACCTCCGTGCTCCTGGCGGAGCGCTATGGCTTCCACCTGGCGTATCAGGGACACGACGGCGGCCCCGGCGCACGGCTGGTGAACGGAAAGACCTTCCTCACCCGGCACCCGCTGATGGACGCGGCGCACTTCACGTACGCCACGCCCGACGCGGAGCGGGACGCGGCCATCATGCGGCGTGGCGGAGACCCCTGCGAGCTCCCCGAGGACCGGGGCGCGCTGTACGTGCGCCTGGAGGTGGAGGGTCACCCGGTGGTGCTCTACAACGTGCACCACACCCTGGGCGACTCCGGCATCAACGCCCGCAACCTCCGCCAGCTCAACGCGTTGCTGCAGCACCGTGAGGTCATGCACGCGGTGGTGCTGGGGGACTTCAACGCCAACACCGCCATCAAGACAGGCGGCTCCTGGCTGATGGCCCACCTCAGGACCTACGACGACACCGACACGGTGGAGGAATACGAGGTGCGCTACGGCGAGCCCCACGCCAGCGTGGGGGACGAAGGGGTGGGCAACATCGCCGACCCGCGGTTGCGCCACGAGCTCCACGTGCTGGAGCAGAGCCTGCCGGAGACCATCGCCCATGCCACCACCGCACAGGTGCGCCTGCCGGATGGCTCGCTCATGACGCCAAAGCAGGCGTGCGCCGAGCTGCGCTCCGGCCGGGTGCAACGCGGCAGCGAGCAATGGCTGCGGCTCCAGGACATCGCGGACAGCGCCACCCTCACCTCGCTGCCGGATGAGAATGGCGTGGTGCCCGCGACGGGCAAGCGCTTCGACAACCTCTACGCCAGCCCTGGACTGGTCCCCCGCCTCTTCGAGGTGGACCGCAGCACCGAGTCCTCCGACCACCAACCCGTGGTGGCGCACTACGACGTGCGGACGCCAGGGTTGAAGGACGGCAAGCCCGCTTCCGGCACCGTCCAGCGGCCCGCCTGAGGCGCCAGCCTCACCGAAGCTGGCGCCCCGTCCCGCGAGGCCTCAGGGCCCCGCGGGACACGCGGACAGGGACGTAATCCACGCGTCCACGAGCCCCGTGCCCTCCTTGTCCTTCACCGCGCTGGCCAGCGGCGGCATGCGTGGCGTCGACAGCGAGTGCATGCGCCGCGACAGGATCGACTTCGACGGGTCTCCCGGCGCGACCACCATCGCTCCGGCCACGCCCAGCTCACCGTGCTCTGGCGTCACACCACAAATCTTCGTTGCGGTGAGCGGCGTGGAGAAGCGCAGGTCCAACGCACCGCGGCCCAGGCCATTGGGCCGGTGACAGACGGCGCAGTTGGTGTGCAGGTAGGCCCGCGCGCGCGCCTCCAAGGGCTCCGGTCCGCCGTAGGCAGGCATCCGGGGCAGTTGCTCCACCGGAGCCGGCAATTTCAGCACGCCGATATGCTCCAGGGTCCGAAGCTGCGACGCGATGCGCCCGCCCGGATATGTGTAGTCCCCGTTGAGCTGCGCGACCTCCAGGCCCAGCACGAAGCCCGCGGCGGCGGTGTGACACTGCATGCACTCCCCCCGGCTGGGGTACGTCCACGTCTGCGCCCCCACCGTCTTCACCTTGCCCGTCTCCAGCAACGTCGCGTCGGTACCCGCCTCATTCCACTCGTACGTGTAGCCCGCCCAGATGCCGTCCGGATGGCGCATGAAGAGGCGCGTCTCCACCCGCTTCCCGCCCAGGAGGAACGTCTTCACCGTCACGGTGCCGGGGGGCGCGTCCAGCACGCCCTCCGGCCCCACCGTCATCACCGCCCCGTCTGGCACACCGATGAACCGCTCCTTCCCCGCGCCGTCCGACCACAGCGGGGCATTCACGCCGTACGGGATGAGGCCCGCCGAGGGGAGGTTCGGGTTCGTCGGGTCCGCGCAGCCCGTGGCGGACAGCAGCGTGGGGAACGCCTCGCCCCCCGGCGCCGAGGGCAGAGACGCGTGGATGCGGTGCAGTCCTCCGCCCGCGAAGTCCACCACCAGCAGCTCGCCGTCGTTGAGCTCGGCGAACGAGGAGATGCTGAGCGCCGTGGTGACGAGCAATTGGGGCACCGCGGCTGCGCCGGGAAGGGCGTCCCCCGGCAGTGTCCAGATGCGGCCCGAGCCGAAGTCGCCAAAGAGGTACTTGCCCGCGAGCGCCGGTACGGCGGTGCCGCGATACACGTAGCCTCCGGTGACGGAGACGCCTTCTGCGCGACCATAGACAGCCACGGGCTGCGTCAACCCGGTGGTGCGGCAGCCGCTCCCGCGCGCGCACTCGGTCCCCTCCAGGATGCTCCAGCCGTAATTGCCTCCCAGCTCGACGCGGTTGATTTCCTCGAGGAGCTTTTCACCCACGTCGCCCAGCCAGAGCGCGCCGGTGCTCCGGTCGAAGCTCCAGCGCCACGGGTTGCGGAAGCCGCTGGCGTAGATTTCCTTGCGCCCGCCGGCGATGGCGTAGGGGTTGGTCGGTGGAATGGCGTAGGGCCGCGCGCTATCCACATCGAGCCGCAGCATCTTCCCCAGCAGGAGCTCCGGATTCTGGGCCGTCTGCTTCGGGTCCAAGCGTCCGCCACCGTCACCAAAGGCGAAGTAGAGGAAGCCATCCGGTCCGAACGCGAGGTGGCCGCCGTTGTGGGTGGAGAAGGGCTGGTCCTGTTCGAGCACGACCTCCGCGCTCGTCGGGTCCAGGGTGGCCCCGCCATCCGGGCTGCGGTAGCGGACGATGAACGTGCGTAGCCCCCCCATGGCGCTGTTTCCGACATAGGAGAGGAACACCTGACCATTGGTGGCGAACGCCGGGTGGAAGGCCATCCCGAGCAAGCCCGTCTCGTCATGCTCCACGTTCACCTGCCCGGAGATGTCGACGAACACGGAGCTGACGGGCGGCGTGGCGTCCTTGTCGAACACGCGAACCCGCCCCACGCGCTCCACCACGTAGATGCGGCGGCTGTCCCCCGGCGCCTGGAGCGCGAACAAGGGCTGGGTGAAGCTCAGCTCCGGAAACGCGCGGGTGATGGTGGCCCCCGCGGGGTCCGGGGGCCGGGGAGGCGCTACGCACGTAGGGTTCGCTGGACGCACGTCCAGCCCGAAGGGCACCTGGGCACCCGGGCCCCCTTCATCTGGCGCTATCGGAGCGCTCCCGTCTCCGTCCGTCCCCGGTCCTCCATCCGGTGAGGGGTCGGTGATTTCAACTTCATCCCCTGGGCGACCGGAACCGTCACCCGAAGCGCCAGGACATGCGAGCGAAATGCCGAGCAGGCTCATAGCGAGCGCCACCATGCCCAGCAGCATCAGGACGGACGTTCGTCGTTGTTTCATGGCGAGGCTGTGGTGGTTCGCGACGGGGCGGAACGCCAGGGACTGGACCTCACATCCGAGGCGGACTCTGCTGGATGCCGGACCGCGTGATTGGCAGTCGTCGTGAATTGGGCCCGGGCATCGTTCGAGGGACGTCTGCCCCCGGACACGGCGCGTCACCTGACAGTCATGCCGACCAAGGCAGACGGCGGAACGACCCCTTCCCTTGCCGCGCTGTCCTGGGGCGGACGGCCGTGCGGGGGCCGGCTTCACCGCGCGGAAGCCCCTAGATTGCTCGGAAGGGAGGCCTCATGAAGACAGGCAGTCGGACGACATCCCGTTTCTCTCGTCCATTCACGGGCGCTGCGCTCACCGCCGTGCTCGGCCTCGTGGGAGCGCCAGCGGCCACGGCCGCCCAGGGTGTCGTGCCCCAGGTGTCCTGCTACCAGCGCGCGACCGACGGCGGACTCGACGACTCCTTGGCCACGCAGCTCTGCCGCGGCGCTCGGTCATCCACGCCCGCCGACTGCTTCGCGCGCGCCCAGGATGAAGGCTCACTCACGCAAAGCCAGGCCGTCCAGCTATGTCAGTTCGCCGCGCCCGACGAAGACCCCGCGGGTTGTTACCTCCAGGCCCGGCAACAGACCTTCGCGGCCCCAGCGCGCGTGTTGCAGCTGTGCCAGCCCGCGGTCCAGCACTGTCCCGGCTACGTGGAGTGAGCCGGCACGGCTCGTTTCCTCGGCAGCAGCAGCTCACGCAGACGCGTGAAGTCCACCGGCTTCACCAGGTGCTCGTCGAAGCCCGCCTCCAGCGCGCGGCGCCGGTCGTCTGCCAGGCCGTAGCCCGTCACGGCGATGAGCATCAGCTCGCGGCCTTCGTCCGTCGAGCGGAGCGCCCGGGCCACCTCGTAGCCGTCGAGCCCGGGCAGGCCGATGTCCAACAACACGACCTCGGGACGCAGCTCGCGCGCCCGCGCCAGCCCCGAGGGACCGTCCTCCGCTTCGCTGACGGTGTGCCCGTCCAGTTCGAGCAACTCGCGGACGAGTTGCCGGCTGTCGGCGTGGTCATCCACCAGCAACACGTGGCGTCCGGGGGCCGGCGCCATAGGAGCGTCTTGAAGCCGAGGCGCCTGTTCGACCTGGCCGCGCGGCAGCCGCACCGTGAAGGTGCTGCCCTTCTTCAGCCCATCACTCCGCGCGCACACGGAGCCGCCGTGCAGCTCCACCAACCGCTTCACCAGCGTGAGGCCAATGCCCAGGCCGCCCTGCGCGCGGTCCAGGGTGCGCTCCGCCTGGAAGAAGAGCTCGAACACGCGCTCCTGGAGCTCCGGTGACAGGCCATCTCCGGTGTCGGACACCTCCAGCACCACATGGCCGGGCTCCTCCCGCGTCACCACACGGATGCGACCGCCGGGCGGCGTGTATTTGAGCGCGTTGGACACGAGGTTCGTCACGACCTGCTCCAGGCGGCTCGCGTCCCCCTCCAGCCAGGCCCGCGGGGCCTCTACCTCCACCTGGTGCGCCTGCGTCCGTCCGGAGGACTCCAGCGCCGCGACGGCGCGCCGCACGCACTCCGACAAGTCCATGGCCTGACTCTGGAGCAGGATGCGGCCACTGCTCACCCGCTCCACATCGAGCAGGTCATCCACCAGCCGCGCCAGGTGGATGGCCTGCCGCTCCACCAGGGCGCGCGCCCGCTCGCGGCAGGCGGCGTCCTCCGTCACCGACAGCACCTTCACGCCGCTGGTGATGGCGGACAGCGGGTTGCGCAGCTCATGGCCCAGCATGGCCAGGAACTGGTCCTTGGCGAGGTTGGCCGCCTCGGCCTCCGTCATCTTCGCCCGCAGCGCGTCCTCGCGCTCCATCACCATGGCCGCGGTGAGCGCGAGCGTCGCCCGCAGGTCCTCCAACTCCGTGATGCCCGTGGGCCCTACGTTGGTGAAGGCATCCGCCGAGTCCGGGCGCTCCCGGGCCGCGCGGGCCAGGGCGCGGAGCGGACGCGTCATGCGCCGGCTCACCCAGGCGGCCCAGGCGGTGGCGATGACACAGCACCCCAGCCCCGCGATGAGCAGCGCGGCCAGGGACTGGTCCACCGACGCGGTGAACACCTCGCGAGGCCCCGCGAACGACACCGTCCAAGGCACCACCTGCAAACGCGCGTAGGCCGCGAACGACTTCATCCCATCCACCGTCTGCGACGCGAAGAACCCCTCTGGGCTCGCGCGGATGTTCGCGATGTACTCGGGCCGGGCCTTCGTTCCGACGAACCGGGCGCGGCCCCGGCTGCGCGAGAGGATGACGCCCTCCTCGTCCACCAGCGTGCCCACCCAATTCCCCGGGACGCGCTGTTCGTCCCAGAGCTTGTCGAAGTGCTGCATGGCGTACGTCGCCACCAGCACGCCCGCGAGCACGCCCTGGCGCCGCACCGGCATCGCCACCACCACGGTGGGCTGCCCCTGGAAGCGCTGGTAGGGAAAGTCGGAGATGACCACGCGCCCTGTCTCCACGACCTCGCGCACGTAGGGCCGCTCATCCACGGGCGCCGTCAGGTCGGCGCCGAAGGGCTGGTCCGTGGTGAACATCGTCCGGCCCTCCACATCCAGCAGGGAGAGCGAGCCCCACTGTGCCTGGGACGCCACCACGGCCTGGCAGGTGGAGTGGAAGGTCTTCAGGTCGCCTTGCATCAGCGGGGCCGAATGCGACAGCACCTCCAGCGCCCGGATGGACTGGCCCAGCTCTCGCTCCACGACGAGCGCCAGCGCTCGAGCCGTCTCGCGCATGCCCTGGGCCCGGGCTTCGCGCTGCGAGGCCGCGAAGCGGTTCACCGCCCCCGCCGCGAAGAGCACGAGCGGCACCAGCAGGCCGAGCGCGAGGAACCCGAGATAGAAGCGGAGCGAGCGCGGCTTCATCGACCTGCGTCCTTCCAGCGGAGCGTCGCGCCTCATCCTGCACGGGCGTGAGGACGCATTGCCCTCCAGTACAAAGGAGTGACGTGGGCTGAACAGTCCCGCGGAGGATGCGTTCGAATGTCGACTCAGGGCCTGAGCGCGTTGACTGCGGGCGAAGCCGGGGCGCACAGTTTTGCGCGCCATGAACGAAAAGAACGCGTCCTACCAGTCGTGGCTGGAGTCGTTCGCCAGCGAGCACGGAGCCACCGCGGGCACCGTCCACCTTCAGCGGGGAGACGACCTCTTCCTCGTGGCGGCCCTCAACATCCCGCCGCCGCTGATGGCGGCCGTCCAGCACGTGCCACACGGCAAGGGGATGGCGGGGCTCGCCCAGGTGCGCAAGCAACCCGTGCAGACGTGCAACCTGAAGGAAGACACGTCCAGCGACATCAAGCCGGGCGCGAAGGCCGTGGACGCGCGGGCAGCGGTGGCGATTCCGGTGCTCGATGCGACAGGCCGTGTGCGCGCGGTGGTGGGCATCGCATTCTCCGAGGAAGGCTCGCTGGCCGCTGAGCGCGAGACGTCCCTGATGGCCGCCGCGTCCCGGCTCCCCATCGCGGATGGCTGAGCCCATGCCGGGTTTGACGGCGGCGGGCGCAGGCCGGATGTCCGGTCGCGCCGTCATGGGCTGGGCGGCCTTCAGCGGGTTGCTGCTGGCCTCCATCCTGGTGCCCTTCGCCTGGTTCGGGGACAGCCTGGAGGCGGCGTCCGGACACTTCCTGGCCACGCGGCCCCCCTCCTGGCAGGTGGCGCTGCTGCTCGGGGGACTGCTGGCCGGTGATGCCGTGCTGCCGGTGCCCTCCAGCCTGGTGGGCACCGCCTCAGGGGGACTGCTGGGCTTCTGGGGCGGCGCGGCCACGTCCTGGCTGGGGATGATGGCGGGCTGTGTGGTGGGCTATGGCCTGGGCGCGCGGGCCGGAACGGCGGCGCTGCGGCGCATGGCGGGTGACGCCGAGCTGGGCCGGCTGACCCGCGCCGCCGAACGGATGGGGCCCTGGTTCCTGCTCGCCTTCCGCGCGGTGCCGGTGCTGGCGGAGACGTCCGTGCTCTTCGCGGGAACCAGCCGCATGCGCCCCCGGACGTTCCTCACCGTGAGCGCCCTGGCCAACCTGGGCGTGTCGGTGACCTATGCCGCGCTGGGCGCAAGCGCCGCGCGGCTGGAGTCGTTCCTGCTGCTCTTCGCGGGCATGGTGCTGCTGCCCGGCCTGGCGCTGGCCTGGATGCGGCGAAGGACACCGCCGCATCCGGACCCGGCGACACGTTAGACGGTCCGCTCAGCTCCGCGCCGTGCGAGCGTCACGGCCCCGAGCGCGGGCCGCCTTGGCGAGCGCGTCCGCGCCCTGCTCGTCGCCGCGCATCCACTCCTTCATCGCGGGGACGACCGTCTTGCTCCAACCCTTGCTGGCGCGCACCGACAGGTAGTCCTGCACCAGCGCGTCCACCATGGCGGCCAGCTGCTCCATCAGGAGGAGCCGCTCGGAGAGCTGGTCATCCTCCTCCTCGCTCATCAGCGCCGGCAGCTTGCCCGCGCGGATGTCGAGGAACTCGGAGTCCACCGTGGCCTCGAACTCCCTCTCGCCCTGGGTGAAGCGCAGGCGGGCCTGGGCCACCAGCAGCCCGCGGTCCAGCGAGTGCCGCACCTGCTCGGAGTACGGCGCCAGGGTGCCCTTGGCGCTCATCTCCGTCACCTCACCGGACACGCCGCGCAGCACCACGCGGCCCATGAAGAGGACGCTGACGCCTTCACCCTCCACCTCGACGAGCGGCCCGCCGGCCTCGGTGCGCCACAGGAGCCACGTGAGGAACTCGCGGCCCAGGTAGGCGCGGCCACGCAGCAGCTGATCTTGCGCTTTGCCCTTTTCGAGTTCGGCCTCGTCCTTCGTCTCCTCGGTGGCGCCGCCGTCCACGCCGACATCACCGCGCATGAAGGCCGCTTCGGCCCGCGCCTCGTCACGCCTCGCCATGTGCCACCTCCCCCGCCGTCGCCGGCAGGTCCATGCCAATCAGCTCCGCGGTGGGCCCCAGCAGGGACTCATCGATGCCCGCCGTCTGCGCCATGGCCGACGGCGTCATGCCGAAGAACTTCACGTTCAGCCCGCCCTCCAGCGCGACGGTGATTTCGTCCACCACCTTGCGCGACGCGGACCAGATCTGCACCTGCTGCGTCTTCAGGTTCCAGCTCACGTCCACCGTGGACGTGCGGGGCGTGGCGCGGTTGCGGAGCATCTGGCGGATTTCACCGCGGCTCTGCGTCTTCTCGCCGCGGCTGGGCGGGCGGCCATTCTCCTTCTCGAAGGCGGAGGCCCACTTCGCCAGCTCCGCCTTGAGCGCCGCGGCCGGCACCTTGATGGTGTCGATGCGGAAGGCGAACAGGGCGTACTCGCCATAGTAGAGACGGCCGGCGGAGAACTCGCTGGACTCCTCGTTCTCCAGCTCCACGAAGCCGACGGCGCGCTCCTCTTCGGAGCGGCGGTCGATGGGCTCGAACGCGTGCGCCTTGAGGCCGCGCGTCAGCCAGCGTTTGACATCCGAAGGCGCTTCCTTCGCCGGTTCGACCCGGAAGCGCGACAACGTGACAGCACCACGAAGGACAGGCATGGGGCGCGGCAGGATGGGGTGCGCGCGCCGTGTCGTCAAGGCACTCGGTGTGGCTGACGGCGCCTTCCTCGTGGCCGCGCTCCCTTTCCAGGCGGCCTGTCCCCGGCCGAATGACAGGTCCGCCCCACGGCGGTAGCGTGGCGGACGACATGCGCCGCGTCCTGTCCGTCTCGCTGCTGCTCGTGGCCCCCCTGGTACTCTCCGGCTGCCTCCGCGAGACGCGCCCCGAGGGCGACACCCTCCCCTCCCTGGCCCGCGCGCTCTTCGACACCCTGGAGGCCGAAGGCGCCCTGGCCAGCGCCTACGTGGTGGACGCACAGACGGGCGAGCCACTCTTCACCCACCGCGAGCACGTCCGGCTCCTGCCCGCCTCCACGCTCAAGGTCGTCTCCACCGCGTCGGCCCTCTCCGCGCTGGGCGCGGACTTCCGCTTCCAGACGCCGGTGGCCCTGGAGGGCACGCTGGATGGCGGGCTCTTCCTGGGCGACATCGTGGTGGACCCCACGGGGGACCCGTCCCTGGGCTCGTGGCGCTTCCCCGAGACGGCGCTGGCGTGTGAGCAGGTGGCGGACGCCCTCCAGGCGCGCGGCATCCGCCAGTGGCGCGGGCAGGTGCGCGTGCGCGGCGCGAAAGAGGCGGAGTTCCCCTTCGGCCCCGGCTGGGCCTGGGATGACGCCGCCTATGCCTACAGCGCGGCGCCAACGGCCTTCGTCTTCCGGGAGAACGTGGTGGACGTGGCGCTGTCCCGGCCCGCGGGCGCGGACTGCGCGCAGCCCCCCACCCTCCAGGTGACCCCCGCCTTCGCGACGCTGACGGCCGTGGTGGGCGTGGACACGAACGCGGAGCGCCCCTCCCTGGCCTGCGTGCGCCAGCGTGGTGGGCCCGGCGTGCGCTGCCTGTGGCGCTCCACCGCGGACACCTGCCCCCGCTCCGCCGCGGTGAGGCTGTCGGTGGACGACCCCGAGCAGCTCTTCTCCGCCTGCGTGGAGGCGGCCTTGCTCGCGCGCGGCATCCCCCGGCTGCCCGTGACGCTGGAGGCGCCCACGCCGCGGCAACCCTCCGTGCCCGCGCCCCTGGTCACCCTGGTCAGCCCGCCGCTGTCCGAGCTGGTGAAGGTGACGAACAAGGAATCCCTCAACCTGTACGCGGAGCGCCTGGGCCTGCGCTTCGCGCGCGAGCTCACGGGCACGGAGAGCTACGGCGCCCTGCGCACCGCGCTGTCGGAGGAACTGACCCGCCGAGGCATCCCCTCGCGAGACTTGCGCCCGGTGGATGGCAGCGGCCTGTCCCGGTACAACCTGGCCACCGCGCGGGGACTGGTGCGCGTCATCTTCACCAGCTTGCGTGAAGCCTACGCCACCGCGCTGCTGGACAGCCTGCCCGTGGCCGGCCAGGACGGCACGCTCGCGGCCCGCCCCGTCACCGCCGACACCGCGGGCCACATCCGCGCGAAGACGGGCACGCTGTCTGGTCAGCGGTGCTTCGTGGGCGTGGTGGACCGGCCGGGCGACACGCGGCACCCACGCGTCGTCTTCGCGCTGATGCTGGGGAACATGGACGACGGCACCGCCCTGCCCGCCAATGAGGCGTTCGATCGGTTCGCCGCGGGGCTGGTCACACTGCCGCTGCGCTGACGCCCAGGACGCACCGTCTCATTCCCAACGGTCGCACGGCGGAGGCGCGGGCGAACACCCGGCACAGGGCGGCATTCCCAACGCAACGAAGCCGTTTCCCGCCCCAGGGGACATGGCAGGCTGCGTGCGCGTTTTCCAACCCCGAGGTGAACCGTGAAGCTGAAGACCGCATTGACGGCGGCGGTGCTGACCCTGCCGCTGGCTGCGCCAGCCGCCCCCGCCCCCGCTCCGGCCGCGACGGCGCCCCGCAAGGCCGCCACCAAGGCGCCCGCGTCGCCGAAGAAGGAGACGGTGGACACCTACCACGGCACGGCGGTGAAGGACCCGTACCAGTGGCTGGAGGACTCGTCCGACGCGCAGGTGAAGCAGTGGAACGACGCGCAGAATGCGTACACCCGCGCCGTCCTGGACAAGCTGCCGGGACGCGAGGCCATCCGCCAGCGCGTCTCCGAGCTGCTGAGCTGGAAGTCCCCTGGCTACGGCGGGCTGCACGAGGCCGGCGGCACGTTGTTCGCCATGAAGGCCCAGCCGCCCAAGCAGCAGGCCTTCCTGGTCGTGCTCGGCTCGGTGGATGACACGTCCAAGGAGCGCGTGCTGGTAGACCCCATGGTGGTGGACCCCTCGGGCCACACCACCATCGACTGGTACGTCCCCACGCTGGACGGCAAGAAGGTCGCCGTGTCGATGTCGAAGAACGGCACCGAGAGCGGCGACGTCACCGTCTATGACGTGGCCACCGGCAAGCCGCTGCCGAATGAGACCGTGCCCCGCGTGAATGGCGGCACCGCGGGTGGCAGCCTGACGTGGACGGCGGACGGCAAGGGCTACTTCTACACGCGCTACCCGCGCGGCGAGGAGCGTCCCGAGGTGGACCGTGACTTCTTCCAGCAGGTCTACTTCCACCAGCTCGGCACGCCCACGGAGAAGGACACGTATGTGCTGGGCAAGGACTTCCCGCGCATCGCGATGACGGAGCTGGACACGTCTCACGACGGCCAGCACATCTCCGCCGTCGTGGCCAACGGCGACGGCGGCGAGTACATGCTGTACCTGCGCGACGCCGCCGGGAAGTGGTCGCAGGTGTCGAAGTTCGAGGACAAGGTCATCCGCGCGCGCTTCGGCCACGACGGCGCCCTGTACCTGCTCAGCCGCAAGGACGCGCCGCGCGGCAAGGTGCTGCGGCTGCCGCTGGCCACGCCCACGCTGGACAAGGCCACGGTGGTGGTGCCGGAGGGCGAGGCCAGCATCCAGGGCTTCTTCCCCACGAAGTCGCGGCTCTACGTGAGCGAGCAGCTCGGCGGGCCTTCGCAGCTGCGCATGGTGGACCTGAAGGGCAAGGCGCTGGGGATGGTGCCCACCCTGCCCGTGTCCTCCGTGGGCGGGCTCGTGAGCCAGGGCGATGACGACGTGCTCTTCATCAACACCAGCTTCACCCAGCCGATGGCCTGGTACCGGTACTCGGCGAAGGACAACACAGTGAAGAAGACGGCGCTGGCCCGCACGTCGCCGCTGGACCTGAGCGACGTGGAGGTGGTGCGCGCGTTCGCCACGTCCAAGGACGGCACCAAGGTCCCCGTCAGCATCCTCAAGAAGAAGGGCACCAAACTCAACGGCAACAACCCGGCGCTGCTGACGGGCTACGGCGGCTTCAACATCTCCATCAGCCCGAGCTACAACACGCTGGCCGGTTTCTGGCTGGAACAGGGCGGCGTGTTCGCGGTGGCCAACCTGCGCGGCGGCTCGGAGTTCGGCGAGAAGTGGCACGCCGAGGGCTCGCTCACGAACAAGCAGAACGTCTTCGACGACTTCCACGCCGTCGCGAAGCTGCTGGTGGACCAGAAGTACACGCAGCCGAAGAAGCTGGCCATCCAGGGTGGCAGCAACGGCGGCCTCCTGATGGGCGCGGCCGTCACCCAGCACCCGGAGATGTACGGCGCCGTCGTGGCGCGCGTGGGCATCTACGACATGCTCCGGGTGGAGCTGACACCCAACGGCCAGTTCAACATCACCGAGTACGGCACCGTGAAGAACCCGGAGCAGTTCAAGGCGCTGCACGCGTACTCGCCGCTCCACAACGTGAAGGACGGCACGGCCTACCCCTCCGTGCTCTTCACGTCCGGCGCGAACGACCCACGCGTGGACCCTTTCCACTCGCGGAAGATGGTGGCCCGGATGCAGGAGGCCACCAAGGCGAAGAACCCCATCCTGCTGCGCGCCAACGCGGAGACGGGCCACGGCGCCGGCACGCCGCTGAACGCGCGCATCGAGGAGGAGGTGGACGTGTACTCGTTCGTGTTCAACGCCCTGGGCATGAAGTACCAGCCCCCGGCGAAGAAGGTCGCGGCGCCCAAGCCGCAGTAGCCGAGTGAGGCCTGCATCCACCGCCGCCCGGACGCTGGCGCGGCGGTGGATGTGGTGCTGCATGGCGAATCAGCAGGTCCAGGTACAGGCCGTGCCGCCCCACACCTGGTTGCAGCGCCCTTCCGTCTGGGGAATCGAGTCGCAGAAGCTCTGCGCCGTCCCCGGAAGCGCCTGGCAGCAGCCCGTGCACGTCCAGATGCAGGAACTGCCCTGGTTGACTTCATTACAGCGCCCCGGCGTCTGGGGAATCGAGTCACAGAAGGCCTGGGGCGTCCCCGTCAGCGCCGTGCAGCACCCCGTATTGAGCGCCTCCTCTTCGCTCACGCCGTCGGACGCCGCGCCTTCTTCGTCCACCACGCCACAGCCCGTGAGCCCCACGACGGCCAGCAACACGGCACCGTGAAGCGCGAACCGCTTCAGTGAACCACGCATGCGAAACCACCTTTCCTGAGCAAGCTGCATGGGCAGCCTATTTCGAGAAAAGGCGGAAATCACGGCACACCATAGAGGCGGCGCACCACGCCCCAGCGGTAGCGTCCCCGCCACTCCTGAAATGCGGAGTGCTGGCACACGGCTTCGCGCGGGTGCGCTGCCAGAGTTCTAAGGACGAACTGCTCGTCGCCTTCTCGTCGGACGTCCTCACCGTCTTCCTGCGCGCGGTGTTCGCCCTATAACGTCGGCGATCGCGGAGGCAGAGCATCCGTCATGGGCAGGTCGGGGCCGCCTCTTTCATCCAGTTCTTCGGCTCGGCCTTACAGGTGACGCCGCACTTCCACTCGCTGGTGCCGGACGGCGTCTTCGTGCCAGGGGTGGACGGCCTGCGCTTCGAGGCGTTTCCGCCACCTACGCAAGCAGAGGTGAAGCGGTTGCTGAGGGAGGTGTGTCACCGGGTGCTGCGCCTGCTGGAGAAAAGAGGGGCCCTGCCCGCCCAAGCGCCCGAGGACGCGCTGCAGGCGTACCAGTGCTGCGATGGGGCGCGTGGCGCACCGGCGCTGGAGCGACTGTCGCGACTGGAGGATGGCCGCCTCGCGTACCGGATGACGCATCCGCTGCCCGATGGCACCACGCTCCTCTTCTTCACCGAGTTGGAGTTCCTCCGTCGTCTGGCGTCGCTGGGGCCTCCGCCTCGGACAAACCTCACAAGGTTCCACGGCATCTTCGCTCCAGGAGCGAAAGTGCGGCCATTTCTGCTCCCTCAAGTGGGGGCGGAGCTGGGGTTGGAGGAGGAGAGCCCGGCCCAGGCTGCGACGGTGGCGTCGACGATGGAGCGCACGCCGCGATTGGATTGGGCGGGACTGCTGCGCCGGACGTTCGCGCTGGATGTCTTCTCCTGCTCTCTGTGTGGGGGCCGCAGGAGGCGGCTGGCATACCTGACGGCCCCCGGTGGGGGCGCACCATTCTGGAGCACCTGGCATTGCCCTCCCGGCCTGCGATGCTGGCCCCGGCACAGCGCCCACCCCAGAGCGCGTGGTATTGAGCCCAAGCACCCACAGTGCCCTGGAGGCCCACGCCCCTGCGGCCTGCCGCCTGGATGGGCCGATTGGACCGGCATGTGGCCCGAGGGGTGGCACAGCCTCTGCTCCGGCCCGACGCACAGCCCGCGTGTCACCCTCCAGCGGCCCTTCTTTGCCCCTCTTCACCAGCCCGCCGCCCTCAACAGGGCTCCTATCCATTCTTCCATACTTCACCACTGCCTATATCGCGGCCAAGGTCATGCCGTACTTGTCCGAAGGCAGTGGAGAGGGGGCAGCTCCCACCTTGGGAGAGTCTATCGAAAACGGGTACATTCAAGACAACCATGTCGAAGAGCTTGAGGAAAATGACATCAAAACAAAGAACCTCCTCAGTTAATTGACCACGCAACTCAAGCAACCAGGAGACCGCGGAAAGAGCCATTGCATTACCGGACGAACGAAATACATACATTACCCATGAAACAGAAACTGCCATAACCAACGCTTCAAACCATCCTGACCTGGGCACCGACCTCAGGCCGAGGAACCCGGACACCGGCGCATCCACTCTCAAGCAATATGTCAACGACCTTCGAGAACAATCGAATTAGCCGGACGCGTCCGGAATCTGTCCATGCTGCGAAGATGTTGTAACTTGTGTGTACTCATGAGCATTCAGCCGCGATGTTCCGAAGCCGAACTTGCAGTTCTGGAGGAGATGACCGCGTACATGCGTGCTCACGTCTGGGTGGGTTCCGGTCATCCGGTCAAGCGCAGCCTCGCACTTTGGCAGAATCTGGCATACACCCTTGGCGAATACACGGGCGGGATTGACGACTACATATATTCTCTGTACCACCGGGATGCGCTTGAGGCCACCATCAAAAGACTCCCAGGGCCTCACAGCGAGCTACTGCAGAGGTTGGTCACCGAAGCCGATGAGACGTTTCGCAAGGCCACCCGGGATGATGGAGGCCGAAGCCTGTCGGAATTCCTCATACCGGAAGCGAACAGAGGATGGTGGTACAGCCGTCGCCCGATCATCGGCCCACTGAATACTTATCTGGATGCGGTTTAAGCATAGCTACGAAGGATAGGAATTCAGATCTGTGGTTTCCGTGCGTTGCGGAAGCGCGAGACGCAGTCCCGGCGAACGCAGCCGCAAATGAGGCTTCGCTCGTATGAGTGAAACGAGGCCCTGGGAATTCATCCCCGGGACCCCGTGATGTTGCGTCAGCGTCGTACTGCTCTGGAATCACATGAACGCCGCTCCCGCGTCTGTTGCGCGGTGTCGCAACGAGGTTCGGGCGTATCCGTCCGGCGAACAACGTTCCGTGAGGGATTGCTGGGGCGGCGGCAGCGGCGGACGCGACAAGGCATGGCGAAGCAGGTGGAGAGGCCGGAGTGGGTCCGGGTCGCGGGAGCGTTCGAGGCCAGTGGGCAGACGCAGCGGGGTAAGCGTCCGGCCAACGACGTGGTGAAGGGTGTTGAGGGATACGCCGGCGCCGTGGACGCTGGCGTGCATGTCGAAGCCGGAATGGTTGCGGGTTGCTGAAGCCTCCGAAGGGAGCGGACCGACGCAGACGGCGTTCTCCACGCAGCGAGGCGTGCGGCTGAGCACGTGCAGTCGTGGGTGTACCGGCGGCGACGTCAGCAGGCAGGGACAGCTGAGACGGTGCGCCTGCTCCCAGTCGAAGTGGGAGGCCGCAGCAGGGTGCTGGCATACCTGACGGCCCCCGGTGGGGGCGCGCCATTCTGGAGCACCTGGCATTGCCCTCCCGGCCTGCGCTGCTGCCCCCCGGCACAGTGCCCACCCCAGAGCACGTGGTGTGGAGCCCAAGCCCCCACAGTCACCTGGAGGCCCACGCCCCTGCGGCCTGCCACCTGGATGGGCCGCATAGGCCGGCATGTGCCCCGAGAGGCGGCACAGCCTCTGCTCCGGCCCGGCGCACAGCCCGCGTGTCACCCTCCAGCAGCCCTACGCCGGGGGCCCCCCTGCCGGCTGATGGGGATTCTCCGGCACCTGGTCGGACAACATCTTCGGGACCATGCAATTGGTCCAAATTGGCGAGAGCGCCAGTGGCACCTATTCCGGAACGACATCGCCCGGCGCCATCAACGGCAAGGTCACGGGCCAGTCCTTCGATGGAACCTGGGTCAGTCGTGAGGGCACGTCCGGCACCGTCCATCTCGAGCTGAGAGGGGATGGGAGCACCTACGAGGGAGAGGCGAGCACCACCGGCCGGGGAACAAGGTCAGCGGCAAGTGCGTGGGCTCGCCGACCGCGGGGCGGTGCGGAGCACGTGGGAACCTCCACGGGCAGGCGAAGCGGGGGCGCGCCTCGCTTCTGCCTGCCGCAGCACCGACAGCCCGGCAAGAGTGCGGGCGGGCTGCTCCGCAGCGTGCGAGACTGGCCGGATGGAGATCTGGATCAACCCTGCCTGTTCAAAGTGCCGCGCCGCGATGGCCGCGCTGGATGCGTCCGGTGCAGCCTACGTCGTCCGCCGCTACCTGGAGTCGCCCCCCACCGCTGCGGAGCTGGAGGCCGTACTTGGGAGGCTCGGGCTGGAGCCCTGGGAGCTGGTGCGCATGGGAGAGGCCGCGGCGACCAAGGCCATGCTGGAGATGCTGCCCAGAGACGCGACACACCGTGCCGACTGGATTGCAGCCATGGTCCAGCACCCAGAGCTGATTCAGCGGCCCATCGTTACCGCCAGCGACGGGACGACTGTGGTGGGGCGGAGCCCGGAGGCGCTGGAGAGGGTGCTCGCCGCGGAGCGCGGCTCGGGCACCTGAGTGGGGGCTTCAGGCCGAGTGAGCTTCGTCCGCTTCCGGGGGTGGACATCCTGTTCAAGTTACCCGCGGACCTCGAACGTGCGGGCTTCGGGCTCCATGAAGCGCAGGAGCGCCTCGCCCTCCTTCACCAGGGCGTCACGGTCCTTCTTCTTGATGGGCGCAAAGGGCTCGACGACGAGCGTAGCCACCGCGCGCTTGCGCTCCACCGTCCACGTCCCGGCGATGAAGCCGTCCACGAGGAAGGTGGCGGGGACTCGCAGATTCTTGGTGATGAGCTTGGAGCGGTACGCGTCATCCACCAGCCGGGCCCGGTCCTCATGGCCGAGCACCAGGCTGTCGAACTCCGGGAGGAAGCGCGCGGGTGCGGCCGTGTCCTCGTCCGGCCGGGGTGCCTTGGGCAGGTCGAACAGCTCCCGCCCCTTCTCGTCCCGGAACGTGCGCAGCGAAGGCCGAAGCGCCTCGAAGGTGGACTTCAGGCCCTTGAGGCCGGACCAGGTCTGGGCATCCGTCACCGATGCGGGCCCGAAGGCCGCGAGGTAGCGCTGCACCAGCGTGGGAAGGTCCGCTTCGGCGCGCAGCGGTGCGCCCAGCCAGGACTCCGCGACCGCGAAGTCCGTGGTGCCGGGGTAGCCCCACTCCGTCTCCGTGGGGACCTGGATGAGGGGTAGGAACATCCGCACCGCGAAGCCCATGGCGCGTTCGTCGTTTTGGGGATGCCGGGCCACCAGGTGGCCTCGCAGCGCCTCGAAGGTGCGCGGCGCTTCATCGAAGAAGGCGCGCGCCTCCTTGACGAGCGGCGCGACGTCCAGCCCCTTCGCGCGCTCGCGCAGCACCGACGCCACAGAGGCTTCGAGCAGCGATGTGAAGCTGGCTCGCAGGTGCCGATAGTCCTCCGCGCTCGCCAGGTGCAACGTGCCGCGCATCAACGTGGCGCGGACCACCTCCTTGCGCTGGAGCAGCACCTGGAGCGCGTCTCGCTCGAAGCCCGCGACACGCGACCACAGGCCGATGAACGGAGGCTTCGCCTGTTGGGCCTGAAGCGCCAGGAGCTTCTCCACCGCGCCGAGCACGGACGTCTGCTCACGCGCCAGCAACATCTGCCGCGCCAAGGTCGCGCGGTTGAGGGCCCTGAGGGTCAACGGGGAATCTGGCATGTGGCCTCGCTCGCGGAGTGCTCCTGGCGGGTCGTGACACCGCGCGAGTCGCGGAGGTGTAGCACTTCACGAACGAAGGGCGAACATGCCCGGCACTCCTGGAGCCCGGCACACCGGAGTGCCACATTGCACGGCATGAATGTGGACCGGCTCGACATGATGACGACCCCCGCAGCCCTCGTGGACCTGGACCGTGTGGACGCCAACCTGAAGCGCGTGGCCATGTACACCCGCCAGCACGGCCTGCGGTGGCGGCCCCACACGAAGACGCACAAGACACCGGAGTTCGCCGCGCTCCAGCTCGCCGCCGGAGCCCAGGGCGTCACCGTGGCCACCGTCCGCGAGGCGGAGGTCATGGCCACCGTCTGCGACGACATCCTGCTCGCCTATCCTCCCGTGGGCGACGACAGGCTCGCCCGGCTCATGGCGCTACCACCGCACGTCCGGCTCACCGTGGCCCTGGACTCGGGCGAGGCGCTGGAGATGCTGAGCCGCGCGGCCCGGAGGGCGGGCCGTACGGTGGGCGTGTTGGTGGAGCTGGACCTGGGCATGCGGCGCGTGGGCCTCCAGTCCACCGGGGACGCCATCGCACTGGCCGGTAACGCAGCGTTCGGCCGTGGCCTGGAGTACCGGGGCATCACCTTCTACGCCGGACACCTGCGCCTTCCCCAGGAGAAGCTGGGCTCCGCGATGCGCGCACAGTCCGAACGGCTGGCGGCCTTCATCGAGGCCCTGACGGACTCGGGGCTGCGGCCCGAAACCGTGAGCGGCGGCTCCACGCCGACGCTGTGGCGTTCGCATGAAGTCGCCGGGCTCACGGAGATTCGCCCGGGCATCAACATCTTCAATGACCGTAACGCCGTATCGGTGGGTGCATGCCCGTGGGAGGAATGTGCCTACTCCGTGCTGGCCACGGTGGTGAGCACCACCGTGCCGGGCCAGGCGGTCATCGACGCGGGCTCCAAGGCCCTGGCCAAGGAGGAAGGCTTCACCGACACGGGCGTCTACGGCGCCCTGCTCGACCGGCCAGACGTCCTGGTGCGCGGCCTGTCCGAGGAGCACGGCCTGCTGGACCTCTCCAGCACCAACTGGCGGCCCCGCGTGGGCGACCGCGTGCGCGTGGTGCCCAACCACGCCTGCGCCTCCGTCAACCTGCACGACCGGTTGCACCTGCTGCGTCAGGGTACCTGGGCCGGCGCGCACGCCATCACCGCACGCGGCTGGTGACGCGCGCCACTCATAGCGGGGTGCGGATGAAGGGAGCAGGCGGAGGGTGTTGACGGAGTGAGGAGGTATCGCCTGCTATGTCCGGTACGCATTCGCTCGACCTGCGCGAGCGTGTCATCGCAGCCTGGCAAGAGGG
>NZ_JABFNS010000068.1 GCF_013116825.1 Myxococcus xanthus
GTATGACGCCGCTGAGCCCCGCCGTGCACAGGGCCAGGGCCAGGGGCTCAGCGGCGTCATACCGTACGGACCCTAACATGCGCGTTGGCGGCGGCGCCGCTCGCGCCGCGCCGCGCCCGTGTTAGAACAGGGCTTTCATGGAAGGCCGCCTGCTTCTGAAAAACTGTGCCGTGTTCAGGGCGGACGGACGCGTTCGCCATGGCATGGCCGTGGTGGTGGAAGGCAACACCATCCGTCGCGTGGCTCCGGACGCCCAGGTGCCCGTGCTGCCCGGGGACTGGGAAGTGGCCTGTCATGGCCGGCTGGTGGCGCCGGGCCTCGTGGACTGCCACACGCACCTCGTCAACGGCCAGCTGCTGCCGCCGACGGGGCACTTCCTGATGCTCCCGCCCCGCGAGCGCCTGGACCGGCTGCGGCACGTGGCGCGGCTGCTCACGAACGAGGACGTGGAGGCCCTCACCCGCTATGCGGCGGCCCGGGCCCTGCGTCACGGCGTCACCCTGGCGGTGGAGCACCTGTCCTGCCAGGACGTAGCCGGAGGACTCGCCGCCCAGGCTCGCGCCGCGGAGGCGGTGGGCTTGCGGTTGGTGACGAGCCACTCCACCCACGGATTGGACGGCGCGGCGCAGGCGCAGGCGTGGTTGGACGCCAACGCGGACTTCACGCGCGCGCATCGGGACCACCCGCTGGTCCGGGGCGCGCTTGGCTTCCATGCGTCGTTCACCTGCGACGACGCGCTGCTGCGCCGCATCGCGGAGCTGAGCCGGGCGCTGGACGCGCCCACCGTCTTCCACCTCGCGGAGAGCGAGGACGACCTCTCCTCCACCTATTCGCAGCACGGCAAACGCGTGGTTCCGCGGCTGGATGCGCTGGGGCTGCTCGGGCCGCGTGCCATCGCGGGCTATGCGCGCGTGCTGGACAGCGCGGAGGCGGAGCTGCTGGAGCAGAGCGGTGCCTTCGTGGCGCTGGCGGCCCGGGGCGTGCGCGCGCTGGAGCGGGGCGCGGACCCCATGGACGCGGTGCTGTCGCGGGTCCACCTGCTGGGGCTCGGCACCGGGGGGCATGGCAGCCTCCAGGATGAGCTGCTCGCCGCGCTGGTGGGCGTGCTGCGCATCTCCCGCTCCGGAAGGCTGCCGGACGTGGATGGCGCGCTGGCGCACCTGCTCGTCAACGGCCCGGCGGAGCTGTGCACGCGGCTGTTCGGCCTGCCCTCCGGGAGCGTGGAGGAGGGGAGCATCGCGGACCTCGTCGTCTACGACGTCGTGCCCACCGCGGATCCGGAGACGGGCTACTCGCCCTATCTGCTCGGGCAACTGGCGCATTCTCCGGTGGGGTGGACCATCGTGAACGGCCGGGTCTGCGTGCGGGAGGGGCAGTTGCTGGGGCTCGACTATGTGGCGCTTTCCCGTGCGGCGACGCAGGCGCTGGAGCGCGTCTGGACGCGCGCGCGTCTGGGAAGTTGAGCGGCGGCATGGGTACATTGCCTTCTTCTCTCGTGGAGACGCTGCGCGCCTCGCGTGGCCGGCGCGGGCCGCTGCTGGGAGACGCGCGGACCACGGCCTGGCGCGTGGTGAACGCCGAAGCGGACGGCGTGCCGGATGTGACGGCGGATGTGTTTGGTGACGTGTACGTCATCAGCCTCTACCGGGACTTCACGCCGGACGAGGAGGAGACGCTGCTCGACGCGGCCATGGCCGCATGGGCGCCTCGAAGCCTCTACCTCAAGCGCCGGCCCCGGGAGGCGCGTGTCCTGGCCAACGTGGCGAAGGAGTCGCTCGCACCCGAGGCGCCCGCCCGGGGCGAAGCGGTGGAGTCCTTCACCGCGCTCGAAAACGGCCTGACGTTCCTCATCCGTCCGGCGCAGGGGCTGTCGGTGGGGCTGTACCTGGACATGCGGGACACGCGGGCGTGGCTGCTGTCACAGGCGCGGGGCCTCACCGTGCTCAACCTCTTCTCGTACACCTGTGCCTTTGGCGTCGTGGCCATGGCGGGCGGCGCGAAGCGGGCGCTCAACCTGGATGCGAGCCGGCGCGTGCTGGAGTGGGGCGAGGAGAACGCGCGCCTCAATGGCCAGACGGTGGACCGGTATGACTACGTGGCCGGTGACGTGTTCGATTGGCTGAAGCGTTTGGCGAAGAAGGGCGAGTCCTTCGACATCGTCATCTCGGACCCGCCGTCGTTCTCGACGACTCGCAGTGGCCGGTTCTCCGCGGCGCGCGACTATGCCCGGCTGGCCGAGGCCGCCGCGCGTGTCGTCAGCCCGGGAGGCCAACTGGTGGCGTGCTGCAACCACGCGGGACTGCCTGCCCGCCGCTTCGAGGCCATGGTGCTCGAAGGGGTGTCCCAGGCGGGACGCCAGGGGACGTCGTTGGGCTCGCTGGCGCCATCCGCGTTGGATTTCCCACCGCCGCCCGGACAGGAACCCGCGCTGAAGGTGCACCGGGTGCAGGTCCGGTAGGAATAGAGGCCTGTCGAGCGTCGCCCAAGTTTGTTGCCACTCTGCGGCTCGGCACAGGTAGGCTCACGGGGCCATGCCTCCCGCCGCCCCGCAGCGCGACACCGGCCGCTTTGGAAAGTACCGCCTCATCGACCGCATCGCCGTGGGAGGCATGGCCGAAATCTTCCTCGCGCATCAGCAGGAGGCGGACGGCCGCGAGTCTCCCGTCGTCATCAAGCGCATCCGCCCGCATCTGTCCAAGCACACGGCCTTCGTGAAGATGTTCCTCAACGAGGCCCGGCTTGCCGCGCAGCTCAACCACTCCAACGTGGTGCAGATTCACGACCTGGGGAAGATCGCCGACAGCTACTTCATCGCCATGGAGTACGTCTCAGGGCGGGACATGCGCCGCGTCGTCCCCAAGGCGGAGGCGCTGGGGATTCCCTTCCCATTGGTGTACGCGGTGAAGATTGCCTCGTGCGTCTGCGCGGGCCTGCACCACGCGCACACCAAGGTGGACCTGTACGGCAACCCGCTCAACATCGTCCACCGGGACGTGTCACCGGAGAACATCGTCGTCGCCTTCGACGGCTCGGTGAAGATTCTGGATTTCGGCATCGCCAAGGCCGCCAACCAGATGGAGCAGACGCGCAACGGCGAAATCAAGGGCAAGCTCAGCTACATGAGCCCGGAGCAGTGTCTGGGCAAGCCGCTCGACTGCCGCAGCGACGTCTTCTCCCTGGGCGTGGTGCTCTACGAGTGGCTCACCGGCTTCAAGCTCTTCACCGGTGAGTCCGAGGCCGCGGTGATGCGCAGCATCACGGACGGGAAGATCTACGCGCCGTCGTACTTCCGCGAGGACCTGCCGGAGCGCCTGGAGACCATCCTGATGCGGGCGCTGGAGCGCGACCGGGACAAGCGCTACCAGACGGCCGCGCAGATGCAGAAGGACCTGGACGCCTTCCTGGACGCGTACGACTTCACGCCCACGGCGCTGCACCTGTCCAACTTCATCAAGCAGCTCTTCGAGGAGGAGCTGGCCGCCGAGCAGCGCCGCCTGGCCGTGCGCGCCGCGGCCGCGCCCACGTCGGAGGAGGCCCTGGAGCTGTCGGATGTGGCGGACGCGCTCGACACCGCGAAGGCCATGCCCGCGCCGGAGCCGGAGCCCCCGGCCCGCGATGACCGCACCGAGCCGCGCACCCTGGCCGTGCCGCTGAGCCCCGCCGTCTCGGAAGCGCTGGAGGCGGTGGCCCGCCGCAACAACGTGCCCGCGGGCCGCCTGGTGGCCGAGCTGCTCGAGTCCTGGCTCAAGTACCGCTGACCCATGCCCCGGCTGAAGCTGACGCTCGAATACGAAGGAACGCGCTACGTGGGCTGGCAGGTGCAGCCCAACGGGCCCTCCATCCAGTCGGTGCTGGAGTCGGGACTGGAGCGGCTGCTGGGGGTGCGTGTGTCGGTGGCGTCGGCGGGGCGCACGGATGCGGGCGTCCATGCCTCAGGGCAGGTGGCTTGTTTCGACGCGCCCCGGGTATTGCCGATGAAGGCCTACGTCATGGGGCTCAATGGCCTGCTGCCGCCCGACGTGGCCGTGGTGGACGCGGTGGAGGTGGCCGAGGACTTCGACCCACGCCGGTGGTCCCGGGGCAAGCGCTACCGGTATCGCGTGAGCAACCGGCGCACGCGCTCGCCCCTGCGGCGGATGACACACTGGGAGGTCTTCGCTCCGTTGGATGTGGAGGCCATGCGGCAGGCGGCCACGCACCTGCTGGGGCGGCATGACTTCTCCGCGTTCAGGGCCGCGGACTGCCAGGCGAAGCACGCGGTGCGGGAGATTCGGAGCCTGGCGGTGGACGGCACGTCGGGGGACGCCGTGTCCTTCGTGGTGGAGGGCACCGCGTTCCTGAAGCACATGGTGCGCAACCTGGCGGGGACACTGGTGGAGGTGGGGAAGGGACGGCGGCCCGCGTCCTGGGTGGCGGAGGTGCTGGCCTCCAAGGAGCGCAAGCGCGCCGGGCCCACCGCGCCGGCTCAGGGGCTGGTGCTGGAGGAGGTCTTCTACGGGGACGGCCCGCCTGCCCGCACGCCGGGGGGAACGACGGACGTGGAAGAGGATGAGGGCTGAAGTGGAGTAGGCTGCCTGCCCGTGAGCTCCAAGACGAGTGTCCTCGAACCGCTGCGCGTCCGTGTCCGTCGCTTCCAGTTCATCATGGGACTGGGGTTCATCGCGCTCATCGCGGGGTCGATTCTGAGCGTGGCGTTGACGCTTCGGCTGAGCGTGCGCATCCAGGCGGTGCCGGTGGGCGTGCTGCGGGTGGCGCTGGCGGTGCTGCTGGAGAACCTGTGGGTGCTCGGGATGTTGCCGGTGCTGTGCTACGGCGCCGCGCGGGTGATGGAGCTGCGTCCGTGGACCACGGCGGGTGGCGCGGCGCTTTCGGGCGCGGCCTTCCTGAACGCGATGGCCTTCATCCAGAGCGGCGTGTACGGGCTGTGGGCCGGGGACATCGGCTCCGTGTTCAGCCTGGCGGCCTTCGCTGGGGGCGTCGTGCTCAGCGCGCGCGCGGTGATGATGGGCCGGGACGCCGCGGCGCAGCAGTCGGTGAAAACCCAGGCCAAGGCAGCGGAGCGCAAGTCCGAATACGACGAGTTCCTCCGCGCGGCGGAGCAGGGCGGGGCGCGGCTGGAGCAGCGAGAGGCCCAGTCCTCGGCGGTGGCTGGAGACGCGCTCACGGCGGCGGCCGTCTCGGCGACGGTTGCTGCTGCGGCGGCTCAGGCGCCAGCCAGCGACGCGAACGCTCCTGCATCGCAGGCGCAGGACTCCGGTGGCGCGGAGCTTACCGCGACGGAAGAGGCAGGGGCATCACCCGCCGCCGTCACCCAGGCAGGCAAGGCCCCCGAGGCCTGAGTCCGTAAGCGCGGGGGCCTTCACGCTACTGGCGGGGCTCGGGCTCGCGGACGACGAGCACGTCGCACTTCGCCTCACGGATGAGGTCCGTCGCGACGCTGCCGAGCAACGCGAACGCCACACCGGAGCGCGCCCGGGTGCCCAGCGCCAGCAGGTCCGCGCCCTGGTCGTCCACGAACTCGAGGACGATGGAGCGTGAGCCGCCGTTCTCCATCACCAGGTGGTACGGGATGCCGACCGCGTCGAGCTCCCGCTGCAACGCCTTGAGCTTGCGCTCCGCGGACGCCTTGAACGTCTGCCGGTAGTGCTTGTGCTCCTTCGCCGTCAGCCCGGGGAACACGGCGTACTCCAGCGGCACGTCATACGCGTGCACCAGCCTTAGCTCGGAGCCGGGCGCCATCAGCGTGGGGACGAAGCTCGCCGCGCGCTTGGACGTTTCGTCCGCGTCCACGGCCACGACGGGCCGTAGGTAGGGCCCAGGTGCCCGCCGGTTGGCGATGAGCACGGGCAGGTCTCCGCCGCGGATGACGTTCTCCGCCGTGGAGCCCAGGAACATGTTGCGCAGCGGCTTGTCGCCATGCCGGCCCAGGACGATGAGCTCCGCGCCAAAGGCCCGGGCCCGGCGCAGGATGGCCTCGACGGGCTTGCCGCGCGCGATGTGCGTGTCGACCGTGGCGGAGCTGCCCTCGGCACGCAGCATCTTGCGCAGCCGGTCGGCGACCCGCTCCAGCTCACGCGCGGTGGCCTGGAGCGCTCGGGTGCCCACCTCCGCGGGCATGCGGCTGGGGAGGACGTGTGTCACCAGCACCTTCGCGCCGTCCGCGAGTGGCAGATGTCCAGCCCTGCCCACCGCGTGGGTGCTCGCCTCCGAGAAGTCCGTGGCGACGAGCACTCTGCGAAGTCGCCTCGGGAACGCCTGCTTTCGTGGTTTCACACACGCGAGTCTAGGAGGCCCAGACGCAGCAGGCACGGCAAACCCGCCTGAATGTCATCAGGCGGATGTGCCGTGCCTGGATGAATCAGGCGCTCGCGGCGCCGGCCACGGGCGGAGTCTCACCCTCTGGCGGCACGTGGTTCTCCGCGGCGTCCGCGGCGGCGATGCGCTCATCCAGGTCCGCCGTCAGCCGTGCGAAGGCCTCCTTGCCAATGGTGGCGGACTGGTAGGCCTTGAGCAGCGCCGCCTTCTCCACGATGAGCACGCGGCGGACCGCCTCCTGGTGCTCCTCCTCGTGGAAGCGCATCGACTGCTGCTTCAGCGCCGTCAGCTCCTTCTCCGCGATGACCTCCTTCTCCTGGTAGTCCTTCTCCAGTTGCGTCACCACATCCCCCGGAATCTCCCGGGCGCGGCGCATGCTCTCCAGCGCGGCCTGCGCTGCGTGGATGGCGCCCAGGCGGCCGCGGGCCAGCTCGTACTGCTCCTGGAACGCGTCCTTGAGGCCGGTGATGCGCAGCTTGCGCAGCAGCGGCGCCATGGTGAGGCCCTGGAAGATGATGGAGAGGACCACCACGCCGAACGTCATGTTCACCAGCAGCTCGCGGTGCGGGAAGTCCGTGGGAAGACCGAGCACCAGCACCATGGAGATGGCGCCACGCAGGCCGCTCCAGGTGAGCACCGCGCTCCAGGCCCACGGCATCTTCTCCTTGGTGAAGCGGAGCAGCGCGGACACGCCGTAGACGACCACGGCGCGGGCCACCATCACCGCCACATAGGCGGCGAGGATGGGCTTCCACGAGGCCAGCAGCGAGGAGAGCTGCACCTCCAGGCCGATGAGGAGGAACACCACGGAGTTGAGCGCGAACGCCAGGTACTCCCAGAAGCTCTCCACCGCGATGCGGGTGGCGGGGCTCATGCCCTCGTGCGTGGCCCAGTTGCCGCACAGCATGCCGGCCACCACCGACGCGATGACGCCCGAGTAGTGGAAGTGCTCGGCGAGCACGAACGAGCCGTACGCCGCGATGACCGTGAGGGTGATTTCCACCATGGCGTCGTCCACGCGCTTGATGACCTGCGCGACGGCGAAGCCCATCGCGCTGCCTATCAGCACGCCCATGCCGAACACCTTGATGAAGTCGAACAAGGCGCCGCCCACCGTGAACTGGCCACCCGTGGCGACCGCGACGATGAGCGTGAAGAGCACGACGGCGGAACCGTCGTTCAGCAGGCTCTCTCCCTCCACCAGGATGAGCAGCCGCTTGGGCGCGCCCAGCGACTTGAAGAGCGCCACCACGGCGATGGGGTCCGTGGACACGATGACGGACGCGAACACCAGCGCGGACAGCATCCCGAAGCCATGGACGAAGTCCAACCCATCCACCACGCGCGTCAGGATGAAGGCCGTGAGCCCCGCGGAGGCCAGGAGCCCTGGAATGGCCAGGGCGTGGATGGCCATCTTGTTCTTCCAGAACTTGCGGAACTCGACGTGGAAGGCCGCTTCGAAGAGCAGACCTGGGAGGATGATGGCGAAGAGCAGCTCCTTCGTGAGGTGCGGCGGCTCGAACGCCTTGAACGTACCCAACAGCAGGCCCGCGACGACCAGGGCAACCGTATAGGGGATTTTGAAGTACCGCGCGGCGATGGCCACGGCGGTCGCGATGGCGAAAATCAGTACGAAGGCCAACTCGAAATGCATTCGTCCTTACCTGTTTTGATTCAAAGCGCGGGACGATAGCGCAGTTGAGCTGGGCAGAGACGCACTCGATGTTGTTCTCGCTCGTACGGAGGGCATCGCAAAATGCCAGGGTAAGGTGGAATGCAAGATGTCATCTCTTGCCTGGCTGCTCTTGCCTTCCCGCGTGAGGCTTCCCAGCTTTGAGCCATGTCCAAGCACCCTCGCTCCAAGGGAGGACGGCTGAGCGCGGGCCTCAAGCTCATCGGACCGCTCTGCATCTCCGTCGGCTTGCTCGTGGGGCTGCGGCTGCTGGGGCCGCAATACCTGGATCAGCAGACGCTGTCGGGCTGGCTGAGGCCCCTGGGCGCGCTGGCGCCCTTGGCCTTCATCCTGCTCCTCGCGGTGCGCCCGGTGACGCTGCTGCCCGGGCAGCTCTTCACGGCGGTGGGCGGCATCCTCTTCGGCATGGCCGCGGGCACGGCCTACGCGCTCGTCGGGACGCTGCTGGCCTCGGGCCTCATCCACTTGCTGGCGCGCAGGCTGGGCCGCAAGCCCATGCGGCGGCTGGCCGGGGACAAGCACCCGGTGTTCCAGCGCGCGGCGCGCGAGCATGGCTTCCAGCTCGGCTTCCTGGCCTGCATCAATTCAGTGATTCCGGCGGATGTGATGCTGGCGACGGCGTCCGCGTCAGGCGCCCGCTACGTCCCGCTGGCGCTGGGCGCGGTGGTGGGCACCCTCCCCGGGACGCTGCTGACGGCGCTCTTCGGCAGCTCGTTGGGGCAGGGGAAGACGTGGATGACGGCCGTGTCCGCCACTGGCATGGTGGTGAGCCTGATGCTGGGGCTCGTCCTGGGACGCAAGCTGATGCGGGAGTTGCTCGCGAAGGAGGCGGCCGTCGCGAGCGGTGGGCCTGGGCGCGTGCGCCCAGGCCCCGGGGATGCGCGGCCTACGGGTAGCAGGCGGCCTGGCGCAGCGCCGTGTCTTCCGGCAGCCCCAGCGCGACGTTGAAGTTCTGCACCGCCTGGCCGGCCATGCCCTTCACCAGGTTGTCGAGCGCCGCCATGACGGCCACCGAGCGGCCCTTGGTGGCCACCGCGATGTCGCAGAAGTTGCTGCCGGCCACCGCGGCGATGCGCGGCGTTCCCTCGACGATGCGCACGAACTTCGAGCCCTCGTAGTAGCGGCGGTACTTCTCCATCAGCGACGCCGTCACCACGGCGCCGCCGTGCTCCGGCCACTCGAACTGCACGGTGGCGAAGATGCCGCGCACCATGGGCGCCGAGTGCGGGACGAAGGCCAGCCGGTGCCGCTGCGCGCCGTGGGCCACCAGCATGACCTCCACCTCGGCCTCGTGCTGGTGCTCCAGCGGCTTGTACGCGCGGAAGTCCTGCGCGCGCGTCGGGTGGTGCGTGCCCTCGCCGGGCAGCGAGCCGGAGCCGGACGAGCCCGTGACGCCGGACACCGCGAGCAGCCCCAGGCCCGGCGTGGAGGCGATGGGCAGGAGCGCCAACTGCACCGCCGTGGCGAAGCAGCCCGGGTTGGCGATGCGCTTCGCCGTCTTCACCGCGTCGCGCTTCCACTCGGTGAGGCCGTAGGTGAAGGTGCCCAGCAGCTCCGGGGACGGGTGGGGCCGGCCGTACGCGCCCGCGTAGCGGCCCGGGTGGTCCAGCCGGAAGTCGGAGGACAGGTCCACCAGCAGCAGGCGCTCGGCGATGCCGACCTCCGCCCACTGCTTCTCCAGGCCCGCGAACTGCTTGGCCAGGTCGCCGTGGCCCAGCGCGCTGAAGACGACGGGCTGCTCGCAGTCCGCCAGCCACTTCCAGTCGGGCTCGCCCTCGAAGCGGCCCTCCACCAGTCCGCGCAGGTGCGGGTGCACCTTGTGGATGGGCTCGCCGGCGTGGTGCCGCGACACCGCGCGGATGCTGCCCACCGCCGGGTGGCCGGAGAGGATGCGCAAGAGCTCGCCGCCGCCGAAGCCGGAGGCACCCAGGATGTAGATGTTGACCTGCGTCATGACTTCCTCCCCGCGCCCAGCTTGGGGGCGATTTTCTCCAGGATGAGTCCGCCCAGCGCCGCCGCGTCCGCGCGGGCGTTGCGAGCGGGGATGCCCACCACCTGCTCCACGAAGCGCACGCCCACGGCGTTGTCCGTGGCCGGTCCGGCCACCACGTCCACTTCGATGCCGTACGCCTCGCGCAGGTGCCGCACGCCGCCGGACGCGCCCACCGGGTCGTTGGCGCACAGCACCCACGCCCCCGCCAGGCTCTTGAGCTCCGGGTCCGCGAGGATGCCCTGCACGCCGTACTCGCCCATGATGCCGTCGCCCGTCTCCGCGACGATGACGTCCACGTTCTCCGCCGCCAGCTCGGAGAAGAGCACCCGCGCCACGCGCGCGCCCGTGCGAGGCCCCGTGCAGACGATGCCCGCGTCCGTGAAGTCCATCACCACGTCCGCGCCGGAGTCCTGCATGCTCAGCGTGTCGCGCATCAGCGACACCCCCGTCAGCTTGGCGCCGCCCACGCGGAAGCCCGCCTGCGCCAGCTTGCGCACCATGGCCGCCGAGGCGAACGTCTTGCCCGAGTTCATGCAGGTGCCCACCACGTAGACGACGGGGCACTTCACCGGCGACGACGTGCCCTTCAGCGCGCCGGAGGACACGTGCGCTGGCTGCCCGGTGCGCGACATCAGCTCCGGGAACTCCAGCACCTGGCCCAGCACCTCCGCCTCGAAGGGCAGGCCCACGCCGTGGTTGTGCGAGGTGCACTTGCCGATGACGCCGCCCATGTTGAGGATGTGCAGCCGCTCGCCCACGGTGACGGACGCGGGCACCACGCCCTCATAGCCGTGAAGCGCGTTGCGGTGGCCCAGCGCGCCCACGACGATGTCACCGGCGTGCAGCGTCACCAGGCGCCCGTGCACGTCCTCGAGCTGGTTGTACGTGCTCTTCTCTCCGTGGATGCGCACGGCCACCACCGCGCCCTCCTCGGCCTTCACCTCGGACGCGAGGTGGACGGTCCGGCCTAGGCCGAGGTTGCGGGTGACACTGCCTACCTTGTCGACGAAAACCTTCATGGCACCCTCACTTCGCGCGATGCGAGAGCATCTGCGCGACGCCGTACAGCTTGGCGAAGCCCGCGGCTTCCGAGCCGTTCCACAACACGTTGGCCTCTCCGTACGTCGCCACCTTCGCGTCCATCAGCGAGTGCGGCGAACGCACGCCCTCCACCACCTGCGTGCGCGGGTGCAGCACCAGCCGCACGTCACCCGTCACGCGCTCCTGCGACGAGGTGAGGAACGCCTCCAGGTCCTTCACCAGCGGGTCGAAGAAGTGCCCCTCGTGCAGCAGCGAGCCGTAGAGGTTGCCCATCGACTCCTTCCAGAAGAGCTGCTTGCCGGAGAGCACCAGCTTCTCCAGCTCGCGGTGCGCGGTGACGAGCAGGTGCGCCGCCGGCGCCTCGAAGCCCACGCGGCCCTTGATGCCCAGAATCGTGTCCCCCAGGTGCACGCCCCGGCCGATGCCGTAGGTGCGCCCCAGCGCGTTGAGCGCCTCCACCAGCTTCACGGGGCCCAGCTTCTCGCCGTCCAGCGCCACCGGGACGCCCTTCTCGAAGGACACCGTGAGGGGCCGGGGCTTGAGGTCCTGCGACAGCTCGCCGCCGGGGAAGGCCGCCTCGGGCAGCGCCTTCCAGGAGTCCAGCGTCTCGGCGCCGCCCACGGAGGTGCCCCACATGCCCTCGTTGACGGAGTAGGAGCCCAGCTTCGGCGGCATGTGGACGCCGCGCTCGGCCAGGTAGGACAGCTCCTGCTGCCGGCTCAGGGACAGCGTGCGGATGGGCGTGAGCAGCTCCAGCTCCGGCGCCAGCGAGCGGAAGGCCACGTCGAAGCGCACCTGGTCATTGCCCGCGCCCGTGCTGCCGTGCGCCAGCGCCTGGGTGCCCTTCTCGCGCGCCACGCGGACGACCTCCGCCGCCTGGCACGCGCGCTCCGCGGAGACGCTCAGGGGGTAGACCTGGCCGCGCAGCACGTTGCCGGCGATGAGGTAGCGCAGGTAGCCCTGGAAGAGCGTCTCGCGCGCGTCCACCGTCACGTGCTCCACCGCGCCCAACTGCTTGGACAGCGCGGCGATGCGCTCCAACTGCTCGGGCGGGAAGCCGCCGGTGTCCACCGTGACGGTGGTGACGTCGTAGCCCTGCTCACGCAGGTAGACGGCGCAGAAAGCGGTATCGAGTCCGCCGGAGAAGGCCAGCACCACGTTCTTCTTGTTGCTCATGATTCGCTCCTCGCGGGGATGCGGTTCAAACCGTCCAGACGCGCCCGGCGGCATCGGCCACCAGGCGGTGCGTCTCATCGAGCCAGGCGCGCGAGGCGGCCAGCTCTTCCCGGGCCTGGGGCAGGCCCAGGTTGCCGGCGCCACCCAGGTGGGTGGCCGTCAGGGCGCCGCGGTCTGGACGGAACGTTCCTTCCACCAGCTCGCGGCCCACCTGCTTGTAGGCGTCACGGAAGGCCTGTCCCTGGGCCACCAGCGCATAGGCGTGGTGCGCCGCGTACAGCGTGTCATCGCTGGCGCGCGCCGCCGCGTCCGCCTTCACCTGGAGCGCGGGCACCAGCCGGGTGAGCACGTCCAGCAGCTCCCGCGTGGAGCCCAGCGCCGTCAGGGTGGGGGACTTCAGCAGTTGGAAGTCGCGGTGGTAGCTGGAGGGCAGTCCGCCCGCGACGGCCTCCACCTGATGCGCCAGCCCGCGTAGCTCGCGGCAGCGGCCCCGGGCCAGCTCCACGACGTCCGGGTTCTTCTTCTGCGGCATGATGGACGAGCCCGTGGTGTACGCGTCCGGCAGCCCGAGGAAGCCGAACTCGTCCATGCTGTAGAGCTGCACGTCCCACAGCCACTTCTCCAGCGTGCCCGCCACCGAGCAGGCCCAGCCCAGCACCGCGGACTCGTGACGGCCGCGTCCGTTCTGCACGTCGATGGGGCTGCGCTGCACGCGCGAGAAACCCAGCAGCGCCGCCACGTACTCCCGGTCGATGGGCAGCGGCACGCCGAAGCCCGCCGCCGCGCCCAGCGGGCAGCGGTCCAGCCGCGCCCACACGCCGCGCAGCGCCTCGAGCTCCTCCAGCAGCCCTTCCGCGAACGCCATGCCCCACAGACCGAAGGTGGAAGGCATGGCCCGGCGCAGGTGCGTGTAGCCCGGCAGCGCCACGTCCTTGTTCGCCTGCGCGAAGTCCAGGAAGGCCCCCGCCAGCTCCGCCGCCCGCGCGCCCAGCGTGAGCACTTCTTCTCGCAGCAGCAGGCGCAGGGCCAGCTGCACCTGGTCGTTGCGAGAACGCCCCAGGTGGATGCGCTTGCCCGGCTCGCCCACGCGCTCCACCAGCGCCGCCTCCAGCGCGGTGTGGCCGTCCTCCTGCTCGGGACGGATGACGAACGTGCCCGCGCGGGCCTCGTCGTGCAGCGCCTTGAGCGCCGTCACCAGGGCCTGCGCCTCCGCGTCCTTCAGCAGGCCCACGCGCGCCAGCATCCGCGCGTGCGCGGCCGAGCCGAGCGCGTCATGCGGCGCCAGCGCCAGGTCCACCACCGG
The DNA here is from genome assembly GCF_013116825.1 of Myxococcus xanthus. Lineage (GTDB taxonomy): Bacteria > Myxococcota > Myxococcia > Myxococcales > Myxococcaceae > Myxococcus > Myxococcus xanthus_B. The sequence continues at coordinate 13,522 of NZ_JABFNS010000068.1, forward strand.
GTCGTTGCCCACCGTGAAGCGGTGGATGGCCGCGTCCAGGGGAAGGCCCTTGCCCCACAGCGTGTCAGCCACGAGCCGCCTCCTCGAAGTAACCCCGAACCAGTTGCGTGTAGAAGGCGGCGCCGGCTTCCAGCTCCGCCCGGGTGATGAACTCGTCCGCCAGGTGGCTGCGCAGCGTGTCGCCAGGGCCCACCTTCACCGCGGGGATGTCCCCCAGGAAGGCCCAGTCCGACGCCGTGCTGGAGCCCACCGGCTGCGCACCCGACGCGGCCACCGCCGCGCGGACGATGGGCTGCTCCGCCGACGTCGCCTTCGGCAGGTAGCGCTCCGAGTGGACCGTCACCTCGCTCTTCAACGCGCCCGCCACCTGCCGGGCCACCATCGCGTGCTCCATGCCCGGCGTGGTGCGCAGGTCCACGAAGAACTCGCACCGGTCCGGCACCTGGTTGCGCGCCAGGCCACCCGACACCTGCGTCACCTGCGCCCGGGCCTCGCCCAGGAGCGGGTGGGACGGAAAGCGCAGCTCGGCCAGCACCGCGATGTCCGTCGCGGCCAGGTGGATGGCGTTGATGGCCTCCGCGGCGTGCGCGTGCGCGACGTGCGCGCTCTTGCCGTGCGCGGTGCAGCGAAGGAGCAGCATGCCGCGCTGGGCGGTGCAGGGCTTGAGGCTGGTGGGCTCGCCGACGATGGCGGCGTCCAGCGGGCCCAGCTTGGGCAACAGCGTTCCCAGCCCCTGGCCCCCCGTCTCTTCCTCCGCGGTGAACGCGAACACGACTTCCGCGCCCGTGGGCGCGCCTTCGGCCAGCAGGGTCCGCGCGGCGAGCAGCATGCCCGTCACGCACCCCTTGGCGTCATTGCTGCCCAGGCCGTACAGGCGGTCCTCGCGCCACGCGGGCGCGTGGGGCTCGTACGTCCACCCGGCGCACGGCTTCACCGTGTCCAGGTGCGAGTTGACGAGCAGCCGGCGCGGCCCGCTCCCCACGGAGAACCACACGTTGTGGCCCTGCCGCTGGACGCGCGCGCCCCAGCCTTCCGCCCACCCGGACACGGTGTCCGCGATGCGGCCCTCGTCACCTGACACGCTGGGGATGGCCACCAGCGCCTGGAGCAGCTCCGCCGCCGTCATCCCACCGCCCCCGCGGGCTTCTGCGCGTTCTCCCGCACGACCATGGTGCCGCTGCCCTCGTTGGTGAAGACCTCCTCCAGGAGCGCGTTGGGCTGCACGCCGCTGACCAGGTGCACGCTGCCCACGCCGCCCACGAGCGCGTGGCGGATGGCGTGCGCCTTGGGCTTCATGCCGCCCGCGATGGCGCCGGTGCTCTCCATGGTGGCCAGGTCCGTGAGGTTGGCCAGCGTGACGAGCGACGACGGGTCGCTCACGTTCCTCAGCAGGCCCGGAACCTGGACCAGGAAGAAGAGCTTCTCGGCGGACAGCGCCACCGCCAGCGCCGCGGCCACGGTGTCCGCGTTGGTGTTGTACACGGCGCCGTCCGTGCCACCCGACAGGGGGGCGATGACGGGCACGTAGTCGGCCGAGCGCAGGTGCTCCACCACGCGGGTGTCCACCTGCTCGATGTCGCCCACCAGGCCGTAGTCCACCAGCTTGCCCTCGGTGGCACCGGCTTCCGTCACCATGACGGGCGGGCGCTTGCGCGCCTTGATGAGACCGGCGTCCACGCCGCTCAGGCCCACCGCGGGCACGCCCGCCGCCTGGAGGTCCGCCAGCAGATCCGTGTGCAGCTTGCCCGCGAGCACCATCTTCGCCGCGTCCAGCACGGGCGCGGAGGTGACGCGGCGGCCGGCCACCTTCTCCACCGGCAGGTGGAGGGCGTCACACAGCGTGTCCAGCTCCGGACCGCCGCCGTGAACCACGACGGGGCGGATGGAGAAGGTCCAGAGCAGGGCAATCTGCTCGCAGGCGGCGCGGCGCAGACGCGGGTCGCTGAGCATGGCGCCGCCGAGCTTCACCACGAACGTCTTGCGGCGGAACTGCTGCACGTACTTCGCCGCGTGGCGAAGCGCGGAGTAGGGGTCGGGCGAAAGGGGCACGTGAGACCTCGAAGTCAGGAAAGGAAGAATGCGGAGGGGCCGCTCAACGTGAACGCATCCAGTGCAGCAGCGCCCGCTGGACGTGGTAGCGATTGCCGGCCTCGTCTACGACGCGGCTGCTCGGGTGGTCCAGGACCTCATCGGCCACCTCCACGTTCCGGCGCACGGGCAGGCAGTGGAGGAAGGCCGCGTCCTTCTGCGCGCGCGACATCGTCAGGCGCGTGGGCATCCAACCGGAGTAGGACGCGAGCAGCGCGGTGACGTCATTGGGCGAAAACGCCGCCGCGGCCGTGGGGCCCCACGACTTGGCGTAGACGGCGCGGCTGCCGGCCAGGGCCTCGTCCTGGTCGTGCGTATAGGTGACGCTGCCGCCCGTGGCCTTGGCGTACGCCTCCGCCTCGGCGCGGACGGCCGGGTGCAGGTCGAACCCGGGAGGGTGGGCCACGCGAATCTCACAGCCCGCCGCCGCCGCGCTCAGCAAGAAGGAGTTGGGCACGGCCTTGGGCAGCGGCTTGATGTGCGGCGCCCACGTCAGCGTCACCGGCAGCTTCTTCGTGCTGCCGAACGTCTCGCGCAGCGTCAGCATGTCCGCCAGACCCTGGCAGGGGTGCTCGCGCGCGGACTCCATGCTCACCACCGGCACGGTGGACCACTTGCGGAACGCGTTGATGACGGGGTCGACTTCGTCCTCCTCGTCACCGCCGCCCTGCGAGAAGGTGCGCACGCCGAGCATGTCCACGAAGCGCGACAGGACGGGCGCGGCCTCCTTGAGGTGCTCGGCCCGGTCCGCGTTCATCACCGCGCCCTCGCGGTGCTCCAGCTTCCAGACGCCAGCGCCCACGTCCAGGATGATGGCGTTGCCACCGCCGCGCAGCATGACGGCCTCGAAGGAGGTGCGCGTGCGCAGCGACGGGTTGAAGAACACCATCCCCAGCAGCGTGTTGGCGAAGAGCGCGTGCTCCGGGCCCTTCTGCTTCCACGCGGACGCCTGCGCGAGCACCGCCTCCACGCCCTCGGGCCCCAGATCCTTGATGTGCGTGACGTGCTTCATGGGCCTGTCCTCCCCGGCAGCGGCGACCTGCATATTCGTGATGAATATGCGTGAAAATGCGTGCATTGCCGCGAAAAGACGGCGGATATTATGCAGAAAGACGCGCCGCGCAAGCGGATTGTTCGCAACGGGCACATGCATCTTCTTGCATGAATATTCACGGGAATGCATGTTGGTGGGAATGAACCTGGACGAGGCCATCCTGCGGCTCATCAGCGAGCAGGAGATCGGCGATCAGGCTGTGTTGCAGCAGCTCCTGGAGGCGGAAGGCCAGGCGCCGAGCCAGTCGACGCTGTCGCGGCGCCTGAAGAAGCTGGGCATCTTGAAGGTGGGTGGGCGCTATCAGCGCGCGCCGACCACGCCCGCGGTGATGCCGGAGCGGCCCCGCGTCACCATCCTGGAAGCGCCGCCCAACCTGCTGGTGATTCGAACGGCGCCGGGGTTCGCGCCGGTGCTCGCGCTGGCGTTGGACAAGGAGCGGGAGCTGCCGGGGCTCGCGGGGACGGTGGCGGGGGATGACACCATCTTCGTCGCGGTGACGGACCCGGCGCTGCTGCGCGACGTGCGCGCGGCGGTGGAGCGGCTCCTGTCGCTGGGGGCGTGAGAGGCGCGCCCCATCAGGGGATGCTCGTCATGGGGCTACGTCCCTGGCGCAGGCGCCGTCTCCACGGCCTTCGTTGCCTGCGACCATTGGACCGCGACGGGCAGCACTTGGAATCACATGTCCGGCGCGTCGAAGCGCCCCGGAGCGCGGGGGCTCACTGGATGGCGAAGACGTAGTTCTGCCCGTGGCGCGAGTCCCACTGCTGGCAGCCCTTGCGGTCCTGGGTGGAGAACCACAGCTCCAGCGTCGCGGGGCCGGGCGGCAGCGGGATGAAGGCGGGGATCTGCCTCCAGAACTCGGCGTCCCATTCACCCCAGCTCGCCGTCAGGCTGAGCATCGTCACCGGGCCGCCGTTGATGCGGTAGTACGCCGTGGTGTCCCAGGCCTTGTAGTTCAGGTACTGCGCCCGGCATTGGGCGATGCGGCCGATGTCGTAGTCCACCATCAGCGTGGTGCCGCCCTGGAGCGTGCCGTGGACCGTGTACGTCCACGCCGGCGCGGGGTGGAACGAAATCGTCGGGTTCTGCGTCACCCACGTGTGGAAGTTGTACTGGAGGTTCGAATCCCAATGGGAGCAGCCGGTGGCGTCCGTGTTCTGGAACCACAGCTCCAACGTGCCGCCCTGAGCCAGGGCCAGCTGCGTCTGCGCGATGGCGCCCGCCGTGGTGGCATCCGCCACGGAGAAGCTGTGCACCGGGCCCCGGTTCGACATGGCGAAGCCGGTGATGGTCCACCCGGTGCCCCGGCACAGCGGCAGGCGCGAGGTGTCATAGACGATGTCCAGCGCGCCGCCTGCCTCCGGCTGGCCGCTGAGGGTGACGCTCCAGTCCGCGGCGAAGGTCAGCGTGGGCGGTCCTGACAGGAAGGCCAGGTCGGACTGCACGGCGACGGGCGCTTGCGGCGCTGCGGAGGCGGAGGAGGCAAGACACAGCAACGGCAGCAGGGCGGACAGCAGCGGCTTCATGGCGACTCCCGGGCACGGAGGGTGGTGGTGCCCGGACGGAGGGTGTGGCCCGCCGGGCGCGAGCGGCTCGCTAGCACGACCCGGAGAAATGCCGGAATCCCCTGCTTCCGCCGTGCTTGTGGGTGCGCCTTGGCCTCACGTCAGGGGGGGAACTCCTCCCGCTGTAGGACACTGTCGTTTCCCAGCCCTTCCGGACGGGGGAATCGTTGCACCGTGAGGGGTATCTACCCAAGCTTTCCAAGATTTCTCGTTGAGAGCGTAGTTTCCATGGGGGCGGTGAGCCCGTCTGGCCTGGAGGTGAATGTGGGCATGTCGGAGCTGACAGAGCTGCTGGACCACGCGCGCAAGGGCGAGCAGGGCGCGCGGGATGCGTTGACGGCGGCGGCCTACCGGGAGCTGCGGGACATGGCGCAGCGGGCCATGTCCGACGCGGCGTCGACGCCGTCGCTGCAACCCGCGGTGCTGGTGAAGGAGGCGTGGCTGCGCCTGTTCAGCGCGGGGGCCCCGGTGGAGGCGCGGCGTCACTTCTTCAGCGCCGCGGCGCAGGCCATGCGGCGGGTGATGGTGGACCGGGCGCGGCTGCGCAGGGCGCAGCTCCGCGAGGCCCGGCTGGAGCGGGTGAGCCTGGGGGACGTGGAGGCGGATGTCCCGGCGGGTTTGAGCGTGGAGGTGCTGGAGCTGGACCGAGCGCTCTCGGAGCTGGACACGTTCCAGCCGCGGCTCGCGCGCATGCTGGAGCTGCGCTACTTCGTGGGCCTGGACCTGCTGGACACCGCCGCGGTGCTGAGCGTGTCCCCCGTCACCGTCAAACGCGACTGGGCCTACGTCCGGGAGTGGCTGCTGACGCGGCTGGGTAACTGACGGCCCGCGCGGGACGCGCGGGCCGGGTTGGAGTCAGGGGGCGTCGGGCTCAGCGCTTGACGGCCGCCGCCACCGCGTCCGCGAGCGGCGTCGTGGGCCGCCCGATGAGCCGGCGCAAGTCGCCGGAGCTGTCGTTCATCTCACCTCGCGCCACGCCCGCATCGGAGTCCGCCAGCAACTCGGCGAAGGGGGCGGGGACGCCCACGCCGATGAGCGCGCCGGCATGGTCGGCCCGTGACAGGTCCTTGTAGACGACCGTCGTGCCAGCCTGGCGGGACACCTCGGCGGCCAACTCGGCGGCGGTGAAGGCGGTGTCGCCGGCCAGTTCGTAGATTTTGTTCTCATGGCCCGTGCCGGTGAGCACGGCCACCGCGGCGGCGGCGTAGTCCGCCCGGGTGGCGGTGGCGGCACGGCCCTGACCCGAGCTGCCGATGAGCGCGCCATGTGCCAGCGCGGGTGCCAGGTTCTCCGTGTAGTTCTCCGTGTACCAGCCGTTGCGTAGAAAGACGAAGGGGATGCCGGACGCTCGAATCGCCTCCTCGGTCGCCTTGTGATCGCCGGCGAGCATGAGGCCCGAGGTATCCGCGTGCAGGATGCTGGTGTACGCAATCAGCCGGACGCCTGCCTTCTTCGCGGCGTCCACCACGGCCCGGTGCTGCGCCGCGCGCTGGCCGACCTCGCTGGATGAAATCAGGAGCACCTTGTCCGCTCCGGCCAACGCGGGTCCGAGCGTCTCCGGCTTGCTGTAGTCCGCCTGACGGACCTGGACGCCTCTGGCTGCCAGGTCGGAGGCCTTGCTCGGGTCGCGCACGGCGATGGCGATGTCCTTGGCAGGGACCTTTTCGAGCAGGCCCGCGACGACCAGACGGCCCAGCTTACCCGTTGCCGCAGTCACAAGAATCATGGGGTTCACATCTCCTGTCGTGGAGGGGTTTCCAGACGCGAGTGGAACCTAACGATGTCGCTAACTTCTAGTAAGTACCCACTTTCCGGTAAGCTACTAACATGAGCGTGAAAAAGCGTCCGGGGCCGCTGGCGCGGAAGATGGCGAAGCTGGCGGTGGAGCGGGGCAACCTGTACGTGCCCTCATGTCCTTCCCGAGGCGTGCTGGACCACGTGACGAGCCGTTGGGGCGTCCTGGTCCTGATTGCGCTGCTGGAAGGCACGCATCGCTTCAGCGAGCTGCGCCGGAGGGTGGCGGGCGTGAGCGAGAAGATGCTGTCGCAGACGCTCCAGGCCCTGGAGCAGGACGGCTTCGTACTCCGTGAAGTCCACCCGGTGATTCCGCCGCACGTGGACTACAGCCTCACGCCGCTGGGAGAGGATGTCGCCGCGCGCGTGGAGGCGCTCGCGGATTGGATTGAGGACAGCATGCCTCGCATCGCCGCGGCGCGGGCCGAGTACACCCCGAGGAAGGGATAGGGGTTCCTCGGCCCGACGCCCTCGCATCGCGGGCTCAGCGCTTGCGGCGGGCTCGGCCCATCAGTGCCAGCGCCGCCAGCCCCAGCGCCTGGGCGCCCGCGCCGCCGCCGCTGCAACCACAGCCGCTGGGCGCGTCACCCTTGTCGTCAATCGGAGGAGGCGTGGGTGCGATCTGCAGCGACACGCTCCGCGCCGCCGTCTGGTTCGCCGAGTCCGTCACTCGCACCGTCAGCGGGAAGGTGCCGCTGGCGGTCGGAATCCCGCTCAGCACGTAGGCGCCGTCGCGCTGCTGAATCGTCAAGCCTCCGGGCACGGTGCCGCCGTCCAGGCTCCACGTATACGGCGCCCGGCCGCCCTGGACGGTGAAGCGCGCCTCATACGCGGTGCCCTGGGTCGCGGACGCAATCGCGCCGCTGGAGATGCTCAGGGTGCCCACCACGTCCACGCTGTACGTGCGCGCCGCCACACCGCCGCGCGCGTCGCGAACCCGGACGGTGACGGCGGTGCTACCGGACTGCGCGGGCGTGCCGGCGAAGGTACCCGTCGTGGGGGCGAACGTCAGGCCCGAGGGCAGCGTGCCTTCCAGCTCGAACGTCAGGGTGCCTGCGCCGCGCGTGCTCAATTCCACGTTGGCGGCCGTGCCCAACCGGAACGGGGGCAGCGTCTCCGTGAGGAGCTCCGGCAGCGGCCAGGGCCGGCGCGCGGCCACCAGCAGACGCCGCTGGCTCACCGCGACCACGGAGGTGTCGCCCGTGGCGAAGGCCGTGGACGCATAGTTGCCGCCCGCGCCCGTCGGGTGCGCCGTCCATTCCTTGCCATCCGCCGACACCTGCAGCTCGAACGAGGGAAGCACTCCCACGACTTGCGGGTCGACGGCCGTCCAGCTGACGACGAAGCTCTGGTCCACGAACGTCATGAGCGGGGTGGGTAGCGGAGCGTCGGCGGGAAGCCGGAGGCCCTCCACGCGCGTCCAGGTGCCGCCGAGGTCCTCGGAGAGAAAGAAACCGCTCGTCGGTCCCACCGCCTGGGGCGACAGGGGCAACTGGCTGGGCCGGGCGAAGGCGAGGAAGCGACCATTGCCGGCGGTGAGCTGGGCGATGGTGAGCCCGGACAGCGTGGCGGGCTGGAACACCTCCCAGGCGGCGCCAGCGCCCTGGGGCCGCACGAGGACGGGATGCTGGGAGGGCGCGCCCGCCAGCGGGTTGGCCACGGCGAGGAAGCTGCTCTGACCGGGGACGAGCGTCACGACGTCATAGGCGCTGTTGATGCTCTCATCGGTCCAGCGCTGGCCGTCCGTGGAGCTGGCGATGAGGCCCGCGGTGCCCACCGCGACCATCCGGTTTCCGCTGAGCGCGAGCTCCAGGAAGCGCCGGCTCCCGGGCGCCGGGTCCTGGTAGGCGGGGGCCCAGGTGTGCGCGTTGTCGGACGAGACGACGATGCGCCCGTTCGACAGGCCGAACCACTTGCGCTGGGAGTAGACCAGCCGCTCCAGCGGGAGGGGCGACGTGGTCCCCTCCGACACGGGAACGAAGCCCGTCCACTGGCGCCCGTCCGAGGAACGCAGCAGCTCCGTGTTGCCCGTGGCCGCTGCCAGGAACGTCCCGTTGCCATACCAGGCGCGCGTCACGGACGGCGTCACCAGGACGCCGGTGGCGACGCCCGCTTGCCAGTCGTCGAAGGTGGTGGCGGGGGCCACGTTGACGTGGAGCAGTCGCTCCAGGCGTCCCGAGAAGTCCGTGGGCTGGTAGGCAGGAGCCTGCCCCCCTCCGACCGGAGGCGTCAGCTCGCGAAACCCGCTCTGGTACCGCACCCGGTAGGCCCCCTGGGCCACCGCGGGCACGGGGAGCGTGAGCTGCGCGGTCGTTTGGACCTCCTGGTTCGTCGTGGTCACGTTTTCCGATACCAGGCAGTGCCAGGTGGCGCCGTCGACGGGCCAGGCGGACTGAGCCTCGGCGGAGAGTCCCGAGGCGCCCGGCTGCGCGCCGGTGGCCGCCGAGCCGGCGTGCGTGTAGCTGCCGCCCGGCGCTTGCCAGCCCACGGGCAGGGCGATGCAGGCCACCAGCTGACCGGTGCGCGCGGAGGTCTGGCTGGGCCCGGAGGAGACCTGGAGGCTCAGTGAGACGGAGGTGCCACTGCGGACCGTGCCTTCGTGACTGACGATGGCCTCGGACTGGAAGCCGGAGACGACCCACCACAGCGAAGCCCCCAGCAGGGCTCGCAGGGAACGATTGCGATTGAGCAAGGGGGACATCCTGTCGCGATGCGAGAGGAGCCCTGTCTACGGTTTCGCATTCCTCCGAGTCAAATCAGCGCGGGCATCTCCCGAACCCCGCCGCCGGACAGGTGCCGGCCCGGGGGCGAGGCGCTGCGCGCTCCCCGGCCATCACGGCTTGTCGAGCAGCTCCAGGGCGGCGGTGGTCAGCGTGGTGACGCCCGTGCGCAGCGTGCGCTCGCGGTCCGGCGCGAAGAGGGGCGAATGCATCGAGGGCAACGCGGTCCCCGCGGCCTTCGCCTGGGCGTATTGCCGCGGCTCGGTGGAGCCGAGCCAGAGCATCACGGCGGGAACGCCCGCGCGCCCGTATTCGGAGAAGTCCTCGCCGCCCATGACAGGAGGCGCCTCCTGGAGGTTCTTCTCGCCCAGGACGCGGGACACCGCGCCCACCAGCCGCCGGGTGAGTGCGGGGTCGTTGAAGGTGGAGGGCGTGCCCTCGGTGATGGCGATGTCGGGTGGACGGGGCGCGCCGGAGGCCATGGCCTCCGCCTTGGCGATGCGCTCGATGCCGTCCAGCAGGGCCTTGCGGACCTCGGGCTTGTACGAGCGCACGGTGAGGTGGAGCTTCACGTCATCGGGGATGATGTTGTGCTTGGTGCCGCCATGAATGGAGCCGACCGTCACCACCGCGGGCTCCAGCGGGTTCTTCTCGCGGCTGACGAGCGTCTGGAGCGACAGCACGACGCGCGCCGCCATGACCACCGGGTCCACGGTGGTGTGGGGATAGGCGCCATGTCCCCCCTTGCCATGCAGGGTGATTTCAACGCCGTCCACGCTCGCCATCGCATACCCGGGGGTGAACTCCACCGTGCCCGCCGCGGCGGTGTTGACGTGGAGCGCCACCGCGAAGTCCGGCTTGGGGAATCGCTTGAAGAGGCCGTCCTGGAGCATCTGCCGGGCGCCCGCGCCCACCTCTTCCGCTGGCTGGCCCACCAGCAGCAGGGTGCCTCGCCACCGGTCCTTCGAACGGGCCAGCAGCGTGGCCGTCCCCAACAACGACGTCATGTGCACGTCATGGCCACACGCGTGCATGGCCGGGTGGGTCGCACCCGCGGCGTCCTTCGCCTTCTGCTTGCTCGCATAGGGCAGGCCCGTCTTCTCCTCCACGGGCAGCGCGTCCATGTCCGCGCGCAGCATCACCGTGGGGCCCTGGCCGTTGCGGAGCAGGGCCACGACGCCGTGCCCGCCCACCCCGGACGTCACCTCGAAGCCGAGCTTGCGCAGCCGGTCGGCCAACTTCGCCGCCGTCCTGGCTTCCTGGTTGGACAATTCCGGCGTCTGGTGCAGGTCGCGGTAGAGCGCGTCGAGCTCTGGGTAGATGGCATCGAGTCCACCCAGGACGGGCGGCGTCTCCGCGGCGAGCGCGAGGCCGCCGGGCGCGGCCAGGCAGATGAGCAGCAGGGGCAGCAGGGGGGAAGTCTTCACGGGGCGGACTCCTGTCCGTCGGGGAGCGGGGGGGCCACTACACCACACCCGCCGTACCAGGGTGGGGCAAGCCCGCATGTCCCGTCACCCTCGAAGGTGCGGGATTGACGGCCAGGATGCAGAGCGCGTCTGCTTCACGCATGTCCCAATCTGGTTCTCCCGTGGCGGATGACCTGCCCGAGGCACGTCCGGTGGATGCCTCCGAGCGAGTCGTCTTGCTGGACGCCCTCCGTGGCTTCGCGCTCTGGGGCGTCTTCGTGTCCAACAGCCTCATGTGGCTGAGTGGACGTGCCTTCATGCCCCGTGAGGCTGCGTCCGCGCTGGATGCCTCCCTGCTGGAGCAGGTGATCGGCTCCATCTATCAGCTGTTCGTGACGCAGAAGTTCATCTCCATCTTCTCGTTCCTCTTCGGCCTGGGTTTCGCACTCCAGTTCACGCGGGCCGAGGCACGTGGCGTCTCCGCCGCGCCGCTCTACCGCCGGCGGCTGCTGATGCTCTTCGGCATCGGCCTGGCGCACGCCCTGCTGTTGTGGACGGGCGATATCCTCCACACCTACGCGATGGTGGGTTTCCTGCTGATGGCCTTCCGGGCCCGCTCCAACCGCACGGTGCTGTTCTGGGCGCTGGGGCTCGTCACCGTGATGCCGTTCCTGGTGCCCGCAGCCATTCGCTACACGCCCATCCTGCTGCACGGCGCGGAGGCCGCGGCCGAGGCCGCGAAGACCAGTAGGGCCAGGGATATGGCCTTGAAAGCCGAAACCCTGGTGGCGTTGTCGAGCGAGTCGTTCTGGACGGCGCAGGTGGGCAACGCACGCTTCTTCCTGGAGAACCTCGGCGGCGGCTTCCGGCGCGTGCTCTGGATGAGCCTCATCCTGGGGCGCTTCCTGCTGGGGTTGCTGGCGGGGCGTCTGCTCCTGTTGCAGGACGTGGAGCGTCACCGGGCGTTGCTGCGCCGGATTCTCGGCTGGGGGCTGGGGGGGGGCCTCGTCCTCAATGGCGGTGGGTTGCTGCTGTTCCGCCTGCGCAAAGCCGGCGTGCTGGAGTGGGACCCGCAGGGGCCCTGGATGCTGATCGTCAACGGCCTCCAGGAGCCCGGCTACATCGCCATGGGCGCGGCATATGTGGCGGCCTTCGCGCTGCTCTTCCAGCGGGAGCGCTGGAGCCGCTGGCTGGGCGTGCTGACGCCCGTGGGTCGCATGGCCCTGACGAACTACCTGATGCAGTCCGCGGTGAGCATCTGGATTTATAGCGGTTGGGGCCTGGGCTTCATCGGCAAGCTGCCGTCGTCACGCATCGTCGTCATCTGCTGCGTCATCTTCGCGGGGCAGGTGGTGCTCAGTCGTCTGTGGTTGGCGCGCTTCCGCTTCGGTCCCGCAGAGTGGCTGTGGCGCTCGCTCACGTATGGAAAGGTCCAGCCCATGCGGCGGCTCGCTGGCGACGGAGGTGTCCCCGGCGTCAGCGCTTCTTGAGCTGCGGCGTGGCAATCAGGCTCGACGCCCCTCCAGGGAGATGCGCTGGCACGGAGTCCGCGAGGGACATGAGCCGGGCCTGGAGCGGTCCCACCCAGGGGGACAACGTGCGCGGGTCCTCGTGAGGAGAGGGCCCGCGCTCCGACATGGCTCGGGATCGCAAGCACGCTCACTCGGCAGGTGGCTCATCACCATGCGGAGGTCGCCCGAAAACCTCTAGCGACAAATCAATCCCGAGCGCTGCCATCGCGAGGAGAAGGCCACGACCCAAGGTATCCCGCGGCGTGGCTCCATATTTCCAAATCACATAAAACTCGGCGTTCCCTCCAGAGGACGAAATCTCCTGCAGAAGGCTCGCATGTGGCTCCAGTTCCCGGACCCACGACGCCAAAAACTCGTCCAAGGCAGCCTCTTCACTCAGGTCACGCCGGATGGACCAGTAACCTGACGGGTACACCCCGGGCAGAGACTCTCCCTCCGGAGTCCTGCGAGGCTCGCCCGCTTTCCACGCGTGCTGCGGATTGATTCCAAGAGCGGATGAAACCCGTTCCGGGTCGAGATCCGGGTGAAACAACCTCAGTGCGACGGATATTTGGGGCCTATTCATGGGGCCTCATGGATGGAACGAATCAACGGGCCGGGGGGGACACCGCATCACCATTTTCATCACCCGCGATGACGTTGTCCTGCACCGGGTTGTTGAGACTCCAGGTTGGTCGTAGTCAGGCCGCTCTTCACCTGCGCTCAGCCCTTCCTGCTCTCGCTCCTTTGATTGAGCTACCCAGCCGGAAAGTGCGAAAGTTGAGTCAGAGTGAGTTGAGGAACGCCAGTAGCGCCCAACGGTCCACAAGCGGCAGGCGCGTGTAGCGCTCCTGGGCCGGCGCGGCCTCGCCGCCATGCCACAGCACGGCCTCTTCCAGGTCGCGAGCCCGCCCGTCATGCAGGAAGCGGGTGTGGCCGTTCACCGCTTTCACGAGGCCCACGCCCCACAGCGGCGGGGTGCGCCACTCGGTGCCGGTGGCGAGCCCGTCCGGACGGTCATCCGCGAGCCCTTCGCCCATGTCGTGGAGGAGCAGGTTCGTGTAGGGGCGGATGCGCTGGCCGGACAGTTCGGGGAAGCCGGGTACGGCTTCCGTCTCGAAGACTGTGTCCACGTGGCACCCCGCGCAGCCGATGGCGCCGAATACCGCCTTGCCGCGCAGGACGTCGGCGGCTGCCCAGTCCCGGCGCTTGGGCACGGCGACCAATCGCGCGTAGATGAGCAGCGCGTCCAGTTCCTTGGGGCTGACCTCGGGTGGGGCGGCATCGTCGGCCTCGCGTCCCTGCTCGTGGGGATACAGCTCCGTCGTCAGTCCCATGTCGGTGACGAGCGCGTGTGCCACCTGCTGGTGCAGCGTGGGTTGGTTGGCCTTCCAGCCGAAGCGCCCCATCCGTGTCTGGCCCGTCGCAGCGTCCCGCACACGGTTGGCCCGGCCGGAGATGCCATTCTGGTCACGGTCCTCGGAATCCTCGTGGGCCAGTACCGCCGCCTCGGGGATGGCCTCGAGCAGGCCGAGGCCGAAGTTCGCGGGCGCGACACGAGGGGAGAAGCGGGTCTCCGCTCCGAGGGGCCCCTTCGACAGCTGGGTGAAGCGGTAGCGGGGCCGGTGGAGGACGTAGGTCTCGCCCGAGGCGAACCGGCCGGTGACTTCTTCGTACGTCACCTCGACGCTGCCCTCCGCGCCGGTTCCGTCGACATGGCGAACGTCGAGCTGCGCGCCATACACCGGATGCGGCCCACGGCCGTCTGGCCCGCTCAGCTGGAACGCGAGGGAGACGGGCGTCTCGCTCGGGGAGGCGGGGGGCTGGCCGCGTCCATCCTTCACGTGGCAGGTCATGCACGAGGGCGCGTTGAACAGCGGCCCCGCTAGGATGGGGCCATCCACGTCCGTCCAGTCGCGGCCGAAGACGCGCTTGCCCGCGTGGAAGTCCTCCCAGCGCGTCCGCGGCATGTTCATGGGGGCACGCCCGAAGGCGTTCCTTCCTGGGTCCGGCACGGAGCCCCGTCCGCCAGACAGCTCCTCTCCAGGCTCCTGCGTGACGGGCAGGGCGCCCAGCTCGAGAGGTCGGGGCGGTTGGTGCGTGCTCGCCCAGACGGCGGCGATAGCGATGGCTCCGACCGGAATGCCTGGAAGGTACAGCCGCCTGCGCATCAGAACGTCTCCCGGGGGAATGCCGACTCTCTTCCCGTGACGCGCTTCGAGGCGAAGCGCCATCCGCGTCCGCGAGGTGTGCACCCCTCGCGCCACGAGGCGCGCAGCCATGCTGCTGCTGGGAGCGACGGCGTTCGCGAGGACGAGGCGCGTGGCCATGTAGCGCGCTCCGCTACAGGGCGGCGGCGTGTGTGTCGTTCATTGCCACAGACGCGGTGTGTCGCGCTCCACCTGGGAGGAGGGCGCGAGCGGTTCTTCAGGCCGGCTGCGCCGCTTCTGCCGCGGTGAGTCGCTGGTGCGCCTGCGCAGTCAGCTCGAAGGAGCGCAGCCGCGCGGCGTGGTCGTAGACCATTCCCGTCACCATCAGCTCATCGACTCCCGTGAGTCGAATGAACGCGGACAGGCCCTGCTGAACGGTGTCGGGCGCGCCGATGATGGAGTACTTCAACGCGTGGTCGGCGCTCGCGCGGTCCACGGGCGAAGCCACGGAGTCGATGTCATCCACCGGAGGCGGGAGCTGACCGGGCGTGCCGCGGCGCAGGCGGATGAACTGCTGCTGCACGGAAGTGAAGAGGCGCTGTGCCTCCGCATCCGTATCCGCCGCGAAGACATTCACACAGGCCATGGCATGGGGCCGCTCGAGCGACTCGGACGGCTTGAAGCGCTCCCGGTAGATGTCCAGGGCCTGAAGCAGGGCATCGGGCGCGAAGTGGGAGGCGAAGGCGAACGGCATGCCCAGCATCGCCGCGAGCTGCGCGCTGAACAGGCTGGAGCCGAGCAGCCAGATGGGCACCTTCAAACCCGCGCCCGGCACCGCCTGGATGAGCTGCCCCGGCTCGGTGGGCTCGAAGTACGACCTCAGCTCCACGACGTCCTGGGGAAAGGTGTCCGCGCTCGCCGCCAGGTCCCGCCGCAGGGCGCGCGCCGTCAGCATGTCCGTGCCCGGCGCCCGGCCGAGCCCCAGGTCGATGCGCCCCGGGTAGAGCGCCTCCAGCGTGCCGAACTGCTCCGCGATGATCAGCGGCGCGTGATTCGGCAGCATGACGCCGCCCGAACCCACCCGGATGCGCTTCGTCCCCCCGGCCACGTAGCCGATGACCACGGACGTCGCCGCGCTGGCGATACCCGTCATGTTGTGGTGCTCGGCCAGCCAGAAGCGCTTGAAGCCCCAGTCCTCCGCGTGCCGTGCCAGGTCCAGCGTGTTCCGGAGCGCGTCGGCCGCGGTGGAGCCCTGCGTGACGGGCGAGAGGTCGAGGACGGAGAAAGGAATCATGTGGCCCCTACTAACGCCGTCCCTGGGGCCTCCGCTTGCCCATGAACAGGGTATGCCGCGTCCCCTGGGTGCCATGCGCCGCCGGGTGCAGCACCTGGACGGTGAAGCCCGCCTGCTCCATGCGGCGTTCGAAGGCGGGGGAGGGCCCGGCGCTCCAAACGCCCAGTACGCCTCCTGGCCGCAGCGCCTGGACGGCGTGCGCCAGCCCCACGCGCCCATAGAGGCCGTGGTTGTCGGGGTGGGTGAGGGCGGTGGGGCCGTTGTCCACGTCGAGCAGGATGGCGTCATAGGTCCCGGACTGCCGGGCCATGTGCTTGCCCACGTCGAGCTCCACCACGGTGACGCGCGGGTCCTCCAGAGGCGCTCCGGCCAGCGGCGCGAGCAGCCCCCGGTTCCACGTCACCACCACGGGGAGCAGCTCCGCCACCGTGATACGCGCGTCGGGACCCAACCGGTCCAGCACCGCGCGGGTGGTGTAGCCAAAGCCCAGCCCACCCACGAGCACCCGGACGCCGCTGCGGCCCGCCAGCCCTTCACAGCCGGCCTCCGCCAGCGCTTCCTCGGAGCCGTGCTGCCGGCTGGACATCAGCGTCTGTCCCCGCACGCGGAAGACGTACTCGTCCCCGCGCCGGGCCAGGGTGACTTCCCCCACGTCCGGGACTTCTGCGCGCTCCAGCGTCTCCCAGGGCTTCATGGCCGGGCTCTTCGCGCGGAGGCGGCCCGGCGTCAAGCCATGACGCCGGGCCGGGGCACATCCGTGGACGCCCGGGCTAGGCCGAGCGCTTCACGTCCTTCGAGGTGTCCACCAGCACCTTGGCGAAGGTGAGCCCGTCCGGGCCCGCATCCGCCTGGATGTGGTCGCCCGGGACGAACTCGCCGCCGAGGACCTTGAGGGCCAGCGGGTCCAGCAGGTTCTTCTGCACCGCGCGCTTCAGGGGGCGCGCTCCGTACGTCGGGTCGTAGCCGCGCTCGGCGAGCAGCTCGCGCGCCTTCTCCGTCAGCTCCAGCGTCAGCCGCTTGTCGGCCAGCAGCTTGGACAGCCGCGCCAGCTGCAGGTCCACGATGCGGTAGATGTCCTTCTTCCGCAGCGGCTCGAAGATGACGACCTCGTCCACGCGGTTGAGGAACTCCGGCCGGAAGTGCGCGCGCAGCGCGTCCATCACCTCGTTGCGCGTGCGCTCGTCCAACTCCTCCTTGCCCGCCATGCCGGCCTGGATGTCCTGCGAGCCGATGTTGGACGTCAGGATGAGCACCGTGTTCTTGAAGTCCACCGTGCGGCCCTGGCTGTCCGTCAGCCGGCCCTCGTCGAGAATCTGGAGCAGCACGTTGAAGACGTCGTGGTGCGCCTTCTCGATTTCGTCGAAGAGGACCACCGTGTACGGCCGCCGGCGCACCGCCTCGGTGAGCTGGCCGCCTTCCTCGTAGCCGACGTACCCCGGAGGCGCGCCGACCAGCCGGGCCACGGAGTGCTTCTCCATGTACTCGGACATGTCGATGCGGACCATGGCCGAGTCGTCATCGAAGAGGAACTCCGCCAGCGCCTTGGCCGTCTCCGTCTTGCCCACGCCCGTGGGGCCCAGGAAGATGAACGAACCGATGGGGCGGTTGGGGTCCTGCAGTCCGCTGCGCGCGCGGCGCACGGCGTTGGACACCGCCTCGATGGCGCTGCGCTGGCCAATCACCCGGTCCGCCAGCCGGTCCTCCATGTGGACCAGCTTCTGGACCTCGCCCTCCATCAGCCGCGAGACGGGGATGCCCGTCCACTTGGCCACCACCTGGGCGATGTCCTCCGCGTCGACCTCCTCCTTGAGGAACTTCTGGTTCTTCTGCAGCTCGGCCAGCTTCTCGTTCTGCGTCTTCAGCTCCTTGTCGAGCGAGGGGATGACGCCGAACTTCAGCTCCGCCGCGCGGTTCAGGTCGCCCTGGCGCTCGGCCGCGGCCTGGTCGTTCTTCGCCTTCTCCTGCTTCTCCTTCAGGCTGCGGATGGCGCCAATGGCCGTCTTCTCCGCGTCCCAGTGCACCTTGAGCGCGTTGAACTTCTCGCTGAGGTTGGCCAGCTCCTTCTCAATCTGGCCCAGGCGCTCCTGCGAGTGCGGGTCCGTCTCCTTGCGCAAGCCCTCCCGCTCAATCTGGAGCTGCGTCATCTTCCGGCGCACGTCGTCCAGCTCCGTGGGCATGGAGTCGATTTCGATGCGCAGGCGGCTGGAGGCCTCGTCCACCAGGTCGATGGCCTTGTCCGGCAGGAACCGGTCCGCGATGTAGCGGTGGCTCAGCGTGGCGGCGGCCACCAGGGCGTTGTCCTGGATGCGCACGCCGTGGTGCACCTCGTAGCGCTCCTTCAGGCCGCGGAGGATGCTGATGGTGTCGTGCACGCTCGGCTCGCCCACCAGGACGGGCTGGAAGCGCCGCTCCAGCGCGGCGTCCTTCTCGATGTGCTTGCGGTACTCGTCCAGCGTGGTGGCGCCGATGCAGTGCAGCTCGCCGCGCGCCAGCGCCGGCTTGAGCATGTTGCCCGCGTCCATGGCCCCTTCGGCCTTGCCCGCGCCCACCAGCGTGTGGAGCTCGTCGATGAAGAGGATGACCTCGCCCGCGGCGTCCGCGATCTCCTTGAGGACGGCCTTGAGGCGCTCCTCGAACTCGCCGCGGTACTTCGCGCCAGCCACCATGGCGCCCAGATCCAGGGACACCAGTCGCTTGTTCTTCAGGCCCTCCGGCACATCGCCATCGACGATGCGCCGCGCCAGTCCTTCCGCGATGGCCGTCTTGCCCACGCCGGGCTCGCCGATGAGCACCGGGTTGTTCTTGGTGCGCCGGCTCAGCACCTGGACGCACCGGCGAATCTCCTCGTCACGGCCGATGACGGGGTCGAGCTTGCCGGAGCGCGCCGCCTCTGTGAGGTCGCGGCCGTACTTCTCCAGCGCCTGGTAGGTGGACTCGGCGTCCTGGCTCGTCACGCGCCCGGAGCCCCGGACGTCCTTGAGTCCGGACAGCACGCGCTCCCGCGTGACGCCCGAGGACTTCATCACCTCGCCCACCGCGCCCTTGTCGTGCGTGAGCGCGAGCAGCAGGTGCTCCGAGGAGATGAACTCGTCCTTGAGGGACTTGGCCTCGTCCTCGGCCTTGTCGAAAGTCTTGAGCAGCCGCTGGCCGAGCATCGCGCTCTCGCCCCCCTGCATGCGGGGCAGCTTCTGGAGCGCTTCGCCGAGCCGCGCGGCGAACAGCTTCGCGTCTGCCCCGATCTTCCGGAGCAGGGGGTCGACGATGCCGTCCTTCTGGCCAAGCAACGCAGCGGCCAGGTGCTCGGGCTCGTACTGCGGATTGTCCGCCCGACGAGCCAGGGCCTGACCCTCGTGGATCGCCTCCTGCGCCTTCACTGTGTACTTGTCGAGTCGCATGCCTCCAACGTAAGAGTCGCCCACCCCTTGGCAAGCAGCGCACGTGGCGCGACGATTCCGCTTTTCCGGAATTGTTTGGACTCCTGGTAACCGCCCGCTTTTCAGGGTGCCGGAGTTGCCAGCGGGTATGATGCCGGGTATAGGCGGCGCCCAATCCCCTGGGGGGCTGAAACTGAAAGCACACGGCGGATATCTCCTACGACTCGAGAGCTTCGGCGGCCTGGAGCTGCTCCGGTTGGCGCGTGAAGCGCTGGCGCTGGACGGTGCGATGGGCGCGACGGGGCTGAAGGTGTCCGTCAACCGGCGCCGCAAGGTGGTCCGTCTGGCGTACGTGGCTCCCTTCACGGAGGGACGGCAGGGCGCGCACTGGTACGCGGCCCACCACGCGCTCCCCCGGCTGCTCTCCCGGGCGACGAACGCCGCCGTCCAGGCCTACGTCTATGATCCAGACGAAGGCGAGCAGGTCATCGCGTACGGCAACGGCCGGCGCGTGGGCGGCGAGCGGGTCGTCTACGAGGACGTGGAGCTCCCGGTGCCGCTGGACCAGATGGACGACGCGGCCTTCAAGCACATGCAGGAGCGCTGGCCGATGGGCCACCTGGCGTACGTGTTCGGCCTGACGCGCAAGGAGCTGCTGCGGCTGCCGCGCGTGGCTCCGGGCCACGAACTGGCGCTGGAGGGCCGTGACGCGGAAGGGGCCGCCGTCCTGGAGGCCCTCCTGCCGACCTGCCAGGTGACGCTGCCGGAGTCCGACGCCCTCTGAGGAGGGTTACTCCGCCTGCGGCCCGTCCTGCACGGCCATGGCCTCGCGGACGCGCTGACTGCGGAAGTACTGCCCCAGAATCGCGAAGGTGCCCGCCACCACCACGGTGCCGAAGACGGCGCTCCCCACGCCCATCGCGCTCAGGATTTCGCGGGAGGTCTCGACGGTGATGTCCGGTGGGAACTCGGGCATCTTGCTCATCGGCTCCGCCAGCGCCGCGAAGAGGCGCTGCTTGGCCACGGACATCTGCGCGCCGTCGATGGTGCGCAGCCCGGCGGCGATGATGGCCGCGCGGCTCAGGACCCGGCTCAGGGTGTCGCGGTGCAGGTTCTCCGGATTCAGCATGCGCGCCGCGGACACGCTGACAAAGGCGCAGGCAACGGCCAGCAAGCCGAGCAGCACCGCTCGCGGCTCCCGCATGGGCTCCAGCGCCGCGTAGTAGACCTCGAAGATCTTCGGGTCGAGCGCCGGGGCGCCGGGAAGCCGAGGCAACTCCTGCTCCATCCGGAGCGAGCGCGCTTCGTAGAAGTTCGCCATCTCGACGGCTTCCATCAGCGCCGCCCAGCCCGTGAGGATGGAGAGCACGAGGCCCACGATGGCGGCGAAGCGAATGCCGCCGGGCAGGCCCTTCCTACTGGAGTGCTTCACCGCTTGGTCGCCTCCACGTAGCGCAGGCGGAGGTCCGCGAGCAGCCCGTCGAAGAGCTTCTCTTCCTCGGCCGTGAGGTTGCCCCGCGTCTTCGTGCGCAGCATGGACAAGAGGTCCAGGTTCTGCCGGGCCAGCGGCAGGTCCTTCTCCGTCTGACCCGTTTCAGGATTGGGCGCACCTCCCAGGTGGATGAGCACCGCGGTGCCCAGCCCCACGATGAAGGTGCTGAAGGAAATCGACTCCTCGGACGCGGAGCGCGCTTCCCCCCGCATCACGAAGGTCTCGCCGCGCTTCTCGTCCCCGGAGCTCATGCGGAGACCGGCCCCTCATCGTCGGAGGTCTCGTTCGAAGCGGTGGCGGCCTCGTCGTCGCTCTCGGCCTCGTCGGCGCTCTCGTCCTCGTCGGCGTCGCCATCCGTCGACTCGGCGGCGGCGGAGGTCTCTGCCTCATCGCTGTCGTCGTCCGTGTCGTCGTCCTCGTCCTCGAAGTCATCCTCTTCGTCGTCGAAGTCGTCGGCGTCGTCGAGCATGAGCGTCTCAACGGGGACGGACTTCTCCGCCACGTCGGGCAGGCCCTGGAGGTGGCGCTCGTACTCCGTCTCGTCGAGCTGGCCTGAGCGCACGTACCGCTCCACGGTGCGCTTATCGAGGTACTTCGGGTCCGCCGAATCCGCCATGGTTCAAATCCTCAGAATTGCTTGGAAAACAGCGCGGCACCTTATAGCAGGGTGGCCATCTGTCAACGCCGCCGTCCCGCCTTCCAGAGCCGATGAACGCACCGTCCCGCCCGCACCTTCCCCGCGGTCCTTACTTGCTGTGCGACGACTCCGTCCTGCCGGAGATTTCACTGGTGGACAAGGCGGCTCGCCTGGTGGCCGGCGGGGCCCGGGTGGTGCAACTGCGCATGAAGCGCACCCCGGTCCGTGAGGCGCTGGCCGCCACGCGGCAGGTGGTGGCGCTGTGCCACCGGGAAGGCGCGCTGTGCCTGGTGAACGACCGGGTGGACCTGGCGCTGCTGGCGGACGCGGACGGTGTGCACGTGGGTGACGAGGACGTGCCCGCCGAGGATGCGCGCGCGCTGCTGGGGTCTGGCCGTCTGGTGGGCGTCACGGTGCGAGACGTGGCGGGCGCCCGGGCGGCGCAGGCGGCGGGGGCGGACTATGTGGGGCTGGGGCCCATCTTCCCCACGTCGACGAAGCAGGTGCCCGCGCCAGTGTTGGGGCTGGAGACCTTCGCGTCCGTGGTGCGTGACAGCCCGCTGCCCGTGGTGGGCATTGGTGGGGTGGGGCTGGTGAACATCGCGAGCGTGGCGGCGGCCGGGGCGCACTGCGCGGCGGTGGTGTCCGACGCGCTGCTCGCCGCGGATATCACCGAGCGTGTGAGGCGGCTGGTGGCCGCGTTTGAACAGGGGCGCTCCGGGGCATAGCCTCGAAGCCAGGAGCTTCCATGAACAACCATTCGCGTCACCACGGGCCGGCGCCGCGCCGCCCCAACATCGGCATCACCCCGGACTGGAGTCCGGCCGGAGAACAGCCCTTTGCCCGCTATGAGCTGAAGGTTCCGTACGCGGACGCCGTCCTTCGCGCGGGCGGGCTGCCCTTCGTGTTGCCGTATTCGGACGAGCCGGCCTGCGTGGAGTCCTATCTGGACCGCATCTCCGGCGTGCTCGTCACGGGCGGCGCGTTCGACATTCCTCCGTCGGCCTACGGCGAGGATGCGCGCGAGGGCCTGGGGGCGCTGAAGGAAGGGCGCACCGCTTTCGAGGCGGCGCTCATGCGCGGCGCGCTCAAGCGCAACATGCCGGTGCTGGGCATCTGCGGCGGCATGCAACTGCTCAACGTCATCCTGGGTGGCACGCTGTTCCAGGACATCGGCCGTGAGGTGGAGGGCGCTCGCGAGCACGAGCAGAAGCACGACCGCACGCACCCGCAGCACCCGGTGGACGTGAAGAGCGGCACGTTGCTGGCGGAGGCGGTGGGGTATGGCCAGTTGATGGTCAACTCCACCCACCACCAGTCGGTGCGCGGCGTGGGCAAGGACGTGACGATTACCGCGGTGGCGCCGGATGGCGTGGTGGAGGCCATCGAGTCCTCCGTGCACACCTTCGCCGTGGGCGTGCAGTGGCACCCCGAATACATGTCCACGACCATTCCGGTGCACGTGGGGCTCTACAAGGCGTTCGTGCAGAAGGCACGCGAGCACCGCCGGTGAGTCCCCGCGTCCTCCTGCTGGCGGGGTTGGAGCCCACGGGACGGGCAGGGCTCTTGGCGGATGTCGCCGCGGTGCGCGCGCTGCGGGGCCAGCCGGTGGCGGTGCCCACCGCGCAGACGGCGCAGGGTGTCCGCACCTTCACCTGGACGGCCTCGCCGCCGCGCGTGCTGTCCGCGCAGGTGGCCGCCGCGCGCGAGCTGGGGCCGGTGCACGCGGTGAAGTGCGGCATGGTGCCCGCGCGCGCGCAGCTCGAGGCCGCGCAGCGCGCCCTGGAGGACACGGGCGCGTGGTGGGTGGTGGACCCGGTGGTGCGCACCTCCCGGGGCGAGCCGCTGACGCGCTTGTCCGCACGGGCCTACCTGTCTCTGGCCGGGCCGCGCGTGGTGCTCACGCCGAACCTGGATGAAGCAGCGTGGCTGCTGGGGCGTCCCGTCGCGCGCACCGTGGATGAGGCCGCGGAGGCCGCGGAGGCACTGGCACAGCACGGCTTTGGCGCGGTGCTGGTGAAGGGCGGGCACTTGCCGGACACGCAGGGGCTGGCGGACGTCCTGGCCGCGCCGGGCCGCGTGCGAGTGCTGGAGGGCAAGAGGCTGGCGCGCGCCCCCGGCCGCCGGGGCACGGGGTGTCGGCTGGCGTCCGCGCTCGCCACGGAGCTGGGGCGGGGCCGCGCGCTGGAGACGGCGGTGCGCTCGGCCCGCGCGCTGGTGGTGCGCTACCTGCGTACGGGCTCGGAGTAGGTCGAAGCCGCTGCTCCCCGCGAACCGGCAGGGGCGGGTGTGATGGACACCGCGCCCCGCGCGAACGCGGAGGGTTGCTACTCGCTTCGAGATCGGCTCTCGAAGCGGGTGTACTCGGCCAGGAACACCAGGTCGATGGAGCCGATGGGGCCGTTACGCTGCTTGGCGACGATGAGCTCCACGGGGATGACGGTGTTCGACTGCTGCGCCGGCTGCCCGTCGGGGCCCGCCTCGTCAGACGTCTCACGGTGGATGAACATCACCACGTCGGCGTCCTGCTCGATGGAGCCAGACTCACGCAGGTCTGACAGCAGGGGCTTGCCGTCCTTGCGGTCCTCCACCTTTCGGCTGAGCTGACTGAGCGCGATGATGGGCACCTCCAGCTCCTTGGCGAGCTGCTTCAGCGCGCGGGAGATTTCGGCGACCTCCAACTGGCGGCTCTCCACCTTGCCCTTCTGATGCATGAGCTGGAGGTAGTCGATGACGATGAGCGACAGGCGCGGGTCGCGCTGCTTCACGCGGCGGGCCTTGGCGCGCAGGTCGAACGGGGACAGGCCGCCTGAGTCGTCGATGTAGATGGGCGCGTTGTAGAGCGCGCCCGCCATCTCCTGGAACTTCTCCTCGTCGTGCGGCGTCAGCCGGCCGCCGCGCAGCTTCTTCATGTCCACGCGCGCGGTGGAGGCCAGCAGACGCATCAGCAACTGGTCGGCGGGCATTTCGAGGCTGAAGATGCCGACGGCCTTGTTCTCCTTCAGCGCCGCGTGCACCGCGATGTTCATCGCGAAGGACGTCTTGCCGATGCCGGGACGCGCCGCGAGGATGATGAGCTCGCCGGCGTGCAGGCCGGTGAGCTGGTTGTCCAGGTCGATGTAGCCGGTGGACAGGCCCGTGATGCCCGTGGCCGCCGCCTTCATCTTGTCGAGCAGGTCGAGCGTATGCTCCATCAGCTCGCTGACCGGGCGCAGGTCGCCCTCGCGCTTCTTCTCCGCGAGGAGGAACACCTTGCGCTCGGCCTCGTCGAGCAGCACCTCCAGCTCGCCCGTCTCCTGGCTGGCGAGGTCCTGGATCTCCCTGCCCGCCTGGGCCAGGCGGCGGCGGATGGCCTGGTCCTTGACGATCTGCGCGTACTGGACCGCGTTGGACGCGATGGGCACCACCTGGTCCAGACGCATCAGGTAGGCCGGGCCGCCCACCGACACCAGGTGGCCCAACACCTTCAGCTCCTCGGCCAGCGTCAGGTGGTCCACCTGTCTCGACTGGCCGTCGAGCTTCAGCATCGCCTCGAAAATCTGGGCGTGCGCGGGGCTGGAGAAATCCTCTGGGTGGACGACCTCGCCTACCGCGGCGATGAGCGTGTTGTCCGCCAGCACGGCGCCCAGCACGGCGCGCTCCGCGGCGAGGTCCTCGTGGACCTTCCGACCCTCTCTGAACTCGTGGACGTTCTCCATGGCAGCCCGCCCACTCTACAGGCAGGGCTGACACAACCAAATTTGCTGCCACAGCCCTGTAGCAGTGACGCTTACCCCTCCAGTCCCCACTTCTGGAGGAACGCTTCACGCCAGGTGCGGCTGAGTACGACGGAGCTCCCGTCCTTGAGGACGAGGATTCCATCCCCGTGGCTCCACGGCTCCAGGCGGGCTACCGCGTCCAGATTGACGAGGTCGCCCCGATGCACCCGGACGAAGCGTGAGGGGTCCAGCCGCTCCTCCAGGGCGCGGAGCGTCTGTCGTACCAGGTGCTCGCCCTGGCCCGTGTAGAGCCGCACGTACTTGTCCTCGGCTGACAGGCGCCAGACGTCCGCCAGCGGCAGGGGGACCCAGGCCTCGCCCACCTTCACCACCAGCCGCTCCAACGGACGGCCCGCGGGGGCCCGCCTCAGCTCCGCTAGCAGGGACTGGAGCCGCACGGTGTCCGGCATCCCGCTGCGCAGCACCGCATGGGCTTTATCGAGCGCCCGGCCGAAGCGCTCCGCGTCGTAGGGCTTCAAGAGGTAGTCCACCGCCTGCGCCTCGAAGGCCGCCAACGCGAAGGCGTCGTACGCGGTGGAGAAGATGACTGCGGGGCAGTGCTCCGGGCCCAGGGCCTCCAGCACCTCGAAGCCGGTGAGACCGGGCATCTGCACGTCGAGCACCAGCAGGTCCGGATGCAGGGCACTCACCTGACTCAACGTCTGTGTCCCATCCGCCGCTTCGCCCGCCAGCGCGAAGCGCACGTCCTCCGCCAGCAGGCGCTTCACCTTCGCCCGCGCGGGCGCTTCGTCATCGGCCACGAGCACCTGGAAGCGCGTCATGCCGCGGCCTCCCGTGGCAGCCAGAGCGACACGCGCGCGCCGCCCTCGGGGCCGTGGCTCCGCTCCAGGCGCGCTCGGCCCGCGTGGAGCAGCGTCAGGATGCGCTCCAGGTGCGACAGGCCCACGCCGGGGCCGGACGCGGGGGACGGCGTGCCGAAGCCGCGCCCCGTGTCCTCCACCTCCAGCCACCACATGGCGCCGTCCTCCCGGGCCCGGATGCGCACCTCCAGCGCCTCTGGCCGGTCCTGGTTGTGCTTCACCGCGTTCTCCACCAGCGCTTGCAGCGCGAAGCAGGGCACCTGGGCGCCGTCCAGGCCGGGGGCCACGTCCCAGCGCACCGTCACCCGCTCGCCGAAGCGCGCGGCCAGCAGGGCCACGAAGCGCGCGGCCTGCGTTCGCTCCTCGGCCAGCGTCCACGTGGGCTCGCGCCGCTCCATGCTCGCGCGCAGCAGTCCGCCCAGGTCGCTGAGCAGCCGGTCCGTGCGCGCGAGGTCCTCGTACATCACCGCGCTGACGGTGTTCAGGGCGTTGAAGAGGAAGTGCGGATGGAGTTGCCCGGTGAGCGACTGGAGCTGGGCCGCTCGTAACTCGGCCTCCAGCGCGGCCTCCCGCAGCGCCCGCGCCTGACGCTCCTTCCAGGTTTGGAGGAAGCTCCAGAGCGTGGCGGTGACCGTGTACGAGATGAGGTCCTTCTGCGCCTCCATGGGGATGCGGAAGGCGAGCGCGCCATAGTCGTAGGTGCCCCAGCCGAGCAGCGCGTACATCAACTGCCGCGCCCCCACCATCAGCGCGGTGTGCAGGCCGGTGAAGAGCACGAAGGCCACGGCATGGATGCCCAGGAAGCGCCCCCAGCCCACGCGAGGGCTCGGTGCGTTGACCACCGCCGTGTAGAGGATGGGCATGACGGCCCAGACGCCGAGCGCCCCGGTGATTTCCCAGAGGAAGGGACGGGAGCCCGGGAGGGTGCCGCCGTCCCCGAGGATGGTGAGCCACAGCGTGAGCCCCATCCACAGGCCGATGAGCAGGCAGACGCCCAACAGCGCCAGCGCCGGCTTCGCGCGGATGCGGGGCCACTTCCAGTCGATGCCGGCCTGGGGCGGAGAGGGCGTCATGGGCGTCGTCAGGCAGTATGCACTGGGGCGGCGGCGTGGATGGGCGCGGCCCGTTTCGAGCGAGCCGGCATCCCGAAGCACGCTCGCAGCCAGGGCAGCCGGGCCACTCCTTCACACAGGCCCCAGGTGAGACCGAACGTCAGCGTGAGCACCGCCAGGAAGAGGCCCCAGGGGCCCACGGGCCAGTCCACGACCGCGAAGCCGACGATGACGATGACCGTCTGGTGGAGGATGTAGAACGGGTAGGCCCGCTCGCGCGCGTACCGGAGCCAGGGGCGGCGGACGCGGATGCAGGCCCGCGCCCACGCCAGGGCCGTGAGGATGAAGAGCCACTGCAGCGCCGTGCGGCCCAGCGTCTCCAGTGGGAAGGCGTACTCGTTCGGCGGCACCATGACGGCGAAGAGCAGGCCGCAGGCGCCCAGCAGCGCCTTGCGCCGGGCCACCAGGTGCTCCACGGCGCGAGGACACCGGCCCAGCAGGTGTCCACCGATGAAGAAGAGGCCGAAGTGGATGAAGGCTCGCGGGTCGTCGAGCAGCGCGTGTGTCTGGGGGAAGCGGCGCAGCAACACCTCGTTGAGCGCGAGCGGCAGTAACAGCCACGCCACGTTCCAGCCCCGGCTCAGCCACGCCTCGGCGCGCTGGAGCCAGGCCTGGCCGCTCGCCGTGCGCAGCGCCGCGAAGAGGGGCAGCGCGAGCAGGCAGTAGATGAAGAGGTACGCGACGAACCACAGGTGGTGCCAGCTGAAGCTGCCGGCGGGGTAGGGCACGAAGCTGAACACGGACGGGTAGAAGTCCGCGTAGCTGCCCTGGAACGTCCCTCGCTGGAGCCGCTCCACGTAGATTTGCGGCGGCACCACGACGAACATGCCGAAGACCAATGGGCCTAGGAGCCGCTTCGCGCGGTCCCCGGCGAAGGTGCCCAGCGAGCGCCGCCGCAGCGCGAACGCCGTGCCCAGTCCGGAGATGCACATCAGCAGCGGCATGCGGAGGTGATGCAGCACCTCCATGGGGGGCTCCAGCCACGGCAGGACCTGGACGCTCTTCACGTGCCAGCCCCAGGTGTTGAACATCATCCCGGTGTGGAACAGGTGCAGCAGGAGGATGGCCACCACGCGGAGCCAGTCCAGGTCCGGGCGGTGCTCATCGGTGAGGGGCGGGGGGGCGGTGGTGCTCATGCGCGAGCCTCCTTCCGCTCCGGGATACGCACCGCGCCCCGAGCGCTCCACGCATCTGTCGCCAGCCGGTTTCACGGAGGTGTGAGCCGGACGGGCGGGGCGGGGCGGGGCGCAAAGGAAAAGGCCGCCCGGGTTGCCCCGGACGGCCCTCTCTCACTTCAGTGAAGCCCGCGGAGGATTACTCCGGCAGGACCTCGAGCTTGATCTTCGCGACGACGTCGCGGTGCAGGCGCAGCTCCACCTCGTAGTTGCCCAGGGCCTTGATGGGCTCGGGCAGGTGGATGTGGCGGCGGTCGATGCTCTGACCCTCGGCGGCAACCGCCTCCGCGATGTCCAGCGCCGTGACGGAGCCGAACAGCTTGTCCTGATCGCCGACGCGGCGCTTGATGCTGACCTTGATGGCGCCGATCTTCTTCGCCTGCTCCTCGGCCGCGCCCTTCAGCTTGGCGTTCCGAGCGGCGATGACCGCCTTCTCATGCTCCAACTGGCGGAGGTTCTGCTCGCTGGCCAGAACCGCCTTCTTGCGGGGCAGGAGGAAGTTGCGGCCGAAGCCGTCCTTCACGGTGACGAGTTCCCCGGACTTGCCCAGGTTCTCGATGTCCTCACGCAGAATGACCTTCATGTTCAGTCTCCTGTGCGGACCGGCGGACTAGCCGACCACCGCGTTGTAGGGGAGGAGCGCGATGCCACGGGCACGCTTGATGGCCACCGCCACCTCGCGCTGGTGCTTGGCGCAGTTGCCGGAGATGCGGCGGGGGATGATCTTGCCGCGCTCGGTCACGAAGTACTTCAGCGTCGCTTGGTCCTTGAAGTCCACCGACGCGTTCTTCTCCGCGCAGAAGCGGCAGACCTTCTTGCGGCCGAAGCCGCGGCCACCACCGCGCTTGTCGTCGTCGCCGCCCAGCCCGCCGCCGCGGTCGCCGCGATCACCACCGCGGTCACCCCGGTCACCCCGGTCTCCACCGCGCGAACCACCACCGCCGAAGCCACCACCGCTGCGGGCGGCGGGGGCAGAGGCCGTCTTGCTATCCGTTCCGTTGCTCATGAGCGTTCTCGTATCCTGGAATGGTCTCTAGCGAATTGACCCAGAAGGCCCTCAGGCCTCCTCGGACGACTCCTCCTCGGAGTCGCCGCCCTGCTCCTCGGAACCCTCGGAGCGGAAGCCACCCTCGCGCTCCGTGGAAGCGCCCGGACGGGTCTCCTCCACGTCGCCGGCCAGCTTCACGTCCTCGAGCACCGGACGCGTCTCGGGGTCCACCTCGTCCGCGAGCTTCACGGAGATGTAGCGGGTGACCTCGTCCAGGTTGCGGAGGTTGCGCTCGATTTCCGCCACCAGCTTCGCGCCACCCAGGAAGTGGGTGTGCACGTAGATGGCGCGGGGCTGCTTCGCCACGGGGAACAGGGTCTTCTTCTTGCCCCACACCGTGAAGCGGATGACCTTGCCACCCTCACGGGAAACGATGCCGCGGACGCGCTCCTTGAGCTTGTCCACGTTGTCGTCCGTCAGGTCCGGCTTGACCAGGAAGATGGTCTCGTACTCACGAAGCCGCGTCGCGGCCTGCGTCTCAGCCATTGTTTTCTCTCCCCTTGGGGTCGAGTGCCCTCCGGTGAATCCAGAGAGCGGGGAAACGGCCAGCGGACCTGAGAGGCCCACCGCCGGGGACGGGAAACCGCGCGCCCGTCACCCTCGCGCTACGTCCCGTGTACCAACACGGGAAGCTGGAAAAGAACATCCCACCGGGTCATCCCCGATGAGGGAACGGGCCTTCTATGGGGGCCCCCCCGCCAAGTCAAGCGGCCGGGCGCCCCGTCTGCCGGCCTGTAGGGGTGCCTGGGGCCCGCCTCAGGCCTTCCGGTTGAAACGGTTCATGGCGACTGACAGCCCTTCGCGGATCCACAGCTCCGTCATGTCCATGGCCCGGTCGATGAGCGCATCCATCTCCCGGCGCTCGCCGTCGTCGAAGTTGGACAGGACGTAGCCGGACACGCGCTCGCGGGCGTTGGGGCCCTCCGGCTTGCCAATGCCGAAGCGCAGGCGGATGAAGCCCTCGTCGCCCAGGCTGGAGACGATGCTCTTGAGGCCGTTGTGGCCGCCGCTGCCGCCGCCGGCCTTGAGCTGCAGGCGGCCCAGGGGCAGGTCCAGCTCGTCATGAATGACGAGCACGTCCGTGACCGGCACCTTGAAGAAGCGCGCCGCCTCCGCGACGGAGCGGCCCGACAGGTTCATGAACGTCTGGGGCTCCACGAAGAGGACGCGCTCGCCCGCCAGGGTGCCCTGGCCGACCTTGGCCGCGAACTTCTCCTGGTTCAGCTCCGCGCGCGCCCGCGACAGCAGCGCCTCCACCACCATGAACCCGATGTTGTGCCGGTGCCGCTCGTACTCGCGCCCCGGATTGCCCAGCCCGACGATGAGCTTCATGACGTGGCTCCCGAAACGAGAAACGGGGCCAGCCCCTTACCGGGCCGGCCCCGCTCCAGAAGGACCGCAGAAGGCGACAGACTACTTCTTCGCCGGGGCCTTCGCGTCCTTGGCCGGAGCCGCCTTCGCGTCCTTGGCCGGCGCCGCCGCGGCAGCCGCCGGGCCCGCCTCCACGGCCTCCGGCGCGCTGATGACGGCCAGGGTGTAGTTGACGTTCGTCTTCACCGACACGCCCTCGGGCAGCTTCAGATCGTTGATGTGGAGCACCTCAGCGATCTTCATCGGCGTCACGTCCACTTCGATCTTCTCGGGGATGGCGCCCGGCAGCGACCACACCTCGATCTCACGGCGGGCCTGGGTCAGCAGACCGCCGTCCGCCACACCCTGCGCGCGGCCGGTGAGCACCAGCGGCACGTTGACCTTCACCTTGTCGGTGGGGCGCACGTCCAGGAAGTCCGCGTGCAGGATGGCGCGGGTGACGGGGTCCATCTGGTAGTCCTTCAGGAGCACCTGGCGGTCACCGCCCTCCACCTTGATCTGGATCAGGGTGTTGAACTTGTGCGGGGTGTTGATGGCCTGGCGGACCGCCTTGGGGTTCACGGAGATGTGCACCGGCTTCTCCAGGTGCTTTCCGTAGACGACGGCGGGAATCAGACCCTCGGCGCGCAGGCGGCGGGCAACGCCCTTGCCGGAACCCTCACGCGGCTTGGCCTCGAGGGTGCTCGTATTGACGGACATGGAATCCTCACGGATGGGACTGCGGGTGCCACCGGCGGCCCTGGCGCCCTCGGCATCCCGCCCCAGTGGCGGGCCCCGAAGACGGCGCCTGTGAAGACCTCCGATGGAGGGCCGTGCACATGCCAGCCGGAGGGCCTGGAGTCAAGCCACCCGGCGGGCAAGCGCGCGCCGGCTCAGACGAACAGCGAGCTGAGCGAGTCGGCGCGGTGGATGCGGGCAATGGCCTCGCCGAAGAGGCGCTCGGTGGTGAGCAGGCGGATCTTCGAGCAGGCCTGCGCCGCCGGAGACAGCGGCACGGTGTCCGTGAAGACGACCTCTTCCAGCACCGAGTCCTGGATGCGCTGGATGGCCGGGCCGGAGAGGATGGGGTGGACCGCGTACGCCACCACGCGCCGTGCGCCCTTGGCCTTCAGCGCCGCGGCCGCCTGGGCGAGCGTACCGGCGGTGTCCACCATGTCGTCCACCAGCACCGCGTCCTTGCCGCTCACGTCGCCGATGAGGTTCATCACCTCCGACGCGTTGGGGCGGGGACGGCGCTTGTCGATGATGGCCAGGCCCGTGTTCAGCCGCTTGGAGTACGCGCGGGCGCGCTCCACGCCGCCGGCGTCCGGCGAGACGATGACCAGCTCCTGCGACTCCGGGAAGCGCTTGCGCAGGTCCTCCAGGAACACCGGCGAGCCATAGAGGTGGTCCGAGGGGATGTTGAAGAAGCCCTGGATCTGCCCCGCGTGCATGTCCATGGACACCACGCGCCCGGCGCCCGCTGACTCCAGCAGGTCCGCGATGAGCTTCGCGGTGATGGGGGTACGCGGCGCCACCTTCCGGTCCTGACGGGCGTACCCGTAGTACGGAATGACGGCGGTGATGGAACCAGCGCTCGCCCGCTTGAGCGCGTCACACATGATGAGCAACTCCATCAGGTGATCGTTCGCGGGCGGGCAGGTCGACTGGAGGATGAAGACATCGTGGCCGCGGACGTTCTCGCCGATCTCGACGTGAATCTCCCCGTCCGAGAACCGACCGACCTCCGCCTTGCCCAGAGGGCGCTTGAGGTACTCGCAGATGCGATGCGCCAGGCCGGGATTCGAGTTCCCGGCGAACACCTTGAAGTCACGCGGCTGCATGGTGGGGCCGCTGACTAACCTGTACGCGGACGGAAGGAAAGAAGTCGTTAGTCCAGGTCCGCTGGCGCTGCGACGAGCATCCCGGCTTGCGCCTGATGGAGGTGTCGCTCGTACTCCATCAGGATGACGCGTTCCATTTGACTCCGCGTATCCGCGTTGAGCGGGTGGGCAATGTCCTTGTACGTCCCATCCTTCCGCTTCTTGGCTGGCATCGCGATGAAGAGCCCGGTCGAGCCGTGAATGACCTTCAAATCGCGAATGACGAAGCAGTGGTCCAAGGTGATGGTGACGTACGCCTTGAGCTTGTCCTCTTCGACCGGAAACACCCGGACGTCGGTGATGTTCATGGTCCCCCCCCGAACCCGAAAGGTCGGAGCTGAAGGGAAGCCTGGGACATACCGGGTGCCAAATGCAAGCGCGGGCGCGAGGGAGATTTGCGCCACTGTTCAATGCCCCCACAGTCCGCCGCTGCGAGTGGAGGCTAGGTCAGCATTTGCGGCCAGTGCATGACCAGGTGGGTCAGGAACGCGAGGTGGTAGACCACGATGACGGCATACACGGCGGCGCCCAGCCGGATGGCGATGCGGCTGGCCTTGAGGTGCCGGTGGATGCACAGCAGCCACAGGCCCGCGTTCACGATGACCAGCTTGGAGAACATGAAGAAGAGCGGGGACTGCTCATAGGCCTCCCGCATGATGGGGTTGAGCTCCTCGGCCACGCCCAACTGGAGGAAGAAGAGGGTGAACAGCCCGTCCAGCAGGTTCAGCATCAACAAGGCCACGGACGCCGGTGACAGGTAGAAAGAAGCCCTGTTGCCCCACGCCCCCCCCCGCATCTGTTCGATCG
>NZ_JABFNS010000069.1 GCF_013116825.1 Myxococcus xanthus
GCCCTCCCCCACCCAGTTGCCTGCCAGCGACATCGCCAGACCGTCCACCCGCTTCGCGTGCGTCGCCACCAGGCCAATGGACACGTTGTTGACCACGTTGCCGGTGTGGAAACCCGACGTGCTCAGCCCTGGCACCAGGGTGAGGCTGAACGGAATGTGCACTTCGTTCGCGTCGGCCGCCGCCTTCGCTTCGGGCGCGCCTGCCGAAGGCGCATTGGCACCGTCAGGCGCGACGGGCATGGAGGACGCGCCATCCGACGGCGCCGCGGGGCTCACAGCGCCGGACGCGGGCGCGCTCCCAGCGGGCGCCCCGGCGGCCAGGGTGTGGCTCACCGGTTGCTCCGCCGCGGCCACCAGCGGCGGTGCGGACAGCTCGCGCGCCACGCCCGGCCAATCGACAGTCGCCGCTCCGCTCGCGGCGCTCGAGGACGGCCCGCCCACCGCCTCCTCGGCGGAGGCCGAAAACGCCACCACCGCCGCCATCATCCCCGCGCATACCGAGACCTTGCGATTCATCGCCTGGACCTTCCTGGACTGTTTTGAATGCGGCCCGGCCCGCATCGCGCGGGCACCCGGGCCAGGAGGAATCATCGGGAGGCGTCGTCGCCCCGCTCGTGCAAGAGAACACCGGCACCGCGCGGAACTGTCACCAGTCCACTTCCGAGCAGCCGCGGATATCGGCCGCCCTGTCCTCCCGTGCCCCGTCCCGCCGCGACGTGCTCACCGCGCCCTGGGGGGCCTGCTCCTGCCCGGCGTCGCCGCATCACAGCCTGCCCCCGCCGGCCACCCGCCCCCCTCGCACGCCGCCGACAACGTGCGCGCGGGCTTCGGCCGGAGGCTCGACGGGAAGCTCCGCGCCCGCATCGAGAAGGAGCTGGCGGGCTGAGCGGCGGCTACAGCTCCGGGTCCGGCGTGTACTGGAGCTCGCCCGTGGGCTCCAGCACCAGGCCCGTGCCGGGCTCGTCCGCTTCGTCGTCGCGGCCCACCTCCAGCACGGACTCCTTCGCGTCCCACTGGCCCAGGTAGTACTCGCCGCCCGCGGCCATGCAGGCGCGGCCCTCCGACACCACCGTCTCCACCACTTCCTTGAGGTCGCTGGTGGCGCGAAGCAGCGTCCACGACTTGCCGTCCTCCTTGAAGCCCTCCGCCAGGTCCTTGAGCTCGGCGTCGCGAGGCATGCCGTCTGGCAGCGTCTGCCGCTCCCACGTGCGCGGCTCGCGCTGAGGCTGACGGGCCTTCCACGCGCGCGCCAGCGCCAGCAGCTTCTCCTCCGCCGCCTCCTGGAGCGCGTGCATCTCCTCAGGCAGGTCGATCTCCTCCAGCGCCAGCATCGCCGTCTCCAACTGCAGCGCCTTGAGGCTCCACTCGTTCCACGCCGTCTTCAGCATCCGAACCCTCGCTTTCCTGCCCGGCCACCTACCACAGGCCCGCCTGCCCTGGCGGCGACCAACCCACCGCCATGTGCCCGCCGACCTCCACGCTGCCTACCTTGTGCTCCCAAGGGAGGCAGCGATGGCCAGGAAGAAAAAGGACACCCAAGACGTCACCGAGCACTTCGATGACCTCATCAAGGACATCAAGGTCGCGATGATGACCACCGTGGAAGCGGATGGCAGCCTGCGCAGCCGCCCCATGTGGACGCACGCGCGAGACTTCGACGGAGAGCTCTGGTTCTTCACCCGCGAGCATGCCCCCAAGGTCGACGAGGTGACGCACGACCACCACGTCAACCTCGCGTACTCGGACCCGACCCGGGACCACTACGTCTCCGTGAGCGGCCGTTGCCGGCTGGTGCTCGACAAGGAGAAGGCCCGCGAGCTGTGGAACCCCACCCTCAAGGCCTGGTTCCCCGAGGGCCTGGACGACCCCGAGCTCGCCCTGCTCTGCGTCCGCGTGGAGAAGGCCGAGTATTGGGACACGCCCAGCAGCCGCATGGTCCAGCTCACCGGCATGTTGAAGGCCGCCTTCACCGGACAGCCCTACACACCGGGCGACCACCAGAAGCTCGACCTGGACGACAGCGCCCCGCTTCCCCACTGAACCGGACGGCCCCATCGGAATGGGCCCGTCATAGCGGTAGGACGGCGCCTCGCGACGGCTCCGCCTCCCCCTGTCCCACTGACACCTTCTTCATCCTTCAAGCAGGGCGGGTCGTCATCAACCCATGGCGAACCTGTCCGAGGAGTGTGCCGTGGATGTCGTCCTTCTGACGACCTGGTGTTTCTCTGACAGCGTCGATCGCCTCGCCTTGTACCTCTGGCTGGCCTGATCCATGAGTGCGGCGCCCTCGGGTGGTAAGAGCCGCCACGCTCATGACGTTGAAGTGATGAACGCTTTAGAGTATCAACCATCCGCTTTCGAGATTTTCCGCATGCACGACCGGTATCGTACCGACCCGCATACGGCCGACTCGAATACGTCTAACGAAGGAACATCACGATGGAAAACAAGAGGTCGGTCGCGAAGCCGGACGGCAAGCTCGCGGTCCTGATTCCGGGTCTGGGCGCTGTGTCCACCACGCTGATGGCGGGTGTCGAGCTGGCGCGCAAGGGCAAGGGTCACCCCATTGGCTCGCTCACGCAGATGGGCACCGCCCGCCTGGGGAAGCGGACCGACGGGCGCACCGTGAAGCTCAACGAGCTGGTTCCCCTGGCGGAGCTGAAGGACGTTGCCTTCGGCGCCTGGGACATCATCCGTGAGGACGCGTACGAAGTGGCCGTGCGCTCGGGCGTGCTCAGCGACAAGCACCTGGAGGAGGTGAAGCCGTTCCTCCAGAGCATCAAGCCGAAGCAGGGCGTGCACGACCCTGAGTTCGTGCGCCGCATCGAGGCCAACCACACCAAGGCCACCAAGACGCACCGCGAGAGCATCGAAGCGCTGCGCCAGGACATCCGCGACTTCAAGAAGGAGCTCAACGCGACGCGCGCCGTGATGGTGGTGTGCAGCAGCGTGGAGACCTTCCGTCCGCTGCCCGAGTCCTTCAAGACGCTGGCCGCCTTCGAGAAGGCGCTGGACGAGAACAGCCCGGACATCAACCCCACCGCGCTGTATACCTACGCGGCCATCAAGGAGGGCGTGCCCTTCGCGAACGCCACGCCCAACGCCAGCGTGGACACGCCGGCGCTCCAGGAGCTGGCCAAGCAGGAGTCGGTGGCCGTCGCCGGCCGCGACCTCAAGAGCGGCCAGACGATGATAAAGACGGTCATCGCGCCCGCGCTCAAGGCCCGCATGCTGGGTCTGGATGGCTGGTTCTCCACCAACATCCTGGGCAACCGCGACGG
This sequence comes from Myxococcus xanthus, assembly GCF_013116825.1. GTDB lineage: Bacteria > Myxococcota > Myxococcia > Myxococcales > Myxococcaceae > Myxococcus > Myxococcus xanthus_B. The sequence goes on from NZ_JABFNS010000069.1 coordinate 3,282, forward strand.
CGAGGTGCTGGACGACCCCGCGGCCTTCAAGGCCAAGGAAGTCACCAAGTCGAGCGTGCTGGACACCATCCTGCAGCCCGAGCTGTACCCGGAGCTGTACAAGAAGTACGCGCACAAGGTGTCCATCCACTACTACCCGCCCCGCGGCGACGCGAAGGAGGGTTGGGACAACATCGACATCACCGGATGGCTCGGCTATCCGATGCAGATCAAGGTCAACTTCCTCTGCCGCGACTCCATCCTGGCCGCCCCGCTGGTGCTGGACATCGCGCTGTTCCTGGACCTGGCCAAGCGGCTGGAGTGGCGCGGCATCCAGGAGTGGATGTCCTTCTACTTCAAGACCCCCATGGCGCAGCCGGGTCTGCCGGTGGAGCACGACCTCTTCATCCAGCTCACCAAGCTGAAGAACACGCTGCGCGTCGTCGCGGGCGAGGACCCCATCACCCACCTCGGGCTCGACTATTACGGAGATGACCTCCCGCTCTCCCAATAAGGTCACCGCGCTCACGTGGCTCTCCACCGTCCTGGGGTTGAGCCACTTGACGCTGGTGTACGCCACCGGCCGGCTGCGGTGGGACCACGTCGCGGCGGACGCGCTGATTCTGGGGGTGGCCTGGTCGGGCCCCCGCCTTCAGCGCTTCCTCCGCGGTGGGCTCGCGCTTTGGCTGACCGGGATGCTGCTGGACAGCCAGGGTCTCTGGCTGTTCCTGCGGGGCCCCATCCACACGGGCGACCTGTGGGAGCTGGAGCGCCAGTGGTTCCCGGCGCCCGGCGGCACCCACTGGCCCGAATGGTGGTCCACGCGCTTCACCCCGGCCTTGGACCTGCTCTGCGGCTTCGCCTACGCGGCGTACCTGTACGAGGTCTTCATCCTGGCCATCTTCTTCTTCGTGAAGAAGGACTCGCTCTTCGAAAGGCTGTGCTGGGGCTTCCTGGCGGCGAACGCCATCGGCATCGTCATCTACGTGCTCTACCCCGCCGCGCCGCCCTGGTACGTGCTCCAGTACGGCCCGGGACCGGCCGACCTGGCCGCGCCCCCCAACCCCGCGGGGACCGCCCGTTTCGACGAGCTGCTGGGCATCAGTTATTTCGCGAGCTTCTACTCGCGCAGCACCAACGTGTTCGGGGCCATGCCCTCACTGCACGCGGCGTACCCCTTCCTGGTGATGCTGTTCGTATGGTCGCGCGGCTGGGCGTGGCGCATCTCCACCGGGCTGTTCGCGTTGCTCGTCGCCTTCTCCGCCGTATACCTGACGCACCACTACATCCTGGACGTGCTCGCGGGCCTGGGCGTGGCGGCGGTTGCATTCCTGGCGGTCGAGAGCGTCTACGCCCGTTGGACGGCCACCGCACCGTGGGCCGTGTCGTTGACTACAAGAGGAGACACCCGTGCTTGAGAACCTGATGGCGTGGTTGACCGGAAACCTGTCTCCGTCCGCCCGCATCTGGACGGCGCTGGCACCGGCCATCGTCGCCTGCACGTACTTCATCGGCGGGTTGCTCCTCTTCTGTATCCGCTGCGCCTTCAAGGGCATTCCCCGCGACGAGGAGACGCTCAAGCGCGGCAACAACGGGCTGGTGGGCTTCTTCCTTCGGCACTACTTCTTCTGGGTCATCCAGCCGCTGTGGGCGGTGATTCTGCGTTCCGGCCTGCCGGCCAACGCGCTGTCCATGCTGTCGGGCCTGCTGGGCATCTCTTCCGGCGTGGCGGTGGCGGCGGGCCGCTTCGCGCTGGGCGGCTGGCTCTTCCTGTTCGCGGGCATCCTGGACGTGATGGACGGGCGCATCGCCCGCACGCGCAAGGAGGCCAACCCCGCGGGCGCGGCGCTGGACTCGGTGCTGGACCGGTACGTGGACTCGGCCATGCTCATGGGTCTGGCCTGGTACTACCGGGACACCTGGGTGCTGCTGCCCGCGCTGATGGCGCTGCTCGGCTCCTCGCTGGTGCCCTACGTGCGCGCCAAGGGCGAAGGCCTGGGCGTCAACGTGCGCGACGGCGCCATGCAGCGGCTGGAGCGGGTGCTCTTCATGGGCGCGGGCACGGCGCTGTCGCCCATCCTGGAGGCCGTCTTCTGGCCCGAGGAGAAGCACCCCATGCACTGGCTCGCGGTGGTGGGGCTCGTCTTCGTGGCCGTCATGAGCAACGTCACGGCGCTCTCCCGCTTCCGCAACCTGGTGAAGGCGCTGGCGCCCAAGCGTCAGGAGGCGCGCTCTGGCAAGGCCATCATCGGGCTCAACGCCCTGGCGGGCGCGGTGGCCACGGCGGTGGACTTCGCGCTGGTGCTGGCACTGGTGGAATGGGCGGGCATGCTGCCCGCATGGGCCACGGTGCTGGGCTGCGGCCTGGGCGCGGTGGTGAACTACTCCATCAACCGCGTGCTCACCTTCAAGAGCACCGGCGCGGTGGGGCGGCAGCTGGCGCGCTATTCGGTGGTGAGTGGAACCAGCGCGCTGCTCAACGCGGGCGGCGTGGCGCTGCTGACGCTGCACCCGCAGCTGGCCTATGCGCTGGGGTGGTGGCTGGTGCGCGGCGTGGTGTACTTCGCGTGGAACCTGCCGCTGCAGCGTGACTACGTCTTCAACAACGAAGCGGCGGCTTCCGAGGACGCGCTCATGGAGCAGCGCCCCCATGCGGCCTGAAGGGCGCCTCCAGGTGCTGAAGGGCCTGGCTGTGGCCACCGCGCTCGTGCTGCCCTCGGTGGCGGCGGCGGGCGCGGTGCTGGAGCCGAAGCTGTCCCCCAGTGACAACTACGGGGAGAACTTCACCTTCATCGGCGACCTGGACGGCGGCACCTTCATCTTCGTGCAGCTGACGGTGACGAACATCGGTCCCGGCTCGCGCACCGGATTGTGCCGGACCACGGTGCTGACGCCGGGGCAGCGGGCCTGGTCGGCGCAGACGAAGGTCAAGGCGCGCGACTGGCGCTATGACGCGGAGAGCTCCACGCTGAAGATGGGGCCGTGCTCGGCCCGTTCCGCGGATGGGGCCACGCGCGTGGAAGTCCCGCTGGATGGCGGGCGGGTGCTGCTGGAGTACGCCGCGCCCATGACGCCCCAGGGCCAGGAAGGCACCGAGGTGGAGGTGGGCAAGGACCGCTACCACCACGAGGTGACGCTGGCCTTCAGCGCGTTGAAGGCGACGGTGAAGCGGCCCAAGGGCGAGGACGTCGTCTACACGGGGGGCGGGTACGCGGACCACACGCGCTCCACCATTGCGCCAGCGAAGCTCGCGAAGCGGTGGGTGCGCTTCCGGGCGCTGCTCGGCGGCGAGAAGCTGGTGCTGCTGGCGCGTGAGGGGCAGGACGGTGAATACGGCCCCGCGTACGCGTGGGAGGAAGGCGCCAAGGCCCGCTCGCTGGAGCACTTCACGCTCGCGCGGGAAGGCTTGAAGGAGCGGAGCTCGTGGACGGTGGAGCTGTTCGCGGATGGCGCCTCTGCCATGGTGCTGCGCTCCACCTCGCTGATGCAGCGCAGCGCGCCAGTGGAGGATTTGGGCGCGGTGCTGGGCGGGCTGGTGCGCTCGGTGGTGGGCTCACCGGTGACGTACCTGCACCGGGCGGTGCTGGAGCGTGAGGGCAAGGCACCGGTGACGGGGCTGATGGAAGTGACGCTCGAGGGCGACCTGTGAGTTTTGCTTTGCTGCGGGAAGTGCACCACGTGCCGGGTGTGCGCGGCTGGGTGCGCAAGCAGGTGCTGCGCTCGGTGGCGCGCTGCGTGGAGTGGACCACGAAGCTGCCGGGGCGCGGGTTGAACGTGTCTCAGGTGAATGACTGGCTGTACGTGGGTGGCGCGGTGCCTCGCTCGCGGTACACGGAGCTGAAGACGCGCGGCATCACCGCGGTGATTGACGTGCGGGGTGAGCGCTGTGACGACGCGGAGGCGTTGAAGGCGCTGGGCATCGAACTGCTGAACCTGCCGGTGACGGACCGCTATCCGCCGTCGGTGGAGCAGCTGATGCGGGGCGTGGAGTGGGCCCTGCCCCGGCTGGAGCAGGGCGGCACGCTGTATACCCACTGCGAGCACGGCGTGGGCCGGGGCCCGCTGGTGGGGCTGGCGGTGATGGTGGCGCGCGGCTGGGAGGCACCGGCCGCGTACCGCGAGCTGCGGCAGGCGCGGTGGCAGTCCACGCTGAACGACCGGCAGTTGAACGGGCTCGCGGACTTCGTCGCCGCGTGGCAGGCACGGACGTCCGAGCGGGCGGCGTAGGCCGCGCCCAGCTCAGTCCCGCTTCAAGATGACGCCGTCATCGCTGATGGCATAGCTCGCGCCAGGGTCCATGACTTCGGGCCGCAGGCCACAGCGTTCCTGCTCCTTGGGCGTGAAGTGAACGAAGGTCATCTTCTCGCCCCGTTGGAGCCAGGCGTCATACGTCTCGATGCGATAGAGACACTGCGTCATGGCATCCGCGTTCTTGGGGGGCTTCGTTCCGGGAGGCAGGAAGTCCTCCATCGCGAGCTGGAGCGCCTTCAACTGAGTGCCATCCACGGTGGTCGAGGCTTCCTTCGTCCACTCCGGGAACTGAATACCGGCGGAGACCTCGGGCGGAGCAACTGGAGTCTTGGACCGCAGGTGCATGCATCCACTCATGAGGCTCATGAGGATGATGAAGCCGACTGGTTTCATCTACCTATCCTCCAGTTCGACTGCTGTCGATGCCAGCTTGAGTTTCGGCCTACTCGCCACGGATATCATCCGTGACTCGCTTCGTCGGATGAAACTCGCCATCCATCAGCCGGTACACAGTCCGCTCCTGAAAATCGTAAAGGTAGACCTCACAGAGCGGATTGAACATGACGCGAAAGTAGTACCGCTGTCGCTGCGCTTGCAGGTCTTCGTTGGAGAAGGTCGTCACCGATGGGTGACTGTGAAAATCGGCGTAGATGCTGATGTTGTAAGCGTCGGGGTCGCTCACCGCGCTCGGGACGGAACAGGACTTTCTTCCTCCCGGGAGCTGCACGGGGGAACTGATCGAAGACGGGTAGCTGGCGAAGAAAGCCGCTTCGAAATTCCGCTGATAGATGAGGCCGCAGTACTCCTGTCCTTCTCGTCTGTTGCCAACCGTTGCCCCTGGCATCACCCGAATCGCCTCACACAGCCTGGGAGCCAACGTCGGCAGGTTGTCGAAGGGGCCCAGCATGGGGCCTGCGACGACGATGTGCCCGCCGGCGTCCCGCCAGTACTTCTGCGCCACGGTGCCAACACATCCGCTTTGAAGAAACGCCACCAGCAACGCACAACGTAGCTTCAACGAAGCCATGGCTGTTCCTCCCCAGAGAAGGCTCTTCTCAGAGCCTCCATCCAAAGGGAGTTTGCCACACACGAACGCTCAGCGCCTCGAAGGCAGCCCGCGGTGGAACCTACGGCCCGCTGAAGAGCGTAAGGCCACGCGACAACCAGGCGCGAGCCTTGTCCTCCACGGCATATGTGAAGCCGTCGCGCGAGCCTCGGGCGTACACCTCCGGGTAGCCCGCCGGTGCGTCCGGCACTGCGTTCCCGAGCCACAGCGTCTGCACGGCGCCGCCCTCCTCGCTCACCTCCACGGAGGCCACGGGCGGAGACAGGCCCGCCTGCGCGTCCTGCCCCGCCGCGTAGAGGAGGCGTGAGGCCTCGAGCCGCTGAAGCCAGATGAGATGCGTCTCCACTTGTGACGCGTCGAACCGGAAGGACTCCGGCGGAGACTGCGGCTCACGCAGCACCCAGCCCTGCGCTTCCTTCACCACCACCACCGTCGTGTCACCGGCCTGGATGCGCACCTGGTTCACCTTCTCCAACGCGAACCGCAGCAGGAGCAGGTCGCGGAAGTCCACCAGCCGCTTGCGCACCTGCGATGCCGCCACCGCGGACACCTCGTACACCCGCGCATCTCCCTCCAACTGGACGAAGACGGTGTCCTTGGACTCCGCCGCACGGCTCAGCCGCAGCACCACCGTCTTCCCATTCTTGAGGCGCGCCTCCACCGCGTCATGCGCCTGGGCGAGCGCGGCCTTCGCCTCCGTGGCGGCCTCCCCCGCGAGCACGTCCTGCGCCTCGACCTCCAACAAGTCCCGCACGACCTGTTCGACCACGTGCGAACTGAACCGGAAGCCCTCCGGCACCTGCGTCCCCTCCGCGAGCCGCCAGCCGCCGGGCGCGCCACTCGACGTCACCGTCACCGGCGCTTCGTCCCCGACTCGAAACACCAGCTGCGTGATGTCCCCGGGCGCCCCCCGCACCAGCCGCGCGTCACGCCAGTCCATGACGCGCCGACGCCACAACCAGCCCAACAACGTGGGATGCTCGAAGACGTCCGCGTTGGCCGCCTTGCGCACGTAGGTTCCGCCGTTCGACGCCCCATCCTTCCCGAGCACCAGCTCCAGCGGAGGGCGGCCCTCCTGGAGGATGCGGACCTTCAGCCCGCGCGCGTCATCCAGCCAGAACTCGTTCAGCCGGCCGGCCTCGCCGGTGACGAACTTCGCCCCGGCCACCCGGCTCAGGGACTCCAGCGCGCCCTTCACCATCGCCTCGTCCGCCAGGAAGCGGCTCTCCGGCGAGCCCGGGTCCGCGACCGTCCACCCACTACCGTCCCGCTGCAACGTGGCGCGGCGGACGCCCGAGAGCTCCAGCCCGGAGACTCGGGCCGGGTCGAAGCCCGACAGGTCCAACTGGCGTCCACCACCGCTGGCTTCCGGCTGCCCCGGCGGCTGCTCACCGGCGACGAACATGAACACGAGCAGCAGCACGGCTGCGCCAACGACGATGACCAGCGCCTTCTTCATGGCTCTCCCTCGGCTCCGGGCCCAGGGAGACCCCTTACTTCACCCCCGCACGTCTCGGCATCCCCTCCGTGACTTTCGGAGGGGACGGCTCATGGCCCCCCCGCCGTCGCCTTGCGCCGCCACGCGGCCGGCGTCACCCCGTGGACGCGGCGGAACTGGCGGATGAAGTGCGTCACGTCCGCGTAGCCCACGCGCTCCGCGATGATGTCCACGCGCTCGTCCGTGCCACGCAGCCGGCGGCGTGCCTCCGCCATCCGGCACTCCAGAATCCACTCGCCCACCGTGCGGCCCGTCTCCTGCCGCACCACGCCCGCGACATGCGAGGAGGAGCGCCCCAGCGCCTTCGCCACCTGCGCGAGCGACAGCGGCTCCAGACAGTGCGTCTCGATGTACGTGAGCGCCTTGCGACTCAAGCCCAGGGACGGCGGCTCGCTCGCGCCCGTCTGGACCGTCATGCGCTCCAGCTCGATGAGGACCAGCCGCAGCAGCGAGCGCGCAGCTTCCTCGCCCCCCGGCTCGTTCCGCTCCACCTCCTTTGACAGCAGGCGCATCCACCGCGCCAGCCTCCGGCGCTGCGGCAGCGAGGGCCGCAGCACGGGGTGACAGCCCTTGCGCACCCGCAGCAACGGCCCCAGGCGGTTCGCGGCCCCACCGTCCTCCCCCAAGGCGTCCGGATGGAAGGCCACGCCCCACCCTTCCGCGTTCGAAGCGCCGGCCCCGTGCGCATCTCCGGGCGGAATCAGGTGGACGTCTCCCGCCCGGACCACCAGGTCCCCCGCGTGCCGCATCTTCGACTCGCCTCGCGTCACCAGCATCACCACTGCGTAGGCGTGCACGGCGGTGGCGCACCCGCCCCGAGGGTGGACCTGAAGGCGCCCCGCCCATATCGGCACCCGCCCTTTTTCGAAGTCCAGGCGCGACGACGAATCGGGCCCCCAGGACGGCTGTCGTGGCACGGGCGGCATCGCCCCTTCGTAGCGAGCGAAGCCGGCGGGCTCAACCCCGAGCAGGTCCATGCGCGGCGCCCGCCCGTTCCAGGTTCAGGTCATGGTTCAACATGCCCGCCGCCATCATCCCCGCGGACGCGGCCACGATGGCCGCCTGCGCCCGGGTTCCGAGGTCCCCCGCCGCGTAGATGCCCGGCACCGACGTCTCGCCCGGGCCCTTCAGCTTCACGAAGCCCTCCTCGTCCAGTTCGAGCCCCAGCCGCTGCACGAGCGGCGACTGCCGCTGGGGTGGACGGTCAAAGAGAATCTCCCGGGGCACCCGGGTACCGTCCTCCAGCTCCACCGCCTCCAGCTTCTCCCCGGCCGCGATGAGGCCGCGAATACGCCGCGTCTCGAGCCGAACCCCTGCCTTCTCCAGCAGCGCACGCTTGTCGGCGGGGGCCTCGAAACCGTCCATGGCGAACACCACCAGGTCGCGGGTCCACCCCGTCAACATCACGGCGAAGTCGAGCGACACCTCGTTCGTGGCCAGCACGCCCCAGGCCCGGTCCTGGATTTCCCAACCATGGCAGTACGGGCACTGGAAGATGGCCTTGCCCCACAAGTCGCTGTAACCGGGCAGCGCTCGCATCACGTCCACCATCCCCGTGGCCAGCAGCACCCGGCGGGCCTCCACCACGCCGCCCCCTTCGAGCGCCACGCGGAACACCGCCCCCGCGCGCTCGACGTCCAGCACCCGCGCCTCGCGCAGCTCCACGTCATAGGGGCGCATCTGCTCCCAGGCGACACGCCGGAACTCCCGGGGCGGGATGCCATCCCGCGTGAGGTAGGTATGCACCTCCTCTGCCGCCGCGTTCCGAGGCGTACCCGCGTCGCACACCAGGACCTTCTTGCGGCCACGCCCCAGCGCCAGCGCCGCGCTCAACCCTCCCGGGCCCCCACCCACCACCACCACGTCCTTCACGTCCTTGCGCTCCATGTCGTCCGTCCTCATCGCGTCCATTGCGTGTCCGCAGCCCAGGGGCAGCGCGCACCGGCCAGTCCCAGCCCGGCGAGGGCCAGGGCCTCACGGCGCGTCCACGCCGCCCGGTTCGTCATGGTGAAGTGCTAACCGGCGGCCCCCGGCCCCGGGAGGGCGCGGCTTCACGCCGAATCGGCGGATTCGCGCGTTCGCGGCGGCACTCCCTCGAGCGGCGCCCCGGCGGGTGGCCTGCCTGACGCCAGGGTGTGGCTGGCGGGCCGCAGTCCGAGCCTCCAGGCCCTGGTACGCGCGTTGCTATCCCAGCCCTCAACAGGAGGACGTCATGCGCTACGCCATGGTGCTGGGAGTCACGCTGGCCTCGTTCGGGGCCGCCGCCGAGGAGCGGTGGACCGCGCCGTATCAAATTGAAGCGTTCTCCGGCCGCATCGCCCGCGTCGTCCTGGGCGAGCAGGCGCCGGAGGACGTGGCCACACGGCTCCAGGTCATGACGCTCGTCGGCACGCAGAGCATGGCGGTGGCGCGCTTCCAGCGGACGGAGTCCGTGTGCACGAGCGAAGAGGACGTGGACCTGCCGCCCGTCTGCCACACCGTGGGCGTCTACACCCAGGAGAAGGGGACGCCGGACATCGGTGAGTACATCGTGGCCCTGGCGGGCACCGTCACCGGCACGGTGAGCATGCCCGCGCCCAAGACGGCGCGGGAGCGTCCGGTCCCGGGGCAGTGGCTCTCGGACGCGTTCGAGCGTCCCGTGGACGAAGGCGCCTCCCCCTTCACGCCCGCGGGCTTCCCAGCCCCTGGCTACCGGTGGAAGACCTCGCCCGAAGGGCATGTGACGCTGGAGTCCAGCCTCGATGGCCACAGCGACGACACACGCGTCCCGCTGGACTCGTGCACGCAGGAACGACAGGGCCCCTTCACTCGGCTGGAGTGCTTCCCGGGCGCGCCGCACATCTCGCCGGGCGACTCCCCTGGCGCATCCCTGCTCTACGTCGACCGGCGGCCGCTCGTCGTCAGCTTCGCGGACTACGGCGAGGCCAGCACGGAGCTCGTCGCCTCCCTGCGAGTCGGCGGAGACACGCAGTACCTGGTCCACGTGGGGCTCAAGGGGCAAGCCGTCACCGGGCTGCTCTTCCGCGAGGGGAACGCGTGGCGCCTCCTCCTGCGCCCCGCGGACTATCCCGTCATCGGGTGCTGACGCACGCGGCGACTACCAGCGCCGCTCCGGCTCCATGGCCGCGGGCCTGCGATTATCGGTGGGCTCCAGCCCGCTCGCCGTGGAGCACCGGCACACCTCACAGCCGCGCTCGCGGTCCATGGTGCAGTTCACCCCGGTGACGCACGTGAGGTTCCGGGACTCGGCGCAGCGCGTCTCGCCCCGCTTCTCCTCGCGCTCCGAACCGTGACGGCAGCCGGCCAGGGCCGCCGCTCCGACGGTCGCCAGCATCAGCCACCGCTGCCCACTGCTCCGCATCCACATCCGTGTCATCGCCCACCTCAAGGCCCTCACGCCTCCGGCGCGGGCTGCTCGGTCTGCTCTTCCGAGGACGTGCTGTGCTTGCGGCGCCAGCGCTCCACCATCAGCAGCAGCGACGGGAAGCCCAGCAACACGATGACCAGGTTGATGCCGAAGCCCAGGTTGGCCAGGTCACCAATGGAGTTGAGGCCCGGATGCTTCGCCAGGATGAGCGCGACGAAGCCGATGGCGCTCGTCAGCAGGCCGCCCATGATGGCCCGGCCTGTCTCCGCGTACACGGAGACGAAGTCCGCGCCGCGCTCGCCCAACCGCTGCACCAGGTGCACCCCCGCGTCCACCGTGGTGCCCACCAGCACCGGCAGCACCATGATGTTGAGGTAGTTGAACTGCAGCCCCAGCAGCGACATCAGCCCCACCAGGCCGACGACGGACAGCAGCGTGGGCAACATGCAGATGAGCGCGGTGCGCAGCTTGCCCAGCGTCAGCCACATGGCCACCAGCACGCTCAGCACCGCCGCCGCGAGGATGCGCGGCCCCTCGCGCGACACCATGTCCAGGATGTCCGCCAGGATGAGCGCCTCACCCGCCGCCGACACCTGACTGCCGTCCGGCATCTGCAGGCCACGCACCTCCTTGGCGAACTTCCGCGTGCCCTCACCGTCCGACAGACTGACGCCACCGGCGTACACCAGCACCACGCCGCCCGTGCTGCCATCCAGGCTCTCGAACTGGTGCCGCACGCTGGTAGGTAGGGCCTCCTGGGTGAAGGGCTTCGCCTTCGCCATGTTCAGCGCGCGCACCAGCGTGTTGCGCGTGTCCTCGGGCAGCCGCTCCGGGTCCAGCTTCTCCAACTTCGCGGAGATGGCCTGGAGGATGGCCTGCTTCTCGTCCTGCCGCTTGGGGACCAGGTCATCCAACGCGCCCACGAAGTCGATGGTGGAGTCCTTCCCCCGCGCCGCCTTGCGCGCCTCCAACTGGCGCACCACCTCGCGCTCCATCTCCTGCGAATCGGTGAGCACCACCACCGGCGTCTGCGAGTAGCCCAGGATGTCGTTCACCTTCTGGTCCAGCACCGCCGACGCCTGCTTGTAGTCCTCCAGCGTGCGCGAGTCGTAGTTGAACGAGATGCGGTACGCCTGTGACACCAGCGCCAGCACGCCCACGCCCACCACGATGCCCACGCCCCGGTAGGAGCGCGGCAGCCAGCGAGCCAGCAGGCTCAGCGGCCCGGCCGTCCCCTCTTGCTGCACCCGCGGCGACCAGCCGAAGCGCGTGGCCAGCCCCAGCAGCGCGGGCAGCAGCAGCACGTAGGAGAAGATGCTCACCAACATGCCCACCGCGGCGATGATGCCGAACTCGCGGAACGCCCTGAACTCCGACATGGCCAGGCTGAGGAAGGTGAGCGCCGCCACCAGCGCCGCGATGAGCGCGGAGAACCCGGTGTGCCGGAAGGACTCATCCACCGCCTCCTCGGAGTTCATCCCCTCCGAGCGCAGCGTCGTGTAGCGCCCCAACAGGTGGATGCCGTGCTCCACGCCCAGGCCGCCCAGCACCGCCGCGAGGAAGCCCGTCAGGAGATTGACCTGCCCGTAGGCCAGCCCCACGAAGCCGTACGTCCAGCCCAGGCCCGCCATCACCGGCGCCATGGTGAGGCCCACCGACAACGCGCTGCGGAAGTGGAAGGCCAGGTACGCCAGCAGCAACACCATGGCCAGCGTGGACGCGCTCGCCAGGTCGCCAACGATGACGCGTTGCTGATCAATCTTCTTCTTGAAGGTACCGGTGACGGCCGTCTTGAAGCCGGGCCCGTACTTCGACAGGTCCTGCTGCGCCAGGAAGTCCTCCACCTGGCCCACGACCTTCTTCGAGTAGTTCAGGTCCGCGGCGCTGCCCCGCGGCTTCGCCATCAGCACCACCATGCGCTCGGTGGGGTTGATGTAATAGAGGTCGCCCTGCCCGGAGAGGCGCTGGTTGGCGCGGCCGGTGTACTTCTGCTCGATGTCTGCGAAGTCCACTGACGGAGGGTCCTCCTCCACCAGCGAGACGAAGAGCGGATTGGCCTGCTGCTTCTCCCAGAGGATGCGCGCGTCGATGCGCTCCTGGATGGTCTCCAGGTCGTCGACGTCCACGTAGTAGAGCGAATGCTCGTCGAAGAAGGACCGGGGCCGCTGGTGGGAGACGTAGCGAATCTCCGACAGCGCCCCGAGCTTCGGCGCCATGTCGTCCGCGAAGCGCTTGAGCACCTCCGGATCCGCGCCCATCCCCACCACCACCACGTTGCCCTGACCGCCGAAGCGCTTGCGCAGCTTCTCGATGTCCTGAACGCTGGGGAAGTTCTTCGGCAGCAGTCCCACGAAGTCCGCGTTGAGCGTCAGCGTCCTGGCGAAGTACGCGCCGAGCACGGTGAGCACCAGAGCCAGCAGCAGCGCCTGGAAGGGCTTCCGGTGGTTCCGCACCGCCAGGCGGCCCATGACGCCCTCGAACCGCTCCGACCAACGCTTCTCACTCATGCTTGCGACACCTGCATCTGTTGACTGGCCGAATCGCCGGACACCTTGGGCACGCGCTAACGGGAGAGTCAACGCGTTTATGCCGTGAGGCGGAAAGTAAGGCTGCGAATCACTTGCCTCATGTAACGCCCTCCTTGAGCGGATGCTCGCCTGCTTGTGACACTCGACACGCCGCCGCCCTGGAGGACGTGACGGGTTGGATGGCGCCCATCCGCGCTGTTGGCTGACCCTACCTGGTGGCCAGACAAGCGGACGTGGACGCCTGCATCACACCCCCACCATGGTCACGTTCCCCGGCGACACGGGCTCGCGCATGCGGGCACACGAGGGAGGGGAAGCCGCTCCGCCCTCCGCGCGACCGGGAGGTCCGGGGCCGCGGGTGGTGGCCGCGGGCCGATGATGGGACCGCATCCGAACGACACGACACCTCCGGGCGAGCCGCGGTGGATGGGTCGCGTGGAGCGCACACTGGGCGCGATGGCCGCGCACAACCACCGGCGTCCGGTGTTGGCGTTGCTGCTGGCGCTGGTGCTGGCCGCCCTGGGTGGCTTCCTCGCGCGAGGACTGCACCTCAACGCCAACCTCGTGGACCTGCTCCCGTCTTCCTTCGAGAGCGTGCAGGACCTGCGGGAGCTGGAGCGCCGCTTCGGCGCGCTCGGCTGGGTGGCGGTGGTGGGGGAAGGCGCGGACCCCGAGTCCCTGAAGCGCTTCGCGGACGACCTGGCGCCCAAGCTGGAGGCCCTGCCCGGCATCCGCTTCGTCGAGGCGCAGCGCCCCGGCGCCTTCTTCCGCGACCGGGCCCTGTACTTCCTGTCGGAAGAGGACCTGCGGGAGGTGCACCGCCGCTTGAAGGCGCGGCTCCAGTGGGAACAACAACAGGCCAACCCGCTCTACGTGCCGCTGGTGGAGGAGGAGCCGCCGTCCCTGGACTTCTCCGACCTGGAGGCGAAGTACGCGGGCGGGGCTGGACAGCGGCTGTCCACCAGCCAGGGTGACTACTACCTGGACGAAGGCCAGCGCCGCATCGTGCTCCTGGCCAAGCCGGACACCACGTCCGCGGACCTGGGCTTCTCGCGCAAGGTCACCGATGAGGTGCGCGGGCTGCTCGCCGCGCAGGACCTGTCGAAGTACGGGCCCGGCTTCAAGGTGGACATCACCGGCACCTTCCAGAAGAAGCTGGACCAGCAGAGGCAGATTGCGCGCGACATCGGCGTGGCCTCGGCGGTGGCCACCGCGCTGATGCTGCTCTACCTCCTCTTCCACTTCCGCAGCGCGCTGGCGGTGGGGCTGGTGCTGACGCCCGTGGGCGCGGGCCTGGCGTGGACGTACGGCCTGGTGGCGCTCGTCTTCGGCGAGGTCAATCTCCTGACGGGCTTCCTGGGCGCCATCCTCGGAGGACTGGGCCTGGAGCACGGCATCCACCTGCTGGGGCGCTACCTGCACCTGCGCGGCGAAGGCCACACGTCCGAGGACTCCACGCGCGCGTCCTTCACACACACTGGCGGCGCGGCGCTCGTCTCCGCGCTGGTGGCGGCCATCACGTTCTTCGTGCTGGGCACCTCGCGCTTCCGCGCGTTCCGTGAGTTCGGCGTCATCGCGGGCGTGGGCATGGTGGTGCTCATCGCCGCCAATGTGCTGGTGCTGCCCGCGCTGCTGGGCCTGGCCTCGCGCTGGGGCTGGACACCCCGGCGCTCCTCCCTCACCACCGCGCGCTCCCCCACGGGCCAGCTGCTGTTGCGCCGCCGGCACGTCATCACCGCCGTGTCCGCCGTGCTGCTCCTGGGGCTGCTGAGCCAGACGGGGCGCGTGCGCTTCGACTTCGACTTCGGCTCGCTGGAGGACCAGGACCTGCCGTCCTTCAAGCTGGACCGCGAGGTCAACCGGCTCATCGGCTATTCGCAGACACCAGTGGTGGTGCTCACCCAATCGCCCGAGGAGGAGCAGGCGATGGTGGAGCGGCTCCACGCGCGGCAACGCGAGCGGGGCAAGGACTCCACCATCGACTTCGTGGCCTCGCTGTCCTCGCTGGTGCCCGAGGACCAGCCGCGCAAGCAGCGCGTCCTCCAGGACATCTCGCGGCTGCTGGAGCGCGTCCCGGAGGACCGGCTGGATGCACGGCAACGGGAGCAGGTGGCGTCGCTGCGCAGGCAAGCGGTCTCACCGCCCTTCACCCGTGACGACCTGCCGCCGAGCGTCCAGCAACAATTCCTGGGCCGGCAGGGCACGTCGGGGGGCTTCGTCATGGTCTACCCGTCCGTGAACCAGTCGGACGGGATGGCGGTCCGCGCGCTGGCGCGGGAGGTTCGCGGCGTGGGGACACCGGAAGGCACGCGCGTCTCCGCGGCCGGCGAATCCATGGTGATGGCGGACATCCTCGACATGGTGACGCACGAGGCACCACTCATCCTCGGCGGCACCACGCTGGCCGTATTGCTGGCCATGTGGCTGACGTTGGGAGGCCTGCGCATCGCCCTGCTGTGCATGGCGCCCACCGTGGTGTCACTGGTGGCGCTCCTGGGGCTGATGCCGCTGCTGGGGCTGGAGTTCAACTACCTCAACATCCTCGTCATCCCGATTCTCATCGGAACGACGGTGGACGCAGGGGTGCACCTGCTGACGCGATTGTCGTCACCGGGCCATGACTTCGTGTCGGTATATTCAGAGACGGGGAAGGCCATCTGCGGCGGCTTGCTGACCAGCGCGATGGGCTTCGGTGCGCTCCTCCTCGCTGACCACCCGGGCCTCAACTCCATTGGCGCACTTGCCAATCTGGGCTTCGCCACCAACCTCCTCATCATGCTGGTGGCCTTCCCAGCCCTGCTGCTGGTGCTGTCGGAGCGCAGGCTGAAGCGCCAATCCGCCCGAAAGGAATCGCAGAAACGGGAGCCGCCGCGCCATTCGGGGCGCGACGAGCCCACGCACGCAAGCTGACACACACCCACGACGGAGGGAGCAGCATGGCGAACCAGATGAAGCGGGGTTGGATGTGGGCCGGAGCACTGGCGGGTACCCTGGCGTTGGGGACCGCGTGTAGCGCGACGGAGGCTCCGGTGCAGGTGGCGCAGGTGGACCCGTCCACCGGACAGACGGTGACGCCAGGCACCGCGCCGGGCAACACCACGCCGGGCACGGGCCCCGGCACGACGCCGCAGACGGGCTCGACGAACACGAACCCCAACACCCTGCCCCCGGCGACGAACCCCAACACCCTGCCCCCAGGAACGTCCACGACGACGCCGGGCACGGGCGGCTCCGGCGCTACGGGCACCACGCCCTACAACACGGGCGCGGAGGGCGCCACGTCCACCGTTCCGGGCACCACGCCCTACAACACGGACGCGGGCACGGGCGGCTCCGGAGTGCTGCCCACGCCAGGCATCGGCACCACGCCCGGGCTCGACGCTCCGACGGGCACCGGGACGTCCAACACCGTCCCCGCGCCCTCCGGCGTCATCAACGACGGCGGCACTGGCTTCTAGCCCTCGCGGCGTCACCCTGAAGCAGCGCCCCATCCGGCACCGCGGGATTCGCGGCGCCGCTGATGGGGCGTTGCCATGCTGGACAGGCGCGTCCGCGCCTGCTTTGTCCGCGGGCATGGAGACCCTCGTGACGCGCTTGTTGTCGCTGCGAGTGGGCATGCCCCGGGAGCTGGGCGTGGCGGGCGCCGCCTCGCCGCTGGAGCGGCCCTGGACCAGCGCCATCTTCAAGGAGCCCGTGACGGGCCCGGTGTGGCTGTCACGCACGGGGCTCGCCGGAGATGGCCAGGCGGACCGCAAGGTTCACGGAGGCCCGGAGAAGGCGGTCTTCGCCTATCCCGTCACGCACTACGACTTCTGGCGTGAACGCCTGGCGCGCGCCGACGTGGGCCCCGGCGCCTTCGGTGAGAACTGGGTGCTCTCCCAGGTCACGGAAGCGGACGTCTGCATCGGAGACGTGCTGCGTGTGGGCGGCGCACGCGTGCAGATATCCCAACCTCGCCAGCCCTGCTGGAAGCCCGCGCGCCGCTGGGGACAGCGCGACCTGTCGTTGCTGCTCCAGCAGACCGGCCGCACCGGCTGGTACTACCGCGTGTTGGAGGAAGGGCCCGTCCAGGAAGGCGACGCGATGGCGTTGCTTGAGCGCCCCTTTCCCACCTTCACCATCGCCTTCGCCAACCACGCCATGCACGGCCACGCGCCGGAGGACGCCGCGCGGCTGGCGGAGTGTCCCTTGCTGACGCCGAACTGGCGTGACTCGCTCCGCAGACGCGCGCAGGGCAACCGGGGAGACGACCGCCCGCGGCTGGTGGGCCCCAACAGCGCCCACTGAAGACATTGCCCGCACGGCAAGCCGTCCCCGCGTCTCATTTCCACCGCCGCCTGAAGAGCAGGCGGCCATGGGAGGGGCCTCTAGCAGACCGGCCATCGGCTGCTCACGTTCCCGGCCAGCAGCAGTCAGACACAAACCGACCGGAGAACGAACCATGACGAAGTTCCTCAAGACGAAGGCCGTCCTTGCCTCTCTCGCCGCCGGTGCCCTCGCGTTTGGCACTGCCTGTAAGTCCGACTCGGGCGCGACCCGAGAAACGACAGACACCACTGACACCAGCGGCATGGGCACGATGAGTGACCCAAACACCGGCACGAGTACGGACACCCGCACGGACACCACGACACCACCTGGCACGGGCGGCACGGGCATGGATGACCCGGCCCTGTCGCCCGATTCGGAGACCGTGGACCCGAACAGCGTGGACCCCAACGCGGACCCGACGCTGACCCCAGGCACCGGCGGCACCGGCAGGGAGGTGGACCCGAACCTCGACCCGGACATGAGCAGCGAGCCGGGCACGGGCGGCGCGGGTGACGTGGAGCCGCTCGACAACACGGACACCGGTGAGATGGATGCCAATGACGATTCCACGCTGGAGCCAGGCACCGGCGGCAGCGGCATGACGGACCCGGACACCCGGATGACGCCGCCCACGCCGCTCCCGGAGAAGGGGACGACGCGCTAGGCCGGCCCTCACTTCACGGAAACAAGACGATGCCCGCGGCGACCGTGCCGCGGGCATTGCCCGTTGTGGCGCAAGACACGACAGCGAAAGAGACGATGCCCGCGGCGCCTGTGCCGCGGACATCGCCCTGTGTGTCATCAGCGTGGGACTCAGCTCACGCTGAAGCCAGGATACGGCTGCGGCGACTTCACCGGCTCGATGATGCGTTGGCTGCCACCCGTCCCCGGCGTACCGGCGGGACCACCCTCCGGCTTCAGCGCGGGCGGACTGCCGCGCGGCGAGCGCTGCCCGTCCTCGGTGTCTGCATTCCGGTCAGGCGCGGTGGGTACGGCTTCAGGTGGAGTGTGCAGCACGTCCTTCTTGCTCATGGCGGCCTCCTTTCCTCCAACCTGGGGCCCCCCTCCGCAATGGGCACCTGGCATCTGGCCGCCTGCCCGAACGGATGCTGATGACTTTCACTTGAAGCCCCGCACACGGCCCGCCGTATGGATGAACCCACGCCTGCCGTGCGTGACCACGTTGAGGACGAGCGGGCAGCCACTGCCCGTCGGTGGCACCTTCGAGGAGAGCCACGCTGAAATAGTGAACCGAACCTGAAGCGCGGTTCAGAATCTGGTGGGATGCGATGAGCGTGAAGTTGGCATTGGCCGGCAGGCGACGGAGAAGCGAACACCTGTTCTCCCCTCCTGAGGGCCCCGTCCCCTGGCTCCAGCGGATGTCGTCGTGGTTCCACGAGCACCATGGCGAGCTGCTCGAAAGCGCCGTACCGGGCACCGGCCCCCAGGGTGCCCCCACGCTCCGGCTGCGGCTGCATCCGGCGGCGGGCGAGGTCGTGTTGGCGGCCACCTCGGGCGCCCACGTCTCCGTGTCCGCGGAGACGTCCGCCGTGGGCCCCGGCTACCACCGCTTCCTCTGCGACACGCTGAGGGCCATGGGTGACGCGCTCGGCATCTCATGGGCGGAGGGCCGCGCGTCGTCGAAGGGGGGCGACCCCACCGGCTACTTCCACACGGGAGACGCCGGGCCCGTGGATGTGCACATGCTGGCGTCGCTCCAGGAAGCCGTGGGGTGGGTGCTGCGCATGCGCCGTCAGGGCGAGTCCGGCTTCGCGCTGTCCATGCGCTTCGGCCACACCTTCGAATATCCCGGTGCGCTGCTGACGCCGCTGGGGCCTCGCGACGCGCGCTGGCTGGAGGACGTGTACGAGGACCCGCGCAGGGGCATCGACGTGTTCCCCTGGTGGACGCCGGGCATCGACGCGCGCATGCGGCTCAATCGCGCGCGGTGCCACCTGTGGACGGACGTGGTCTGGCGCCCACCGCTGCTGAACGGCGAGCGGAACCTGATGCGCGACGTGGCCCGCCTGCTGGAGCAGGCCTGGCGCGAGGACCCGTCCCTGGCCTATCCGTGGCGGGAGTGGCAGGAGGTGCTCGGCTTCCTGGGCGTGGGAGGCACCCTGGCCGAGGAAGTCCACCAGCGCGCCTCGCGGGCACCCGGCGGCCCGCCCATGGGCTACCGGCGCGGCGAGGTCCAGGTGGCGCTGCCGGCGGGTTGGGAGATTCGCATCCCGGGGTCGCTCGCGGAGGCGCACCTGCAGGATGGGACATGGGTGGCTCGGGACCATCGGCGCAGCGTGCGCTTCGTCCCCTTGGAGGACGGTGGCGCCGCCAGCCTCATGCCCTCCTTCATGGAGCGCCGCGCGATGGACCTGGAGCACCACGGCAAGCGGGTCAGCGGACGGGCCTCACTCCGCATGGAGCCGGGCGAGTGCCGGCTGACCGCCCTGTGTACCTCGGGCAAGCGCCGCGCCCTGTGCGTGGTGAGCTTCGACGACCCGGACGAGCAGGACTGGGCCCTGGGGACCTGGCGCTCACTGGACCACGCTGTCGCCGCGTGACGCTTGCCAGCCCAGAGGTGCAATCCCACATTGGGCAGGCCTTTCCATCAGAATCGAGAGCCTGCAATGAGTCGGGAAGTCTGGCCGGGCAAGCCCTGGCCTCGTGGCGCCACCTTCGATGGTTCAGGGGTCAACTTCGCCATCTACTCCCAGGTCGCGACCCGCGTGGAGGTCTGCCTGTTCGACCCCGCGGACCCGGCGCGTGAAATCGAACGGTTCGGCCTGCCGGAGTCCACGGACTTCGTGCACCACGGCTACGTGCCGGGCCTGGAGCCAGGCACGCTCTACGGTCTGCGCGTTCATGGCCCCTACGAGCCCGCCAAGGGCCACCGCTGCAATCCGCACAAGCTGCTGGTGGACCCCTACGCCAAGGCGCTCTACGGCGACGTGGACTGGCGCCAGCCGGTGTTCGGCTATCCGCTGGGGCACGAGCAGCAGGACCTGGCGCGAGACGAACGCGACAGCGCGGCGGGCGTGCCCAAGTCCGTGGTGGTGAGCGACTACTTCGACTGGGGCAATGACCGGCGCCCGGACATCAGCTGGCGCAAGACGGTGCTGTACGAGGCCCACGTGCGCGGCCTCACCATGCGCCACCCTGGCGTGCCCGAACACCTGCGTGGCACCTACGCGGGCCTGGCCTGCCCCCCCGTCATCGAGCATTTGCAGAAGCTGGGCGTCACGTCGGTGGAGCTGCTGCCGGTGCATGCCTTCGCGGACGACTCGTTCCTCGACGACAAGAAGCTGTCCAACTTCTGGGGCTACAACACGCTGGGGTACTTCGCGCCGGAGCAGTACTACGCCAGCCGCAAGACGCCCGGCGCCGCCGTCGCCGAGTTCAAGGCGATGGTGAGGGACCTGCACGCCGCGGGCATCGAGGTCATCCTCGACGTCGTCTACAACCACACCTGCGAGGGCAACCACCTGGGGCCCACGCTGTCGCTCAAGGGCATCGACAACGCGAGCTACTACTGGCTGATGCCGGACGGGCGGCACTACCTGGACTTCACCGGGTGCGGCAACAGCGTCAACGCGTCCAACCCGCCAGCGGCGCGGCTCATCATCGACAGCCTCCGCTACTGGGTGACGGAGATGCACGTGGACGGGTTCCGCTTCGACCTCGCCACGGTGCTGGGCCGCACGGGCGAAGGTGCGTTCGACCGCAACGCGGCGCTGTTCCAAATCATCCACCAGGACCCGGTGCTCGGCCGCGTGAAGCTCATCGCCGAGCCCTGGGACGTGGGCCTCGGCGGCTACCAGGTGGGCGGCTTTCCCCCGCCCTGGCGCGAGTGGAACGGCAAGTACCGGGACGCACTGCGCCGCTTCTGGAAGGGGGATGAGAACCTCGCCAGCGAGATGGGCTACCGGCTCACGGGCAACGCGGACCTGTACGCGGAGGCGCGCCGGCGGCCCCAGGCGAGCATCAACTTCGTCACCGCGCATGACGGCTTCACGCTGCACGACCTGGTGACGTACAGCCACAAGCACAACGAGGCCAACGGCGAGCACAACCGCGACGGCGCGGACGACAACCAGTCATGGAACTGCGGCGTGGAGGGTGAGACGGACGAAGCGGACGTCATCGCCCTGCGCGAGCGGCAGAAGCGCAACCTGCTGGCCTCCCTCTTCCTGTCCACCGGCATCCCGATGATTGTCTCGGGTGACGAGATGGGCCGCACGCAGGGGGGCAACAACAACGCCTACTGCCAGGACAACGCGTTGTCGTGGGTGGATTGGAACCTGGATGAGCGGCGGCGGAAGCTGCTGGCGTTCACGCGCAAGCTCATCCACTTCCGCCACCGCCAGCCGGTGCTCCAGCGCCGCCGCTTCTTCAAGGGCCAGCACCTGTGGGACTCCGAGCACAAGGACCTGACGTGGTTCCGGCCGGATGGCACAGAGATGAAGGCGGAGGACTGGGAGCAGCCCTTCGTGCGCTCGCTGGCGTTCCTCCTGGGCGGCGACGCCATCCCCACGCCGGACGAGCGCGGGCAGCGCATCATCGGTGACGCGCTGCTGATACTGCTCAACTCGCACCATGAGCCGGTGACGTACAAGCTGCCGCCCACCGCGCAGGGCCAGCGCTGGGAGCTGGAGCTCTGCACCACCGACGACAACCGGGGACCGGAGCCGGTGAAAGGTGAGACGTTCGAGCTCATCGGCCGCTCGCTCGCGGTGCTCCGGCAGGTCGCGGACTGAGGCAGATGCCGCGTGCTAGGGTTCTCCGCCGAGGCCTTCCCCGGCGGGTACGGTAAGCCGGCGCCGGAGCGCGCCCCTGAGCGAAGCAGGTCCGCCACCGGGGCCGCTCGCACGAGCCGGAGGAACCGTGTCGCGGGATGCACAGGAAGAGGGCGTGAAGCAGGTGTACGGGGAGATTGCCTCGGCCTACGAGGCGCTCTTCCCCGCCCTGCACCGGTACGAGGAGCGGGTGGAGCGGTTCCTCGCGGCGGTGGTGGCGCCCGGCGCCCGCGTGCTCGACGTGGGGTGCGGGCCGGGGCTCCACACCCGGGGACTGGACACCTCCGTCGCAGTGGTTGGCACCGACCTCTCCGAGGACATGCTCGCGCTGGCTCGGACAGCGCGGCCGGGTGGCGCGTGGCATGTACACAGCTACCACCAGCCGATTCCTCCTGACTGGGGCCGCTTCACCGTCGCGCTCGCCATTGGCTGCCTGGACTTCTGCGACGACCTGCCGCGCGTCCTGAAGCACCTCGCGGAGGCGCTGGAGCCGGGCGGCAAGCTGCTCCTCACCGTGCTGGAGCGGCGGCCGGGGTTGGACGGGCACGAGGCGCCCGTGCAGCCGATTCAAACGGCGGGGCCGGCGGTGACGCTGCACCTGTACTCATTCGAGGAGACCGCCCGGGCCGTCACGGAAGCAGGGCTACTCCCACGCACGTACGCGCATGCGCCCGGCTGGGTGCAGCTCACGGAACAGCGGACCATGTGGTTCGGGTGGTGGGAGGTGGAGCGGCGCTGAGCGCGTGGCTCCTGAACCACGCTTCTGGTGCATGAGGGCCACAGCCCGGCCACTCCAGGGTGTGCACGAGGCTTGCACTGGACTGCGCCCAGGAGGCATCGACACGTGATTCGGCTGCGCTGGACCTTCATCGGGGCGTCTTTTCTGGCAATGGCCGTGGGCTGTGCGGAGGCCCCCCTCCGCGACGACACAACGCCGCCGGGCGTGTCGATTGCGCTCGTGGAGGGCGGATGCGACCCCGAAACGAACTTCCGGTGCTTGTGCGCAGGGAACGCCGGAGACGCGGCGCCCCACCTTCAGGAGATCGGCGTGGACCTGGACGCCCTGCAAAAGAACGGTTGGCCGTGCGTACCGGGTGACTTCGACCAGGATGGAGAGCAGGACTATGCCTTTCCGGGCGAGGGCTACGCGTGCAACCGGCCCGTCCCGGTGCGGGTGCTCTTCACGCGAGGCGGGCACCTGCGTGAAGTCCAGACGCTGCCGCGCAGGTTGAGTTGCCTTCAGCGCTACGTCTCCAATGACGCGTCCCTGCCCCCGGGCCAAGGACTGGTCGACTGGGGTGAAGGGAATGCCACCTGGCTCTACCGGTTCGACAGCGAGGGCTGGCTCGCCACGTCCCATCTCTCCGAGGCGCACTGATTCGGTATGCACCGCGCCAGGTCCCAGGCCCGCCTCGGCGTGCCGCTCGAACTCCTCCATTCCCCGCCGCGGCATCGCCGCTACCGAGGCCATTTGACGATGACGCTGCTTCCCCTTCGTTGGTTCTGTGCCGGTGCTCTTCTCATCCCCCTGAGCACCGCCTGCTCCCGCTCCACCCCGGCCGCGACAGTGGAGCGGAACACCCCCGTGGAGGCGCAGTCCCAGGGTCCGGACGAGTACGTGCTGGCAGATGACGTGAGCGTGCGGAAGCTGGCACCTGGCGTGTGGTTGCACGTCACGGTGGTGACGTTGAAGCCATTCGGTCGCGTCTCCACCAACGGGCTCATCATCGAGGACGGTGAAACGTCCTTGCTGGTCGACACGGGCTGGGATGCACGGCAGGGCGCGCTGCTGCTCGACTGGACCCGGGACACGCTTCGGCGGCCGGTCCGCACGGCGGTGGTGACGCACTTCCATGAGGATCGCCTCGGCGGTGTTCCGGCGCTCGTCCCGCATGGCATCCCCGTCCATGGATTGGAGGAGACGGCGCGGATTGCCGCGTCCCTGGGACTGCCAGGCCCCTCGGAGACCTTCGCGGAGGCGAGCACGGTGGGCTCCCTGGAGCTCTTCTTCCCGGGGGCCGGCCACGCGAAGGACAACATCGTCGTGTGGCACCGGGACAGCGGCGTGCTGTTCGGCGGCTGCTTCGTGAAGGACGGCGCCTCGACGAACCTGGGCAACGTAGCGGACGCGGACGTGGCGGCCTGGCCCACGAGCTTGTCGCGAATGCGGCAACGGTTTCCGGAGGCACGCGTGGTGGTCCCAGGACACGGACAGCCCGGTGGGCCGGAACTGCTGAGCCACACGGAAGCGCTGCTCCGCTGAGCGGCCTCGCGGAGCAACCGGGCAGGCGCGGGCGATGTGACTGTGCCTCGGCCACACGGGCCGGAGCGTTGGCCAACACACCGTGGTGGGTCGTTCCGCGCTCGCTCGCCTGCCGTTGAAGGTCTGTCCCTGGACATTCCCACACGGCTCCAGGGTTCACAGACATGGGCGCGGGCCCTTGCCGTTCCTACCGTCCCGCGGAGAAGCACGGGCCAATGGGCGTAGGGGACGGAGGGAGACATGAGGCTTGTGGCTGCGGTGTCGCTCGCGATGGTGGCGAGCGCGTGTACCTCGGTGCGGATGGAGCAGCGGGACGGTTGCTGGGTGAAGCAGACCCGGGCCTTTCCCTCCACGCTCAAGGAGGAAGTGGGGCCCTGCGCCCGGCCTGTGCCCGTGTGGTCCGAGGACCGGCTCACGCGGCTGGTGCAGGAATGCGTGATGCACACGGACTACCGCTGGCAGAGCAGCGCGTTGGTGGCGTGGAACCGGAGCGAACCCCTGCCGGAACGGGCGTCCGAGGAGAAGGTTCTCGCGGCCTGCATGGCCCGGGCGGAGACCATCCTGAACACGGAGAAGGGCGCGCTGGAGCAGCGGCTGAGCGAGGTGGTGCAGGAGCGGGACACGCTGAAGGCGAGCATCGAGAACGAGCGCAATCAGCATCAAACCACCCTCACGGAGCAACTCACGCGTCACGACGCCAGCATGGAGCGGGCGCGCAACCAGATGCATGAGAGCAACAACCTGCTCGCGGAGGCGCTGGGCGAAGCAGCGAAGAAGCCCGCGCCCTCCGCGGTGGCGACGGCCACCTCCACGTCCAGCAGCGAGGGACTGGCGAACACGCAGACAGACTCCACGCAGCGCAGCGACGCGGCGCTCCGGGGTGACGTGTCGTCCTCGGCTCGACGGAGCTCGTCGTCACAAGGGACACAGACCGCGCCACCGCCGAAGGTGATGAAGCCCATCATCGACACAGACACGCCGCCCATGTGCGAGCTGTCTTCGGCGACGGTGGCGAAGGCGAATCAGTCGCGCTCGTCCTCGGGGAAGAAGCGGCCCGGTGCCCGGAACGCGGCCGAGTGCATGCAGATGAAGCCCGAACCATCCTTCCAGCCCGCCGAGCCGGAGGAGGCCATCCTGGCAACGCCCGCGCAGCAGACGGCGAAGGCGCCCATCCCACTGGTGCCCCAGGACGCTGACGCCGTGAAGTAACGCCGAGGCACGCAGCCGCAGGCCGCCCTCTTACACAAAGTGGGCGGCCTCCAGTGCATACCCCTGCGCACGCATCGCCTGCAGTGCGTCGCGGAGGCGCGGGGAGATGAGCAAACGTGGCTCGGGCCTCAGTTCTCCACGCCGGTCCCCGAACAACTTGTCGGTCACCCACAAGTCAGCGCCATCGTGGCTGGCTCGGTCGACGTACAGCTCCGAAATCTGGTTGAGACCAGCGGTGTGGCCCGAGGGGCAGCGGAATACGTTGCGCTCGTCGAGGTCGAACGGGTTGTTTCCCGCCACCGTCCTCGCATTCAGCGTCAGGGGCTTCGAAGTGACGACAAGCTGGAACCAATCCGAAGGCAGGAGCTTGCCCCTCCCCTGATGAAGCACCGGCCGGAACTCCGCACCGC
Organism: Myxococcus xanthus; assembly: GCF_013116825.1. Classification (GTDB taxonomy): domain Bacteria; phylum Myxococcota; class Myxococcia; order Myxococcales; family Myxococcaceae; genus Myxococcus; species Myxococcus xanthus_B. Next base: position 28,957 of record NZ_JABFNS010000069.1, read on the forward strand.
GAAGACCGTGCATCTGGAAAGCCGACGCGAGCCGTGATGACACCACCACCTCTCCAGCGAGGGTCTGGGCGATGTCCTTGCCCTTCGGAATGCGTCGGGTGTCGAGAATGAGGTCGGAGACTTGCCGAGCGCCTGCGCCACAGTGCCGGCAGGTGGATGACTCATCATACGTCGTACCGCACATGGCCCCTGTCGGCTCGAAGTGCGCGCGAACGACGAGATTGAGCACCTCCGCGGATTGAAGCTCCCGTGCCGTGTAGCGCCGGTGCAGCCGCCAGGACATGAAGAACGCGCCACCATGCTTCGCGTAAGCGTGGTTGAGCTGTGCAATCCGTGCGACGCAGGCATCGTCGACGGGCAGCACCACCTTGCGGATGGAGCCGCCCAACGAGACGCCGAGCCCCGGGTCAAGGTGCTCCCGAGCATCCCGCTCGGCGATTCTGAACTCGATGGTCTCTCGCATGCTCAAGGCGTGATGCCAATCAACTGGGGAATGGGATACTCGGAGTAGACCTCCAAGAGAATCTTTTGAAGTTCCTGCGGTGTGGGGCGACGCCCCTGGCCATACGGCCAGGCTCGGCGGAAATGTTGCGTCACGGCTTTGTGGTACGCGGTCGGCAACCGGTACGTCTGCCCGTTATTCGCGCCGCCCAGGTACAACGGGATGAAGTGGTGGTTCTCATACCCAATGCTGTTCGGGTAGGTCGCTTGAGCCGCCTACAGCCGCTGCTGGTAGACCTGCCGAGCCTGGACGACCACCGCATGGTCCGCGCTCCGGCGAGCAGCGACCTGGGTCTGCATGGTTGATGGCCGAGGATTGAGCGCTGGCGGCTGGCGACTCGGGCGACCTCCTCCTCCTCGCCTCACTGGCCGAAGCGCGAGTGGCTCCGTTCCGGCGTACCCAGCGCCTTCATCCCACCCCAGGGGAAAGAAGGCACCGTGGGACTCCCCCTGCCCTTCAACTGACGGCGACACGACATAGGCAGCGCCCGCCTCCAGCGATGACGAAGCCTCCCTTCCAGCGACACAGGCCCACTGAAGCAGAAGCAGTGCGACGCCCATCGGAACAAGTCTCGACTGACGCAATGGAACCACTCCTCGCGCATGCGAATAGGAAGGCTCGGCGCCCGACTTCCGATGCCTGAGTCCCGATGCGGAGCGCGACCCGGCCATTCCAGCATGCGCAAGGGCAGCCTGAACACCGGCGCCTTTCGCCATGTCAGACTCCACGCCACGGGCCGTCGCTCGACCTCGGCGGAATCCAGAGGCGTCACGGGGCTGTCCCCGGGCTCCCAGCTCCGGACATGGGCGCGCTGCACCCAGGTTCCGGCGCGGGTGTCCCCGGGTCCATCGCTCGCGGTGGTTTCCTCATGTCGGACCGCCCGGCCGGGCCCCCGTCGGGTCCAACAGGAAGCAGGCGTCTGATGCGCCTGGCTCCGAACTAGCTCACTGGTAGAGCACAGGTCCAAATCCTGCGGAGAAGGTTCGATTCCTTCGTTCAATCCAGAGGGCTCCGCCGCGACCTGACGCGAGCGCGGGTCCACCGCTTCCCACTCCTCCCACCTCGATGCCCGGTGTTCCGCCAGGGCGACAAGGCCCCTTCCGAGCCGTCAACGGAAGCCCCTGCCGCCGTCCGCGGAGGTGCCCGGCGCGCAGGCGCGAGCAGCCAGGAAGCGGCCAGGACAGGCAGTCCGCGCTCCACGTCCGTGAACGGTGGGGCCCTCGCTTTTCAGCAGTACCCGGGACACGCGCGACGACGCGCACTGAAACGTCCCGGTTCTTCAAGCTCCCCCGGCGGGGGAAAGGAGGTGCGCGATGAGCATCATGCGTGTGGATATCGGGCAGAATGAGCGGGCGTTCGTGCTGGTGGACGAGAAGCCGGAGCGCTACCTCGTTCCCGGCCGGTACTGGCTGCTCCACCCCTTCCGAAAGGTGCGACTGGTGCGCGTGAGCACCGAGCAGCCGCTCGTCCAGCTCGACCCGGCGTTCCTGGCCCTCGTGCCGGAGACGGACCTGCAGGTCGTGGAGCTGAGCGCCGACGAGCGCGCCATCCTCTTCCACAAGGGCCGCCCCGTGCGGTGGCTCGGCCGGGGCCTGCACCAGGTGTGGACGGTGGAGCGCCTTCCCAGCCGTCAGCTGACGCCCGGCGCGCCCACCGTGCGCGTGGAGCGCGTGGACACCTCGGGTGTCACCACGGCGCCGATGCGTGACGACGTGCGCGCCCTGGTCCCCGCCAGCGACTACACGGAGGCCACCGCCACCGAGGGCACCGTCGTGCTCCGCTACGTGGATGGCGTGCTGGACGCCGAACTTCCTCCGGGCCGCCACGCCGCGTGGACCGTCGCCCGCAAGGTACAGCTGGCCGTCATCGACCTGCGCGAGCGCCTGCTCCACGTCACCGGCCAGGAGGTGATGACGAAGGACCGCGTCACGCTGCGCCTCAACCTGTCAGCGGCCTTCCGCGTCTCGGACGCGCGCCGGCTCGCCGTCGTGTCCCGCGCTCCGGATGACGTCCTCTACCTGGCCATGCAACTGGCCGCGCGCGAGGCCGTGTCGGAGCGGACGCTGGATGAGCTGCTCGCATCGCGAGAAGCCGTGGCCGAAAGCCTCTTCACCCAGGTGAAGGACCGCGCCCACACGGTGGGCCTGGACCTGCTGCGCTTCGGCATCAAGGACGTCGTCCTCCCGGGGGAGATGAAGGAGCTGCTCAACCGCGTCATCCAGGCGCAGAAGGAAGCGGAGGCCAACGTCATCCTGCGGCGCGAGGAGACGGCCGCCACCCGCTCCATGGCGCAGACGGCCAAGGTGCTGGCGGAGAACCCGCTGCTGGTGCGCCTCAAGGAACTGGAAGCCTACAAGGACCTCGCGTCCAAGGTGGGGCAGGTGCACCTCGTCCTCGGCGAGGGCGCGGTGCCCACCCTGCAGCTCAAGAGTCACTGACTCGCGAATCAATCTCGGGTTAGCCTCGCGGCCCCACACCCGCGAGGAGCCCGAGATGTCGTCTTCGAACCACTACGTCCCCAACCTGCGCGATATCGAGTTCAACCTCTTCGAGTTCCTCGATATCGGCCGAGCCTCGCTGGGCCACGCACCCTTTGGCGACCTGGACGAGACGGCCGCACGCCAGATGCTTCAGATGTTCGCCCAGCTCAGCACCAACGAGCTGGCCCAGAGCTTCGAGGAGCCGGAGCACAACCCGCCGAAGCTCGAGAATGGCGAGGTGACGCTGCCGCCCGGACTCAAGAAGGCGATGAACGCCTTCTTCGACGCGGGCATGCACCTGTTGGAGCAGCCGCCACACCTGGGTGGCCTGGGCGCGCCGCCCTCCCTGGGCTGGGCCGCGTTCGAGCTGCTGGTGGGCGCCAATGCCTCGCTGGCCTTCTACACGCTGGGCAACCTGCTGGCGCGCATCATCGACCGGCTGGGCACGGACGCGCAGAAGCAGCGCTTCCTGCCGCACATGCTGGACCGCCGCTGGGGTGGCTCCATGGTGCTCACCGAGCCCGACGCCGGCAGCGACGTGGGCGCCGCCCGCACCAAGGCCCGCCGTGTCTCCGACGACGTCTGGGAAATCGAAGGGGTGAAGCGCTTCATCACCAACGGCGACTCGGACATGTCCGAGAACATCATCCACATGGTGCTCGCGCGTCCGGAAGGCGCGGCGCCCGGCACCAAGGGCCTGTCGCTGTTCGTCGTGCCCAAGTACTGGGTGAACGAGGACGGCAGCCTGGGTGAAGCCAACGGCGTGGTGTGCACCAAGCTGGAGAAGAAGATGGGGCTGAAGGGCTCCGTCACCTGTGAGCTGACCTTCGGCGACGGGAAGCCCTGCCGCGGCCTGCTGCTGGGCGAGGTCCACGACGGCATCCGGCAGATGTTCTACATCATCGAGCAGGCCCGCATGGCGGTGGGCGTGAAGTCCATGGCCACGCTGTCCGCCGGCTACGGCCGCGCGCTGGCCTTCTCCAAGGACCGCCTCCAGGGCGCGGACCTGATGCAGGCCCGGGACAAGACGGCGCCCCGCGTGCCCATCTTCCGTCACCCCGACGTGCGCCGAATGCTGATGGCGCAGAAGGCCCACGCGGAGGGCATGCGCGCGCTGTGCCTCTACACCGCGTTCATCCAGGACGGCGTGGAGCGCAAGGGCGGCCACCGCGCCACCGAGGCGGGTGAGCTGGACACGCTCAACGACATGCTGCTGCCGCTGGTGAAGGGCTACTGCTCGGAGAAGGCCTACGAGCTGCTGGCGCTGTCGCTCCAGGTCCACGGCGGCTCCGGCTACCTGCAGGACTATCCGGTGGAGCAGTACATCCGGGACCAGAAAATCGACACGCTCTACGAGGGCACCACGCACATCCAGGCGCTCGACTTGCTCATGCGCAAGGTGGCGCGCGACGGCGGCGCGACGCTCCAGGGCCTGCTGTCCCAGATTCGCGAGACGGCCGAGCGCACCGGAGAGGGCAAGGAGCTGGAGGCCGAGCGCGCCGCGCTGGGCCGCGCGCTGGGCGACCTGGAGACGATGCTCGGCACGCTGATGGGCAAGCTGGGCGAGTCCGTCTATCACGTGGGCTTGCAGGGCAACCGCGTGCTGGCCGCCGTCGCGGAGGTCGTCATCGGCTGGCTGCTGGTGCGCCACGCGGAGGTCGCGCTGGAGCGCATGAAGAGCAACCCCGGGGACCGCGCCTTCTACGTGGGCAAGCTCGCCAGCGCCCGCTGGTTCTGCCACGAGGTGCTGCCCGGCGTCGCCCACGCCGCCCGCATGGTGGAGCACGGCAACCTGGACCTGATGGAGGTGCCGGAAGAGTCGTTCTGACGCGAAGACACCCAGGCGAGCCTGGCCACTGATGCCAGGCCCGCCGTCGCGGCCGGGAGGCGCTCGCTACTTCCTCAGCGCGTCCCCCGGCACCGGCAGCCCGCGCGCCGCCAGGTCACGCTCCACGTACAGCCGCAGGACATGCATGAAGTCCTGCGCGTTCGTCACCACGCCAAAGGCCTGGTGCGTGCCGCGGTCCTTCAGCTTGCTCACCACGAACTCGGACGAGTCCACGCAGATGGTGGGCAGCTCTCGCAGCGAGCCGTCCTTCTCCGTGACGAACGCCGGCAGCATGTTTCCGGTGGCGATGGCATGCAGCGCCGTGGCGATCATCACCGCCATGGTGGACTTCACCGCGTGCTCGCGCATCGCCACCTGCGCCTCCAGGTTGTCCGTCACCACGTCCGGAAGCGGCCCGTCGTCACGGATGGAGCCCGTCAGCACGAAGGGCACCTTGTGCACCACGCACGCGTGCATGATGCCGTTGGTAATCACCCCGGCCTCCACCGCCTTGGCGATGGAACCCGCCGCCCGCACCTTGTTGATGGCGCGCATGTGCAGGCCGTGGCCGCCCGAGGTGGCCTCGCCCGAGCCGCTCATCCCCAGCGTGGTGCCGAAGATGGAGGCTTCGATGTCATGCACCGCCACCGCGTTGCCCGCCAGCAGCGCGCCCACGAAGCCATTGGCGACGAACCACGTCATGTCCGCGCGCGCTCGCGAATGCACCAGCGCCGGCCCCGTCACCCAGATGGGGTAGCCCCCGCGCTCCCGCTCGTCCACCAGCACCCGGGCCATGTGCGCGTAGTCGATGGGCTTCTCGCGGGACACCGCGCTCGTCATGAACTTGAACTCCCCCTCGCCCTCATCCGCGAGGTAGGCGGCGTTCACGAACACGCCTTCGCTGCCGTCCTCCGCGAAGCCCACCACCACGCGCTCGCCCGCACGCACGCGACGGCCTTCGCGAATCCACAGCTCGCCTTGCGCATCCAGCACCAGCGCCCCGTCCATGCGCGGCTCGCGCGGCATGCGCCACGCGCCGCCCACGCGCACGTAGGTGGGGAGATTCGTCGTGGTGAAGAAACCCTCCGGCAACACGCCGTCCGCGGGCGCAGGCTGGAAGCGCGCGTCCGGACAGGAGGCGAAACGCGCGGCCGTGAAGTCAGGATGAGGAATGGAGCTCACACCAACACCATGCGCGGAGCCTTGGCCCGCTTCAAGCGCCTCGGCACCCGCCAGCCACCAGATGTCAGGGGACGACAGTAAAGCCGGGATTGCACGTCATTACATCCGCGCGTCCACACCCACCAGGCACTGACCAGCGCCCGCGCCTCCGTGGTCGGCTCCACTTCTCGCGGATGCGCTCCGGACACACCAGCATCGCGGCGCTCCCTCAGTCCTCATTCTCGCGGGAAGCGGGTGGCGGCTGGGTCAGGTGGCTGTGCGCAATCGCGGCCAGCTCCTCCAACGTGGGCACACGCCACGTCGCCGCGTTCCGCTGACGCCAGGCCTCCGCCCACGCCATGAAGGTGCGCAGTTGCTCCGTGCTGGGTGACACCTGCCAGCGCCGCCGCTTCGCCAGGGACAGCGCCTCCAACGGCGGATGCCCCAGCGCCACCAGGACGCACAAGGCGAGCAGCGCGCTGCGCCCCACCCCATGCTCACAGTGGATATAGACCTTGTGGCCCCGGGCCAGCTGGTCCGTCACCCACGCGACGCCGTCATCCAGCCGGTCGCCACGGATGGCCCGGAGGTCCTCGGTGGGCAGGTGCAACAAGGTGATGCCGTGCTCGCGCAGGACGTGCTCGTCATCACAGGCCTCCACCCGCACGTCCACCACACAGCGGATGCCAAGCGCCCCCGCGAGGTGCTCCGCCGTATCGATGGGGAAGCGGCCCCCCACCGCCAGCGAGGGCAGCACCCAGTCCAGGTTCAATCTCCGGGACAGCGCGCTCATGCCGCCCAAGGTAGGGCAGCTCGCTGGCGCTGGCAGCCTCCGCGGAGGCCAGGACGCCTTTTGAAGTGTTTTTCGACCCACCGTCGGGGAAATTCGCTGGAATCACGGGGGGTTCCGGGGCGCTGGCCTTGAAAATCAAGAGGCACGCAACTCCGGGTCTCAGGCTTCGAGAATAGGTGCAAGACGCACATGCGGCGCCCTCGCGCCGCTCCAGAGCCTACGGAGCCCCCCATGAGCAGCAGCTACCGCATCAAGTCGGGCGACACCCTCTCCCACCTGGCGCAGCGCTACAACACCAGTGTCAGCGCGCTGATGAAGGCGAATCCGCAGATCAAGAACGCGGACCTCATCTACGCCGGCAAGTCGCTGAACATCCCCGGTTCGAAGGACTCCTTCGAGAGCGGCTCCGCGGGCCGCGCGGGTGGCGCCACGGGCGGCGGCGGCAGCAGCGGCGGTACGCAGGACGTGCAGGGCCCCAGCAGCTCCGGCCCCGGCATCCGCGGCCCCAAGGGCAGCCCCTTCGAAATCGCGTCGCAGCACCTGGGCAAGAACGCGGGCTCGCTGAAGCTGGAGAAGAACGGCGTGGGCGCGGACATGGAGGACTGGGTCCCCAACAACGTCAACTGCGCCAACTTCGTGTCCGCCGTGCTGGAGCAGTCCGGCCAGATTTCCGACTCGCAGCACGACAACAGCGTGATGGGCCTGATGGCCAAGCTGGACAGGGACCCCCAGTTCAAGCGCATCGACCTGAAGGACGCGAAGCCGGGTGACGTGGTCTCCATGAAGACCAACGGCGGCCAGCACGTGGTGATGTTCGCGGGCTGGAAGGACGGCAAGCCGACGTTCATCGGCTCCAACAACGTCAACTCGGATGGCTCGCAGCGCGTCACCATCTCCAGCATGAACTACCCCATCATGGCGGTGCACCAGTACCGGGGCTGAGCGCCCGCACAGTCATGAGCGAGCACCCACGGGGCTCCGCGTCCGACCTTCTCGTCGGGCCCGGGGCCCCGCTGGCGTTCAGGCCCCCCGCGACGACTCAGCGTCGCGGCGCCAGCGACAGCGCGGCCAGGATGAGCGGGCTGCGCCCAGCTTCGCGAGCCCCTCCCGGTAGGCGTGTCCCGGCTCCTCGCCGAGCACGACCCGCCCAAGCTGTGAGCGCTCAGGGCGCGCCGCGGCCCGCGTGCAGGCAGACCACGGCCTCATCCAGCAGGTCGAGCGCCGCGTCTGACCAGCCCCGCAGCTTCATGCGCGGGGACACAGACGCGGTGAAGGGGATGAGGCCGGCGACGGCCGCGTCCTCGATGAGCTGGGCCTGTTGCTCGGGGTTGAGCTGAGCCCAACGCTTCTCGCGGCTCACGCCCTTGCGCCAGTCGTATCCATCGCCGGACCACTGCGCGGCCAGCGCGGCGCTCAGGTAGGCCGTGCCGCCGTGCTGGTGCTGCCACACGTGCGTCAGCTCATGAACGAGCAGGCCGAAGTCCACGCCCCCACTCCGAGGCGGAACGAAGACGGTGTTGCCGTGCGCGAAGGCCCGCCCGGGGAGGCCCAGCAGGCCCAGCCGGCCGACCTTCAACCGCACCACCGCGTAGTTCAGGCTGTCTCCGAAGATGGGCCGCAGGCGGGAGATTTCCTCCGCCGAGAGGCGGCGGCCCGGCGGCTCCAGACCGACCAGCACCTGCACCGAGCTGAGCACGCGCCCGCCCACCATCAACACGGCATCCGCGGGGAGCTGCGCCACGCGCGTCAGGCCCTGTCCCAGTTGGGGCAGTCCCTCACGAGGCCGGCCGCGCGCGCACTGCGCCACGCCTCCGCCCATCGCCTTCAGCACCACGCCCACGCTGCGAGCCACGCCCACCGACGCGCTCGAGAAACCCGTGAGCAGACCCCGGCCCGCATCCACCAGCCGCTCGGAGAAGGGGGCCGCGTGGCTCATGCCATGTTCCTCAGCGCCCCGCGGTCATGGCGCGCAGCCCGGAGAGCCCCATGACGGACTCCACCAGCGTGCGCAGCGCGCCCGGGCGCCACGGGCGGGACAGCGCGAAGTGCGTGAGGCTGGAGGCGCTGTAGGCCGCCGCCACCTCGGGACGGAAGTAGGACGATACGAGGATGCGTGGCCCCGCCAGGTCGCGCTCCACCAGCCGTGCCAGGAAGGTCGGCACGGCCGCTCGCGCCACGGAGTCCAGGTCCACGATCACCGCCTCGGGCACCACGCCCAGGTCCATCCGCCGATCCGCCGACGCGATGCCCAACGTGGGGACCAGTTCGAAGTCTGACGCCAGCTCGCGGCCCATCGCCAGCCGGAAGAGCGGCTCCTCCGAGACGAGCATCACCCGAGGCCCCTTGGGCGCGCTCCGGTGACGCCGTACGGGCGCGGCAGTGGGCTCGAGGGGCAGACGCAGTGCGCCAGCCTCCACCAGATGGCGGGCATCGAGGAGGGACTGCGCACGGCGAATCAGGGGGGCGGGGGCGCTGGACACAACGCGACAATAACCAGCAATAGCGGAAATATCAACCTTTGCTTCAATTCCTGGACCTTCAAACCCACGGAGTCGGGTGCCCTGAAACGCCCGTTCAGCGGGTCAGAGGTAACACCTATCCACATGTATCGGGTCTGATTTGACCCTGCTATTTCCCTTGGGGATTGCCGCGCGCCCGCTAGCTTCGCGGGAGTTCCCAGGGCAACAGCCGCTCGCCGAGCGTTCCCTGGGTGGGGAGGTCCGTGGAGCCGCCATGCTGGAGCGCCTGGGCGAGGACGGCCACGAGGGAAGTACCGACGACGGGAACCTCTGCGGCCCGTTGCTGGGCGCGCAGGATGGGGATTCCGGGCCGCCCACCGGCCACCGTCCAGCCTTGGATTTCATCCGGCTTGGGCTTCGGCAAAGGCACCAGTTGGCTCGCGTTCAAACGGACGACGCAATGGAGGCCACTGTCCAGTCCATCCCGCCACGCGAGCACGGTGCCATCAGGGAGGTCGACGAGTGCCAGAACCGCCGACACATTGCGCCCATCATTGTCGATGGGGATGCGGACCTCCGCGTGCTCAGAACAGGGCCGGAGGCGCCACGCACGGCCGCCGGGTAGAAGCGTGGCCTCCTGAAGCTGATCATAAAGGGCGTTGAGCTCTGCGGCTCCGCTGAAGGTACCCACGCGGGTGGCGCGTGTCCCTGTGTGCTCCGCGAGGATTCGCTCCACGAGTTCCATCAGCGAGCAGCCATCGCCGCGCCGCACGACGACCCCGGCTCTGGGCAGGAGCGCGCCCGTGCCATCCACCGCCACGCTCAGGACGCCCGCCTCCAGTGTCCACGTCTCACGAAAGACAACGGGCTGTGTCTCCACATGCAGCGCCACGCTCGACAGGTTCGCGGGAACATCCTTCAGCGCCACACCAAGCCGCGGGGCATTCCACGCGAGCGTCGGCGCCGTCGCACGCGAAGCCATCATCTCGGCATGCGAGATGCTCAGGAGCGGGTTCCTCTCCGTGTAGGCCCCACGAGTCGCGACGTAGGGGAACAGCCGCGCCATCCAGCCCGTGGCGAGGTCCACTCCATACGCCGCCTTGGGCTTGTAGAGCTGCTTCCAGTACTCACGGTCGGGGTTCCCTTCGGCCGCGCTCACGAAGGCGTCCACGATGGGCACCAGGGAAGACGTCCACCACGCCAGGTCCAGCTCCTGGATGACGTCGATGCGGCGGCGGATGGACCGCCAGTCCTCGGGCGTCCCCAGCAGGGTGATTCGGGGGATGCCGCAAACACACAGCATCTCATAGTCGAAGTACGGCGACATGGCGTCCATCAGCACCACGTCTCCCGCCATGCGCTCGATGTCGGTGCTGGTGGAGAAATCACACGACAGCAACCGGGGCAGCCCGGGGCCCAGGGCCTGGCGGAGCTGGCAGCGGAACGCGGAGAACAGTATCAGGAAGTCCGCGTCATTCGTCGGCAGCTGATCCACCTCGACGGTCAGCTTCTTGCGGCCTTCATGCTGGACAAGCCGGCCGCGGAGCGCCTCCGCGTTCAACCGGATGTGCTGCGCCACCCCCTGCGCCATCGTGAGCCAGATGGCGTCCGGCGAGAGAACCAGCGGCCGATGCTCGGCGAAGGCCGTGTGGACGGCGGCGAGCAACGGATGCACGCCGTGGGTCTCCAGCACCCGCGTGTCCGGCCCAGGCGCCATCCAGAGCGCGTCCTTCACGAACGTCCCCAACGGCGCGGTGACGGGAGGCGCCGAAGCCTCCTCGACGGCATCCACTTCGAACGTCAGCATCGGCAGCCCCCTCGCAGTGGCGTGGATTGTACAGGGCGCAAGGCTCCCTGCGCGCAGCCGACCTTCGCCTCGGTGGCCCTGTCCTGACGGGGAGCGAGCGCCAGGCCCTCAAGCCCGGGCGAGGCGGCTGCCCGCCCCGTCATCCGGGCCCGGCGCTCACTCGAACTCGAGCGCGCGCTGGAAGTCGGCCGGGTTGGAGGCCGCGCTCTGCGCCGTCTCCAGGGTGATGAGCCCCTCCCGATAGAGCTGCGTCAGGTGTTGGTCGAAGGACTGCATGCCGAACATGTCTCGGCCCTTCTCGATGACGTCCTTCAGCTCGTTGGCGCGGTCGTCGCGGATGTACTGCTCCACCGTCTTCGTCTGCACCATGATTTCCAACGCCACGGTGCGGCCCTTCCCGCTGGCCCTGGGCAGCAGGCGCTGCGACACCGTGGCCTTGAGGCAGTCCGCCAGGCGCATGCGCACCATCGTCTGCTCTTCGGCGGGGAACACCGACACCAGGCGGTTGATGGTGCGTGACGCATCCGTCGTGTGCACCGTGGAGAGCACCAGGTGGCCCGTCTCCGACGCCTTGAGCGCGATGTCGATGGTCTCCGTGTCGCGCATCTCGCCCACCAGGATGACGTCCGGGTCCTGGCGCAGCGCCGCGCGCAGCGCAATCGCGAAGCTCTGCGTATCCGGACCAATCTCCCGCTGGGAGATGGAGGACTTGATGTTCTTGTAGATGAACTCGATGGGGTCCTCGATGGTGAGGACGTGCAGGTTCTCCGTGCGGTTGATGTGGTCAATCATTGCCGCCAGCGTGGAGCTCTTCCCCGAGCCCGTCGCCCCCGTCACCAGCACCAACCCGCGCTCGTTGCCGGCAATCTTCTTCAACACCTGCGGCAATCCCAGCCCGTCAATGGTTGGGATTTCATCCGGGATGATGCGCAGGATGCACGCCAGCGAGCCCCGCTGCCGGTAGATATTCACCCGGAAGCGCGCCACGCCCGGGAGGCTGTAGGACGCGTCGCACTCCTGAAGTGTGTCAATCTGCTTCTTCACCTCGGGGTCCGACACGACATGGACTGCCACCTGTCGCGTATGGTCCGCGTGTAGCTTCTCCATCTTCAAGGGCCGGAGCGCGCCATTGACCCGGTAGATGGGCGGATCCCCCGGCCGGAAGTGGATGTCCGATGCACCGTTCTGCACACCGACCGCGAGCAGCTTGTTGAGCGTTGCCAGATCCAGGGGAGTGACCCTCTTCAGTAAAGAAGGCCCCGGACTCTAGGCGGATACTCAACAGTTGCACATGGTGCGCAATCAACCCGGGGCAGGCACCAGGGTCAGTTCCGCAATCTCAGGCGAGGGCCCCAACCGCAGCGGAGGCCCCCAATAGCCTGTCCCCCTGTGGGTATAGACGCGCACCCCGGCAATGGTTGCCAGACCGCGCACCACCGGCTGCTGCAACTTGATGAGGAACATGAAGGGAAACACCTGTCCGCCGTGCGTGTGCCCGGAAAGCTGCAGGTCCACCACCACGCCAGCCTCCGCCACGCGCAGGGCGGACCGGGGCTGGTGAGCCAACAACAGACGCGGCACGCCCTGCGGCGCCCCGCGCAGCGCCAACTCCGGACGGCTGGCATGCGAGGGGATGATGTGGCCCGCGTCATGGTCCGTCACCCCCGCGATGGTGAGCCGCGCTCCGTCGCGCTCCACCACCCGGTGCTCGTTCTGAAGGACGGTGAGCCCCAGGCGCGCCACCTCCGCTGCCCAGGCCGGTCCCCCGTGGTAGTACTCGTGATTGCCGGTGACGTAGAAGACGCCCAGGGACGCGCGCAGCTCCGACAGGGGCATGACCTCGTCCCGTAGCGCGTCCACGGCGCCGTCCACCAGGTCGCCCGTCACGGCCACCACGTCCGGCTGGAGCGCGTTCACCTGCTCCACCACGCGCCGCAGCCAGCGGCCGTCCAACGTGGGCCCCACGTGGATGTCCGAAATCTGCACCACCTTCAGGCCGCTGAGCCCGGGCGCCAGGCCCACCACCGGCACCGTCACCCGCTCCACCGTCGCCCGGCCACGCGCCGTGATGAAGGCGTACACCACCGCCGGCACTGTCACCCCCACCGCCACCAGGGCCTTGCCCCTGGCCAGGGCCACCGCGTCCGTCACCACGCCCGACCACGACAGGCCCAGCCCCACCAGGTCCGCGACCACCACCGCGCTCAGCAGGATGCCGAAGGCGCCCAGCCACACGTAGGACGTCCACTGGAGCACCTGCGTCCAGAGGGTCGGTTCGCGGCGCGACACCACCATTCCCACCGGCAGCGACAGGAAGAGCAGCGCCACCAGGAAGGGCCCCAGCCATGCCCACGGCAGGGGCAGCCGCGGGCTCACGAACAGGCGCACCGCGATGTACGCGTGCAGCCCGCCCATCAACGTGAGGATGCCACCCAGCGACATCAACCACCGCCATGCCAGCGACAGGGACACGGCGGGCCGCCGGGCCTCCTGCTCCACACCTGGGGTCAGCTCCGCCACGAACGACCACCTCCTTCTCACCGGCACCAGCCCTGACCGCGCCCGGAACGCGGGGACATGACGACCTCCATGGCCGATGCCCGGCAACCCGCCCGTACGCCAGGCGGGCCAACGCCTCATCTCGTGCACCACACCTAAGACACGGGTGACGGGTTGGCGAGCCAGCTACGTTCAACACATGAGAACTTCACGTATCTTCACAGCCGCATTGCTTGCAGCGGCCGGCTCGGCCTGGGCCCAGCCCGTCCAGTACCTGGACCTGCGAACGCCTCGGGTCGCGCTCAACGCGCGTGTCACCGACCGCGACCTCACCAGCCCTGACCTGCAGGTCGGCTTCAGCGACGGCTCCTTTCGAGGCCGCGCCTTCGGCAGGCCCCTCAACCTCACGCTGGACGCCGCGCGGATCCGCGGCATCTATGGAAGCGGCCCCGTGGACCTGCGGATGACGCAGGAAGAAGGAGCCCTGCGCGCCAAGGGCACGTTCGGCGGGCAGCTCACCGACTTCCAGGTGACGCCGCGGACGTTCAAGGGCGACGTGGGCCGGTGCAGCTATCAGCTCACCGCCTCCGAGGAAGGCCGCTATCAAGGCTGGCGTTCGTGCCTCGCCGGATTGGAGAACCCGGTATCGCTGTCGATTCCGCCTGCCATTGGCGGCGACGACGCCCGGCTCGTGGCCACCCTGGCTTTGATTCTGTCGCGGTAGCCCCACCGCTGGGCGGCTATGGTGCGCGCCGTTTCCTCACGACGGAGCGCATCCATGGCACGCATGCACGAAGTGGACTTCCACATCTACGGCGAGGACCTGCAGTTCGTCGAGGTGGAGTTGGACCCCGGAGAAGCCGCGGTCGCCGAAGCCGGCACCCTCATGTACATGGAGGACGGCATCGAGATGGAGACCATCTTCGGTGACGGCTCGGAGAAGACGAGCGGCTTCTTCGGCTCGCTGCTCGGCGCGGGCAAGCGCCTGCTGACGGGTGAGTCCCTCTTCACCACCGTCTTCCTCAACAAGAGCGGGAGCGGCAAGCGCAAGGTGTCCTTCGCCGCGCCCTACCCGGGAAAAATCATCCCGGTGAACCTGCGTGAGCTCGGCGGCGAGCTCATTGCGCAGAAGGACAGCTTCCTCGCCGCGGCCAAGGGCGTGTCGCTGGGCATCGCCTTCCAGAAGAAGCTGGGCACCGGCCTGTTCGGCGGCGAGGGCTTCATCATGCAACGGCTCCAGGGTGACGGGCTCGCCTTCATCCACGCCGGCGGCACGCTGCACGAGCGCACGCTGGGCCCGGGTGAGCTGCTGCGCGTGGACACCGGCTGCATCGTCGCGTTCCAGCCCACCGTGGACTACGACATCCAGATGGTGAGCGGCATCAAGACGGCCTTCTTCGGCGGCGAGGGCCTCTTCTTCGCCACGCTGCGCGGCCCCGGCAAGGTGTGGCTCCAGTCGCTCCCGTTCAGCCGGCTCGCGGGCCGCATCCTCTCCGCCGCGCGCCCGGGTGGCGCTCGCGACGAGGGCAGCGTGCTGGGGGGCGTCGGCCTGGGCAGCCTGCTCGGCGACGACTAGCGCACCGGGCAGGCCGGCCGTTCGCGGACCGCTATCCGCGCCGCCGCCGCGACAGGCCGGCCAGTCCCGCCAGCAACACCCAGGAGCCCACCACGCCCACGGGCGAGGCGCCGCAGCCACACCCCACGTCGAGCGCCGCGGGCCCCCGCACCTCGAAGCCCGTGGTCCGCGAGCGCGCCGGCACGCGACTGGAGGTGACGAGGTACTCCTGCGCCGCGACCTCGTGCGAGCCCACGGACAGCGCGCTCTCGCGGGGCACCTGGTAACGGAAGGCCCCGGTGTCATCGGCCGTCACCGTGGCGACTTCCATGCCGTCCACCTCGATGACCACCGTGGCGCCAGCCGTTGCCGCGCCCGCGAAGAGCGGCGTGGAGTCCACGACCTCGCCATCAGCGGGGACCACCAGCACCGGCCAACCGTCCTCCGGGACCTGGGGGCCACCATCTCCCTGGGACGCGCCCGCATCCTGCCCGGACGTCCCTCCGTCACCCTCGCTGCTCACCGCCTGGGACTCGAATCGGATGGGCTGCGAGTAGGGCCCGCTGATTCCCGCCTCGTTGTGCGAATGAACCGTGACGAAATGAGGGCCCGGCGCCAGCGGCGATTCAGCAGGCCACTGGTAGCGGAAGCGGCCCGCGCCATCCACGGGGATGATGACCTCGGGGCCGTTGTCCACCTCGATGCCCACCGTCTGCCCGTTGGGCGCGACGCCCGCGAACAGCGGCGTGGTTCCCACCGTCTCTCCGTCCTGCGGAATCACCAGGATGGGCTCCACCACCACGCCGCCATCCTCCAGGGTGGCCGCGACAGAGAACGACACAGGCGCGGAGGGCGCGCTGTACGCCCCCATCGCCTCCGTCACCACGTGGACCGTGTGCGTTCCGACATCGAGCGGCGCCTGATACGGAGGAATGCCAGCGGTGAACACACCATCCGCGCCAGAGCTCACCTGAAGCCGCTCCACGCCATCGACGAACACGAGGACTCGAACACCAGGGTCCGCCCGGCCTTCGAAGCGAGGACGGAGAGGAACGCCCACCGCTCCGGACACGGGAGCGCTGACAGACGGCGTCCCGGGCGTGCGGTAGGCCACGTGGTATTCCTCGACGAAGCCTTCGCTCCCCGTACCCGCGCCATGCGTTCCGCCATCCGACGGGGTGAGGGTCCCGGCAACGCCGCCCGACACAATCCTGGGGCACGACGCCGTCGCCCCTTGCAACAGCACAGCGCCGCCACCACCACCACCGCCCGGGCCGAGCACCCAGCCCGGGTAGTTGACGTTGCCACCGTTGCCACCCGCGGCCTGGGCGCTCCCGCAGGACAGTGCGTCCTGCGCGCGAAGGATGAGGACACCGCCCGCGCCACCACCGCCCGCGCCATCGTCGCCCGGCGTGTGGCTGGCGGCGAACCCATCCGCGGAGAAGCGCCCAGCGCCCGAGAACGTCCTGGCCCGGATGAGCACAACTCCGCCGCCCGCGCCGCCACCCGAGCCCAGGTCATCGTTGCCCTCCCCCGCGCCACCG
>NZ_JABFNS010000006.1 GCF_013116825.1 Myxococcus xanthus
GGGCTGGCCCTGGGCGCGGTGGGGAAGGTGGCGGGAGTCGTCGAGACGCTGGCCATGGGCATGGGCGCCCTGCTGAAAATCCTCAACGCCCTCAACGCTTCCTCGGCCCTGGCTGCGCTGGCGGGTGCCATGGACAAGGTGACTGCGTCCATGGGCGGCATGGTGGCCACGGCTCCCTCCGTGAAGAGCAGCCTGGCGCGGCTGGCCCTCTCCTTCGGGACGCTGCTGGTGCCGCTGGCCGCCGTGGCCGCCGCAGTGACGGGCGTGGTGCTGCTGGCGGGTAGCGTCTACGCGGCCTGGGAGGACAGCAGCACGGGCCTTGCCGAATTCTTCCTGGGCCTGGGCGCACGAATCAGCGAGTGGGCGGGGCGAGTCGCGGACTCCTTCTCCCGGGCCTTCTCCGCGCTGGGGGACTTCCTGCGCGGCATCGCCGCCACGGTGTTGGAGAAGGTGGCGTCCTTGGTACGGGGCGTTTCTCGCCTCCTGGAGCCGGTGGCCAGGGCGGCAGGCTTCTCCCAACTGGCGGACACCTTCCGGGACGTCTCTACCATTACGGGCAAGCAGCTCCTCGACACCCTGGGCCAGGGCGCCCAACTGCTTTGGAGTGGCGCGAAGGAGACCGCCGAGGCCGTGGGCGTGGCTGTGGCCGGCGCGGGGCGGACACTCGCCGAGGGCGCCGCCTTCGGGCTGAATACCAGCCTC
The DNA here is from genome assembly GCF_013116825.1 of Myxococcus xanthus. Lineage (GTDB taxonomy): Bacteria > Myxococcota > Myxococcia > Myxococcales > Myxococcaceae > Myxococcus > Myxococcus xanthus_B. Next base: position 703 of record NZ_JABFNS010000006.1, read on the forward strand.
GCGGGGGCCAAGAGGCTGGGGGCGGACCTCGCCAAGGCCCTCAACCTGGAGCACCTCACGGACAAGGTGCAGGCCCTCCTCGCCCAACTGACGGGGACGTCCGCGCCGGGCAAGGCCCGAATCCGCAAGCCCACGGACAAGGCCGCCCTGGCCGCCGCCGCGAAGGAAGAGGCCGCCCGAGAGGCCGCGCTGGCGAAGCTCCAGGCCCAGGCCAACGAGGAGGCCCGCCGCGAATACGTTGCCAGCGTTCGCGCGGATGCGGCTGCCGGTGCTGCTGCCTTCCGGGAAATGCGCCTGCAGGCCGAGGCCCTGGCCGAAGCGGCGCGGCGGGCCATGGAGGACGCTCGCGCGGCCCTCGCCGAGAAGTTCGCCTCCGCCTTCGGACGGCTGAATGGCCTCGTGGACACCTTCATCCAGGGCCTCACGGCGAGCGGCTCCGTGCTGGGTGGCGTGGCCGCCGTGGCGGGGGACCTGCTGATGCAGTCCGAGGGCTTCCGCGAGACGCTGGCCATTGTTGAAGGGCTCATTCAGCGCGTAGCGGACGCCCTGGGCGCCTTCCTCGTGCCGCTTCAGCCGCTGCTGGGCGCGGTGTCCGGAATCATTGACGCGGTGGTGTCGGTGCTGACGCCACTCTTCACGCTGCTGGGGGACATGCTCCGCCCGCTGGCGCCGCCGCTGGTGCTCATCGGCCAGATACTCCAGGGGCTTGCACCGCTTCTCCAGGTGGTGGGGCAGGCCTTCCTCGCCGTCATGGCGCCATTGCAATTGATTGCAGGGCCAGTGCTGAAGGCCCTCTTCTCGGTGCTGAAATTCGTCGGGACGGTGCTCCTCAACATGGCGAAGGCCATTGGCTCCGTCTGGAATGCGGTGGTGGGGGCGGTGCAGAAAGTCATCCGCGCCATTTCCTCCCTCGTGGACTGGACGGGCTTTGACGGGCTGGAGAAGTTCGCGCGAAGCCTCAACCGGCTGCGCGTGGACACGGACGCCATGGGCGAGGCCCTCGACGTGCTGGGGGACACGACGTGGGATTCCGCCATGGCGCGTGCCGAGGAGACGGCGCGCGTCAGGGAGCACACCCAGGCCGTCTCCCGGGCCACCGAGGCCCTCACCAACGTGCCCTCCGCCTGGAAGCGGGCGCTGCGTACCTTCGAGGCCGAGGACGCGCAGACGGGGCCCACGCGGCCCCCAAGCCCCACCACGCCCGCGTTGCCGGAAGGGCCGGGGGAGGGCGAGCACGCTGCCTCGCCCATTACGTCCTTGCCGCCCCAGCTGCTGGAGATGCTGCTGCGCTTCTTCCCCGGTGTGCGCTCCATGCTGCCCGCCGCCACGGCGCAGGGGGCTCCCGTCACCTACAACATTGTCGGCTACGACATTGACGCGGCCATGGAGGCCACGCGCCGGGACGAGACGCTGCGCCAGCAGCGCGCGGACGTGCGCACCTCCGGCAGTCGCTTCCTGCTGACTTCGCGCTACTCCGCCACCTGAGGCCTCGCATGCCCGCACTCGCCCTCTCTGGGATTCCTCTGCCCGTGCTGTCGGACAAGGGACTGACGTACACGCCGACACTGCTGGGGGAGTCCCGTCGCGCCTTCTCCGGCTGGCTGCGCAGCAGCGAGCGCCGGGAGGTGTACAGCTATGCGGGCAACACGGGCCCGCTGACGCAGGAGGACGCCCGCGCGTACCGTGGCCTCCTCAAGGGCGAGGGGGACGTGTGGAGTTTCGACGCGGACTTGCGCAGCAGTGCCTTCCTCGCGCCGAGCGCGACGTCCGGGACGCTGGACGCAGGAGTGCCCGGTGGCCGTTACGGCGGCTGCCTGCGCATGGCCGTCAACGCCAGCCTCACGTTGCCCACGGCGCTGGGGACGAAGTGGACGGTGGCCTATTGGTGGAGGCTGGAAGGGGGCGGCGACTGGCGGCACTACGTCCACCGGGCGGGCCACTTCATCTCCGACAACGGGCAACTCAACGTCCGGACGCCCAATAGCGGCGCCCTCCTGGTGGCGACAGCCTCCCAGTTGCCGGGAGGGGCGGTGCAACTGCGCAACCTGGGCGGCTTCTCTGGCGGCATTTCCAACCCGAACAACGCCGCGCTGCTGGTGGATGACCTGGTGGTGCTGCCGTGGGTGGCTCCCGCCGCGTGGGTCGCGCCCTGGTACTCGGCGGGCCAGCCCTTCGGTGCTCCGTACCCGTACCACGTGGCCTCGGGAGAGGCCCTCTATGAGCCGAGCACGGTGCTGGGCCGGGTAGGGCAGGGGCGCGCAGTGGAGTGGTGGGAAGGCACCTCGCGCGTGCTGGGCCAGGAATTCGACTTCGAGTTGCAGGAGCGCTGACGCATGCGTCCCCTCACGGCCTTCCAAGCAGCCCTCCTCACGAGTCCCGCAGGCTACTCCACGCACCCTCGCGTCTGGGTACGCGACGCGGCGGGCACGTACCGCAACCTGAATGCACTGCTGGGCGCGGACTGGGTGCTGGGGGTGCGCGTCAACGAGAAGGTGGACGCGCCCGTGGCCGAGGCCGAGGTGGTCCTCGTGCGGAGCGGGCCTGTCTCCCTCTCTCCGTTGGTGACGCAGTCGCCAGCGAACACCAACGCCTCGGGCAGCTTCGCGCCGCTGCTGGCCGAGGGGGCCTACTTCCGCGTGGAACTGGGCTTGGCTCCGCTGCGAGGTACCCCCCGCGAGGAGGACTACTTCGAGGTGTTCCGGGGCAGGGTGGACGAGGTGGACGCGGGACCCGAGGAGTTGAAGGTGGTGGGCCGGGACTTGGGCGGACTCCTCCAGGACACCTTCATTGAAGTGGAGCGGGACTATGGGGACGACACGCACGGCGTGCCCGTCCAGGACGTCATTCAGGCCCTCTGCAATGACAACGGCCTTGCCGCCTTCGGCCTCTACACTCCCGTGGACCCTCTCTCCCAGCGCGGCAAGTACACGCAGAAGGTGGAGCCGGTGCTGGACGCGGCGCGCACGCTTGCCCAGCGCGTGGGGTGGGAGTGCCGTATGCGGTGGCGGGCGGACACCGGGGGCTACGCGTTGACGCTGTACGCCCCGGACAGACTCCAGACGTTGGAGGACTGGAGTTTTGGCCCGGACGAGTACGGAGATTTGGAGTCCGTGACGCGGCAGTTGGTGGACATCCGCACGGATGTCGAAGTCATCTACAGCGACTCGCGCGACTTGGACGCCTCGGGGACAGCGAAGCGCAAGAAGGTGACGGCCAGCAACCCGGCTGCCCGTGCCCAGGTTGGCCGCAGGTGGATGCAGTTGGCGGAAGGGGCCTCCAGCAACATTGACACCGAGGCCGAGGCACAGCGACTCGCTGACGCCGCGGTGGCCGACCTCTCGGTGTCACCCCTTACGGTAGCCATGCTGGTGGACCCGCACCCCGGCCTCGAGTTGGGGGACGTGGTGCGCGTGCTGCCGGATGGAGTGCGCCTCGACACTCCCCACGCCCTGGCCGTACAGGAGTTGGAGTTTCAGTGTGCCGTGGACGGCACGGCGCGCATGAAGCTGGTGCTGCGCGGCCAGCCCTCGACGTCCGTGCGCGAGTGGCTGGAGCGAGACGCCCGGCCCGGTGTTGCTCCCAGCGCACCCTTTGCCGGACCCGCCGCGCCGCAGGGCATGCGGGTGACGCCCACCGTCAGCGGCTTTTCCGTGACGTGGACACCCGCCGCGACGGGCCCCGCCTGGGAAGAGTGCGAGTTGCACACCTCCCGGACGGCGGGCTTCACGCCCTCGGGTGCCACCTTCACGGCCCGAGGGAAGACGACGCGCTTCCAACTCTCCGACTTGCCGCCTGGGACAACGTACTTCTGCCGGGTGGTGGGGCGAGACACCAAGGGCAACGTGGGCGCGCCCTCCGAGGAGGTGTCCGTCACCACGGGCTACCTGACGCCGGCCTCCTTTCAGCCTGCGGTAGCGTTTGGTGACTCCCCGCCCAATGCGGACTTCGAGTCCTGGAGCAGCGAGGCCATGCCCCCAGACGCGTGGACGCTCGCGGTGGGCCTGTGGGGCGCCCATGCCCAGGTGACAACCGACGCGTACACCGGAGGGCGCGCCGTGCGGCTGGTGGCGAACGGCACCCGTCTCGACTCGCAGGCGATGATTGCCAGGCCCGGGGACAAGTACAGCGTGGACGTCATGGTGAGGGCCGCGCAATTGGGCACGCCTCTCTTCGTGCATGTCGTTTGGTACGACGGAGCCTTCAACCTCCTGAGTGTCGCGACGACGAGTCGGACGCTCGCGAGCAGCGAGTGGCAGCGCCTCACCGGCTTCCACACCGCGCCCGCTGGGACGCGCTACGTGCAGGTTCGCCTGCTGACGGAGGCGACGGTGGGCAGTCCGTGGCTCTACGTGGACTCGGTGCGGTTGGAGCGCATTGGCGGCCTCGTGGAACCCTGGGCCACCATTCGCACCGGCCAGCTGAATGACTTGGAGAATGGCTGGACGCCCTGGGACGTGAATGGCTGGCCACTGGGGTACTACAAGAACAGCGACAACGAGGTGTCCATGCGTGGCCTCGTGCGCCCAGGGACGGTGGGCTACGTGAATCTCCACCGGCTGCCAGCGGGCTACCGCCCCAGCAGTTCGCGCGCCTTCCCCGTGCCGACGAGTCACGGCCTGGGCCTCGCGCAGCTCAACCCTGACGGCGGCTTGCAGGTGTACTCGGTGCCAGCGGGGGCGGCATGGGTGGGCCTGGACACTGTGCGCTTCAGGGCGGAGGCATAGGCGCGGACCACGGCCGGAAAGTGTCCCCATTGAGGAGGGAGAGCGGACCGCCGCGCGGCATGGCGCCGTGCGGCCCGCGCGAAAGGCCTTTCCATGCTTCGCCCTTCCTTCCTCCTGGTTGCAGCTCTCTCCCTCGCTGCGCCCGCCCTGGCCTCCGAGGCGTCTGGCGTCCCGGACCCGGGCCACGTCGAGGAGTTCGCCCGCCTCGTCTTCGATGCCGTGACGACGCGCAACTGGGCTCTCGTCGCGTCTCTGGCAGTGGTGGCGCTCGTCTACGTGCTGCGCCGCTTCGGGGGTGAGTGGCTGCCGGTGCTGCGCACGGCGAGGGCGGGCGCGGCGCTGGCGGTGGGGGTGTCCGTGGCGGGCGCGGTTGCCAACGCGCTGCTGGCCGGAGAGCTGTTTTCCTGGGGGCTGCTGCTGAAAGCGCTCGGCATTGGCCTCGGGGCGGCTGGTGGCTTCTCTGTCCTGAAAGCCCTGCTCTTTGGTGACGAGGCGGTGGAGAGGGCCGAGGAGGCGGGGGCCGTGGCGGCTGGGGAGATTACCGGCAAGGCCATGGCGGTGGCCGCGTTGGAGCAGCTCCGCCGGGACGGCAAGCTGTGAGGCCGCTGGGGTTGGTGCTGACCCTGCTTCTCTCCGGGGGCGTGCGTGCGGAGGGCGAAGTCCTGGATGTCGCGCGGGCCTCCGTAATTCTTCAAGATGGGCGCACGGTGGACGTCTCCGAGGGCTGCTGGCTGTCCACGTCGCGGTGCGTGGACACAGCTCAGGAGGTGCGGCGCCTTCATGCGGAGAACGAGGCGCTGCGCCAGCACTCGGGCGACGTGCCGCTGGTGAAGGTGCTGGTGGCGTTAGCCCTTGGGGTGGGGCTGGGCTTTACCGTGGCGCAGTTCGCGCAGTGAGGGTGTGAATCTATAAAGTCCGTGTTCTGTGGACTTTATGGATTCATCTCGTTGAGAATCCTCGGGAGCCCACTCATGCCTCCCGAGGACCGCATGCCCGCCACGACGGACAGTGACAGACGCCCCGCGCAGTCCCGCGTTCTCCCTCCACTCCCGACTTCAAAGACTCCCCAGCCGCTCTTCACAGTGGGCGGCGTCCGGTACGAGGCTGTGCGCGAGTTGATGCGGATGCCCACGGGCGAGGCGCTGCTGCTGGCTCACCGTTACGCACTGGAGGAGGAGTCTCCTGGACGATGTCTTGTGCGTCGTCTGCCGAGTCCCTCGACCCACGAGGAGCGAAAGCGGCTCTCCGATGAGATTCAACTGGCCTTCCGGCTCAATCACCCCAGCATCGCTCAGGTTTTCCACCTGAAGATTCACCAGAACATGCCTCACGTTGTCATGGAGCACGTGGACGGCCCTTCGCTGGACACGTTGGTAAGCGCGGGCGTAGCGCGGCGGAAGCCCGTGCCCGAGGCGTTGGCCCTCTACGTCGGGGCCGAGATTGCGGATGCCCTTCACTATGCCCACACGTTGCGAGGCGAGGATGGCAAGCAACTGGGCATCATCCACCGTGACGTCAACCCTCGGCACATTTACCTGGGGGCGCACGGCGGGGTGAAGCTCGCCAACTTCGGTGCCGCGTACTCGCTCATGGTGGGACGGCTTGAATCCCCCGCGAATCTTGTCCGGGGTGACGTGGCCTATGCCTCTCCTGAGTACCTGGAGCGCCTGCCGTTGTCCCCGGCCTCGGACGTCTTCAGTTTGGGCGTGGTGCTCGTAGAGCTGCTGACGGGCACACACCTCTTCGACGTGGAGGACGTGCCTTCGACTCCCAAGGGGATGAGTCCCCTCATGGCCGAGCAGTTTCCCTCCCTGCCGTTGACGCAGATGCGCGTGCTGCTCTCCAGCTTTAGTCCGGCGGATGTGGAGACGGCCGTGGGTGGGCTGTCAGCGGATGTGAAGGACATTCTCCACACGGCTCTGCGCGTCGTCCCGGGGGAGCGCTTCGCCACGGCGGCGGACATGGGGGCCGTGCTGCGAGCGGCGCTGACGAAGCGGCATCCCACGTATGGGCGCCAGGATGCCCAGGTGGAGGTCGCCCGAGTCATCGCGGAGGGAAGCTGCCTGCGAGACGTGGTGGAGTTCGGTGAGGGCGGCCTCTACCCAGAAGGGCTGGACGCGCACGAACTTGAGGCGCTTGCGAAGAAGGACTAGCGAGTCAGCGCAGTAGCAACGTGGAGGAGCGCGTCCAGCTTCTCCTCGTCCAGCTTCCTTGCGAGGGCCAGCAGGCGGCGCAGCTCGGGCGTCTCTGCTTCTAGGGCAGGGGAGCGTGGTGGCTTCTTCCCTCCTCCCCGAGGCGTCGTGCCCAGCAGGGCTTCGGGGGAGATGCCCAGCGTCAGGCCGAGGCGGTGGAGGACGGGGACACTGGGCAACACCTTCCCTCGCTCCAGACGCCCATAGGCGGGCTCCACGAGTCCCACGCGCTCTGCCACCTCGGCGCGCGTCATCCCCAGATTCTCCCTCGCTTCACGCGCAACCGTGCCGATGGTGATTGCCAGCTCTTCATTCATGGAACGTTCCGAGGGAAAGGAGCGCGAGCATCGCTCGGACCCGAGTCTCGTCCAATTGCCGCACCCGGCAGAAGAGGTGGCGACGGGCGGGCGAGTCCGTGTCGGGAGGCGTGGCGCGGGTGTGGCCCATCAACTCGTTGGGCGACGCATCCAGTACCGCGCAGAGGCGGTGCAGGGTGGGGACGCTCGGCAGCATTTTTCCACGCTCCAGGCGGCTGTAGACGGTGTGGGCAATCCCCAGGTGCCGGGCGACTTCGGCTTGCGTCAGTCCCAACCGGCTTCGCGCGGCGCGGGCGGCGGGGCCGATGAAGGCGGCGAGCTGCTTGCGAAGTTCGTGGGCGGAAGTGACTTCCTGCATGCCTTCTTCCTAGTGGAACTGAATGCCAGACGTCTAGACACTGATGATGGATGTCAGACGTCAATCGGCATAAGTCGGTCGAAAGGAGGGACTCCCTACAGGGTAGTCCATTTGGTAGGGTGCGCAGCCAGTTGGGAGGGTGCGCACATGAGCGAGGGCCTGAAGGCCGGGAGACGGACGCAGTGAGGCCGCGTGGGCCTGCCTTCGCAGCGCTCGCGCCCGGTGCCCAGGTAGTGGGCTACACGGTGGAGCGTCGGCTGGGCAGCGGCGGCTTCGGTGCCGTGTACCTCGCACGGTGTGAGGGGCAGGCTTACGCGCTGAAGTTGGTGGACCTGGCGCGCGTGGGTGCGCGGGTCGAGCGTGAAGTCTCCATTCTGCTGAAGCTGAGTCACCCCAACGTGGTGGGCATTCACGGCTTCGGGAAGTGGCCGGTGGCGTCTCCTGAGTTCGGCGTCATCGTCATGGAGTACGTGGCAGGGCGGCAGTTGGACGTCTGGGCGTCCGAGGAGAACCCTTCCGCGAGGCAGGTGGCGCGCGTCATGCTGGACGTGGCGCGGGCGCTAGAGGCTTCACACGAAGCAGGGGTGCTCCACCGTGACGTGAAGGAGGCCAACGTCATGGTGCGCGCTGCGGATGGCGCGGCCAAGCTGGTGGACTTCGGCGTGGGGGACTACGCGGGAGCGCCAGGAATCACGGCGGACATTCTGCCGCCCGGAACACCTGAGTACCGCTCTCCGGAGGCGTGGAGCTTCTTCCGTCAGAACGCGCGTGTGCCTGGGGCCATCTACACGCCGGGTCCCTCGGACGACTTGTGGGCGCTGGGCGTGGTCCTCTATCGACTCCTCACCGCGCGGCCTCCCTTCACGGGGGACCATTTCACGCTGGCGGATGTCGTCATCTCGAATGATGCGCTTCCTCCACGTCAGGTGAACGAGCGTGTGCCTTCGGCGCTTAGCGACGTGTGCATGCGGCTGTTGGAGAAGACGCCAGCCGCGCGGGTACCGAGTGCCGGGGTTTTGCGTGCTGCGCTTGAGGTGTTGCTGCAAGGGGCGGACGCAACGTGGGACGTGCCGCTGTGCGACTGCCACGGTGAGGACACCGCGACGACGGAGGGTGGCAGGGACACTCTCGACAAGTGGGTGAACGAACCGCTTCACCGCCCGCGGCGCGGCAAGCGGCCGAATTGGGAGACTCCGTCTCCGCTGGAGGTGCGGCCTCCCTCGTTGGAGAAGGACTCCGAAACGGCAGGGGCATCGAGGCCCGCGACGGCTTCCCGAATTTGGGGCACGGCCGCTCTGGCGATGCTCTTGGTGCTCGTCGCGGTGGTGCTGGTTTGGAGCTTGCGGACGTCACCCGTCGCGGGGGCCATGCCGCCCCGTCAGGAAGTAGCGCGTCCCGGGAGTTCGTCCCAAGCTGTCCACGCCGCAGATCCCCCTTTCGTCAAGGAGTCCACCCCTGCGGCCATCGCTGCTCCTGCGATGCTCCCCGAGGCCACACCTGTGAAGATGGAGAAGACTGAGATCCCGATGCCACCGAAGTCTGGAAGGAAGGGCGCGGGCATCATGAGCAAGGCGATTGTTGCCGTGGCGGCATGCACGGGGTTGGCGTGCCCTGGCGCAGAGGTGCGTCCGCCGCCGCCTCCAGAGCCGTGCCCAGCGGGAGCCGCTGATGCGATGGAGAAGTGGGGTATCGAGGCAGGCGCCCACCACGGCGTGACGTTCCTAGTCAGAAGGCCGCAGATTATCGCGGTGACGGATGGTCCGACTGAATTGCTGTTGCTCGGTGAGTGGAAGCGCATGCCCGACGGCACAGTCTTCTCTGGTCGGCTCGCGGTAAGTGACCGCGTCTATGGCCGATTCACCCATGCGCGTACTCGCGATGGGAAGAGCTTCCCTGTGTGCCTGGAGCTCCTGTCTGAGTCTCTGGTGAAGGGGTTGGAGAGAAAGCCAGGCGATGACAGCCCTGCCTCTGCCCGCGTTTTCACGACAGGGGATGTGCGGGCGGTGTACGAGTTTAAGTGACGCGGCGTGCGCGCGATGCCGCATGAGGGAGTTGCGGACGGATGCATGCAACATCATCGGTCGTTTTCCTCGGACTCTTGCTCATTGCCGGGGGGGCGGTGGCACAGGGAAACACGGCCTTGAGTGGAGGTTCTCGGCGCATTGAATTGGAGGCGGATGCCTCCGGCTCGCCCGTCGAAGTCACGATAAGCCCTGGCCTGTCCACGGTGATTCTTTTCGACTCTGAGTTGGCGCAAGACGAAGTCGACTTGGATGGGCGAAGCGTCTTCGCGAATGTTGATGTGGGCCGCACGACGATGCGGCTGATCCCATCTAGCAAGGCTCTTCCTGGCGAGAAGTTCCGGGTGTCAGTGCGATTCCGCGACGGTGCAGCGCCTTCCGGAGCTTCGTTCTTACTAGCGGTTCATCCCGCGCGGGCGGACAGCCTCATTGAGGTTTATCGGAGCGCGCGAGCCGTCGAGTCGTATCAGCAAGAAGCGAGGGATGCGCGAGCGGAGGCTCTGCGGTGCCAGCAAGAGAACGCGCGTTTGCTGTCAGAGCATGGCGCCCCAGGGGGCGTTGCTGGCTTGCTTGCGGTTGGCGGAATCGACGTGAACGGCGTGGCAGGCAAGATTGTGACAGAGACGATCGCCTCTGATGCCAAGAGCGCGCTCCTGCCCTTCAAAGTGCATAGCTACCGCTCAACGGGGCGCGTTGCCCTTGAAGTCTTCCTGAGTGGCTTGCGGGGTGAGATGCCGTGGACTGCGAGTGGCGCTGCACTTCGCGGTCCGCCTGGAACTGATTTGAAGGTGCTCCGCGTGTGGCAGAAGTCACCCATTGCAGCCGGTGGAACCGGGCGCGTGGTTATTGAGGCGGAGGCTTCTCCCGAATCCTCACGCGGCCCGTTTTCGCTCAAGCTGTGGGAGTCCGAGGGAGCACGCACGGTGACGATCAACAACGTCACTTTCCCCTGATAGGTGGGAGGGTTGTCCGGTGTGCATCGCTACGGGATTCATGCAGGGCGCGGGGCAGATGCGCCCCGGGGCGATCGCGTTTGTCGGGGCAAGTGCTCCACGCTTCGGGCAATTGGTCGGCACGGATGGGACCGGTGGCTGCTCTGTCGTAACGCACCGGTAACGCAGTCCCGTGGACGTGCCTGGACGTGACTGGACGGTTCAGGTACGGTCTAAGTGGGTTAAGTGGGACGTAACCCCTCGGAAGTATTGGCGGTAGGGCACGAGAATCGAACTCGCCAGGGACGCCTCTCGGCGCCCCTCATCGGTTTTGAAGACCGGGCCGGCCACCAGGTCCGGAGGCCCTACCGTCTGCGATTACGCCGGACCCTCCGGACCCCGTCAACCCGGGGCCACAGCACTACCGGGCCTTCGTCGGCGTCTGTTCCGCCTTCAGTCCCGGCAAGCCCTTCACCAGCGTGGACACCAGCACCTGCGTGAGCTCCTCAGCGGGGGAACCCGGGAACCCGCTGCACGTCAGCTTCAACGCCACGATGCCGTGCACCCCCGCCCACAGCACCTCCGCGAACTGCTCCGGCTTCGTGCCTTCCTCCAGCCTCCCGGCCGCCAGCAGGTCCACGAACACCTGCACCAGCACCCCGAATGACCTCGGCCCCGCGCCCTCCGGGCTGTCCCCGAACAGCGCTGTGGAGAGCTTCGGGTCCTCCATGAAGATCAGCCGGTACGTCTCCGGGTGCTCCAGGCCGAAGCGGATGTAGGCCTCCGCCAGCTTGGGCAAGCGCTCCAGCGGGTCCTCCACCTGGGCCGCGGGCTCCAGCATGGCCAGCAGGTCCTGGAAGCCGCGCACGCACAGCTCCTTCGCGATGGCCTCCCGGTTCTCGAAGTGGAGGTAGAGCGTCGCCGGTGCGTACTCCACCGCATCCGCCAGCTTGCGCATCGAGAGGGCAGGGAAGCCCTCCTTCACCACGATGTCCCGGGCGACTCGCAGAATCTGCTCGCGCAGCTCCGCTCGCTGGCGCGCCTTCCGTTCCGCAATCCCCATGCTCCCAGTGTAGGCCTTGACCCACTGAACGCCCAGCAGTAGATGAACGGCGTTTATGAACGGTGTTCACAAACCACTCGCCGTTCGGAAAAGGGAGCAGGACATGGGCACGGTCGCGTTGTTCGGCGCCACGGGCGTCGTCGGACACAGCATCGCGCAGGCGCTGCGGGGGCAGGGGCGGGGCTACCGCGTGGTGGGGCGCTCCCGGGAGGGACTCCAGCGGGAGTTCGGGGCGGATCCGCAGGCGGAGATCGTCACCTGGAATCCCGATGACATGGCCTCCATCCAGGCCGCGGCCCGGGGCGTCCAGACGCTCATCTATCTGGTCGGCGTGCCCTATTGGCAGTTCCACCTCCACCCCGTACTGATGAAGCGCACGCTCGACGCCGCCATCGCCGAGGGCGTGGAGCGCATCGTCTTCATCGCCAGCGTGTACCCCTACGGCCGGCCTCGCACGGACGTCGTCCACGAGTCCCACCCCCGCGTGCCGCACACGAACAAGGGCCGCTTGCGCAAGGCTCAGGAGGACCTGCTGCTCGCGGCGGACAAGACGGGCTCCATCAATGTCACCATCCTCCGCCTCCCGGACTTCTACGGCCCGGGCGTGGAGAACAGCTTCCTCCACCGCGCCTTCGTCGCCGCCTCACAGGGCAAGCGCGCCCAGCTCATCGGCCCCATCGACACGCCCCATGAGTTCGTCTACGTGCCCGACGTGGGGCCCACCGTGACGGCGCTCATGGACCATCCGGGCGCCTACGGCCGCTTCTGGAACCTCGGGGGCGCGGGCGTCACCTCCCAGGCGGCCCTGGTGGAGGACATCTACGCCCAGGCCGGCCACCCCGCGAAGTACTCCGTGCTGGGGCCGGGGATGGTGCGCCTCATCGGCCTCTTCAGCCCGTTCATGCGCGAGCTGGGGGAGATGCACTACCTGCACACCTCGCCCGTCATCATGGACGACTCGGCGCTGCGGGCGCTGCTCGGCGACATCCGGAAGACGCCGTACCGCGACGGCATCCGCCAGACGCTCGCGGCGCTCAGTCCAGCCCCCGCTGCCACAGGTCATCCTCATCCAGTCCCATGAGGTGACCGACCTCGTGCATGACGGTGATGCCAATCTGCTCGATGAGCTCCTCGCGGGTGCGGGCGAAGCGCTCCAGGTTCTTCTGGTACAGCACGATGGACGCGGGGACGTGGTCGAACGCGTTCGTCACGCTGCGCTCGCCCACCGCCAGGCCGCGGAACACCCCGAGGATGCTCGGTGACAGGGGAGGGTCCTCACCCAGCAGGTCCTCATCCGCCGGCAGGTCCTCCACCGCGATGGTGACGTTGTCCAGGTACTGCTTCGCGTGGCCGGGCAGGGACTGCACCGCGGCCTCCACCGCGCGGTCGAACTCGGCCTCGCCCAGCTCCACCGGCGGGAAGAACTCCGTCGGCACCAGCGCCTGGGCCTTGGCGAAGCGGCGCTGGGCCTCCTTCTCGTCGCCCCGGCGCTCCGCCATCAGCCCCAGGTACTGGTGGGCCCAGGCCTCATCGGGCGTGTCTTTCAGCACCTTGTCGAAGGCGCCCTTCGCGTCGTCGAAGCGGCACAGCTCGAACAGGGCGATGCCCCGCTCCAACTGCGCGTCCACCGAGCGCGGCATGTGCCCCAGCGCCGCGTCCAGGCTCGCCAGGGCTGCGCGGCACTCGCCCACCTGGTTCAGGCCCATGCCCTCCAGGAGAAGGAACTCGTAGAGCAGCTCTACGTCGCCGGCCTTCTGCGCCAGGCGCTTGCCCTTCGCGCAGAAGCCCAGGCCTTCCTCCACGGCCTCCCGGTCCTCGCCCGCGCGGCAGATGAGGCAGTCCGCGGTGCCCAGGAGCACCTCCAGGTCGTCCGGGGACACCCTCAGCGCGGCGCCGAAGGCCCGGCCGGCTTCCTCCAGGCGGCCCAGCTCCACCAGGGCGGCGGCGCGCAGGTGCAGGGCGTCCACCGCGTCCGGGGCCTGGGCCAGGCTGCGGTCGGCGGCGGCCAGGGCCGCCTCGAAGTCGCCCGTCTCGAAGGCCTCAGCTGCCGCGTCCAGCGCCTCCATCCCGCTCACCCCCGTTCGCTTCGACGTCCGCGTCCCCATGGGGCCGCGACATATGAAGCCGCGCACTTCGTTGTCAACGCCGCGCACGGCTGCTACGTTCCGTGGCCCGTCCTGGTGCGGCGCTCAGTCCCGTGAACATCCTTGTCGTCGACGACGATCTCGAACTCTGCACGATGCTCTCTCGCTTCTTGGAGATGCATGGGTTCACGGTCTACTCGGCGTCCGACGCGCTCCAGGCGCTCGACGTGCTGGAGCGCAACCAGGTCAGCATGGTCATCACCGACTACGTGATGCCCCATATGGACGGCATCCAGTTCACGGAGATGCTCAAGGCGGACCCCCGCTTCCAGAGCGTTCCGGTGCTGCTGATGACGGGCAGCGAGGACGGCTCGGTGACGGACCGCGGCCTGCGCAAGGGCGTGGCCCTGACGCTCCACAAGCCCCTGGACATGGGCCAACTGCTCACCCTGGTCCGCTTCGCGCAATAGCCCACGGCGCCCCTCCTGGCGGGGTGCCTCAGGCCGTCCGCTCGCCTACACGGCCACCCTTCCTGGTTGACATCGTTCAGGCGGCCCTTATGTTGGCGCTCGCCATGGCCGAGTGCTAACGGCCCGTGTCGTACCAGTAAAATCCCCCAGTAAATTCAGGAGGTTGCGATGGCAGCGAAGGAAATTTTCTTCCATCAGTCCGCGCGTGAGGCCATCCTGCGCGGCGTCCGCACCCTGTCGGACGCGGTCGCGGTGACCCTCGGCCCCAAGGGCCGCAACGTGGTCATCGAGAAGAGCTTCGGCTCCCCCACGATCACCAAGGACGGCGTCACCGTCGCCAAGGAGATCGACCTCGAGAACAAGTTCGAGAACATGGGCGCGCAGATGGTGAAGGAGGTCGCGTCCAAGACCTCCGACAAGGCCGGCGACGGCACCACCACCGCCACGGTGCTGGCGCGCGCCATCTATGAGGAGGGCCTCAAGCTGGTGGCCGCCGGCCACAGCCCGATGGACCTCAAGCGCGGCATCGACAAGGCCGTCGAGGTCGTCGTGGCCGAGCTGAAGAGCCTGTCCAAGCCCACCGCCGACAAGAAGGCCATCACCCAGGTGGGGACCATCTCCGCCAACGGCGATGAGACCATCGGCGCCATCATCGCGGACGCGATGGAGAAGGTCGGCAAGGAGGGCGTCATCACCGTCGAGGAGGCGAAGGGCCTCGAGACGACGCTCGACGTGGTCGAGGGCATGCAGTTCGACCGCGGCTACGTGTCCCCGTACTTCGTGACCAACCGCGAGCGGATGGAGGCCGTCCTGGACGACCCCTACATCCTCATCAGCGAGAAGAAGGTCTCGTCGATGCAGGACATGATTCCGCTGCTCGAGCAGGTGGCCCGCTCCGGCAAGCCGTTGATCATCATCGCCGACGACATCGAGGGCGAGGCCCTGGCCACCCTGGTGGTCAACAAGATCCGCGGCGTGCTGAACGTGTGCGCGGTGAAGGCCCCCGGCTTTGGTGACCGCCGCAAGGAGATGCTGCAGGACATCGCCGTCCTCACCGGCGGCACGGTGGTCAGCGAGGACCTGGGCCACAAGTTCGAGACGCTGACGCTGACCGACCTGGGCCGCGCCAAGCGCGTCACGGTGGACAAGGACAACACCACCATCGTGGACGGCGTGGGCACGAAGGCGGCCATCGAGGGCCGCATCAAGCTCATCCGCACGCAGATTGACTCCGTCACCAGCGACTACGACCGCGAGAAGCTCCAGGAGCGTCTGGCGAAGCTGGTGGGCGGCGTGGCCGTCATCAACGTCGGCGCGGCCACCGAGACGGAGATGAAGGAGAAGAAGGCCCGCGTCGAGGACGCGCTGCACGCGACCCGCGCGGCCGTCGAAGAGGGCATCGTCCCTGGCGGCGGCGTGGCCTACCTCCGCGCGCTGCCCGCGCTGGAGAAGCTGAAGCCGGGTGGTGAGCAGGACTTCGGCGTGGCCATCATCCGCCGTGCGCTCCAGGAGCCGCTGCGGAAGATCGCCAGCAACGCCGGCGTCGAGGGCGCCGTGGTCATCAACAAGGTCCGCGAGGGCACCGGCGCGTTCGGCTACAACGCCCGCACGGAGGTCTACGAGGACCTGGAGAAGGCCGGCGTCATCGACCCGACGAAGGTGGAGCGCACCGCGCTGCAGAACGCCGCCTCCGTCGCTTCGCTGCTGCTGACCACCGAGGCCATGGTCGCCGAGCGCCCGAAGGGCAAGGCCAAGGGCGGCGGCGCTGGCGCCGGCATGCCGGACTACGGCGGCGACGACATGGACTACTGAGCCGCTCCGGAGGGCTCGGGACGTGAGTCCCGGGCCGTCTGGGCCTCGGCAGTCAACGGCCCCGGATGCCTCGTCAGGAGGCGCCGGGGCCGTTGTCGTTTCCGCGGGGACGTCCTGGCGCTCAGGGCACGCGGCCCACGAAGCCGCCGGTGCCGCTCTCCTGCGACGTGAAGAGCAGGGTGTCGCCGTCCACCAGCAGGCCCCCGGGCCCCACGCCCTCTGGGCCCACGGGCTCCAGGGCGCCGGGCGTGCAGGTGCTCACGCGGCGGAGGAAGCCCGTGCCGCCCGTGCTGACGTCCTTGAAGTAGAGCGTGCCATTCAGCTCCACCGGGAAGGCGGGCCCCTGGAGGCCCGTGGCCACGACCTCCGCCGCGCCGCCCTCGCGTGGCAGGCGCAGCACGCGGCCGTTTCCGCCGCCGCCTTCGGTGACGAGGAAGTGCGTGGGCGTGACTTCCAACGAGGTGCCGGCGGTGATGCTCCCGTCGCGCAGCGTGGCCGGGGCACTGCCGTCCAGCGGCACGCTGTAGAGGCCGGGGCTCTCTCCCGCGGCGACCAGGAACCACACGTCCTGGCCCACCACGCGAGCTCCCCGCACCTGCGTGTAGCCCGTGCCGGCGTAGAGCTCCTGGCGGTTGCCGCCCGAGGCGTCCACGCGCACCAGCCGGCGGTGCGACGTCGCGATGACCACCACGTCCCGGTCGCCCATCCGCGCGGGCAGGACGTCCGTGCCGCCAATGGTGACGTTGTTCACCGTGGCATCGAGCGGACGTGCGTCCTTGGCGCCCGTCGCCTTGTCCACCCGCCACAGCCCGTCCAGGTCGAGCACGTAGACGGAGTCCGACACCACGGCGATGGCATCCGGCGCCCGGAAGCCCGTGGCCACGGACACCGCGTCACCGCCCGCGCGTGGCAGCCGGAGGAGCCGCCCGGGGCCCGGCTGGGGCTGCTGCGGATTCAGGGAGTGGGACTCGGCGATGTAGAGGTCCGTTGCGTCCGCCGCGAGCCTGCGGGGCGTGTTCAACCCGGTGAGCAGTGGGGTGCCCGGACCCGAGGCCAGCGGCTCGCAACCCGCGTCGCCGCTGCCCGCATCGTCTGTCCGGGTTCCCGCGTCGTCTGTTCCGGTGCCCGCGTCGCCACGGCCCGCGTCCGGCCCGTCCTGCATCGGAGGCTTGTCGGAGGAGCAAGCAACACCCAGCAGCAGGACGAACAGGAGCGCGAGTCTCATGGGGCCTCTCGTTTGAATGCGCGGTTCAACTCTCGGCTGAGCGCCGACGCGTCGGACATCAGCTTGGGAAGGCACGCGGCGGCGCCCGCACGCAGGGACTCCAGCGCCGTCTCCATGGTGAGGTGCTCGGCCAGCACCACGAAGGGTGCGCCCTGGGCCAGCGCCTTGCCCAGCTCCAGCGCCTTGCGCCCGTAGGCGGGCGCGAAGTCCCAGCTCACCACCACGCCCGCGGGCGGCTCCAGCGCGGCCAGCTCCGTGGTCGTCAGGATGCGGGCTTCCAGTCCCACCAGGGAGAGAGCGTGGGTGATTTGCGCCGCCGCCGCCGGGTTGTCCTCCAGCACGTCCACCCGGCGCATCGCGGGGTTCGTCTCCAGCGGGGCGGGGGCGGGCTTCCGGGCCAGCGTGGAGCGCAGCAGGGCGCGCACCTCGCGGATGTCGTCGAAGGGCTTGAGCAGGTAGTCCACCACGCCCAGCTCCAGCGCCTGCTGCGTCGTCACCAGCGACGGGTAGCCCGTCATCAGGATGACGCGCGAGTCCGTGTGCAGCCGCCGCGCCTGCTGCGCCAGCTCCAGGCCGGACATGCCGGGCAGGTTCTTGTCGGTGACGATGAGGTCCACCGGCGCCTGTTGCAGCAGGTCCAGGGCCTCCTCGCCGCTCGCCGCATCGATGATCTCGCACTCCTTGCCCATCAGGTCGCGGAAGACCATGCGGATGATGATTTCGTCATCCACCACCAGGACCCGGTGCTTCTGCGTGGGCGGTGCGTCCGTCGCGGGGAAGAGCACGCGGAACACGGTGGCCGGGGGCGGGACGTCGCGGATGACGCCCTGCGGGGCCAGCTCGAGGCGCGCGTGGTGCTCGCGGGCGATGCGCTGGCACACCGACAAGCCCAGTCCGGTGCCTCGCTTGTTGGCGGTGATGTAGGGCTCGAAGATGCGCGCTCGCAGCTCCTGGGGGATGCCCGGCCCCCAGTCCGCCACGTAGAGGGCAGGGGAGGGGCCCTCCATCGTGAGCACCACCTTCACCCGGCCGCGCCCCGCCATGGCGTCGCGCGCGTTGTTGAGCAGGTTCAGGGTGAGCTGCTCGATGAGGCGCGCGTTGCCCTGGATGGTGATGTCCTCCGGGGCCTCCACTTCCAAGGAGATGCGCGAGGAGTCCGGGTTGATGCTGAAGTGCTTCGCCGCCGCCCAGATGGGGGCCGCCAGGGAGAGGCGCTGTTGAGACGCTGGTCGCTCGCTCGACAGGCGGATGAAGTCGGAGACGATCTGCTCCATCCGCTCCACCTGGGCCAGCAGCAGGCGCAGGGGCCCGGGGGCGGCGCCGTCCTCCGCGAGCAGTTGGGCGTAGGCCTTCACGCCGAGCAGCGGTTGTCGCAGCTCGTGCAGCACCTCCGCCGCCAGCTGTGACGTTTGCGCTCCCGCACGTTGCAGTGCCGCCGCCGCTGTTCGCGCGGCCGTCAGGTCCCCTGCCTCCAGGGCCTGGAGCAGTTGGGCGAGCGGCACGGGTGTTTCCATGTGACGAGCATGGCGGAGGCAACCGCTTGTACGCAACGCACCTGGAGGGAATCCGTTGACCCGGACCGTGCCGGCGCGGATGCTGGTCGCGTTCTCATCGCACCATCCGGAAATCCGGATATCGCGACACCGGCCTCGGGAGGGCCTTCATGCCGCAGACCAACCCGTTCCACTCGCTGGTCCCCCGCAAGATGACGGACACCGAGCTGGCCCGCTCCATCCGCCTCAACATCGAGGCGGAGCTGGACGCCATCAACCTCTACGCGGCCCATATCGACGCGACGGACAACGAGGACGCCAAGGCCATCCTCCGGCACGTCATGGACGAGGAGCGCGAGCACGCCGCCCTCTTCTGGGAGCTCATCGCCCGGTTGGATCCAGAGCAGGCCGCGCACGCGAAGGAGGCCGTGGAGAAGTACCGGCTCATCACCTCCGGCGCGTCGCACGAGGCCGTGGAGGCCGTGGGCAAGGAGGACGCGCCGGCGTCTCCGGCGGACGTCACGCCGGAGAAGCGCCTCACCGTGGGCAGCCTGCGCCGGTAGCCGTCAGGACGCGGAGTGGGCCTGCCGGCGCTCGGCCGGTGGGGCCTCCAGGTCCTTCGCCGCCATGTACACGACGTTCCGCGAGCCCCGCTTGCCGCGGTACATGGCCCGGTCTGACAGGTCCAACAGCGTGGCCTTGTCCTGGGCGTGCTCGGGGAAGCTGGCCACGCCGATACACGTGGTGAGCTTGAGCGACAGTCCTTCGCGCGCCAGGAAGTTGTGCGTCTCCATGGTGCGCCGGATGCGCTCGGCCACCTTGAGCGCGCCGCCGGAGTCGGTGTTGCGCAGCACCACCACGTATTCGTCTCCGCCGTAGCGCGCGACGACGTCGTGGTCTCTCACGCAGCCCTTCACCACGCGCGCTGTCTCCACCAGCACCTTGGAGCCCACGAGGTGGCCATGGGTGTCGTTGATGGACTTGAAGTGGTCCAGGTCCAGGAACAGCAGGCTGAAGGTGCGCTGCGACTGGAGCGCGTCCTGGACCTCGCGGTCCACCACCAGGTGAAGGTAGCGGGTGTTGAACAGGCGCGTGAGGTCGTCGACGTACGCCAGGTCCTCCACCGCGGCGAAGCGGCCGAGGTTGCGCAGCGCGAGCGCCCAGTTGCGCACCAGGAAGCTGGCGGTCTCGCCCGCCCACTCCGCGCCCGTGCCGCCGAAGAAGAGCACCGCGTGTCCCAGCACGGCGTCGCCCTCCAGCGCGGGGACGGAGACGGCGCGAGGGAAGGGCGCGTCCAGGCCGTCCAGCTCGCGCGGCCCGCGTTCGTTGCTCAGGCGTTCGATGAGCTCGGCGATGAGCGGCTCTTCCAGCGCGGTGGACAGGCCGCTGGTGCCGTGGCGCCGCAGCGCGAAGGCGGAGTCACGCTCCAGCAGGACCACGGCGCTGGCGGAGGCCATGCTCTGCAGCGCGCTGGCGGTGGCCGCGGCCAGCTTCTCGCGGTCCAGGGTGGTGGCGATGCGCTGCCCCGCCTCCAGCATGGCCACGTGGCGGCGCAGTGACGCGTTCTCCTGCATCAGGTCGCGCGTCGTGAGCGCGCGGCGCACGGCGTGCTGCAGGGCCTCCGGGGCCACCGGCTTGACGAGGTACTCCGCGGCGCCGCTCTTGATGGCGCGCACGGCGGGGTCCACCTTCTCCAGGCCGGTGATGACCACCACCTCCACGCCCGGGTGGTGTTCCCGCACGTGCCGCAGGACCTCCATGCCGTCGCCACCGGGGAGGATGAGGTCCGTCACCACCGCGTCGAAGCGGTCGCCCGCGAGCGCTTCCTTTGCCTCTTGTAGCGTGCCCACCGCCGTGACGGCGTGTCCCACGGCGGTGAGGTAGTCGCCGTACAGGGTGCGGGCGATCTTTTCGTCGTCGACGAGGAGGATTCGCGCCATCTCCCATCGGCTTAGCACCAACCGATGGAAGGCTGCTAGGGTCGGCCCCCGTGTCCCCCTTCGAAAGCGGCCGTCGGCTCTGCCTTCTCGTTGAGGCCGGGGAAACCCGTTACGCCGTGGAAGCGACGTCTGTCATGGAAGTAGCGATGCCGGGCGCCAACGGCAGCAGCCTGCGGGGTGTGCTGGAGGTGAAGGACCTCTGCGCGCTGCTGGGCGGGCCGCCCGAGGATGGCCCGGGCATGGTGGTGGTGCTCGACGTGAGTCCCACCCTGGCGGTGCGCGTGCGCTCCGTGGTGGAGGTGGCGGACGTGGCCCGCGCGCCGTTCTTCCTGCTGCCACCGGGACTGGCGGACTCGCTGGCGCCGCTGAGCCGGGGCGCGGTGCTGCACAAGTCGCGGCTGTACCTGGAGCTCATCGCGGAGGCGCTGCCGCACCGGGTGGGTTCGATGGCGGCGACGGTCGCCGCCCGGCCCGTGCACTGGGCGGAGGCGGCTCCGGACCGCGCGCTCGTCTTCGAGTCGCAGGGGCGACTGTTCGGAGTCCCCCTGGGCCTGGTGTCGCAGGTCATCAGCCGGGGAGAGGCCTTCTGCGTCCTGCCCGTGCCGAGTGGACCGGTGGCCGGTATTTTTCCGCATGATCAGGTGCTGTGGCCTGTCTGCTCGGTCCCCGCGTTGCTGGGGGAAGCGCCTGTGCCGGAGTCCTTCATCGTCCTCACGGAGCTGGCCGGGCGGAACGTGGGGCTGACGGCCACGCGGGTGCTCGGCGTCATGCAACGATTCGAGCCGGACGACACCGCGGGGAGCTTCCGTGCTACCGGGTTGAGCGAGCCTGTGGCGTTCCTGGACCTGCAACGCATGTTTTCTTGATCGTCCCAGAGGGCAACTCGTAAGCTGCCCCGCTTGTCAGACTGCCGCGAGTCAACCCTCGCGGCGGGAATCACCAACGAATTCAGGGGAGTGGATGCTCCCCGAGGCCCGAACCGATGCCCAAGAATCTGCTGGTCGCCGATGACTCGCTCACCATCCGCAAGGTGATCGGGATGATCTTCGCGACCGAGGACTTTCAGGTGACCGCGGTGGACAACGGGCTGGACGCCATCTCCCGCACCCGCGAGCTGCGTCCGGACGTCGTCCTCGCGGACGTCATGATGCCGGGCAAGAGCGGCTATGAGGTCTGCGAGGCGCTGAAGAACGACCCGGCCACCCAGGGCATCCCGGTGGTGCTGCTGGCCGGCACGTTCGAGGCGTTCGACGAGAACCGCGCTCGCGCCGCCCGCGCCGATGACCACGTCACCAAGCCCTTCGAGAGCCAGGTGCTGCTCGACAAGGTGAAGGCGCTGGTCGGCCAGAAGTCCAACACGATGCCCGCGTCGGCCGCCACGCAGGTGCGCCACGCGGCCCCTCAGCCCGCCGCGGCGCCCGCGCCCGTCGCCGCCGCTGCTCCGCCGGGGGCCCGTCCCGCGCCTCCGCCGGGGGCCCGTCCGGGTGTTCCTCCGGGGCCGGGCGTGCCGCGTCCGCCGGGGCCTGGGATGCCGCCGGGCGCGCGTCCTCCGGGACCTGGGATGCCGCCGGGCATGGCGCGTCCTCCGGGGCCGGGCATGCCGCCGCCGGGGGCGCCGGGCGCGCCGCGTCCTCCGGGACCTGGGATGCCGCCGGGCATGGCGCGTCCTCCTGGCCCGGGCGTGCCTCCGGGCGCGCGTCCTCCGGGGCCTGGGATGCCGCCGGGCGCCCGTCCGGGTGTGCCGCCTCCGCCGGGTGGCCCCGCGCCGGGCCTTCCGCCGCGTCCGGGAATGCCGCCGGGCGCCGTGGCGCGTCCGGGTGTGCCGCCTCCGCCGGGTGGTCCCGCGCCGGGTGGCTTCGCGCGTCCGCCGGTGGGCGCGCCGCAGCCTCCTCCTGGGGCGGCGCCGCAGCCCGCCGCGCGGGGCAGGGATCCGTTCGGTCTGGGGGCGCCCGCGCCCGCCGCGGCCCAGCCGTCCATCAGCATCGAGGACTCGCTGCCCGACCAGGGTGACGCGGAGGAGATCTCGCTGGACATCGCCACCCCCGCGCCCGTCGCGGCCAGGCCGGCGAGCGCCCGTGCGCCTGCCGCGGACGGGGGCGAGGCCCTGCTGCGCGAGGCGCTTTCGAAGGCTTCCCGCGAGGTCATCGAGAAGATTGCCTGGGAGGTGGTACCGCAGCTGGCGGAGACCATCATCCGCGAGGAGCTCGAGCGGCTCATCAAGGACCGAGAGACCCAGCACTGAGGCGCCTGGCGCCGTAACCTCCTGACCTTTGCCGGCCCCGGTCTCCGGGGCCGGCCGTTTTCAATGACCGATACCACTGAACTTTCGAAGGCCTACGAGCCCACTGAGGTCGAGGCCCGGCGCTACGCGTTCTGGCTGGAGCGCAACTACTTCCGCGCCGAGGCGCCCTCCGACAAGCCGCCGTTCTCCATCGTCCTGCCGCCGCCCAACGTCACGGGCAGCCTGCACATCGGCCATGCGCTGACGGCCACCATCCAGGACATCCTCACCCGCTGGAAGCGGATGAGCGGCTTCAACGCCCTGTGGCTCCCCGGTACGGACCACGCCGGCATCGCCACGCAGATGGTGGTGGAGAAGGAGCTGAAGAAGACGGAGGGCAAGAGCCGCCACGACCTGGGCCGCGAGGCCTTCCTGGAGCGCGTCTGGGAGTGGAAGGGCAAGTTCGGCGCCCGTATCGGCGAGCAGCACCGCTACCTGGGCGCGTCCCTGGACTGGAGCCGCGAGCGCTTCACCATGGACGAGACGTCCTCCGCCGCGGTGCGCGAGGTCTTCGTCCGGCTGTACGAAGAGGGCCTGATGTACCGGGCCCAGAAGCTCATCAACTGGTGCCCTTCGTGCCACACGGCGCTCAGCGACCTGGAAGTGGAGCACCAGGAGAAGAACGGCTCCATCTGGCACATCCGCTACCCGGTGAAGGACACCGACCGCACGCTCACCGTGGCCACCACGCGCCCGGAGACGATGCTGGGCGACACCGCCGTGGCCGTCCATCCGGAGGACGAGCGCTACCAGGACCTGATTGGCAAGCACGTGGTGCTGCCGCTCAGCGGCCGTGAGATTCCCATCATCGCGGACGCCGAACTGGTGGATCCGAAGTTCGGCACCGGCGTGGTGAAGGTCACGCCCGCGCACGACTTCAACGACTACCAGACGGGCCTGCGTCACCAGCTGCCGATGTTGTCCATCCTGGATGAATCGGCCCGGATGACGAAGGAGACCGGCAAGTACGCCGGCCTGGATCGCTTCGAGGCGCGCAAGCAGGTGCTGGCGGACCTCCAGGAGCAGGGCCTGCTGGAGAAGGAGGAGCCGCACAAGCTGTCCGTCGGCACGTGCCAGCGCAGCACCACGGTGGTGGAGCCGCGCCTGTCGCCGCAGTGGTTCGTGAAGATTGAACCGTTGGCGAAGCCGGCCATCGAGGCGGTGGAGCAGGGCCGCACGAAGTTCGTCCCCGAGTCATGGACGAACACCTACTTCCACTGGATGCGCAACATCCACGACTGGTGCGTCAGCCGCCAGCTGTGGTGGGGCCACCAGATTCCCGCGTACTACTGCACCGCGTGCAGCCCGCGTCAGGGTGACGACTCCGACCTGCCGCTGGATGCCGCGACGGTGAAGGTGGGCGGCGTGGACTTCGCGCGCGCGGAGCCGATTGTCGCGCGTGAGCAGCCCACGTCCTGCCCGAAGTGCGGCGGCGCCACGTTCATCCAGGACCCAGACGTGCTGGACACGTGGTTCTCGTCCGCGCTGTGGCCCTTCTCCACGCTGGGCTGGCCGCGCAACACGCCGGACCTCCAGACGTTCTACCCGACGTCCGTCATGGAGACGGGCCACGACATCATCTTCTTCTGGGTCGCCCGGATGATGATGATGGGCCTGCACTTCATGGGGGATGTGCCCTTCCGCACCGTGTACCTGCACGCGATGGTGCGCGACGAGAAGGGCGAGAAGATGTCCAAGACGAAGGGGAACGTCATCGACCCCTTGGACGTCATCCTCGGCGCCAGCTCGGACAAGCTCGCTCCGACGCTGAAGAACAAGTTCCCGCAGGGCATGCCGGCGTTCGGCGCGGACGCGCTGCGCTTCACGCTTGCGTCGCTCACCCAGCAGGGCCGGGACATCAAGCTGTCCATGGACCGGCTGGCTGGCTACAAGGCCTTCTGCAACAAGCTGTGGAACGCCAGCCGCTTCGCCCTGATGAACATGGGCGAGTTCACGCTGGATGAGCGTCCGCTGAAGGAGCGTCCGTTGACGCTGGCGGACCGCTGGATTCTCTCGCGGCTCCAGCGCGCCACCACCGAGGCCCGCGCCTCGCTGGAGACGTACGGCTTCGCCGAGGCGGCGTCCACGCTGTACCAGTTCCTGTGGGCCGAGTTCTGCGACTGGTACATCGAGCTGGCGAAGGGCTCGCTCTACGGCACCGATGAGCAGGCGAAGGACTCCGCGCGCGCGGTGCTGGTGTACTCGCTGGATCGCATCCTGCGGCTGCTCCACCCGTTCATGCCGTTCATCACCGAGGAGATCTGGCAGAAGCTGCCGATGTCCCGGTCGGTGGACAGCATCATGATCGCGTCGTACCCGGAGCCCGACGCGGACCTGGTGGACGAGGCCGCCGAGGCGGAGATGGCCCCGGTCATCGCCTCCATCGAGGGCCTGCGCACCATCCGCGGCGAGAGCAACCTGTCGCCCGCGACGAAGGTGAAGGCGGTGGTGCAGAGCCCGGACGCTCGCACGCGCGAGCTGCTGGAGCGCTGGCGCGCGTACCTGATGCCGCTGGCCGGCCTCTCCGAGGTGGAGATTGGCGCGCCCGGCACCAAGCCGCCGCAGGCCGCCGCCTTCGTGGGCACGAACCTGGAAATCTACGTGCCGCTGGCGGGTCTCATCGACCTGGACGCGGAACGCGACCGCCTCCGCAAGGAGATTGCGCGCACCGAGCAGGAGGCCGCCGGTGTGCTGCGCAAGCTGGAGAACCCCAACTTCGTGGCCAAGGCGCCCCCGGACGTGGTCGAGAAGGACCGCGCCCGCGTGGAGGAGTTGAAGGAGCGCAAGGCCAAGCTTCAGGACCATCTGCAGCGCATTGCCCCGGAGCCCGCCATGCCCGCAGCGCCGCCGTCCGAGAGCAGCACGCCGACCCAAAGCGTTGAGCCGGCCGAGGCCGACATCGCGACCGAAGCCGACGTCGCGACGGAGCCCAGCACGCCGCCCGGGAGCGTTGCTCCATTAGAGACGCCGCCTCCGGCCGAGGGGGGCGCTGAATACGAGACGCTCGCCGAGTCCACCGAGGAGGAGGAGCCTGCCGCTGCTCCGGCCGAGGTGAAGGTCGCGCCGGATGCGGAAGCGGAGGGGAACGTCGACCTGGCGGAGGAGCTGAAGGACGAGTTCGAGGCCGTGGGCGGCGTGCCCGAAGCCGCGGATCCGCAGGTGCAGGACGCCCTGGAGAAGCTGCGCGCGGGGACGAAGGAAGGCCTGTCTCCGGCCGACCATCATGACCTCGGCGTTGCGTACATGAGCATGGGCCTCGTCGACGACGCGATGCGGGAGTTCAACACGGCGCGCGCCGGTGGTGACGCCCGTGAGGTGCCCGCCGCCGCCGAGCAGACGGTGGCCTCCACCGCGAAGGCCGTGGTGAAGGCCACCCTGGCCGCCGTGAAGAAGGCGTCGTCCATCGCGAAGGACGCGGTGGTGGAGGCTGTCTCCGCTTCCGGCGAGGACGAGGCGCCTGCCGCTCCGGTGAAGGCACGTCCCGCGAAGAAGGCCGCGGGCAAGAAGGCGCCCGCCGCCGCGAAGAAGGCGCCGGCCCTGAAGGCGAAGGGCGCGAAGGGCGCTGCCAAGAAGGCCGCTGCGAAGAAGGCTCCGGCCAAGGGCGCGGCGAAGAAGGCGGCCGCGAAGAAGGCTCCGGCCAAGGCCGCTGCGAAGAAGTCCGCCGCGAAGAAGGCGCCTGCCAAGGGCGCGGCGAAGAAGGCCGCTGCGAAGAAGGCCGCTGCGAAGAAGGCCGCTGCGAAGAAGGCTCCGGCCAAGGTCGCCGCGAAGAAGGCTGCCATGAAGAAGGGGGCCGCGAAGAAGGTCGCTGCCGCCAGCAAGAAGCCGGTGAAGAAGGCGGCGGGCCGGAAGGCTCCCGCGAAGAAGGGCACCGGGGCGAAACCCAAGGCGCGGGCAAAGGCCCGGCGGTAGCAGGAGGAGACGTGCAGCAGCAGGATTACCTCGACCGGCTCATCGCGCTCGCACTCGATGAGGACCTGGGGGCGGCGGGTGACGTCACCTCGCAGGCCCTCATCCCTCCTGACTACGAGGGCAGCGCGGAACTGGTCGCCAAGGAGCAGTTGGTGCTCGCGGGACTGGATGCCTTCGTCCGTGTCTTCAAGACGGTCGACCCGAACGTCGAGGTGGAGCTGTTGCGCCGCGACGGTCAGGAGATCAAACCGAAGATGGTCGCCGCGCGGTGTCACGGCCGGATGCGCTCGCTGCTCGCGGCGGAGCGCACCGCGCTCAACATCGTGCAGCGTGCCGCGGGCATCGCGACGCTGGCGCAGCAGGCCGTCACGTCCGTGCGTGGCTCCAATCTGCGCGTCCTGGACACGCGGAAGACGCCGCCGGGAATGCGCACGGTGGCCAAGGAGGCCGTCCGAATGGGCGGTGCCTCAAACCACCGCTTCGGCCTCTTCGACGGCGTCCTCATCAAGGACAACCACATCGCCGCCGTGGGTGGCTCCATCGCGGAGGCGCTGCGCCGCGCGAAGCTCAACGGGCCTCGGTTGACGAAGGTCGAAATCGAGGTCACCAACCTCAAGCAGCTCGCGGAGGCCATCGAGCACGGCGCTGACGTGGTGATGCTCGACAACATGGATGACGCGCAGATTCGCGAGGCCGTGAAGCTGGCGGCGGGTCGTGTGCCGCTCGAGGTGTCGGGCGGCGTCACGCTGGATAGGCTGCCCCGGTTGGCGAAGCTGGGCATCGACTTCGTGTCCATGGGCGCGCTGACGCACTCCGCGCGGGCCATGGACCTGTCGCTGGAAATCACCGCCGCGGCGAAGCGGCCCGCGCGCAGCAAGCAGCCGAAGCCGGCGTAGCGCGCGGACACGGAGGCGCTCCTGGCTCCAGCGCCTCCGCGTCGAAGAGCGTCCCGGCATCCCGCCTGGACGCGCGGAGCCTGTCCTTCACGGATCGCGCCGTCAGCGCGCGTGTCCGCCACGCACGCTGACGCGTTCGCTCACTTGCCCGTGAGGACCTCCGAGCGGGGCTTGCCCTCCGCCGAAGCGGGCATGCCCATCTCCATCAGCGCGGACAGGGTGGGGGCGAAGTCCACGGGGTCGATCTCCTCCAGGTACATGCCCGGCTTCACGCCCTTGCCCGCGAAGAGGACGGGCACTTGTGAATCATAGGAATGCGGCGTGCCGTGGCTGGTGCCGGTGGGGATGTAGTGGAGCATGTGGAAGGGCCGGAGCATGAAGAGCACGTCGCCGCTGCGCTCGGGGTAGTAGCTCTTGCGCATGAGCGTCAGGTAGCCCTCGGTGTCCGGCGCGGTGAACAGGTCATCATGGGCCACGGCCGTGATGACCGACGGGTGCTTCGCCAGCCACGCCGCCGCCGCGCGCCGCACCGCCGCGTCCACCGCGCCGCCCTGGTGCGTCTTGCCGCCCAGGTACACGTCCAGCTGTTCGAGCGTGGCCGTCACGTCGCCGCCGAACTGCTGACGCAGCGCCTGCGTCAGGCTCGCCGCCAGCTCCCCCGAGCTCACCCGCTTCGCGGCGAGCCCCTTGGCGGCCCACTGCTCCGGCATCGCCGCGCCGCCGTGGTCCGCGGACAGCGCGATGACCAGGTTGCCGCGTCCCCCCGCCGCGCGCTCGGCCGCGGCGATGAGGTTGCCCATCGCCTTGTCCAGCCGCAGCAGCGTGTCCTGCATCTCCCACGAGTAGGGCCCGTACTCATGGAACACCAGGTCCGTGCCGCTGAAGCTCACGGACAGCAGATCGGGCACGTCGTCCTGGCCCAGCCCCTCGCCGGCGATGGCCGCCTTGGCCGCCTCCACCAGCAGGTCATGCGAGTTCGGTGAGAGGGCGAACGCCTGGTAGAAGGCAGGGCCCGGCGACGGCAGCCCGCCGTCCAGCGGATGGGGAAAGGTGCGGCCCAGGCCATGGACGTCCGCCTCGGCGAGGCCTTCGTCCTCGCCCACGTACTCCGCGGCCGGCCGCATCAGCTCCCACTTCTTGCCGAAGGACGCCTCCGGCAGCTTCCGCGCGTTCAGCGCCTTCAGCCACGCCGGGAACTCCTTCGTGTACCAGGTGCCGGTGACGAACTTCCCTTCGCCCTTGTCGAACCACCACGCCTGTCCCGCACGCCCGGCCAGGGCGATGGACGCGTGGGGTTTGATGGACAAGGCCACCGCCTTGCCGCGCTCCTGCGTCGACACGCGCAGCCGGTCCGCCAGCGTCTCCACCATGAGGTGGGCGGGGCCGGAGTCCTGGCCCGGCTTCAGCGGCACCTCCAGCACCGGGTGGGCCGCGTCCGCGAAGGCCATCACGCGCTTCATCGTCGAGCGGTCCACCCACCGGTTGTCCACGATGCCGTGCCGCCAGGGGTTGGCGCCCGTGGAGAGGGTGGCGTGGCCGGGCGCGGTGCGACATTCGGCGTAGCCGTAGCGCGCATAAGGAAAGTACGCGCCCTGGTTGAGCAGCTGGTGCAGGCCGCCCTTCAGGCGCGGACGGTTGCGTAGCAACACGTCGCTGCCGAGCGCGTCCACGCTGATGACGAGCGTCAGCCGGGGAGGTCGGGCAAAAGCGGGCAGGGTGGCCAGCGCCACGGCGAGGGAAAGTGCGCGGATCATTGGGATGAGAACCTTCTCCGCCGGGATGGTGAGAAGCAACCAACAACGCGTGTCACTGCTTGGACGCCGCACATCACGCTGTTAGGGTCGCTCGATTCATGGTCGAGGCCCGCCTTCGCGTCATCTACGGCGACACGGATCAGATGGGTGTCGTCTACTACGCGAATTACTTCCGCTATTTCGAGTTCGCGCGCAGTGAGTACTTCCGCGCCCGGGGTGGCAGCTACGCCGAGCTGGAGCGCTCTGGTGCCCTGCTACCCGTGGCCGAGGCGAGCTGTCAGTACAAGGCATCCGCGCGCTACGACGATCTGTTGGTCATCCAAACCACCGTGAGTGAGTTGCGCCGCGCCTCCATCGTGTTCACCTACGCGCTGTTTCGTGACGGTGCGCCACGCACGCTGCTCTGCACCGGAATGACCCGTCACGCCTGCGTGGGGCGGGACGGCAAGCCGACGCGGCTGCCGGGCTCCCTCATCCGGCTGCTCGAAACGACCGAGCCTTCCCCGGGCTCTTCCTCTTCCACCTGAACCCTTCCGGCATACGCAAGGAGCACACACACATGGATCGCAACCTGGCAATGGAGGTCGTGCGCGTCACCGAGATGGCGGCCATCGCCTCCGCTCGACTGATGGGCCGCGGCAGCAAGGACGAGTCGGATCAGGCCGCCGTGGACGCCATGCGCCGCGCCTTCGACGCGCTGCAGATTGATGGCACCGTCGTCATCGGCGAGGGCGAGCGTGACGAGGCGCCCATGCTCTACATTGGCGAGAAGGTGGGCAAGCGGGGCGACGGTGCGCCCGAGGTGGACATCGCCCTGGATCCGCTGGAGGGCACCAACCTGTGCGCCTACGGCCGTCCCGGTTCCATCTCCGTGGTGGCCATGGCGGGCAAGGGCGGGCTGCTCAACGCCCCAGACACGTACATGGAGAAGATGGCCGTGGGCCCGCGCGCCCGGGGCGCCATCGACCTGCGCAAGACGCCCACGGAGAACCTCCGCGCCATCGCGGAGAAGATGAAGGTCTATGTGGAAGACCTCACCGTGGTGGTGCTGGACCGCGAGCGTCACACCGACCTCATCAAGGAGATTCGCGCGGCGGGCGCTCGCATCCGGCTCATCGAGGACGGTGACGTGGCCGGCGCCATCGCCACGTGTTTCGAGGACACGGGCGTGGAGGTGCTGATGGGCATCGGCGGCGCGCCTGAGGGCGTCATCGCCGCGGCGGCCATCCGCGCCACCGGCGGTGACATGCAGGGCCGGCTCGTTCCTCGCAACCAGGGTGAAATCGACCGCGCCAGGTCGATGGGCATCACCGACATCTCGAAGATCTACACCGCCGAGGAGCTGGCCAAGGGCGAGGTCATGTTCGCCGCCTCCGGCGTCACCACCGGCGACTTCCTCAAGGGCGTGCGCTTCTTCGGCGGTGGATGCGAGACGCACTCCGTCGTCATGCGCAGCAAGACAGGCACCGTCCGCTTCATCCAGTCGGTGCACAAGTTCGACAAGAAGCCGGGGTACGCTTTCTAGGCTGCAGCTCCCACCCTGACTCACGTCCCCTGGAGACACCCATGCCTGGCGCCTCGCGAACCATCATCGTCAACGCCCCCATCGAGAAGGTCTTCGACGTCATCACCCAGTACGAGCGGTACCCGGAGTTCCTTCCCGAGGTGAAGGGCATCCGGACCGAGAACCGCAAGGGCAACACGGTGGACGTCCACTACAAGGTGGATGTGGTGAAGACCATCAACTACTCCATCCACGTCACGGAGGAGCGGCCCACTCGCATGTCCTGGACCTACGTCAAGGGCGAGTTCATGAAGGACAACCAGGGCAGCTGGGTCCTGGTGTCCGAGGGCGAGGGCAAGACGAAGGCCACCTACACCGTGGAGATGGCCCTGGGCGCGCTGGTGCCCAAGAGCGTCGTCTCCGCGCTGGTGGAGACCTCGTTGCCGAAGATGCTGGACGCCTTCAAGCGCCGCTTCGAGGCGCCCTGAGTCACACCTCCGGGCGGCTTCTTGGCGGGCGACTCCACCATCGCCCGCCGGCCGTCAGGAGTCTTCGGAGACCCGGATGCTCCGCGCGTCGCAGCAGGCGGGCAGACGAGGCCGAATCGAAGGGGCTTGCGACGCCGGATACGAGGAGTATGCCCATGGGACGGTCTGCTTGCGGGCCGCTCCGAGGGCATTAAAATGAACACCATCCCGACGGATTTTCGGCCTCCACGACATTTCTGCCCTGGGTGCCCTGGCCCGGGTGTCGGGTGGCATACGAGCAACCGTGCGAGATGGCTGCAACGTACCCAGCGCGGAACCGGGGTTCTTAATTTGCATCTGAAATGGGTGGAAATGGTATTGGGGCGGGATGGGCGTACATCGGGGTACGTAGGCTGAGGGAGACGGAAGACCCATGCTCGACGCCTTCATCATTGAAGAAATCAAGCGCCGTGAGCGCCGCCGTGAGGAGCATGACAGGCCGGTGGTGGAGCTTCCGCTCCCCGTGCCGGATGACCGCCCGCGTCGCCGCACGGAGACCGAAGACGACAAGCCCCAGCGGGGCGTAGTGGTCATCGACCTGCTGTCCTGACCCTGGCGAGCGGCCTGACGGCCGCGCCAGTGTGTCCCCGAGCCCGCGGTGGCGGTCCTTCCCAGGACGGCCCCGCGGGCTTCGCGCATTCAAGCACACTCAGGCGTTGCTCAGGGCCAGCAGGTGCCGGGGGTGGTAGACATCCCACAGCGGCCCCTTGACGGTGCTCAGGGCCTCCAGGACCTGCCTTCGCCACTCCTCGGGCAGGGCCTGCTCGCCATGGAAGGCGCCCACGAGCGCGCCGGTGATGGTGGCGTGGGCCTCCGTGTCGCCGCCCCGGTGGACGACGTCCAGGAGCGCGGCCTCGGCGCTGGGGGCGTGGAGCAGCTCCCAGAAGGCCAGCCGGAAGGCGACGCGCACCGCGTGCAGGGGGCGGTGGAGGTGCAGCTCCGGCCCGTACAGCATCGGGTCCTCTTGCTGGGCGATGGCCAGGTCCTCGCGCAGGAGCGACGCGGCGAAGGACACCTCCTGCACGTAGTCACTGGCGGAACGCCCGAGCGCCGCGCCGGCCAGCAACAGGCCCGACTCCGCGGCGGGGATGAGGTCGGCGGCCTTGAGGCCCGCGCCATGGGTGACGGCATGGCCGATGGCCGCGTTGAAGGCCGCGCAGGCGAGCTGGCAGCGCGGGTCGAAGTGGGTGAGGGCGGAGTCCTCCAGCGAGGCCTGGACAATCGCGTGGGCGTCACCCGCCAGGTACACGCCCAGCGGCGCCGCGCGGGCCAGGCTCCCCGGGTCCGCGGGCTTCCGGTACGCACGCAGCCACACGCGCCTGCCCGCGCCCAGGGGCGGGAATCCCGACGTCTGGCAGTCCTCGAAGACCTCCGTCATGGGCTCGCTGACGTCGAAGGCGTGCGGCTGCCAGGCGCGGTAACGACGCAGTGCGTCCGCGGCATCGTAACGCTTCATGGCCCGGAGGCTGTGGCTCAGGCAGGCCGCGAGCTGGACCTCTTCTGTCACCTGGCCGCGGCGCAGCTCATGCGGACCGCCGCCCATCAACTTCATGTAGGGCCCCTCCGCCTGCTTGGGAAAGGGAACGGCCATGAAGGGCCGGTGCGCGGTGGGGACGGACAGGGCGTTGCCCACGGCCATGCCGAGCAGCGCGCCGCGGCGCCGTTGGGCGAGCAATGGGTCAGGCCCCTTCAAGGCGGGGCGGCGTTGGGGCGGAGGCATTCGACGGGTGGACACTGTAGCAGCGTGGGCCGCGAGCACGCTTGCCCGACCCGGGGGGCTCTTCTAGAAACGCAGCCTATGACCGAGATCTCTCAGATTCTGGCGCGCGAAGTGCTCGACTCCCGTGGCAACCCCACCGTGGAGGCGGAGGTCCAGCTTGCCGGAGGCGCGCGTGGCCGCGCCGCGGTGCCGTCCGGTGCGTCCACCGGTGAGCATGAGGCCATCGAGCTGCGCGACGGCGACAAGCATCGCTACCTGGGCAAGGGCGTGCAGAAGGCCGTGAAGAACGTGGTCGACGTGCTCGCGCCGTCGCTGGTGGGCATGGACGCGGCGGATCAGTTCGCGGTGGACCAGCGGATGCTGGAGCTGGATGGCACCGCCACCAAGGGCAAGCTGGGCGCCAACGCCATCCTCGCGGTGTCCATGGCGGCCGCTCGCGCCGCGGCGGACGCGCACGGGCTGCCGCTGTACCGCTATGTGGGCGGCGTGCAGGCGCGCACCCTGCCGGTGCCGCTGATGAACATCCTCAACGGCGGCGCGCACGCGGACACCCGCGTGGACGTGCAGGAGTTCATGGTGGTGCCCGCCGGTGCGTCCTCCTTCGCGGAGGGCCTGCGCTGGGGCGCCGAGGTGTTCCACGCGCTGAAGAAGATTCTCAAGGGCCGCAAGCTGGCCACGGGCGTGGGCGACGAGGGCGGCTACGCCCCGGACCTGCCGGCGAACGAAGAGGCGCTGAAGCTCATCATGGAGGCCATCGACCAGGCGGGCTTCAAGGCCGGTGAGCAGCTCTTCCTGGCCCTGGACGTGGCGGCCAGCGAGTTCTTCGACAAGGGCAGCAAGAAGTACAAGCTGAAGGGCGAGGGCAAGGAGTACGACTCGACCGGCCTGCTCGAGTACTACCGGGGCCTCGCCGAGCGCTACCCCATCGTCTCCATCGAAGACGGCATGGCGGAGGATGACTGGGAGGGCTGGAAGAAGCTCACCGACGCGCTGGGTTCGCGCATGCAGTTGGTGGGCGACGACCTCTTCGTCACCAACGTGGAGCGCCTGGGCCGCGGCATCGAGACGGGCACGGCCAACTCCATCCTGGTGAAGGTGAACCAGATTGGCACCCTGACGGAGACGTTCGACGCCGTGCGCATGGCGCACCGCGCCGGCTACACGTCCGTCATGAGCCACCGCTCCGGCGAGACGGAGGACACCACCATCGCCGACCTGGCCGTGGCGCTGGACTGCGGGCAGATCAAGACGGGCTCCGCGTCCCGCTCCGACCGCGTGGCCAAGTACAACCAGTTGCTGCGCATCGAAGGCGAGCTGGGGGCCGCGGCCCGCTACGCTGGCAAGTCGGTGTTCCGCGCCTTGAACCAGAAGAAGTGAGCCCGTGAGCGACAAGCCCAAGCGCATCCTGGTTTCCAACGATGACGGCTATTTCTCAGAGGGGCTCCAGGCGCTGGTCGAGGCCGTGAGCCCCCTGGGGGAGGTGTGGGTGGTGGCTCCCGACCGGGAGCAGAGCGCCGCCTCCCACGCCATCTCCCTGCACCGGCCGCTGCGCATCAAGGAGGTGCGGGAGCGGTGGTTCGCCGTCGACGGAACGCCCGCGGACTGCGCTTATCTGGCGATCAACCATCTCCTGAAGGATGATCGCCCGGTACTCATGGTTTCCGGCATCAACCACGGCGCGAATCTGGCCGAAGACATCATGTACTCCGGCACGGTGGCCGCGGCGATGGAGGGTGCGCTCCTGGGCGTGCCCGCCATTGCCTTCAGCCTGGTGGCCCGGCGGAACTTCGACTTCGCGCCGGGGGCCCGGTTCGCCCGTTCGCTGGTGTCCAGCGCCCTGTCGCGTCCTCTCCCGCCGCGGATGCTCCTCAACGTGAACATCCCCGGGGGCGTGGAGCCGGAGGGCTACGTCATCACCCGCCAGGGCCGTCACTCGTACGGCTACGAGGTCGTGGAGAACGAAGACCCTCGTGGCCGGAAGTACTACTGGATTGGCGGTAGCGACTACCAGCACGAGGACATCCCGGGCAGCGACTGCAACGCCGTGTTCCGGGACAAGCGCGTCTCCGTCACTCCGCTGCACTTCGAGCTGACGGACCATGGCCGGCTTCCGGACCTCTCCGGTTGGCAGGTCAATGGCTTCAACCGGCACGAACCGGACGGTGCCTAGCGTTGGCGCCGTCCGTGTCCAGCCGAGCGCGTGGGGCGCTCCGGGTGTTCCTCCTGGCCGTGCTGATGAGCGGCTGCGTGGGCACCCGGGCATCCTCCGTTGCCGGGCCGGACACCGGGTTGGACGCCGTTTCGCGTGAGGAAGAGACGGCGGATGTCACCGGCGCGGCGGAGCGGACCACGCCGCTGCCATTCAATTTGCGGGGCGTCCACGACGAACCGGAGCTGGTGGCCGTGCGCCACACCGTGGCACCGGGCGAGACGATGTACCGCATCTCCCGCACCTACGGCCTCACGGTGGAGGAACTGGGGGCGGCCAACGGCATCAAGGCGCCGTGGGCGTTGGCGGTGGGGCAGGAGCTCACCATCCCCGGTGTCGAGCGCAGCGTGCCCGTGCGGGCCCTGGCGGAGGCGGACCCGGAGCCGGTACGGACCTCGACGTCGGCTGGGGGGCGGCGCAGCGTGCCGACCTCGGGGCGCCGGGAGGAGCCCCCGTCGCGCAGCCGGTCCCTGTCGCGTCCGGCGAGCGCCGCGGGCCGGCCTCGTGTGGCCACGCAGGGGCAGCTCGACTGGCCCATGAGAGGCGTCCTGTACGGCCGCTTCGGGAAGAAGGGGAAGGAGCCGCACGACGGCATCGACCTGGCTGCGCCCTCCGGGACGCCCGTGAAGACGGCGCAGGAAGGCACGGTGCTCTACGCGGGTGAGCAGCGTGGCTACGGCAACATCGTCATCGTCGAGCACACGAACAAGTTGATTACCCTGTACGCGCACAACCGCGACCTGCGCGTGCGCACCGGGCAGAAGGTGCGCCGCGAGCAGGTGATTGCCACCGTCGGCGAGTCGGGCCGGACGTCCGGGCCCCATCTGCACTTCGAGGTGCGCCTGGACGGCAAGTCGGTGGACCCGCTCGACTTTCTGGGGCCGATGCCCTCCTCGTAGGCGAGGCGGCACGGGCCCGTCCGCCTTCCTGCTCCAGGCGGCGGGGCAGGGCGCTACGTCGTGTGAAGTCTGGGCCTCGGTGCCGGGCCCGGGTGAAGGTAGAGTGCCGGCCCGTGTCGCGCTTCGTGTCCTGGTGGCTCTCCTGTTTCGTCTTGCTGGCTTCGGCGGCGCATGCCCAGGCGCCAGCCCCTGTGGCACGGGCCGCCGAGGTCCAGCCGAGCACGGCCGATGCGGCCGGGCCTGTCGTCGTGGCGGTGCTGATGCTGGAGGCCAACGAGGCGGGCCGCGACGCGGCGCCGGGCGTCACCTCGCTCATCACCTCGCGGTTGGCGGAGTCGCCGCGGCTGCGAGTCCTCTCGCAGTGGGACGTCGAGGCCGCCCTGGACGACGAGCGCCAGCAGCGACTCCAGGGCCTCAAGACGTGTGACCGGGGAGACTGCCTCCAGGAACTCGTGGCCCTCACCGGCGCCCGCTACGTCGTGGCCGGCCGCCTGGACCGCTTCGGCGACCAGTACCTGCTCACCGCCAACCTGTTGGACGCCGCGGGCGGGCGGATTCTTGCCCGGCCTCGCGCGGAGGCCCCGGAAGCGGAGGACCTGCTGCGCACGGCGAAGGCCGTCTCCGACCAGCTCTTCGCCGCGCTCGCCCCGCCGGAGGAGTCCGTGGCGGCCCGCCCGCTGCTGGGGGGCTCTTCGCGCACGGGGGGCGGGGGCCTGCTGCTGGGCCTGCGCGTCAACAACAACTTCATCGAGAAGCTCTCCAACGTGAACCCAGGTGGCGACATCGAGGTGGGCTACTGGTTCCACCCTGAATGGGTCGGCTTCCTCCAGGTGGGCTTCAGCTACGTGCGCTCCACGCAGGACGGCGTGCGCAGTGGCCTCAACGTGCTGCCCAGCGTCGTGGGCGCGCGCCACTACCACAACGTGGAGAAGTCCCTGCGGCCCTACTGGGGTTTCGGCCTGGGGGTGCAGCTGTCCTTCGGTGACTTCGGTATCTTCCAGTCCACCGGCCCGCTGCCCACCGTCGTGGGCTTCGCGGGCCTGGAGTACCTCATCGCCGGCTCGGTGGGCTTCCAGGTCGAGTTGGGCACCAACGTCGCGCAGGTGGTGCTGGGGCTGTCGGAATCGAAGCTGGGAGACGGCCTCAACCTGGACCTCAACGCAGGCATCGCGTACCACTTCTGAGCCTCGGAGCCCCTCATGTTCCCGCGACCGCGCGCCCTCTCCCTGATTGCCCTGCTCGCCCTGACGGGCTGTGACGACGAGACGCCTCGCGTCAAACCGAAGGACCACGCGGAGGGCCTCTACGTCAAAGGCACCGCCGAGTACCTCCAGGGCCATTTCGACGCCGCCCTGGCCTCCTTCGAGGCCATGAAGCAGATTGCCCCGGACGACCCGCGCCTGCCCGCCGCGCGCGGTGAGGTGTACCTCTCCATGGGCCGGCTGACGGACGCCGCCGCCGAGTTCGAGGCCGCCCTCAAGCTGGAGCCCAAGCGCTCCACCAACTGGAGCCGCCTGGGCTTCATCCAGACGCAGCTGGGCCAGGTGGTCGAAGCCCAGAGCTCGCTGCGCAAGGCCCTGGCCCTCTTCCCTCAGGACTTCAACGCCCTGGAGTCGCTGGGGGACCTGGACCTCAAGAAGGGCGACCACGACGCGGCCGTGCGGCACTTCACGCTCGCGTCCAACGCGGCGCCCTCCCCGGAGCAGAAGTCCGCGCTCATCATGCGCGCGCTGGACGTCCTGTCCTCGAAGCAGCGCTACCCGGAGCTGCTGGCCGCCGCCCAGAAGGCCGTGGATGACGGCATCCACACCGCGGACGTGCTCGCCACCCTGGGAGACGCCCTGGTGCGCGCCGGCAACCTCACCGAGGCCGCCAACGCCTACCGCGACGCCGCCAGCCGCTCGCCTCGGGATCCCACGCTCTGGGAGCTCGTCGGCGAAATCCAGATGAAGCTGGACAAGCCCGGGGACGCCATCAGCGCGTACAAGGAGTCCCTGCGCGTGAAGGACCGCGCCATCGTCCATGTGGCGCTGGCCCGTATCCACCTGGGGAGGAAGGACGACGCGGCCGCGAAGGAGGAGCTGGCCGCGGCGCTGGAGTCCGTGTCCGGCCAGGACATCCGCGAGCTGCGGGAGCTGGCCAGCCTGCTGGCCACCATGGACCGCAAGCCGGACGCGCTGCGCATCCTCGCCAACCTCAGCGCGGAGCAGGACCACGCGAAGGACGCCGAGCTGCACGTCGCCACCGCTCAGCTGGCGCGGGAACTCAAGGACACCGGCGTCCTGCAGGCCGCCTGCGCGCGGGCGACGGCGGCTGACGCCACCCTCAAGAAGTGCCCTTGAGCCACGCCCGGGCCAGGAAACGGCCCGGGACGGGTGGGGTGGACTACGGGGTGCGGCCGCCCTGGAGCTTGCGGTACACGCCCACCACCTGACCCAGAATCATCGTGGACCGGAACTCCGCGCGGCTCACGTAGATGGGCTGCATGGTGGCGTTGGCCGGCTGGAAGCGGATGCGGTCCCCTTCCGGGTAGTAGCGCTTCACCGTGGCCTCGTCCTCGATGAGGGCCACCACGATTTCACCCGGCTGGGCGGACGGCGTCTTCTTCACGAAGAGGTAGTCCCCGTCGTGGATGCCGTCGTCAATCATCGACTGCCCCTTCACGCGCAGGGCGAAGACCTCGCGGCCATTCACACCTCCGAGCAGGAAGCTGTCGATCTTGACGGAGTCCTCCATGTTCTCCTGCGCCAGCAGCGGCGCGCCGGCGGCGACCTTGCCCAGCAGGGGAATCTCCACCATGCCGGAGTCCTTCCGCGCCCCCAGGCCGAGCAGCAGCCGGGCCCGCTTGGTGGGGACCAGGGAGCGGCTCTGCTGCTCGCCCCGGTTCAGGTAGCCCTTGCGCTCCAGCGCCTTCAGGTGGTCGTTGACGCCGTTCGTCGAGCGGATGTCCATGTGCTCCCCGATTTCGCGAATCGTCGGCGGGAAGCCCCGGGTCTCCGTCTCCTTGACGATGAAGCTGAGAATCTCGCGCTGGCGTTCCGTGAGCTCTTCCATGCGCTCCCTCACTCGTCTGCCGTCCTGCCGGGGAGTCGTTCCCCCCAGGCAACAGGCTTTCAGTGTCACTCTCCCTGAACAGACGTGTAGAGTCAACTCGTCCGGTGTCACCCTGCACACTCGCGGTGCGCCCCGTTCCGTCCTGTTTCTCACTTCTTGAGGTGGGGGGACGAACTCGACGTACACTTCGGCCGCTTTGTCCGAGCTCCGCCACACGCTGCTCTTCGTCGACGACGAGGCCGACGTCCTGGACATCCTCACGCGGATGTTCCAGCGCCGGTACCGCGTCCTCACGGCCCGAAGCGGTTCCGCCGCGCTGGAAATCCTGAGAAAGGAGCCGGTGGACGTCCTCATCACCGACCAGCGGATGCCTGAGATGACGGGCATCGAGCTGGTGGCCACCGCGCGCGCGGAGGGCTTCGACGTCACCGCGCTGCTGCTCACGGGGTACACCCACCCGGACGACATCATCGCGGCCATCAACCAGGGGCAGGTGTACCGGTACATCACCAAGCCCTGGGACGTGAACGACCTGCTCATCACCGTGAAGAACGCGGTGGAGTACACGCAGCTGCGCAAGGACAAGGAGCGGTTGATCCGTCAGCTCCACCAGCGCGTGGAGGCGCTCTTCGTCCTGTACGAGGTCAGCCGCGCCAGCGCGAATGATCCGGCCAGCTACGACAACATCATCGACCGCGTGCTCATCGCCGTGGCGCGCGTGCTGCCGTACGACTGCGGCGCGGCGCTCATCGCACCGGACGAGGCGCGCAGCGCGACGCTGCGGCTGCGCTGTCAGGGCATGGTGGGGGAGAAGGCGCTGCTGGGCGTGAAGGAGTCCATGCTCGGTGCGTACCGCAAGAGCAGCGGCCTCCTGCTGCCCGAGGACCGCGTCATCACCCGCGTGGCGGGTACCACCACCCAGGACGCGGCGGCGCCGTCGGTGTACCCCAGCCAGCTCACGGTGAACCTGGTCGCCGGTGGGCGCCCGGTGGGCATGCTGTCGCTGTTCAGCCAGAGACCGGACGCCTTCTCCGAGGACGACGGCGTGTTGCTGGACGTGCTCGCCAATCAGACGGCGGACGCCATCCAGTCCCTGCGCTCGGCGGAGGAGGAGGCCCGCCACCGCATGGAGCGGATGGTGGAGTCCATGGCCGACGGCGTGGTCCTCACCGACGAGAAGAACGACATCGTGGTGATGAACCCGGCGGCGCGGCGGCTGCTGCACGCGGGGGAGAACCCCGAGGAGCAGACGACGCGGCTGATGGAGGAGCGCCTTGGCTTCCAGCCCTTCCACCTGGTGCGCGGTTGGGAGTACGGCGGCGGGCAGGTGTTGCGCGAGGAGGTGAAGCTCTTCGACCGGCACGTCCAGACGACGGTGACGCCGGTGACGGACGCGCGGAACACGCTGCGGGGCGTG
This sequence comes from Myxococcus xanthus, assembly GCF_013116825.1. GTDB lineage: Bacteria > Myxococcota > Myxococcia > Myxococcales > Myxococcaceae > Myxococcus > Myxococcus xanthus_B. Next base: position 41,504 of record NZ_JABFNS010000006.1, read on the forward strand.
TGCGTGGTGCTGCGCGACATCACCGAGCAGAAGCGGCTGGAGGAGCGCAAGGACGAGTTCGTCTCCATGGTGAGCCACGAGCTGCGCACGCCGCTGACGTCCATCTCCGGCGCGCTGGACCTGGTGCTCAACTTCATGGCCGGCGACATCAACGAGCGGCAGCGCCGCTACCTGTCGCTGGCGCGGGACTCCACGGAGAAGCTCAACGCCATCGTGGACGACCTGCTGGACCTGTCGAAGTTCGCCAAGGGCCGGCTGCGGATGAACTTCGAGGTGTCGTACCTCGACGAGCTCGTCCAGCGCGTCGTGGAGAAGTACGGCCCGGCCTTCGGCGAGAAGCGCGTGCTGGTGAAGCCCGTGCTGCCGCGCCATCCGCTGCGCGTCCTGGCGGATCCGAACCGCTTGGACCAGGTGCTCAACAACCTGCTCAACAACGCGGTGAAGTTCACCCCGGAGGGCGGGGAGGTGCGGGTGGAGATCCACGCCACCTCCAGCCTGCCGGGCTACGTGGTGGTGTCCTGCTGGAACAGCGGAGACCCCATCGCGGAGGAGAGCCTGGAGCGCATCTTCGACCGCTTCGAGCAGGCGCGCACCAAGGCCAACCGCACCGTGCGAGGCACCGGCCTGGGACTGGCCATCTGCCGCAACATCGTGGAGGCCCATGGAGGCCGCATCTGGTGCGAGCCGTGTACGGACGGCGTGCGCTTCATGGTGGTGCTGCCCACCGAGCCGCCGCCGGAGCTGCGCCGCGGCGACGACGTGGCGGACGCCATCCAGCTCCCGCGCCGCCAGGAGAGCCGCGGCCGGGTGCTCATCATCGACGGTGAGCCCGAGGTGGCCTTCATCGCGAAGGCGCTGATGACCGGGCGTGGCTATGACGTGCGGCTGGCCTTCGACGCGGAAGACGGCCTGGCCGCCGCGCGCCGGTATGCCCCCGACACGGTGATGGTGTCCGTGCGCCTGCCGGACGTGGACGGGCTTCGGCTGGCGGAGATCCTCCGGCACGACCCGGAGACGCGCCGCGCGCCGCTGCTGGTGTCCTCCGCCTTCGACGAGCGTCAGCGCGCCTTCCGCGCGGGCGCGGATGCCTTCCTCGTGCGCCCGTTGGCGCCGGACAAGCTGCTGGCCACGGTGGACTCGCTGGTGCGCGGCCGCCAGGGCCCGGCGCACGGCCGCGTGCTGGTGGTGGACGACGATGCGAAGATCGCCGCCATCTGCCGCGAGGTGCTGGAGAACATCGGCTTCGACGTGGCGCTGGCGGGCTCCATCGAGGAGGGGCGCCGCTCCCTGCGCGAGCGCCGGCCGGACGTCGTGCTGCTGGACGTGACGCTGCCGGACGGCGATGGCTTCGTCTTCCTGGAGGAGATCAAGGCGGAGAGCGCCGGTGGCCACATCTCCGTCATCTTCATCTCCGCCCGCGCGGAGACGTCCTCCAAGGTGCGCGCGCTCAAGCTGGGCGGTGACGACTACCTCACCAAGCCCTTCGACGCGCTGGAGCTGGGGGCGCGCGTGGAGAGCGTGATGCGGCGCAAGGAGCAGGAGCTGTCGGCCTCTCCCACCACGCAGCTGCCGGGCTCCACCGCCATCGAGCGCGAGGTGCAGCGGCGCCTCTCCGCGCGCCGCCCCTTCGCCTTCTGCTACCTGGACCTGGACAACCTCAAGGCCTACAACGACTACTACGGCTTCGCGAAGGCGGACGGCGTGGTGCGCCAGACGGGCGACCTGATGCGCGAGGTGTTCGCGCAGGACGGCGCGCCCGGTGACTTCCTGGGCCACGTGGCCGGTGACGACTTCGTCTTCATCACCTCGCCGGAGTCGGTGGACCGCATCTGCCAGAAGGCCATTGAGACGTTCGACCGCATCATCCCGCTCTATTACGACCGGCAGGACCGGGAGCGCGGCCACATCGAGGCGGAGGACCGCTACGGGGAGAAGCGGCAGTTCCCCATCATGAGCGTGTCCGTGGTGGCGGTGATGACGGACGGGACGCAGGACCATGCGGAGTTGGCGCGGCGCGCCGCGGACATGAAGAAGCGCGCCAAGGCGATTGCGGGCTCGGTCTTCCTGCGCAGTGACCAGGAGCGGGTGGTACGCTCCGTGGCCGGATGAGGCTCTACCAGCAACTCGTCCTGTTCATGCTCGCCGCGACGGTGCTTCCCCTGGCCGCGGTCGGCTTCCTGTTGCTTTCGCGCGCCGAGGCCGAGCTGGCCGCCCGCATCGACGCGGAGCAGCGCGCGCAGGCCGTCGCCACCGCCGAGTCCGTGGGCGCCACCATGATGGAGGTGGTGGACGCGCTGGCCCGCTCAGCGGAGCTCATCGACTGGCAGGCCGCGAGCGACGCGGAGACGCAGGGCGCGCTGCGGCTGCTTTACGGCCAGTCTCCCGCGGTGAGCGCGGTGCTGAAGCTGGACGCGGAGGGCCGTCCCCTGGGCGCGCCCGTCTTCCGTGCGCAGGCCATCGACGGGCACCCGGCCTTCGCTCCGGAGTCCCTGGACCGGCTGGTGCGCTCCATTCCCGTGCAGACGCTGCGAGGTGGCGGCAAGGGCCAGGCCGCGCTGGGCAGCGCGTACGTGCACGCGGACGAGGGGCGCTCGGCGGTCGCCGTGGCGGTGAAGCTGGGGGAAGGCGAGGGCGCGCCCTTCGCCGTCGCGGAGGTCGTGCTCCATCCGCTGGAGGCGGTGCTGCGCAGGCGCCTGGGCGAAGGGTTGGGGCGCATCGACCTGGTGGACGAGGAGCGGCGCGTGCTCGCCAGCACGGCGCCGGAGCGCCGGGGGCAGGCACTGGCGCCGGAGCTGAGCGCGCACCTGTTGGCTCCGGCGCTGCCGCTGACGGCGCTGGTGCGCAGCTTCCGCGTGGAGTCACCGGCCCGGCGGGTCAGCGTGGCGCGCGTGCCCCATGGCATGCGCTTCGACGTGCTGGTGGAGGTGGATGAGTCCACCGCGCTGGCGCCCGTGCACGGCATGCGGCGCACGGTGCTGCTGTCCATTGGCGCCACCTTCCTGGTGCTGCTCGGGCTGGGCGCCCTCTTCACGCGCCGCCTCAACGTGCGGCTGGCGGAGGTGGTGCGCGGCGCGGAGGCCTACGGGCGTGGCGAGCTGGACACGCGCGTGAAGGTCTCCGGCCAGGATGAACTGAGCGAGCTGGCCACCACCTTCAACCGCATGGGCGAGGAGCTGGAGGCGGCGCGTGCCCGGATGCTGCGCTGGAACGACGACTTGCGCGTTCGCGTGGAGGAGGCCACCGCGGACCTGAAGGCGGCCCAGGCCCAGTTGGTGGAGGCGCAGAAGCTGGCCGCGGTGGGGCAGCTCGGCGCGGGCGTGGCGCACGAAATCAACAACCCGCTGGCCGGCATCCTCGGCAACGTGCAGCTGCTGATGCTCGACCGAGGTGCCGCCGACCCGGATTTGGAGTCGCTGCGGAAAATCGAGCAGAGCGCCAAGCGCTGCAAGGAGATCACCCAGAACCTGCTGCGCTTCTCCCAGCAGCGCGAGCGCGCGGAGCTGCGGCCGGTGGACCTCAACGCGGTGGTGCGTGACGCGCTCAGCCTCACGGAGCACCAGCTTCGCGGAGATGGCGTGGCGCTCACCAGCGTGCTGGGAGACGGGCTCGCGCGAGTGCGCGCCGATCCGGGGCACTTGTCGCAGGTGGTGCTGGCGCTGGTGTCCAACGCGCGCACCGCGATGCTGAACTCACCCCAGAAGCGGCTCACCCTGCGCACGGGCGAAGTCGGCGGCTTCGGCTTCCTGGAGGTGGATGACACGGGGAAGGGGATTGCCCCCAACCTCCGCTCCCGCATCTTCGAGCCCTTCTTCACGACGAAGGACGTGTGGTCCAACGTCGGGTTGGGGCTTAGCGTGGCCTGGCGGGTGGTGACGGAAGCGGGCGGGAGCATCGAAGTCCGCTCGGAAGTCGAGCAGGGCAGTTGCTTCACCGTGAAGCTGCCGAAGGCGTGAGGCCCCTTGGGGGGCCTGTGATAGCAAACGAGGCTGCCCATGGCTGATTCCCGCCCATCGCGCCGTCAGGCGCCTTTCTTCATTGGCCTCGTGCTGATTCTCGCGGCGTTGCCAGTGGGGTGGTTCGTCTTCCTGCGCCCGCCACCTCCGCCGCCACTTCCTCCCGCCGCGCCGCCCATCGTCGAGGCGCCCGTGGCGCCGAAGCCGCTGGTGCTGGAGCTCACGCAAGTGTCCGGCAAGGTGGAGGTGCAGAACACGGACGGCTCATGGCGCGAGGCGACGGTGGGCATGGCGCTGCGGCGGGATGAGCGCGTGCGCACCGATGATGGTTCGTACGCCATGCTGATTGGCGGCGAGGCGGTGGAAGTGCACATGGACCCGGGCACGGAGATTTCCGTGGACGAGCTGACCGAGTCGCTGTCCCGCATCCTTCTCTCGCGCGGTATGGCCACCGCCGTCGTGCGGCCGGGGCAGCGCCACACCTTCGAGGTGAAGGCGGCGAACACGGACGCCAAGGCCACGTTGCAGCAGGCCGGTGCCTTCACCATGAGCAACAACGGCGACGGCACCGTGGCGGTGGGGACGCGTGAAGGCGAGGTGACGCTGCTCGGTCAGGGCAAGGTCGTCATCGTCCGCGCGGGACAGCAGGCCGTCGTCCGCCCGGGGCAGGCGCCGTCGGAGCCGTCGCCCATCCCCGCCAGCCTCCTGCTCAAGGTGGACTGGCCCACCGAACGCACCCGCCGCGAGCGTGAGCTGGTCGTACGCGGGCAGACGTCACCGGGCAGCCGCGTGGAGGTGGACGGCGTCAGCGTCAAATCCGATGAGGAGGGAAACTTCCAGCGAAAGGTGGTTCTTCGCGAAGGCCGCAACACCGTAGATGTCCAGGCCTATGGCGTGGGGCGGATGCAACAGAAGGACACCAAGGACGTCGTCGTCGACACCACGCCGCCGCCGCTCAAGACGGATACCGAGAACATCTGGAATCAGCCGCGCGACGACTGACCCAGCAGCCGTGGGTGCGAGCGGGTGTTCGCCTTGACCCACGGCGAGGGGCCTCCCTACACTTCCGGGAGGAGTCATTCCTGTTCAAGGGCAATCCCGGGCGAAAGCCCTGGTGCGCAAAGCCGCGGGGCCTGAAGTCCGGCCGGCCGTGACCGCCGTGGGAAGTCAGCACCGGACAGGTTCCGGGCCCACTGCGCCTTGGGCGGGCATGGGTCTTCATTTCGGAACCCCCGGGAGGTCCTATCCGATGCTGCGGACACTGGCCCTGAGTTGCTGCCTGTCTTCCCCGCTCGCTTTCGCCTCCACACCGGAGCTCCGTACCCTGACGGGCACCCTGCAAGTGGTGGCCGGCGGCCCGGGCGACCAGACGGACCCGCACGTCAGCGGACCGCTGGTGGCCTATACGAACGAGTCCCGCGGCACGAGCGAGATTCGCTACCACGACCTGCGGACCACCGCGGATGCGGCCATCCCCAATGGGGGGGCGTTCGACTTCGTGTCGGACATCTCGGACGGCACCATCGTCTTCACGCGCGTGAGTACTTCGAGCGCCATCTACACGTTCGACGTGGCCGTGGACGCGGCGCCGCGGGAGCTGGCACCGGAGGCAGGCAGCAGCCGGCGCTCCGCGGTGATTGGCGGCCGTACGGTGGCGTGGCAGGACTTCGGCTACACGGGCGTGACGTCGCAGCCGGAGATTGCCGTGTTTGACCTGGACCAGGGCACGCTCACCCGGCTCACGGATGACACGTTCCAGGACCGTGCGCCCGCGGTGTCGCCGGATGGCTCGACGGTGGTCTGGGCCAAGTGCGACGAGCAGGGCCTGCGTTGCGACATCTGGCAGGCGCGGCGAAGCGCCTATGGATTCAGCTCACAGGCGCTGACGGGCAGTGAGGGCGAGGAGTCGCAGCCGGACACCAACGGGGACATCGCCGTCTACGCCAGCACGCGGACGCTCGATGGCGTGACGGACCGGGACATCTACTGGAAGCCCCTGAATGGCGGCACGGAGCATCGGCTGGCGCTGCCGGGCATGGACGCGAATCCCAGCATCAGCGGCTCGCTGATCGCCTTCGAGCGCAGGGACCCGACGAAGAACGACTTCGACATCGTGCTCTACGACTTGCGCACCGAGACGCTGTACGCCATCACCGAGACGCCGGAGAACGAGAGCCTCACCGACCTGAGCGTGGACGCGGACGGCACGGTGCGCGTGGTGTGGACCGTCTCGGAGAACGGCGACTTCAACGTCCATGCCTTCACCTTCAAGTTGGATGATGAGCCGGGGTGCAATCTCGCGGCGGTGGACGCGCCGTCCCCCGAGGCGGTCTGCGAACGGCCCGGTACCTGGCCGCTGCTCGCGGCGCTGGAAGTGGCGCGCACCAGTGGTCAGCCCAACGGCGTGGCGCTCGGGTTCGCGGGCACGGGTGAGGGCGTGTTGTGCGTGGACAACGGCTACAACGGCGAGGACTCCACCGCGGGCTGGGTGTGGATCAACGGCCGCGAGCTGGTGGACCCGTCTCGCTTCAAGCAGGGTGTTTCGCTGGTGGCTACGCGCGCGCCGCTGGATGGGCACAACTCGCTGGCGGCGCTCATCTCCGGCAAGCCCGGCAGTGCCTTCCGGCTGCGCGTCTATGCTCCCCCCGCTGTGTGTCAGCCCGCGGCGGACACCCCCACGGGAGCCCGCGTCATCCCGGGACGTGCGCTGAAGGCGGTGTCATCTTCGTCCTCGGCGGTGTCGCCGGCGACCTTCGTGCCCGAAGGGCCGGTGCGTGACACCGCGCTTCGGGGCTGTAGCACGGGCGGTGGGCCGCTGACGCTTTCCGGGGTGATCCTGTTGCTGGCGTGCTGGCTGCGTCCGAGCGCGCGGATGCGGAAGGCGCTTCGGCACAGCCACCGCGCCCTGTAGACTGACGCGGCCCTGAACCGGTTTCTCCTCTTCGGATTGTTGCTGCTGTGTGCCCCGGCCTGGGCGGACACGCTCGAGATACTCGGGCCGTCGTCCGCCGTGGCGCCGGATGGATTCCCCGTGGCGCTCGTCCGCAAGGATTCGGCGGGCCGTCCGGTTCCGATGGGGAAGCCTTCGGTGCAGGCAGACGGCGCGGAGCTGCGAGAGGACACCGCGGAGCCGCCGCTGCGCACGTTCATGGTGACGCCGCGTCCGGGCGCGCGTGACGTCGTGGTCCGGGCGAGCGTGGATGGACTGGCGGCGCAGGCGCGCTACGTGCTGGGGCCACCGGCCTCCGAGGTGCGGCTGGCGCTGGAGCCACCCGCACCCGTGAAGGGCAAGGACACGGAAGCGCGGCTCACCGTCCAGTTGGTCCGGCCGGATGGCACCGCGGATGACAGCGGCGCGCCGCCCGTGGTGCGGGTGAGCGTGGGCCGCGTGGAAGGGCTGGAGCGGACGGGGCCGGGCACGTATCGCGCGCGCTACGTCCTGCCGGACACGCGTTACCCCGAAGTGGCCATCCTGGTGGCCTTCTCCGCGTGGCCCAGTCCGCAGTCGGTGCATGGGGCCTACGGGCGCGTGCTCGTTCCGCTGGCCGCGTCCGTGAATCTGCCGGGAACGACGGAGCCCGACGCTGAGATTGCCATCGACATCGCGGGCCAGACGTTCGGTCCGGCGGTGGCCGGGCATGACGGCCGCTTCCGGGTGCCCATCATCGTCCCGCCCGGACATCGCATCGGGCAGGGGCGGGTGGTGGACAAGGTGGGCAACGTGCGGCGGATGCCCATCGACCTGAGGCTGCCGCCCACCGATGGCCTGGCCTGCGTGCTTCAGCCGCAGCGGCTCCCCTCGGACGGCGTGTCCCAGGCCCGGCTGGTCTGCGCGACGAGTGATGCCATGGGCCAGCCGGTGGACGACGCGCGCGTCACGACGCAGGTCCGCCACGGCACCTTGCGCGGCCCCACGCGCGCGCCGGGAGGATTGCTGGAGTGGCGCTACACCGCGCCGCGGAAGTTGGTGAACGACGAGCGCATCGAGGTTGCGTGGCCTCAGCGAGGGCCCGGCTCGCGCGAGTCTCCGGCGCTGGAGTTGGTGCAGGGGCCCGTCGCGACGACCCGCCTCGAAGTGGGTGACGCGCTGGTGCACCACGGGGCTCGCACGCGTGTGGAAGTGACGGCGCGGGATGCCTTCGACCGTCCCCGGCCGGGTGCGACGGTGGAGCTGAGCGCACCGGTGGGGACCTTCGGTCCGGTGGAGGAGCGACAGCCGGGGACCTTCATCAGCGCCTGGGCTCCGCCGGCCACGGGGGCGGCGACGGACGTGGACCTGCGCGCTCGCGCGTGGGGGCCTTCGGGCAATGAGCCGGCGCGCATCACCGTGTGGCGGGCCGCGGGCGAGCTGTACGCGGGCGTGTCCGACCTGGCGGGTCTGCCGGTGCCGGGACAGCCGCTGCGTGTGGATGGCCGCGAGGTGACGACGGGTACGGACGGCACGGTGCGCCTGGGGCCCGCGCGCCCGGGAACGCTGGAGATTTCGCACGGCGTGTGGACGGGCCTGACGCGGACGGTTCACGTGTTGGGCGCGGATGGGCCTGTGTTTCCGTTGGAGCGCCCGCTGGTGTCATCCGCCGCGTCCCAACGCGTGCGACTGGCGCCTGAGATTCCGGTGAACGTGCGGCTCACGGTGAGCGGGACGCGGGTGACGTACTGGGTGGAAGATGCGAACGGGCAGGTGCTGACGGGGCGCGAGGTGTTCGTCTCGCTGACGGGTGGTCAGCGAGCCGAAGAGCGGGTGGAGGAGGGGCGCACCTCCTTCACCGTGCGAGCGCCGGGACCGGTGAGTGTCTCCGTCGCGGATGTCGCCACGGGCGTCACGGCGTTGGCCGAGGTGCGCCCATGATGCGCATGCTGGCCTGCCTGTTCGCCGCCGCGATGCTGGTGCCGCTGAGCACCTGGGCGCAGGCGCTGTCGCAGGACACTCCGTCGCAGGCCTCCACCATCGCGGGCCGGGTGTGCCAGGACGTGGACGGTGATGGGCTGTGCGGGGCGGAGGAGCCGGGCCTGCCCGACGTGCGGTTGGTGCTCACCACCGGCCGCGAAGTCCGCACGGACGCGCGGGGCCGCTTCCACATCACCGGCGTCGATGCCCGCGTGCCGGATTCGGTGGGGGGGCTGCACCTGCGGCCAGGGCGTCAGCGGTTGAAGGTGGACACGCGCTCGTTGCCGATCTCCAGCCGGGTCAGCCCGGAGGCGGCGACGGTCGAGGTCCCCTGGGGCGCCGTCGTCCTCCAGGACTTCGCCGTGCGCAGCGTCACGGTGGAAGCCGCGCCCGTGCGGCTCTCCTTCGCCAAGGCACCGCCCATGGCGGAGGTCGCGCCAGGGCAGGGCGTCGTGCGCTTCCGTGTCGCGGGACAGGCGTCCGCGGGCGACGCCGTCACCGTGTCGGATGTGGCAGCCCAGGTGGACGCGAAGGGCGCATGGCAGGCGCAGGTGCCGCTCGTCGCGGGAGAGAACGCACTGTCCATCACCGCCAGGGGGGCCCAGGGCACGGTGCGCCTGTACCGCCAGCGCGTGGACGTGGTGCAGCGTGACGGCGGTTGGTTGGTGGCCCCCAGGCCGATGGTGCCCCTCGCCACGCTCCAGTTGCCCGCGGGCAGTGACGCGCCCGCGGCCAGTGGCGCCTCCCGCGTGCAGGTCGAGGCGCCCGTGGGGACGCGCGTCCGCACGCCCGAGGGCGAAGTCGTGGTGGGGCCCGAAGGCCGCGTGGATGTCCTGGTGGTGCTGTCCCCGGGGCGCAACCAGGTGCCCGTGCGGCTGTCGCCGCCGGATGCTCCGCCTCGTGACGAGACGCTGGAGATTACCGCCGCGGTACGTCCCTTCGCCGTGGGCCTGCTGGATCTGGAGGCCACCTATGCGCCGCGAAATGGCGACGTGCAGTTGCGGGGTCGAGGCGCTGCTCACGCGGAGCTTCGGCTGGGCGCGGTGGACCTGGTGGGCGAGCTGGACCTGCGCGACACGGATGGCCGCACGCTGAACGGCGCCAGCCTGCCGGACTGGCTCCGCCCGCGCATGCCGGAGCGCTTCGACCGCGCCGCCGACCCGGACCTCGCGCCCGCGGAGTGGGGTGACGACTCGGTGTCACTGACGCCCAATGCCTCGGAGGCACGTCTTCGGTTTGAGGCGCGCCACGCGGAGCACGGCCGCGCGGGCCTGGGCACCTACCGCGCGCAGCTCCACGACCGTGAGGTGGGCCGTTATCACCGTCCGCTCTTCGGCCCCTACGCGGAGGTTCATGCCGGCGAGGAGGCGGCGCGCGTGGGCGTGAAGGCGTTTGGCGGGAGCCTGACGGACCCGGTGCGGCAGGTGTCCGCGGTGCCCGCGCACGAGGCGCTGCGCGCCACGGGCGGAAGCCTGTTCTACCTGGGCGCGGCGTCGGTGGCGGAGGGCTCCGAGTTGGTGCGCGTGGAGCTGCGGGATGGCGTCACCGGCCTGCCGCTGGGCGAGCGGCACCTCATTCGCGGCATCGACTACGACATCGACTACTTCGCCGGCCGCATCCTCCTGGCGCGTCCGCTCTCCTTCCTCGCGGGCGAAGCCTGGCTGCGGACCAGCGCGCCCACGGAGTCACCCGAGCCGGTGCTGGTGGTGGACTACGCCGCGCTGCGCATCGCGGACGCGGGCGACACGGCGGGCGGCGAGGTGTGGGGCGAGTGGCGCGGCTCGCGGCTGGGACTGGGCGCGGTACGTGAGGGCCGGGAGGGGCGGCCGTACACGCTCTACACGGGACGCGCGAGCACGGCGCTCGGTGGTTACCGCATGGCGGCGGAAGTCGCGTCCAGCCGTGGCACCGCCGTGGATGCTTCCTTCTTTGGCGTCTCGGATGACGGTGGCCTCACCTTCATCCGTCCCCGGCCGGACATGGGCACCGGCGCGGAGGCGGTGAGTCTCCAACTGTCAGGCCCCGGGCTTCACGGCGAGGGCTCGGTGAACGCGGCGTTCCGCCTGCGCGGGCGGGGCTTCTCCGATGGCGCACACACCGACGCGGCGCGCTTCCGGCAGTCGTCAATCCGTGTGAGCCAGCCGCTGGGCCGGCTCCGGTTGACGTTGCTGGCGGATGAGCGGAGCTCGGCCGATCCGCGTGAGCCGTTCGTGGACAGCCCGTTCTCCGCTCGCGTCCTGGCCGCGGGTGTGGGTTGGGAAGAGGCACGGTGGGGCGTGCGCGCGGAGGTCCGTGACTCGCGGTTGAACGCGGCGCGGGTGGCGGGCGTTGGGCCCACGCTCTTCGGTGGTCGCACCTCCGCGGGCGTGGCGGGCTCGCTGCGGGTGTTCGAGCGGCTTCAGCTTCGCGCAGCACACCGCCAGGCCCTGGCCCTGCATGGCGAAGGGCCCGGGCGCTTCGATGACACCTTCACGTCCGCGGGCGTGGCTGTCGAGGTGGACCGGACCACGCGCGCTGGGGTGTTTGGAGGCTGGGGACCGGAGCTGGGCCCCCGGGCGTGGGCCAACGTCGAGTCGCGGAGGGGGCAGGACGTGTTCTACGGCGGCTACTCCGTCGACGTGGACGGCCCTGACTTCGGCGCGGGACGGACGCTGACGGGCGCCCGCACGGAGCTGCCGGAGAGTGGCACCGCGCTCTTCGTGGAGGATGTGGGCTCGCACGACGCGACGGCCGTACGGCTGGCTCGCGCCGTGGGCTTCCAGCAGCAGGTGACGGGCGGCTTCAGCGTGGGCGCGCGCTATGAGCGCGGCGTGCGCAGCCTGTTGGACGTGGACAGCCCGCTGCGGCGCGAGGCGGGCGGTGTCTTCGGGCAGCTCGTCCTGGCGCGCTTGCGGCTGGACGGGCGTGTGGAGCTTCGCCGGGAGGAGGGCACGCCGGAGCGAGGCGCGGCCACTGCGGTGGACCGGGTGCAAGCGGTGGTGGCGCTGGCCGCGCAGGCGCAGTTGCTGGAGGACGTGACGGCCTCCGGGCGGGTGGACTTCGCGCGCACCGTCAACACGGACGTGCTGGAGACGCGGCTGGTGGAAGGCTACGCCGCGGTGGCGTGGCGGCCGGGGCCCTGGCTGGTGGTGGCACGTTACGGCATCACCCGAGAGCTGTTGCCCGGCGTCCGGTCCGCCTTCGGAGACCGGGCCTTGCAGACCCTCTCCCTCTTGCCGGCGGTGCGCCTGGGCGACCGGCTCTCCGTGGCGGCGGGCCTGCATGCGGGGCACACCCGGGCGGAGGACTCGGGGCGTTGGGTGTGGACGGGCACCCTCCGTCCCGCGGTGCGAATCGTGGGCGGTCTGGAGCTGGGGGCAGAGCTGGCACGGCGAACGGCTTCTCCCGAGGGCGAGCGGCTGACCGCGCTTCGTGCGGAAGTCGCCTATCGGGTCGATGAGCGGCTGCGCTTGGCCACCGGGTACACACTCCTGGGCTTCAGCGGCTTGGGTTTGTCCCCCGACTCGTCGGACAATCAGGACCGGCTCTACCTGCGAGCCGAAGTGGCCTACTAGGAGCAATCCGTGCGTCCCCTCGTCATCATCAGCCTCTGCCTGGGTGTGGCCACCGCGGCACGCGCCGACTGGGACGTGACGGAGGTGCCGGGCATCGCCCGCAATGTGGACGTCTTCGCTCCGGGCAGCTACTCGGTGAGCACCTCGACGCAGACGGAGCTGTACGAAAACGGCATCCAGTCCGCCGTCTTCCTGCACAGCGACGTCTTCGGCACGTTCCTGTCTCCGATGGGCTGCTTCGCCGTCGTCGTGCGCCCGGGTGACGTCATCAGTCACCAGAACTGCCGTGCGGCTGGAAACATCATTCCCCCGGACCCGGTGAACACCGTGGTGGGTATCCGGCGGGTGAAGCACACCCCGTCTGGTACGGGCTATGCCTCGGTGGCCCTCTCTGACGGTGGACTCTCACTGCTGACGGCATCAGCGGGGCTCGCAGGCCCCACGCCCTGGACGTTGCTGAGCGCCGGCGCGGGCCTCTTGTCCTCCACGGACGTGCTGGGCGTGGTGGAGACTTCGGATGGCGCGCCCCATGCGCTCTTCAGTGTCACCGGTGTCACCCGGACGGAGTTCCTCTGGTACACGCGGGACAGGCGTCAGGCGCAGATGGTCGTGCCGTCGCAGCTGACCAGCAAGTCCCCGCGCACGGTGGACCTCTTCGCCGGAAGCGGACCTCATCCCATCGCGTTGTTCGGCAATTCGGACGGCCTGTTCCGCGGACAGTTGGACCCGGCCGGGACGACCTTCTCCACCGTGATGTTGCCCGACGGCATGCCTGTCAGCATCACCTCGGTGGACGTGAACACGGGCAACGGCAGCGTCCATGGCGAAGGCTTCGGCCTCGCGGTGGGCGTGGGGACCAACGGGGAGCCCATGGTGCTGGGGGCCGTGCCCGCGAGCAGCGCGGACAACGCGGGGACTCAGTGGCGGGTCCACCCGGCCTTCGAGGGCTCGGCGCTTCCGGGGGCTTCGCAGGCGACGCCGCTCGAGGTGTCGTGCATCGGCTCCTCGTTCTGCCTGTTCATCCTGGACCAGCCGAGCTTCAACGTCGTGACTTACTTCAACGCCAACGCCCCCGTGCTGGACGTGGGGCCCTCGCCCATCGTGGTGAACGAAACGGGGACGGCGACGGCTCGGTTCTCCGCCACCGACGCCGACTCCGATGCGGTGCGCGTGTCGGTGGATGCATCGTCAACGCCGGGCGCCGACCTGGTTGGCGTCAACATCGTGGAGCGCCCCGACCAGCTCGACGTGACGCTCGTTCCGCGGCGGCCCGTCTGCAAGGACGAAGAGGGGCTCCTGCGGGTCTACGCCTCGGATGGGCTCGCGTCCCACGACGTGCAGGCCACGGTGGCCTACCGGGTGGTGAACACCCAAGGGCCCGCGCGGCCCACGGTGTTGCCCTCACGGGAGTCGACCACCGCGTCGGGCGCGTCGCGGGTGTTCACCGCGCAGCCGGCGAGCGAGGCCTGTCCGGCGGTGCGCTACGTCTGGTCTCCCGTCTCAGGACAGTCAGGCGCGCCGCTGCTCTCCACCGATGGCGGTGCCCAGGCGACCTTCACGCCGCCGGAGGTGCTGTGCCAGGCGTCGGGTACCAGCTACGCGTACGAGGTCCGTGGCGTGGATGAAGGCGGCCTGACGTCCAGCGCCACCGCCATCTTCACCGTGGACGTCGCGCCCTGGGGCCGGCCGCTGGTGCCCTTCGCCTCGGGCTGGGAGCGGACGCTCACGTCGGGCCCAGGGTCCAGCTTGGACGTGGTCCCCGACGCGCTGCACACCTGCGAGGGGACGCCCGGATTGCCGACCGTGGATACGGAGTGGCGGCTGAGCGCTTCCGGTTCGGGCATTCCCGACGGTGTCTCCGTGAGGACCGCGGACGGAACGGCCGTCACGTTGCACTCGCCGGTGTCGAGCGAGCGCCTGCGCGTCGAGGCCGCGGAGTGCGCGTACGGGACGCTGGCCCTCACCGCCAGGAATCGCATTCCCGTCACCGGCGGTGGCACGCAGGACAGCGCTGACGCCGAGCTCCGCGTTCGGGTGGAGCCTTCCCTGGAGGACGTGGCCACGGGCAGCCTGGAGCTGGGCCTGGTGCCGTCGGGTGAAGGGGACGTGGACATCGCCCTGGACACGTCGCTGAACTGCGTGGACGCGCGTGCGCTGAAGGCGCGGATGTTCCTGGAGACCCTGGGCGGCGAGGCGCTGGACTCGGCGGTGGTGTCGGTACCCGGGACGTGGCGCCCCGCGCTCCCTCGCTCCTGCACCGTCGAGTCCTACCGCGTGCGCGGCGAGCTCTTCGACGACAGTGCGGGGCCGGTGCGAGAGGGCGGCCGTGCCCAGGCGGAGATTCCCAACCAGCCCCTGCCGGCGCGGCTGGGCGCGCTCGAAGCCGGAGCGCTGGTGGCACGCTGTGGCGAAGGCGCGAGCGCCGCGCTCACGCAGACGATTCCGGCCAATGCCTGCGGCGACGTGGCCATCTCCTGGTCCCAGGTGGCGGGGCCCTCGCTGTCGGAGGTCTCCCTGGCGGGCCCGAGCGTCACGGTGAGCACGCAAGAGACAGGGCTGGAGGCGCTGGTGGGCCAGTCCATCACCCTGCGCGTCCTCGCCGACGCGGGCGGCAGCAACACCGCGACCACGGATTACGTGCTGCCGATTACCTCCGAGCGCTTCGTGGACGTGCGTCACGCGATGGAGTCGCCCACGGCGTCGGAGAAGGGGCTGGTGGGCGTGGTGGTGGAGCTGCGCAACACCTCCGAGTGCGAGGTCGGCGGCCTCCACTACCTGGAGAACGTGGACGGGCTGGAGTGGGTGCCCGGCAGCGTGAAGCTGGACGGCGTCGCGGTGGAGGCGCGGGCGGTGGACGGTGGCTTCCGGGTGGAGGACATCCGGCTGCCCGCGCAGGGGACGCAGACGCTGACGTACGTGGGCCGCTCGCCGCTGCTGTCCACGCCGCGGCTGGGCGGGGAGATGACCCTCAACGGCGTGCCCGTTTCGGGGGATGCCGCGGTGCCGCCTCCGGCGTCGGGATGCGGCTGCTCGGGAGGGGGTTCGGGCGCGGCCGTCTTCGGGCTGGCGGCGCTGGCGCGGGTGCTGCGCCGCCGGAAGCAGGGCGGTGGTTACAGCCCGAAGCTGATGCGGTGACGGCGGCTCGGCGCGTCGGGCCGCTCCTCCAGTACACCTAGGAGCTCGAGGCCCCGCAGCGTGGCCAGCGTCTGGCGCTCCGGCAGGTCGGTGAGGGCGAGCAGGTCCTCCACCGTTTTGCTGCCATCCGCATACGCCAGCACCAGGGCCTGGGCCCCTTCGAGCTTCAGCTCGTGCAGGCCGTAGGGCGCATCGGCGGTGGGGAACAGCCGGCGCGAGCGCGGCATGTGCCGACGCAGCGTCACCAGCGTCTCCGTCTTCGCCACGCCCTCCAGCACCAGGTCTCCGGGGAAGACGGACAGCTTCACCAGGTCCGTGCGGCGGGGGCGCATGGCACTGAAGCCGTAGCCGCCTTCCTTCCACGTGAAGGTGGACCAGATGATCTCCTTCACCTGCTCCACCAGCAGTTTCTCTCGTTGGGCCGCGTCCATCAGGCCCATGCGCAGCATGGCCTCGCCGGTGCGCAGGCCGTGCTCCTTCGCGAAGGCGGCGACCTCGGCGAGCCGGGCCTCGGGCAGCACGCCCTGGCGGATGCAGAAGCGGCCGAAGCGCTCGGCGGCGAGGTTGGATGCGGCGTACACGACGCGGCCGGACTCGAAGTAGACGACCTTGAGCACCTGACCCTGCTGAAGCTTCAGCTCGCCGTGGTGGCGGGCCTCGTAGTAGGCGTTGAGCAGCCGCGCGACAGTGGCGTCCCCCAGGACGCCGCCGAGGGACCAGTCGGGCAGCGCGCGCTTGGGCGGCGGCGGAGTCGAAGGCGCGGTGCTTTCGCTCCAGACCTGCTCGCGCTTGCCGAAGGGCAGGGGGAGGGCGTGCTCCGTGTCCGCGGGCTCAGGTAACGGGTCGGTACTGGGGACGACCTGCAGGAGCTCGGCGGCGTCGCTGGGCTCAGGGGGGAGCTCTTCCAGCACGATGAGGTCCTCGGTATCGAGCAGCTCGTCCAGCAGCACGCTCTCCGCGATGGGCGGGGGAGCGCGGGGTTGAGGTGCAACGCCACCGGCCTGCTCCAGGGCCTCCATGACGGTGATGAGCTCGAACGGCTTCTCGAAGAAGCTCCGGGCGCCGTGGACCTGCACGGCCTCCTGGGCGAAACGGTCCCCTTTGTACACACCGCTGACGGCGATGGCGGGGATGCCATGGGCGCGCAGCGCGGCCAGCACCTCGCTGCCCCGGATGTCCGGGAGCAGCAGGTCCACCAGGGCCGCGTCCCAGTGTTGTCCGGGGCCGAGCGACTCCAGCGCGGCCTCTCCGGTGGCCGCGGCTTTCGCGTCGTGTCCCCGGCTTTGTGCCAGGGCGACGATGAGGGAGGCCAGCTCGTGGTTGTCTTCGACGATGAGCAGTCGCGCCATGGGCGCGCAGACCATAGCATCCGCGTCATGGACGTTCAGGGCTTCCACCACGTGGCCATCCAGGCGCGGGACATCGAGCGTGTCACCGGCTTCTACAGAGACCTGCTGGGCTTTCCGGAGTTGACCCGTCATCTCCGCCCGGACGGCTCCTTGCGGAGCATCTGGGTGGGCGTGCCTGGGGGCGGCTTCCTGGCCATCGAGGCGGCGGGCGGCGAGCCCGTCTCCACGCCGTTCCGCCACGAGGCGCCGGGCCTCCTGATGCTGGCGTTCCGGATTCCGAAGTCCGCTCGGGCGAGTGTGGTCGACGCCTTCACCCGCGCGGGTGTGCCGCTGGAGCACGAGACGCGGTGGTCGGTGTACGTCCGGGACCCCGAAGGCAACCGCGTGGCGCTCAGTCATCACCCGGAGGACTAGACGCACCGTCCCACGGGTGCGGGTGTGCTTGCGGAGCGGGACGGGGCACGGCTACAAGCGGCCCCATGCGCCTGGGTGAGCAGCTCCTGAAGGATGGTCTCGTCACCGCCGAGGGACTCGAAGAAGCGCTTGAGGCCCAGGTGGTGCATGGCGGGCGGCTGGGAACGAACCTGGTGGAGCTGGGCCTGCTGTCGGAGGTGGACCTGGCGAAGTCGCTGGGCAAGGTCCACAACAGCGCGTTCGCATCCGGGGAGATGGTTCCGGACCCGAAGGCGATGGAGCTGGTCTCCTCGAACCATGCGGACGACAAGGAGTACCTGCCCATGCGGGTGGACGCGACGCGGCTGAGCATCGCCGTCGTGAACCCGCACGACTTCGCGACGCTGGACGCGATTGCCTTCAAGACGGGCAAGCGCGTGGTGCCGGTGGTCATCCCCGAGTTCCGGATGAACCAACTGCTGCGCCGCTACTGCAAGGCGTTCCGGCCGCTGCGCGCCATCGACATGAACGCGGTGCGGCCGCGTCCCTCGGCGGGCTCGCAGGCCGAGCTGGCCAAGGCCGCGGAGACGCCGCCAGACTTGATGAGCGAGGAGGAGTTCCAGTCCGTCTACGCCTCCGCCCTGCGCGGTGGCGCCGACTACGACGGGGACACCGGCGAGGAGGAGATCATCACCGGCGTGGAGGTGCTGGAGGCCGCGTCCGAGCCGCCGCCCGCGACTGTCCGGCCACAGGGGCCCGTGGCTCCGCCGCCGCCCCCTCAGGCCATCGCTGTCCCACCGCAGAGGGTTCAGTCGCCCGTGCCACCCCCGGCGCCCGCGCTGGGCGGCACGCCACCGCCTGTGCAGGTGCCGCGCGCACCGGAGCCGCCGCCGACGCCGCTGACCTTCGCGGAAGCGCAGGCGGAGCTGGCGCGCAGCTCGGACCGCGAGGACGTGGCGCACACGGTGCTGCGCTTCGCGCTGGGCAAGTGGAAGCGGAACCTGCTGCTGTCGGTGCAGGGCAGCCTCGTGACGGGCTGGCACGGCATGGGGGTGGGGGTTCGCGACGCGGTGGTGCGCCGCATCGGCGTGCCTCTGCGGGAGCAGAGCACCTTCCGGCTCGTGCGGGACACGCGCTCTCACTACATCGGGCCCGTCCGCCGCGATGCGGCCATGGGCGTGTTCTACAAGCTGCTGGGGGACGGGTTCCCGAAGACGGCCGTCATCCTCCCGTTGCTGGTGCGCGGCAAGGTGGTGCACCTGCTCTACGTGGACAACGGCCCGGACCAGCTCACTCCGCCCGACGTGGGCGAGCTGCTCATCCTCTCGCAGAGCGTGGGCCGCTCGTACGAGGCGATGATGCGGCGCCGCAAGAGCGCGTAGGACGCCGCGCGCTCGAGGCGGAATGGCTTCAGGTGGACAGCTCCTCCACCTGGAACGTCATGCCCGCGCGGCGCAGCCGCTCCACCAGCCGCATGCCCATGGCGGAGGCCGGCGTGAGTACGCCGCCCGTGGTCGGATTGTCGTCGAAGGCGAGGCACAGCGCGGACTCGGCGAGCATCCGCGACGTGGCCGCGTAGCCCGGGTCTCCCTGCGCCGCCACCTTGCCCTTCAGCCGCACCTGATTGCCCGTGCGGAGTGAGGTGCCTTCGCCGCGAAGCTGCGCGACGAAGAAGCCCTTCTCCCGGGCCTCCGGAGATGGGCCTTCACCCGGCGCGGGCAGGACCTTCTTCTCCAGCAGCGTGCGCAGGGGCTTCACCTGCATCGCTGCGACGACGCCTCCCAGGCCCGCGGTGACGCCCGTGGCGCGCAGCAGGCCCTTGGGCCCGGCGCCGTAGCTGGCGACCTCCGCGTACCGGAAGCTCTCTCCCCACGGGTGACCGAGCAGCGCGTTGCTGCGCCGGACGACGCGCGTGTTCACGGCCGCCATGAAGAACGGGCCGGTCCACTGGCCCAGCTCCTGGCTGTAGCGGACGCCCAACTCGTCCTTGGATTCGGGCCGCCAGCGGCCTGGGACGGGGTCCAGCGCATGCGGGTGGGCCATGAGCTTCCGAACCGAGCGGTCCGTTGCTGCTTCTTCCATCGCCTGCACCATGCTCGCGGCCGTGCCACCGCTGGCGCCTCCGCGCATAGGGCCCATGTAGAGGCGGACGGCATCCAGGTGGCCGCCGTGGCGCTCCCGCATGTGCTCCTGCATCATCAACACGCCCAGGTCCGACGGAATCGAGTCGAAGCCACAGGTGTGGACGATGCGCGCGCCGCTCTGCCGCGCCTGCTCGTGGTGGGCGTCAATCATCCGCCGCATCCACTGCACTTCACCCGTCAGGTCGCAGTAGCTGACGCCGGCCCGAACACACGCCGCGACGAGCTCGCTGCCGTAACGTGCGTAGGGGCCCACCGTGGTGCAGACCACGCGGGTGCGAGGGACCAGGGCATCCAGCGACGCGGCGTCGCGTGCATCCGCGACGAGCAGCGGCAGCTCCGCGAAGGAGGGCGCAATCACCGCCAGCTCCTGCCGGACCTTCTCCAGCTTGCCGAGGTCGCGTCCCGCAAGGGCCCATCGTGCGCGGTGGCTGTCCTGGGTCCTGGCGAGATATTCGGCGACCAGTCGCCCGGTGAAGCCGGTGGCGCCCCAGGCGATGATGTCGAACTCCGTGGCGGAGGTGTTCATGGGCGCGGGAGTCTGGTCGCGCCCCGAAGCCACCGCAACCGCGGCGTGAAACGAGTGTTCACGCCGCGGAGATTGCTACCCCGGTCATTCCTCTTCGGGCTTCTCGAAGTTGACGTCGAAGGTGACGCGCTGGCCCGGCTCCACCTTGAACGTCTTCTGCCACCGGGCGTTGTTCACGATGACCAGGAGCTGGTGCGTGCCTTCGTACAGGTCCAGTTCCTCGATGGGCGCGGCACCGATGAGCCGGCCATCCACGGTCACGATGGCGCCCTCCGGGGCGCGTACGTTCGCGAATCCCTTGTTGAGGAAGATTTGCTGCGAGGAACGGCCGCCCGCCGGCACGGTGATGACCCGCGTCGTCTGGATGCCGAGCACCGGGTTGCTGAGCGTCAGCACGTGACGGCCCGCGGGTACGGCCGCGGAGACCGGCGTGCGGCCCAGGTACTGGCCAGGAATCGAGACCTCCACACGCGGGTCCACGGTGACGTCCAGCGTGCCCATGGGAATGCCGGCGTCCACGGGGCCCGCATCCAGCGTCACGCCGGCGTCGACGGGCAGGGCGTCGGTGACGCCCGCGTCCTCGAGCTCGGACTCGATGTTGGAGGGCAGCCGGCTGAGCACGACGGCCCCCGCGCCCACCGTGAGCGCCAGACCGACGCCCACGAAGGCCATCCAACTGCGCGACTGCTTCGGCGCGGCAGGAGGCGTCGTGGCGGCCGTGTGTACGCCCGTGCCCATCGGGCTGGTGGGCACAGCGGTTCCTGCTGATGACCCAGTCCCCGTGGCGTCGGGATGCGCCTGAGTGCCTGCGCCGGACTGCGCCTGTGCGCCCGCGCCGGACTGCGCCTGTGCGCCTGCACCAGACTGCGCAGGAACGCCCGCGCCGGACTGAGCCTGTGCGCCTGAGCCTGAATGGGCCTGAGTGCCTGCGCCGGACGGATGCTGCGCGCCCGCGCCGGAGTGGGCCTGTGCGCTTGCGCCCGCTTGTGACTGGTCACCTGCACTGGACTGCGTCTGTGCGCCCGCGCCGGACTGAGCCTGTGCACCGGCCTGCGCCTGGCCCCCCACCGAACCAGTGCCGGACTGCCCCGTGCTGCCCTCAGCCGATGCCCCCTGCGCGTTGCCACTGGCCGCCGAGCCACTCCCAGCCTGCGCACCCGAACCATCGGCCGAGCCCGAGGCATGCAACTGTCCCGGCAACTCCGGCCACTTCGCGGGCATCAAGCCCGGGGGCAGGGCGCCGCGCGCGAGGAACTCAGCCACGGCGGGCGGAGAGATGCCAGCCTTCTGCATCACCTCGGCGATGCCCGCTTCAATCACCCGCCGCCGCGTCGCGCGAGCCTCGCTCTCGGGCGGGAAGTACTTCGACAGGAACTCCGAGAACTCCGCATGCGTGGGCAGCGAGCCGACGGCCTCGACCACGGCCTCCCGGAACGCGAGAGCCGTCGGATACCGCTCCTTGGCTCGCTTCGCCGTCGCCCGGCGCAGCACCGCGTCCAACTTCAGCGGCACGTCCTGCGCCATGGGCGGCAGCGAGCGCGTGAGCACCGCCTTGTCCGGGTCCGCCGCATCCTTGAAGGGAATCTTCCCGGAGAGGCACTCGTGCAGCACGAGCCCCAGAAGGAACACGTCCGACTGGACGTTGACCGCCTCGCGTCCACCGAGGAGCTGTTCGGGCGCGCTGTACAAGCGCCGGTTCTTCACGCGCTTGCCACCGCGCTCACGCGGAGCCACGCCGAGCGCGCCATAGCCCGTCACCTTCGTCAGACCGCCGAAGGAGATCATCAACGTCTCGGGCCGGACGTCACCGTGCACGAAGGGCGTGCCGTCGTCATTGCCCGCGACGTGCGCGTAGTGCAGGCCCACGGCGGCATCCGCCACGACGAGCGCCGCGAAGTGCGGCGGCAGGCGGGGGTGGGCTTCCAGCAGGCGACGCAGGGGCTCGCCGTCGGCGAACTCGGTGACACGGGCCAGCCCGCCATCCTGCTCGGCCAGGGCGTGGACACGGAGGATGTGCGGATGCTCGAAGACGAGCGCGCGCGCTGTCTCGCGACGCAGGGTCGCCGTCAGCTCGGGGTTCTGCACGACATCTTGCGGTGCCCAGATGAGCACCACGGGACGGGGAGACGCGCCGTCCTCCAGGGCGAGTCCGAGGAAGGCACGTGAGCCTTCCCCGGCCAGCAGGGGACCAAGGGATTGGTAACGGACGGAACTCATGACACCGCATGTTAGTGCGAGTCACGCGGGTCCTGAAATACGGGGAGCCCGTTGTCCTTTCCCGACAGCTACAGCCGGTAGCCTGCTTCCCGCTCGAAGGGCAGCGTCACGTGGTAGCCGTAGCGCCCCCGCCGCACGAGCAACAGCACGCTACGTCCCCGTCGCGCGGTGAGCAGGGCCTCCCGGAAGGCGTCGTTCGTCGTCACGGGCTGGTTGTTCACACGGAGGATGATGTCTCCGGGCTCCAGCCCGATGTCCGCCGCCGCCGAGCCCTGGCGCACGCCGGACACCGCCAGGCCGCCGCGAATCTCCTTCACACGGAGTCCCAGCCGCTCCCACGCCAGCCCCTCGACCATGCGAGCGGGGAACTCCACCGGCGTCACCTGGACGGTGCGCAGGCCGCCTTCGCGGAAGAGCACCACCGGGAAGGCGGAGCGGGCGGGGTAGCCGCGAACGCGGGTGTCGAAGTCTTCGGCGTCCTGGATGCGCGAGCCGCCCAGCTCCGCCACCACGTCCCCGCGCTTCACGCCAGCCTCCGCGGCCGGACTCCCCGGCTCCACCGCCGTCACCAGCGCGCCATAGGCCCGGTCCCACCCGAGCTGCCGGGCGACCCGGACAGGCAGGTCGGCCGTATCGATGCCCACCCACGCCGGGCGCACCTTCCCGAAGCGGGTCAGCTCGTCGACGATGCGGCGCACCTTGTCGGCCGGAATCGCGAAGCCGATGCCCTGCGCGCCGCCGCCGAAGATGGCGGTGTTGATGCCGATGATCTCCCCATCCACGTTGAGCAGCGGGCCGCCCGAGTTGCCCGGGTTGATGGCGGCGTCCGTCTGCACGAAGTCGTTGTAGACGCGGTTGTCGGCGCGGAAGGTGCGGCCCACCGCGGAGACGACGCCCGCCGTCACCGTCTTGCTCAGGCCGAACGGGCTGCCGATGGCGACCACCGTCTCGCCAATCATCAGGTCGGAGCTGGTGCCCAGCTTGGCGATGGGCAGGGGCTCCTTGGCGTTGACCTTGAGCACCGCCAGGTCGTTTGCCGCGTCGCTGCCAATGACCTCCGCTTCGTACGAGCGGCCATCCGCCAGGATGACGTGGATGGCGGACGCGCCCCGGATGACGTGGTCATTGGTGACGATGATGCCGCTGGGGTCGATGATGGCGCCGCTGCCCAGGCCGGAGATTCTCTGACGCTCCGGCTCCGCGCCCATGCCACCGAAGAACTCCTCCAGGGGAGAACGGCGTCCACGGAAGCGTGACTCCACCTCCTGCTCGGTGCCGATGTAGACGACGGCGGGGGAGACCTTTTGCACGACCTCGACGATGGCGTCACGCCGCCGCGCCATGTCCGCGTTCGCCGTGCCCGAGGTCAGCAGGGCCACCACCAGCAGGCTCCACCTCATGACTGCGTGCTTCATTCCAACCCTCCGTGCACCGCCAGGGATTGTCGAGCGAAGGACATTCTGACTGTTGGGAAGGCCGCAGCCTCCCCGGGCTCCCTGGATGCGGTGTCTCGCTCTTCATAAACCACTCCGGTCATCCATGAACGATTGCATCTCTGGGATGCACGTCCTCTCGGGGTGTCGGTACACCGTGGGAGTGGATTGTTATCCTGGCGGCACGCAAGCAGTCGCGGCGTGCCGAGGCGAGGGAGTGGAAGCATGAGTCTCGTCCTGGTCGCGGACGATGAGCCAGCGGTGTTGGAGGTTCTCAGTCAAGTCGTGGAGGACCTGGGCCATGACGTCTTGAGGGCGCGGGATGGCGAGGAGGCGCTCGGTCTGGCGCGTGCTCGGCATCCTCAACTGGTGGTGACGGACCACATGATGCCGCGGCTGAGCGGCGTGGAGCTCTGCCGCCGGATGAAGCAGGAGGCACAGCTCAAGGACGTGCCCGTCATCCTCCTCAGCGCGGTGCTGCCCCAGGGCGCGCCGGAGGCGTTCGCGTTTCTTCACAAGCCCTTTGAAATCACCGACTTCGAATCGGTCATCCACAAATCGCTGGCCGCCTCGCCGGAGCCCCGGGGGGAGCACGCGGCGTCCCCCCTGGGCGCGCTGGGGCAGTGGGTGGCGCAGACGCTCCAGGGCCCGCTCGAAACGGCCCGCGAGCAGCTTCGCCGGCTGGAATGCACGCCCTCCGTGGACCGCGCGGCGCTGGACACGCTGGCGGCGCAGCTCCAGTCCATGGAAGCCGTGGGCCGTCACCTGCGCGAGCTGGCGTGGCTGTCCTCGGGCGAGGCGACGCTGAAGCGAATCGACGCGGACGTGGGCCAGCACCTGCGCGACGCGGTGGCGGCACATGGCGCACACGTCACGTTGGATGCACCCGAGGAGCCAGTCCACGCGCAGGTGGACCCGCCGCGCATCCGGCAGGTCTTCGACGTGCTGCTGGCGAACGCGGTCCGGCAGGGGGACGCGGAGGTGGCGCTCGAAGTCTCCCAGACGCAGCTCACGGTGCGCGTGAAGGACGCGGGGCCGGGGCTGGCCGCGGAGGCGCTGGCCCACCTCTTCACGCCCTTCCAGATGAATGCGAAGGGCGTCTGCGGACCGGAGCTGTACGTGGCCTCGGAGCTGGTGCGCCTGCAAGGGGGCTCGTTGTCCGTCCAGTCACGACCCGGCGAGGGCTCCACGTTCAGCCTGATGCTGCCGCGGAGCACTTGACGCGAGAGGGCTGTTCTCCAGGGGCGCTTCGCGTGACGAGACGTCAGGCCTGCTGCGACTTCAGCATCCAGCCAATCATCTTGTACAGGAGCCGGGCGCCGACGTTGCCGTCCCACTCGCCGCCGTCGGGGTCGGGGGCCACCTCGGTGAGGTCGAAGCCCACGATGGTGCGCCCGGAGCGGACCACGCCGGCGATGAGGGCCACGGCCTCGGCGAAGGACAGTCCGCCGGGCACCGGGGTGCCCGTGTGGGGGCAGAGCACGGGGTCCAGCCCGTCGATGTCGAAGGACAGGTAGACCTGCTTCGGGAGCAGGGCGACCATCTCATCCACCTGCCGGTTCCAGGGCACGCCGTCGAAGCGCTTGTTCTGGAGGGTGGCGTCGAAGAAGCCGTGCACGCGGCCGTTGGAGTCCGCGATGTACTGGTACTCCTCCGCGCTCATGTCACGCAGGCCCACCTGGACCAGCGTCTTCACGCCAGGGATGCGCTCCGCGACGTTGTACATGATGGACGCGTGGGACCAGGTGAAGCCCTCGTAGGCCACGCGCAGGTCGGCGTGCGCGTCCAGGTGCAGCACGCCCATGCCGGGGTACTTCTCCGCGTGCGCGCGGATGATGCCGTAGGAGATGGAGTGGTCACCGCCCACCGCGGCCACGCGCTTGCCCTGGTCCAACCAGTGCTTGGTGGTGCGGTAGACGTGCTCGTTCATCTGGTCGCAGAGGACATTCACGTCCTGCGCGGCCTGAATCAGCGCGGCCTCGCCGGAGTGGATGCCACCGGCCTCGATGACGACCTGGGCGCGCTCCTTGGCGCGGGTGTTCCAGTCGCGCAGCTCCTGGGGCTCGGGGAGCATGGCGATGCCACGCTCGTAGGGACGACCCGTCTCCACGTCGAAGAGGTCGACCTGCCGGCTGGCCTCCAGGACGGCGGTCGGCCCCTCGGACGTGCCACCGCCGTAACTGGTGGTGGCCTCGAACGGGACGGGGATGAGGACGACGTGCGCCTCTTCCGGGGAGTGGGGGAGGCCGAACACGCCGGAGTCCGGCTGGGCGGCGGCGCTGGGGTCGAAGTGGGTAGCCATGGCGGCGCAGGATAAAGGCCCGGTGTCGGGGCGCAATGGTCTGTTACTTCTCGATGCGTTCCTTGACGTCAAAACGCCCGGCCAGCACCTGATGTTTCTCAATCACCAGCCGGTCCGCCGTCAGCACGCCCCGGACGTCCAGGCTGTAGTCGTTGTAGAGGGCGTCCACGGTCGAGGCCTTGAGGCTCCCTCCAATGATGACGGGGCCCTCGGTCTGGAAGGTGTCGCATTCGAAGTCACCGCCCACGAAGAGCTGGCACCCTTCGAAGTTGGAGGCCTTGCCGTTCACCGTCAGGTTCCCCGTCACCAGGAGCGACAGCACCTTCAGGGGGCCCTCCACCACCAGGTCTCCGTGGTGGACGAAGGGGTTCTTGGCCACCTTCTTGAGCGTCTTGCTCGCGGGGGCCCGCGTGGAGACCTGCCGGATGAGGTCGATGGTGGCGAAGACGAGCGGGGCGTTCGTGTTGCCGTGCTCTGCGATGCCCGCGTAGAGCTGGTCGACGGTGACCGAGTACTCCTCGACGAAGACACTCTCCATGAACGCGCGGAGCTGCTCCCACGTCTTGGGGGCGACCCCCGCGGGAGCGTCCCCTGACAGGTATTGGGTGACGCGCTCCTCGGAGAGCTCCTTCGCCTTCTTGGGCGGAGGGCCTCGCTGGTCCTTGGTCTTCTTCAGGAGCTCCACGAGCAGGGGGCCCACGTTCTTGCTGTGCCGCGAGGCGCGGGCGACGGAGAGCACCGACCTGCCCCCCTCCGTCTTCAGCCGAGGGTCGATGCCCTGCTCGATGAAGAACCGCACGACGCGGTCAGCGCCGAACTCCGCGGCCCGGTGAATCGGGAACTCGTAGTTCGAGCCCGCCCGGATGTCGGCGCCGTACTCCATGAGCAACTGGATGACTTCGACGTTGTTCTGGGGGACGGCGAGCATCATCGGCGAGTGCCCGTTGATGGTCTCGAAGTCCAGGCTGACGCCGCCGGCCAGCAGTGCCCGGAGTTGAGCCACCACCTCGGCGTTCTTGCGCTCCGCCTTGGCCAGGCTCTGCCGATATTCAGCCTCCGGCATTTCGACCCGGTGATAGGTCTGGATGTAGTGGAGGTCGTCAATCTGCTGGATGAGCTTTTCGAGCTCCCGCTGCTGCTCCGTCATCGAATCCGTTCCTTCAGTGCGCGATGCGGCTCACGCCCACCGCACCACCAGCTTGCCCACCGAGTCATTGCCGGCCATGCGCTCCAGCGCCTGCCGGATGTCCGCGCGCGGCACCGCCGCGTCTATCATGGGCCGCAGCGCCCCTGTGCGGAACAGCGGCAGCAGATGCCGCTCCGCGCTCTGCGCCAGCGCGATCTTCTCTTCCAGCGGACGGCTGCGCAGCACGGTGCCGGTGACACGCAGCCGCTTCGTCAGCACCGTGCCCAGGTTCACCTCGGTGGCCGCGCCCGCCACCAGCCCCACCAGCATCAGCCGCCCCCGGGGCGCCAGGGCGTTCAGCGTCTCCGGCACGTAGCTGCCGCCCACCAGGTCCAGGCACAGGTCCGCGCCCCGGCCGCCTGTCTCCTCGCGCACCGCGTCCGCGAAGCGCGGCGGCTTGGCGTCACACAGCACCGTGCGAGCCACACCCCACTCGGCCGCGCGGGTCAGCTTCGCCGCGTTGCGGCCGGTGCCCACCACGCGCGCGCCCATGGCCTGGCAGATGAGCGCCGCCGCCGAGCCCACGCCACTGGCCACCGCGTGGACGAGCACCGTCTCGCCGGGCTTGAGCTCGCCCTGGAGCACCAGCGCGTCGAACGCGGTCAGGTACGCCTCCGGAATGGCCGCCGCGTCGGTGAAGTCCATCCCGTCGGGGATGGGCATCGCCTCTCGCTCATGGGTGACGAGCAGCTCCGACCAGGCGCCCCCGCCCACCAGCCCCATGACGCGGTCGCCGGGCTGGAAGCGGCGTGCGCGCGGGCCCACAGCCACCACCTCGCCCGCGTACTCCAGGCCGGGAATGTCCGGTGCCACGTCAGGCGGGGCGGGGTAGTGACCACGAAGCTGCAGAAGGTCCGCTCGGTTGAGCGCGGACGCTCGCACCCGGACCAGAATCTCCCCTGGGCCTGGGACCGGCTCGGGGCGTTCTTCCTCGGCGAGGACCTCGGGGCCTCCTGGGCGGGTGATGCGAAGGACCTTCATGGCAGGCGCCTCCCTTGGAATGGTGGGAACGAAACATCCTGGCTCGCGAGAGCGTCAACGCTTATCTAGAACACCGTCCATCATGAGCACCCTGACGTGTCCCATCTGCCAGAAGCCCGTTCCCCCGCGCGGGGAGAACGCTGCTTTTCCCTTCTGTTCCAAGCGCTGCCGCGCCGTGGACCTCGGCCGGTGGCTCGGCGAGGAGTACCGCGTCCCCGACCGGCAGGCGGATGAGCAGGAAGACGAGCTGCCCGCCGACAGCCACCCGGCACGCCAGCACGGCGACGCATGAGCGGCTTCGTCGACCTGCACTGCCATCTGCTGCCCGGCGTGGATGACGGAGCACGCACGCTGGAAGACGCGCTGGAGATGGCGCGTGCGCTGGTCGACCTCGGCTTCTCCACCGTCGCCCCCAGTCCGCACGCGCGCCCCGAGTACGCCCCCGTGGAGGTGGTGGACGTGCGCCGCGCGGAGCTGGCGGAGGCCCTGGAGCGCGAGCGCATCCCGCTGACATTGGGGCGCAACGCGGAGAACGTGCTCGACGATGCCTTCCTGCGAGGCCTCAGCACGCCCCAGGCCCGAAAGTTGGGCCCTGGCCGCTATGTGCTCGTGGAGTTGCCCTACACCGCGCCCGTCCCCGCGCTGCCGGACATCCTCTTCCGCATCCGCACCAAGGGCGTGGTGCCGTTGTTGGCGCATCCCGAGCGCTGCCTGGAGTTCGAGCGGAAGGGCCGCGCCGCCGAGGCCGTGCGAGCTGGGGCATTGTTGCAACTGGATATCGGTGCGCTCATCGGCCGCTATGGCGGCACGGCGAAGAAGCTGTCCCGCGCCTTCCTGGATGACGGGCTCTATGCGGTGGGCGCCACGGACCTGCATGGGCCCGTGGGGGCCCGGGACTGGGTGGGGCGCTCACTGGCGGAGCTGCGGAGCAGGGCAGGGGAGGCGAGCTTCGCCCGTCTCATGAGGGACAATCCCGCGATTTTGTTGGCCGGGGAGTCACTGGAGTCCGACCCGGACTGACGGTATACCCGGCCGCTGTGAAACGTGCCGTCAAACTCCTGGCCAGCCTCCTGGTCACCTTCCTCTTCATGTGGTGGGCCTTCCGGGACACGGACTGGGCGACGCAGCTGGCCAGCCTGAAGTCGGCCAACTACGCGTGGTTGGTGCCGTACTTCGGCTGCCTGTTGGCCATCCACGTCTTCCGCACCCTGCGTTGGGGCTGCCTTCTGTCGGGCCTGGAGCAGGTCCCGTTCCGGAAGCTGAACGAGGCGTCCGGCATCGGCTTCATGATGCTGCTGGTGCTGCCCTTCCGCCTGGGCGAGTTCGCGCGGCCCTTCCTCATCGCGCAGCGCAGTGGCATCCGCCGCAGCGCGGCCATGACGTCCGTGGTGCTGGAGCGCATCGTGGACGGCCTCTTCGTGGCGGCGATGCTGCGAGCGCTGCTCTTCTTCGTGCCCACGGAGACGCCGGAGATTCGCTACGTCAAGCTGGGCTCGTGGCTGATGTTCGCGGTGTTCGGCGGCGGTCTGGCGTTCCTCCTCTTCGGCCTCTGGCAGCAGCAGCGCACGGTGAATCTGGTGCGCGCCACGGTGGGCCGGCTGGCGCCGCAGGTGGCGGACAAGGTCGCGGACATCGTCGACACCTTCGTGGGCGCCATGCGGCAGCTGCCGAAGGGGCGGCAGGTCGCGCTCTTCTTCCTCTACACTGCGCTGTACTGGGGCGTGAATGGCGCGGGGATGTCCCTGCTGGCCAACGCCTTCGACTGCTCGGGCGCGGCGCCCGGCACCGTCTGCGAGCCCATGGACCTGACGCTCTTCCAGGCCTACGTCGTGCTGGGCGTGCTGGTGGTGGGGCTGATGATTCCAGCGGCGCCGGGGATGATGGGCACCTTCCAGGCGGCCACGAAGGTGGGCCTGAGCCTCTTCCTGCCGGCCGCCGCGGTGAATGCCAGCGGGCTGGCCTACGCCAACGTCATGTGGCTGAGCCAGACGGTGCAGCAGGTGGGCCTGGGCCTCATCCTGCTGTCCATGGGCCACCTGTCGTTCAAGGACATCGCCGGCAAGCTGGACGACAAGGACGGGGAGGCGGCGGCACCTTCCGCCTGACACCGGGGCCGCATCCCGGCCCCGGTTGCCGTGTCGATGCGGCGTCCTACGGCGTGGGCGTCGACGCCTGCCCCGCCTCCGCGGGAGCGGCCTCCGTCTTCGCGGGGGCGGTGTCGCCGCTCTTGCCCGTCACCACGCCCTTCACCTTCTCCATGGCGGCCTTCGGGTCGATGTTGCCCTTGAGGGTGCCGAACGGCGTGTCGATGACCTGCTCCCGCTTCTCCTCGGAGGCGTAGCCCTCTGGCGCGCACAGGGCCTTAGCGGTGTCGCGCACGGAGACGACGGGGGTGTTGATGGTGGTGGAGTCCTCGGACGTGGCCTTGGCGACGAGCTTGTCGTCGCGCATCAGCACGCAGCGGTCCTCGCCGTAGTACCAGGCGGTGGAGCTGTCCGGGAACTCCTGCGCGCGCGTGGGCCCCGAGCCCATGGCATCGACGACTTGGTGGGACGACATGCCCGGGTAGAGCTTGTCGAAGCCGGAGGTGGCACAGCCGGCGGCGGCGAGCGCGAGTGCGGCGCTGACTATCGGGAGACGCATGGGGTGTGGGGCTCCTTCCGAAAGGGAATCGCGGAGCATACCCCGGCGTCACGTCCGGCCTCCAAGTCGGGGGCCGGACGCATCGTGTCAGAGTTCCTGATCCAACCAGCGGACGATGGCCTCGCGAATCGAGGCCGGCCGCTCGGAGTCCAGGCGGGTGCGAGGCAGGCGGGCCGCGTCGGCGTCGCGCAGCATTGAGGCGGGCAGCAGCTCACGCGTGCGAGGAAGGGATGCGCGAGGCGCGACGGCGGCGGACCTCATGACTGGCCTTCCTCCTTGGGCGCGCCGCGGCCGTACTTGCCGAGCAGGTCTTCCACGGCCTCGCGCAGGTACTCGCTCTGGTGGATGCGGGTCCGCCGCGCCAGCTCGCGCAGCTTCTGGACCTGCTCCTCGGGGACCAGGACGTGGGTGGAGACGATGTCGGCGTCCGGGCCTCGGACGTCGACAGACACTTCCGAGACCGCCGGGGATGACGGAGCCTCGGGGCTCAGGGGACTGGCGCTTCCATCCTGCATCGGACTTCCTCCGGGCGTGGCTGCTACAGGCCGCTACCTGCCTGTCCGCGGCATTAGGCGGGCGGACGGGCACGCCGTCAAAAAATGCGCCGGGGGCCAGGGGCTCGAGCCGTGCCGCACCTCGCGTTGACAGGGCGGTACCTCGCTGCTACTTCGCCGCTTGCCTTAGGGGAGTAGTTCACGCCAGCGGCGCTGGCGGCGGGAAGCTCGACACACTGGCTGGAAACGGCCCGGGCCCCCACCTCGTGATGTTCGCGAGACGAACGAGACCTTCGGACAGGGATTGTCGTTTCTTCCTGGCCGAGGTCCGTCGTGCGCGCGTGCTGCCCTGGCGTCTCCCACGAGCCTGAACCCCGGCCCTGTGATTGCGAGGGAGTCGTCATGTTGGAAGCGCTCGTGGGTTCGTTCGTGTTGGTGGCCGCCAGTGAGATGGGGGACAAGACGCAGTTGCTCGCGTTCTCCCTGGCCACGCGGTTTCGCAAGCCGTGGCATGTGCTGGCGGGCATCTTCGTCGCCACCGTGGCCAATCACGCGCTGGCGTCCAGCGTGGGCAGTTGGGTGTCCACGCACGTGCCGGCGAAGTGGATGGCGCTGCTCCTGGCGGTGCTCTTCATCGGCTTCGGTTTGTGGACGCTCAAGCCGGACACGCTGGATGAAGATGGCGGCAAGCCGCCGCGCTTCGGCGCCTTCCTCACCACGGTGGTGCTCTTCTTCCTCGCGGAGATGGGGGACAAGACGCAGCTGGCCACCATGGCGGTGGCGGCGCGCTATCAGGCGCCCTTGACGGTGACCTTGGGCACCACGGCCGGGATGATGCTGTCGGACGGCCTGGCCGTGTTCCTGGGAGACCGGCTCGCCGGGCGGGTGCAGATGAGCTGGGTGCGGTGGGCCGCCGCCAGCCTCTTCTTCATCTTCGGTGCCCTGTCGTTGTGGACGGCGCTCCGGATGTCCTGACAGCTGGGACACGCAGTGTGAATGTGCCGATGTGACGGAGAAGTGTATTGCGCTCCATCACGGGAAAAGCTCCCATATGAGAGGTCCGGGTTGACCCGGACCTTTCTTCAGGAGCTGGAATGCGTTCCCCCATTCGTTTCTCCGCGATGATTCTGATGAGCGCCCTCATGGGCGCGGGTTGCAACGGTGCCCAGCCGCAGGACCCGCCGCCCGAGGCCGAGGTGGTTGCCGAGACGGCGGAAGTGAAGCAGGGCGCCGTGGGCGACGTGGTGCTGCGCTGTGACGAGTTCCAGGGCGGCACGCACCTGGAGGTCGTCCAGACGGCGACCGGCTTCGAGGCCGCGTACGTCTCCGAGGAGTACGACCCCTGGGATTGTCGCTGCACGTACACGAAGCGCGAGATCCTGGGGCAGTACAACCAGTGCCGCCGGTCCACGGTGGACCCGCGCATCATGAACTGCTACCGCATCGAGCCGAGCGGCACCATTGGCAAGGTGGTGCTGTCCACCACGCGCGTGCAGAAGACGCAGATGGTCATCGGCAGCAGCACGACGGTGAACTACAGCGAGCTGAGCGTCGCGGCCATCAACCAGGACCCCGGCCAGACGCCGCGCCGTGACTACGTCTTCCCGCTGAGCGACTGCCAGTAAGCTGTTCCAGGGCCGGGGCGCCGTCGAGCCCCGGCCTTTTTTCGTGGGGGGAGGCGATGATTTTGGGGGCGGTGGGGCGTCTCACTGGCAGGAGCCCATTCCCTGGAGGTCATCGTGGCATCGCAAGCTTCCCCGCAGGACCTGGCACCGCGCGGTCCCCATGTCGTCGTGAGTCTGCCGACGCGGGACCTGAAGCGGGCCTTTCATTTCTACAGAGAGGGCCTCGGCTTCCGCCTCGTCGTCGAGACGGCGGACGGCGCGATGCCCGAGCCCGTCCACTTCACGCTCAACGCGGGCGTCAGCCTGATGCTCATCCCCACCGGCGGCTTCGGCTGGGTGGCGGGGGGCAACAAGGTCGCGGAGCAGGGCGTTTCGGAGTGCATCCTGAGCCTGTTCCTGGAGACGGAGGCCCAGGTGGACGCGCTCATTGCCCGGGCGCGGGAGGCGGGGGCGGAGGTCCCGGCCCCACCGGGGAAGCAGCCCTGGGGGTACTCGGCGACGTTCAAGGACCCGGACGGCCACGTGTGGATGCTGGACGTGGCGGGCTGAGGGCGGGGCTTCCGGCCAGGCCTCAGTGCTCGAAGATCCGGCCATTCGTCGACCAGGGAGGGGTGTAGCCCTGGTTGATGAACTGCCCCATCACCCGGCCGAGCGCGGTGATGGCCTCTCGCTCGATGGCGGTGAGGCCGGGGTGCCAGATGTCGAGCAGCAGACAGACCCGAGGCCGGTCGCTGTTGTTCCACACCTCGTGCAGGAAGGTGTCGTCGAAGAACAGGGACTCGCCCTCCACCCATTCGCGCGTCTCACCGTCTACCCGGATCCGGCAGTCGGGCGGAACGATGCGCGTTCGTAGGCCAGCAGTTCG
Organism: Myxococcus xanthus; assembly: GCF_013116825.1. Lineage (GTDB taxonomy): Bacteria > Myxococcota > Myxococcia > Myxococcales > Myxococcaceae > Myxococcus > Myxococcus xanthus_B. The sequence goes on from NZ_JABFNS010000006.1 coordinate 75,192, forward strand.
CCCTGGTGCGCGCGCGTCAGGAATTCCTCGCGCAGCATCGGCGTGGCTTCTTTCAGGAGGCGGGCCAGGGATTCGAGCGAGGGGGACTCGGAGGCCGAGTACCAGCCGCGCGTGCCCAGACCCGGGAAGTAGAACAATGACGGGCGTTGCAGCGCCGGCAGCGGTGGGAGGGGCTGTCGCCCCTTGTTGATGAGCAGGGTTTCTTCCACACGCGCGAGCGCCTCACCCGCATGGGTTCGACGGAAGGGAATCATGGCCGCGTCGAGCGCTTCGATGATGGGATTGGACATGGGGTGTCGTGGAGAACTCTGTGTGGGTTGAATTCTTGAGAGGAAATTCCTGGGCGGTCTGGGGTGTCTTGCGATTCAGGTCGGGGTGGCTTCTATTGTCGTGGCTCTAGGCGGAGTGTTTGTTTTGTCGTTGAGGTGGGTGTGTAATGGTTGTCAATGCGAGGGCTTGTCATGACCGTCAAAGTGTCCAGCGGTGCCTGTGAGTTCTCCTGACGCCCCCGCCCATGCCGGGGAGGCTCTCGGCCGGGGAGGCCCGGCCCTGGCATTGGCAGCCCTGCCCGGGGGGGCCGCCCGCCGGCTTCGTGAGCCGGCCCTTCTGGCTGTTCTGGTTCGTCGAGAAGATCTCCGTCGCCGGCCGATGGATGATGGAGATTGCGGGCGGTTGGCTGGTGGCCCGGCTCGCGGATTCGGCGGCGCAGGTCGCGTCATTAATCAGCATCGCCAGCATTCCGGTGCTGGTGAGCATGGCCTGGGCGGGGCAGGTGGCGGATCGCGCTACGACCAGCGGCGGACGGTCCTGCTGACGGAGGTCCTGGCGTGTGTCCTCGCGGTGGTCAGCGCCATCATGGTGCACGCGGAGCTCGCCACGCTGCTGGCCGTGGCGGTGTGGTGGATGCCTTCAACCGGCCCGCGAAGCAGGCGCTGTCCGCGGAGCTCGTCGAGCGCCATCAGCTTTCGAACGCGGTCGCGATGCTGGGCATGTCGGGGCTCTTGGGACGCCTGGTCGGGCCCGCGCTGGCCGCGGCCATCCTGACGGTTCATCCAGCTCACGTGTCCCCAGGACCTCCAGGGGCGGCTGTTGGGCCTTCACAACATCCTGTTCGCGGTCGTCCCTCCCGCGGGCATCGTCATGGGCATGTTGACCCACTATGTCGAGCTGCGCGTCAGCATGCGCTTCTTCGGGCTGCTGTTCGCCGGGGTTTCGACGGCATGGTTGCTGCTCGCGCGGATTGGATCCGCGGACCTCACGAGGGCGGAAGGAAACGGTGTCGTATGAGTGCCTCCAGTTCTTCAGACATCCTGGCGCGGTTCGAGAAACTCGTCCGGCGGCGCGCGGTGTCCTCCGACCCCGCGTGGCGCATGGAGAGCGGGGAGGGCTTCCTCCGGGCCCTCGGGCCTTCGCCATCCCCTTTTGACAATTCCCTGTGTTGGGCCCACACGGATGAAGAGAACGTGGAGGCGGTCATCGCGGCACAGATGGCGTATTTCCGCTCATTGGGGCGCGCCTTCATGTGGAAGGTCTACACCCAGGACAGCCCCAGTGATTTGGAGACGCGTCTACTCCGAGCAGGGTTCGAGGTTCAGGCGCACGTGACGCTGGTCGTGCTCGACACGGCCCGCTCGCAGCCCGCGACCGCGCTTCCTCCGGGCGTCGAAATCCGGCGCGTGGACGACGCCACCGGGCTCGCGGCGGCCATGAAGGTGCAAGAGGTCGTCTGGAGTCAGGACTGCCAATGGTTGCACGACGCATTGAAGGAGGAGCTGCGGACGCAGCCGGACACGCTGAGCATCTTCGTGGGGTGGTCGGAAGGACGGCCCGTGTGCTCCAGTTGGATTCGCATCGAGGAGGGGGCGCGCTTCGCCAGTCTTTGGGGCGGCTCGGTCCTCCCGGACTTCCGGGGCAGGGGCTTCTACCGCGCCATGGTGGCGGCGCGGGCCGAGGTGGCGCGTCAACGCGACATCGCGCACCTCTATGTCGAGGCGGGCGACATGAGCCGGCCCATCCTCGAGCGCCTCGGCTTCCAGGCGCTCTCCCAGGTGGCCAAGTGCATCTACCGTCCGCCTGGCGTCGCGTGAGGCGAAGCTCGCCCAGGCGCCGCACGGGGTGAGACCTAAGAACTCGTTTCACAACCTCCGTCCCACTCGGCGCAGGAGCACGATGCAGCAGCCGAACTGAAGCAGCGCGAGGTGGAGATCGGCGCGCCGCTCCTCGCGGACGCGCAGCCGCTTGAAACTGTGGAGCCAGGCCAGGGTGCGCTCCACCACCCAACGGTAGCGGCCCAGCCGCTCGCTCGACTCGATCCTCTGTCCGTGGGGTTCTTTCCCGTTTCGGGCCCCCCTTTTCGCCCGGACACTGCCCGAGTCAAACGCGGCGCGGCTCCAGTCGATACGCCCCTTCATGCCCAACTCCCGCTCGGGTAGCTGATGGACGGCCGACGATGCAGCGGAATCTGGTCTGGGCCGCCCACCGATGGTGGATGACTCCCACCAAGGCAGCCTCAGCCTTGGCGACCTCTACGGACGAACCACCTCCGCAGGATGAGCGTGGCGGCGCCGAACAACAACAGCAGGCTGCCGGCGATCACCGACTGCACCGGCAAGCTGAACGCCATGGCCGCGCACCCGACCAGCGCAGAGGCTGCGAGCCACCTAGGGGGCATCTCCCCCGAGTTGGGGAAGGGGAGTGGCCGGGCGCGATGGCGCTTCAGCGCCCCCCAGCTACGCGCGCCTTGCTGGTACCCACCTTGTACCCACTCTCGTGGCCACCGGTGGATGACCCTGGATAATAGAAAACCCCCGGAACCTTAACGATTCCGAGGGCTTCTCTGTGGCCAGGGTCAGACTTGAACTGACTACCTGCGGATTATGAGACCGCCGCTCTAACCAGGTGAGCTACCTGGCCGTAAGTGGGATGCAACCTACGGCTTTTACTGCGGAACTTCCACTGCCTTCCTACCTGCTCGCCCGCTGTCCGTGCAACAGCTTTGGTAACGGGGTGGGTACTTCGCGCTTCGGGGCGGCTCTATACCACATGACGGGCGGAGGGCAACGGGAACGACACGGCCAACCTTCGCGGGGCCAGACCTCGGTCCCGAGCGCTTCGCTCGCCAGACGTGGAAATGGGTTTTCTTCCTGACAGGGCGCCTCGAACCCACAGGAAATGCGAGGTGACTTTGGGGTCGATTGAGGCGCGGCATGCGTGGCGCGCGGTCGCCATAGTCGGGGGGGCTCCAGCAACAATCAACGCACCCTCCACCAGATGTGCGTGGCGGGATTGGGCATCACGCGCTGCATCCTGGCCGTCTTGGAAGACGAACTGTGACAGGGACAGCTCGAAGTGCTCCTACCGGAACGGTGGCTCGGGCTGTTTCGCGAACCACTGCTTCGCGTTCAGCAGGTGCAGGTCCTGTCCGCCGGGTTTGAATTCGATTCCGCCGGTGAGGGCGCCCAGGGTCGCCAGGAGCGCGCCCTGCAGCTCTCCGCCTGCGAGGTCCAGGTGTCCTCGCAGGGAGAAGCCGTCACCGTCCGCCTTCAGCTCGCGCAGTTGGAGTCCGCCTTCGTCAATCTGCACCCGGCCCGTCACGGTGACGTCCCGGATGTTGAGCAGGGACGTCAGGAAGCGCGGCAGATTCTTCGCGGACGTGAGCAGCGCGGCGACAGGCTGTGTGTCCGTGAGCTTGCTGGCGAAGTGCGCCGACAGCACCGTCGGAGACAGGGACAGTCGGGCCTGGGGCAGGGTGAAGACGCCGCTCCAGGCGCGGATGGGTACGGGGCCATTCGTGGACACGTTCGTCAGCCGGAGCGTCGTCCCCGTCAGTGTCAGGGACTTCGTGTCCCACGACATGTTCCGGGCGTCTACGTCCGCCTCGGCACGCAACAGGACCTTGACGCTGCCCATACGTCCGGAGACGAGGTCGGAGTCCACGCTCAGCCGCAGCGAGTCCTGGACCTTCGCGGACTTCGACCGCTCCCGGCTCTGCACCGTCATGAACCCGGAGTCGATTTCCATCGTCCGCGCCAGCCAGGGGTTGAGCATCCTCAAGTCCAACGGCCGGCTCCTGGCCACGCGGAGGTCCGGCTCCAGCTCCCAATCCGACTGCTCCGCGCTGCGACGCGCGAGGACGGTGAGGGTGATTTCAGGGACCTCTGCTCCCGTTCCTTCGGGACCGGACACTCGCACGGGCGCGAAGGAAAGCGTTGCCGTCCCTTTCCTCGCGCCCTGGCTCTCCGAAGCCAGCGAGGCCTTGAGTGCCCAGGGCGCACGCGCTCGGATGGGACCGGCCCGCACGTTCAACTCCTGGCCCTGGACGTCAATGCGGCTGTCATCGGCCAGCCCGCCGTCTTTGATGCGGAGCTCCAGGTCCACCTTGCCTTCGCCCCCTTTCAGGGAGACGGCGTTGTTCGACCCCAGGTGCTCGTTCAGCCAGTCCAGTGGGAGCAGCTCCATCTGGCCCGTCACCTGTGCGCTGAGCGCCCGTGAGAGGTCCCAGCCCTGGCTGTCCGTGAAGGGGACTTCGAGCTGTGCCTTGGCCTCCAGGCGCTCCAGCCGGGTGACAGGTTTCCGGTCGAGCTCCATGGCTCCGGAGACCACGCGAATCGAAGGCGTCTCGACGTGGATGCGCTCCCGACCCTTGAGGTCCAGCGAGCCTTGCACGTCCAGGTTCCCCACGAAGCGGACCCGGCCGAAGTCCAACTCGCGAACCTCGTGGACCGTTACGTCGGCCAGTTGGATGACCCACGGGCGGTAGTCCGGGCCCGGTGGCGGTTCCTTCTCGATGCCGAATGAAGGTTCAATCCGGAAGCGCGCGCCATGCCCGTCGATGCGCTGCACGTCCACGCGCTTGCTCAGCAGGGCGGTCAGCGACACGTTGGCCTCCAACGCGTCCAGGTTCACCTGCCACCACTGGTTTTGATTCTGCTGGGTCAGCGTGAAGTCGCGGAGGTGGAGCTGTCCGAAGGGCCAGAGCCACCACGCGCGCTTCCAGGCGAGCTCGGTCCGGTTGGTGGACCGGCGCATGATGGCCTGGACGGCGCCCAGGTTGAGCGCCACGTTGATGGAGACTTCCAGCACCACGAGTGCGCCCAAGGTCCATGCGACGGCGCGCGGCCACCGTTTCTTGCGAGGGACTGTGTCCTGGACCGCTGGCGGCGGGATGAGCGTCATGTCGCGGGTACCCGGTGGGATGTCCAGGGGGAGCGGCGCGGGCCGTTCCCGGAAGGCGCGGGCGTTGTCTCCCGCCTCCCTCCGGATGCCTCAGCCGCCGCGCGCATACAAGGCGCCAGCAGGCCCGCGAGTCCGATTCGCTCCCGGAGTGTCCGCGGGTGAGCCGATGCCAGAGGGGCGAGGTCTGGACTGGGAAGGGCGGGGGATTGGTGGAAGGCTCGGCGCATGGACTCGGACACGCGGCAACACCTCGGCAACCTCCACGGAACGGCAGCGCCAGCGAAGGCCTGAGCCGCGCGTCACGAAAGGTTCCTCACCGTGCATCTGCTGTACGCCTTCGGGCTCTTCGTCGTCACCGCGGTGGCCGAAGTGGTGGGCTGCTATCTGCCCTACCTCTGGCTCCGTCAGGGAAAGTCGCCACTGCTCCTCATCCCCGCCGCGGGGAGCCTCGCCGTCTTCGCGTGGCTGCTGACGCTTCACCCGACAGGCGCGGCCCGCACCTATGCGGCCTACGGCGGGGTGTACATCGCCGTGGCGCTCGTCTGGCTGTGGCTCGTGGAAGGGGAGCGGCCCACGACGTGGGACCTCGTGGGCGCGCTCGTCGCCATCCTGGGAATGGCCATCATCGTGCTCGGCCCTCGCAGGTAGCGAGGGACTGCTTCATCAAGCCGCACAGGACAGACTACGCGGCCCAGCGTTGGAGGCTGCCCTCCACGTACTTCGCCCGGCAGGCGCGCCGCTGGACCTTGCCACTGGACGTCTTGAGGACCTCACCCTGCTGGAGCAGGACAACCTCGTGGACGTCCACCGAGTGCGCGGCGGCCACGGCCTGCCGGATGGTCTTCTGGAGCCCGCTCACGTCCAGAGCCTGGGTACCGTCGCCCTGTTCGGACGGCGCGAAGCGGGCGCTGACCTCCACCAGCACCACCAGCCGCTCGCCCTCAGGATGGTCGACGGAGAACGCCACCGAGCAGCCAGGGCGCAGCGCTGGGTGCTGGCTCTCGGCCGTCAGCTCGAGGTCCTGCGGGTAGTGGTTCCGGCCGTCGACGATGATGAGGTCCTTGATGCGGCCGGTGACATACAGCTCTCCGTCAATCATGAAGCCCAAATCGCCGGTACGCAGGAAGGGACCTTCCTCGCTGCCCTGGATGCGCGCCTGGAAGGTCTCTGCGTTCGTCTCCTCGCGTCCCCAGTAGCCGTGAGTGACGTGGGGACCGGCCGTCCAGATTTCGCCCACCTCGCCCGGTGCGCACGCCACCAGCGTCTCTGGATTCACGATGCGGATGAGGCTGTCACCCCAACTCCGCCCGGAGCTGACGAGCGTCCGCGCGGACGGGCCCGGCGGTGCGGCCACGGCGCGGTTCTGTTCGAGCGCCGCCGAATCCACGATGAGGTGACGTGGCAGCTCGGAGGTGATGCCTCCCGACACGAAGAGCGTCGCCTCCGCGAGGCCATAGCAGGGATAGAAGGCCTCACGGCGGAAGCCGGCGGGCGCGAAGGTGTCCGCGAACTCCGCCAGCGTCTCCGCCCGCACGGGCTCCGCGCCATTGAAGGCGACGCGCCACGAACTCAGGTCCAGCGAAGCGAGTTGCTCCGGCTTCACCTTTCGCGTGCAGAGCGCGTAGGCGAAGTTGGGCCCGCCGCTCGTCGTCGCACGGTACTTCGTGATGGTGTTCAACCAGCGGATGGGGCGCTGCAGGAAGGACCACGGGGACATCACGACGGAGTGCGCGCCCAGGTACATTGGCTGGAGCACCGTGCCGATGAGCCCCATGTCGTGGTACAGCGGCAGCCAGCCGCATATCGTCGGCGGGTCGTCGTGGCTGAAGCCCTGCCGGATCATCTCCTCGTTGGACATCAGATTCCGGTGCAGCACCATCACGCCCTTGGGCGTCGACGTGGAGCCTGACGTGTACTGGAGGAAGGCCAGCGTGTCGCCGGTGATGGCGGGGCGCTTCCAGCCGTCCTCCAGCCCTTCCTCCAGCGCGTCCGTGGCAATCCAGCGGATGTCCTTCAGGACGGGGTACGTCTCGGCCAGCGCGTTCACGCTCTCCAGGATTTCGCGCGTCGTGAGCGCGAAGCGCGGCTTCGCATCCTGGAGGATGGAGAGGATGCGCGTGACAGCCTGGAGCTGCGCGGGAGGATAGGCCGGCACCGCGGCCACGCCCGCGTACAGGCTGCCGAAGAACGCCGCGATGTAGTCGAGCCCCGGTGGATACAGCAGCAGCGCTCGCTCCCCAGCGCCCTTGTGCTCCTGCAGCGCCGCGGCAATGGCGCGGGCCTGGCGATCCAACTCGCCATAGGTCCAGGTGGTCTCCTGGCCTTCACCATCCTGGAGGAACGTATAGGCGCGGGCCTCGGTCTGGTTCGAGGCGCGCCAGCGCAGCAGGTCGGTCAGGGTCTGCACGGAACGGCTGGGACTCGGCACGGCGGGTCTCCTTGGGAAGTCGTGGGAAGAGTTCAGGGGCTCGCCGCGGGTTCGGCGGAAGGCGCGTCCTGTGGCGTCGCCTCCAGCTCACGGAGCGGGCGGTAGAGCGTGGACAGCAGCGTCATGAGGACCGCCAGCACGCCCGCGATGAGGAACATCAAGGCGATGCCTCGGCCCGTGCCTTCGCCGACGAACGCACCCAGCAGGGGGACGAGCTTTCCTCCCGACGCCATGGCGGGTTCGAAAACGTGGTCCGCCAGAGGCCCGGCGATGGTGTACGCCAGCGGCAACATGGCCCCGGTGATGGTGCTGGTGAAAGCGAAGACACGGCCGCGCAGCGCCAGGGGCACGATGCGCTGGAGGAGCGTCTGGCTGGAGCCGTTGATGATGGGGAGGCCGAAGAAGAACGCGAAGGCGACACCGGCCAGCACGGGAACGGAGGTGGCCAGCCCGACGCAGATGAGCGCGAGTCCACAGGTGAGCTGGAACCCGAGCAAGCCATTCACCAGTCGCTTGGGGCCGCCCCAGGCGCTGATGACCAGGCTGCCCGCCAACATGCCCACGCCACCCGCGGTGGTGAGCGCGCCCAGGGTGCGCACGTCCGCGAAGGACAGGACCAGCGGGGTGACGAGGACCTCGACCGTGCCGGTCAGGAAGTTGCTGGCCGCGAGGAAGCCAATGAGCGCCAGGAGTCCTGGGGTGGCGCGCAGGTAGGCACCGCCAGCCCGAATCGCCTCGAGTAGCGGTACCCGCTCCTCACCGGACGATGACACGAGGTGCTCCCGGGGGATTCGCGCCAGGAGCAGGGGCAGCGCGCCGAGCACGAGCGTCGTCGCGTCGATGAGCAGGATGCCCTTGAGTTCAATGAGCTCCATCAGGGTGGCGCTCAACATGGGTGCTACCAACTGGGAGAACGCGAGCCCGACCTGCACCAATCCGTTGGCCCGACCCAGATGCTGCTGCGGCACCACCGTGGAGACGAGCACGGAGAAGGCCGGCTGTTGGAACGCGCTGGCCGTCGACACCACGGCGGTCGTGACGTAGGCGTGCCAGGGTTGGAGCAAGCCATTGAACAGCAACAGCGCCAGCACAAGGCTCGACAGGCCGGCGGCCGCGTCGCTGAGCACTAGCACCCAGCGGCGGTTCCAGCGGTCCACGAGCGCTCCAGCCACCGGCCCGAGCAGGATGGCGGGCAGCGTGGCGGAGAGCATGACCAGCGCGTACTGCGTCACGTCGCCCGTCGTCTTGTACGTCCAGACGCCGAGCGCGAAGCTCGTCAGCCCCGAGCCCAGCAGTGACAGGACCTGCCCCAGCCAGATGACGACGGCGGACTTCATGGGGAAGGACGGCGCCGCCGTCATCGAATGGCTCCGGCCCGGACGAGGCCCTGGCGCACGTGCTCCGCCAGCACCTGGACGTGCGGCGCGGCCAGCATCGTCATGTGGTCTCCCGGCACCGTCACGGGCGTGACGGCCGTGGAGGCGTGGCGGCCCCAGCCCCAGCTCGGGTCGTCCGCGAAGGACTCGGGGACGATGCCGTCTTCCTCGTGGCGTTCCTGCGCCCGGAAGAGGGCGACGGGAACGGGGCGCGTGTCCCGGGGGACGTAGTCAATCTCGTACGCCGCCTTGTAGACGTCGATGAACCCTTGGACCTGCTGGCTGTCCGCGCCGTCGGGGAGGAGTCCCGCCTGGACCAACCTGCGGGTCAGGTACTCTCGGCGCGCCTCGGCAGACAGCGGCCGGATTGCCTCGGCGGAGATGCCCAGGTCCACGCCGTAGAGGCGGCCCGCCGTGCTCGCGACAGAGGCCATCCAGTCCGCGTCGTCGAACGGGGGCGCCTCGCTCGGCGGGGCCTCGTTCACCGGGACGGTGGTGTTGAGGATGCCGAGGAAGGCAATCGACTCGCCCTGCTTCCGGAGCTGCTGCGCCATCTCGAAGGCGACCCAACTACCGAAGGAGTGGCCCAGCAGGTGGTATGGCCCCTGCGGCTGCACCTGCTTGAGCGCTTCGACGTAGCACGTGGCCATCTCCTCGACGGAGCGGTGCGGCTCCGCGCGTCCATCCAGCCCGCGTGCCTGGAAGGCATGCACCGGCAGGGTGGGGCCCAGGGCCTGGGCCAGCTCGCGAAGGTAGACGGCGTTTCCACCGGCGCCCGGGACGCAGAACAGGGCGGGGCGGCTGGCTCCCGGCTGGAGCGTCACCAGCGGCGACCATGGCGCGGGCGAAGTCTCTTCGTGAAGCGCCTTGGCGAACTGCTCCAGCGCCGGGTTCTGGAAGAGGACCGACAGCGGAAGGGCGCGGCCGAACTGCTCGCGGATTCGCACCATCAGCCGGACGGCCAACAGTGAATGGCCGCCCTGGTCGAAGAAGTTGTCGTGCACGCCGATGGGGCGCACTGCCAGCAGCTCCTCCCAGATGGCCGCGAGCCGGGTCTCCACCTCGTCGCGCGGAGCGACGAAGCCGTCCTGCGCGTCGCGGCGGACGCTCTCTGGCGCGGGCAGGGCCTTGCGGTCCACCTTGCCGTTGGGGGTGAGCGGGAAGGCGGCCAGGATGACGAAGGCCGCGGGCACCATGTACGGCGGCAGGTGCTTCTTGAGGTGCTGCCGCAAGTCATCGGCCGTGGCCACGTCTGGCGCCGTGAGCGTGAGGTAGGCGACGAGCTGCTTGTTGCCAACGTCCTCGTGGACGAGCAGCTCCACGGCCTGGACCGCGGAGTGCTCCAGCAGCTTCGCCTTGATTTCATCCAGCTCGATGCGGTGGCCGCGAATCTTCACCTGCGTGTCGTTGCGGCCGATGAAGGCGAGGGTGCCATCCTCCGTGTAGCGGGCCAGGTCGCCCGTGCGGTACAGGCGGGCGCCCGGTGTGGCGCTGAAGGGGTTGGGCACGAAGCGCTCGGCGGTCAGGTTCGACTGGCCCCAGTAGCCACGCGCGAGCCCGTCACCGCCCACGAAGAGTTCTCCCGAGATGCCGATGGGCACCGGCTGCATCGCGCTGTCCAGCAGGTACATCTGCGTGTTGGCGAAGGGCCGGCCAATGGGGACGATCTGCTCGCTGGGCGTGGGCTCGGGCTGTTCGAAGTACGTGCTGTCGATGGTGGCTTCACTCAGGCCGTAGGAGCTCACCAGCCGCGTGTCCGGCCCGCACAGGCCACGGAGCTGGTGATACTCGCGCATGTCCCAGGTGTCCGAGCCGACGATGAGCAGGCGCATGAAGTCCAGCCTGAGATTGTGCTCCTGGAGGTACCCCATCAGCAGTCGGACCACGGCGGGGACGAACTCGCCGCTGTCCACCTGCTCTCGCTGCATCAAGCCGTAGAGCTTTTCGGGCTCGAGCAGCCATTCACGCGGGCAAAGCACCAGCGTCTTCCCCGCACCGAGCGCACGGGCGAGGTCGCCGGAGAACACGTCGAAGGAGAAGCTCGCCATCTGGAGGTGGGCGCGCGACTCGGACAGCCGGTAGTCCCGTTCCCAGGCGAGGTATGCGTTGGCGAAGCTCCGGTGCGAGATCATCACCCCCTTGGGGCGGCCCGTGGAGCCTGACGTGTAGACGACGTAGGCGAGGTGCTCCGGGCTCGCGCCGCCCTCGGGCGTCGTCGTGGGCATCGCGGCGATGGCGTCCGCGTCCGTGTCGATGGCCACCACGGGGGGCAGTGGCGCGGAAAGGAGGGACGCGAGCCCCTGGCGGGTGACGAGCACCGCGGGCCGGCTGTCCGCGAGCATCAGCGCCGTGCGCTCCGGTGGATACGACGGGTCCAGCGGCACGTAGGCGCCGCCCGCCTTGAGCACGGCGAGCACCGCGACCACCATGTCCACGGAGCGGTCCAGGAAGACGCCGGTGATTCGCTCGGGCCCCACGCCCACGGAGCGCAAGTGGTGCGCCAGTTGGTTGGCCTTCGTGTTCAGCTGTGCGTAGGTGAGCCGGCGTTCGGGGTCGGTGACGGCGATGGCGTCGGGTGTGCGCGCCGCGTGCGCCTCGATGAAGTGATGGATGCACGTGCCCGGCGGCACGTCGAGCCGGGCCTGGTTCCAGTCATGCAGGATGCGCTGACGCTCATTCGCCGGAAGCACCGGAAGCTCGATGAGCCGCTGTGCCGGGTTCGCGGCGATGCCCGCGAGCAGCGTCTGGAAGTGGGCGACCATCCGTTCGACGGTGGAGGCGTCGAAGAGGTCCCGGTTGTACTCCCAGATGCCTTGCAGGCCACCGGCCTCCTCGGAGAACCACAGCGTCAGGTCGAACTGCGCGAAGGCTTCACCCGAGACGCTGAAGGACTCCATCCGCAGCGCACCCAGCTCGGCTGGAGGCGTGGGGGTGTTCTGGAGCACCAGCATCACCTGGAAGAAGGGAGAGTGGCTGGTGTCGCGCGACGGCGCCAGCTCCTCCAGCAGCTTCTCGAAGGGGATGTCCTGGTGCCCGTAAGCCCCCAGCGTCACGTCCACCACGCGCCGCAGCAGCTCCCGGAAGGTGGGATTGCCTTCGAGCCCCGTGCGCATGACGAGCGTGTTGAGGAAGAAGCCGATGAGCGGCTCCACTTCCGTCCGGTTCCGGTTCGCGATGTACGTGCCGACGCTGATGCGCGGCTCGCGCGTGTAGCGGTGGAGCAGCGTCTGGAGCGCCGCCAGCAGCACCATGTAGAGCGACGCCTTCTCCTGAGTCCCCAGCGTCTTCAGCTGCTGGGCTACGGCCGGGGCGACCTGGAAGCTCCGCTTGCCACCCGCGTAGGTGCGCACGCGCGGGCGCGGTCTGTCGGTGGGCAGCTTGAGCGCGCTCTCGCTCCCTTCGAGCTGTTGGCGCCAGTAGTCGAGCTGCGACGCCAGCACGTCGCCCTGCATCCATTGCTGCTGCCACGCCGCGAAGTCCGCGTACTGGAGAGGGAGCTCCGGCAGCGGTGACGGCTTGTCCTGGGAGAAGGCGGCATAAAGCGCCGTCAGCTCCTGGACGAAGATGCCGGTGGACCAGCCGTCCGACACGATGTGGTGCACGACGAGCAGGAGGACGTGGTCCTCGTCGCCCATGCGCACCAGCCTCGCGTGGAGCAGCGGCCCCGCCGCGAGGTCGAAGGACGTGCCCGCGAGCTGAAGCGCCAGCTCTTCGCACAGGCGATCGCGCTGGGTGCCTGGCAGGTAGCTCAGGTCCAGCACGCCCAGCGACAGCGTCAGCTCCGGGAGGATGCGCTGGTGGGGTTCGCCATCCTTCGCGACGAAGGTCGTGCGCAGCACCTCGTGGCGCCGGATGACCTCGTTCAGCGCACGCTCGAGGGAGGGGACGTGGAGCGGCCCGGTGAGGCGCACGAACTCTGGGATGTTGTACGCGGGCGTCCCGGGCTCGAACTGGTCCAGGAACCAGAGCCGGCGCTGCGGGAAGGAGAGCGGCAGCGGTTGCTCCCGTGAGACGCGCGGGATGCCGGGCGTACGTGCCTCTTCCTTCGGCGCGGCGACCACGTTCTGCTGTCGCAGCTTCTTGAGCACCGCCTCGCGCTTCTCGGGGGAGAGGCCCGCGAGCTTCTTGAGCAGGTCACTCATTCGTCCCCTCCAGGAGCTTCTCAAGGTCCGCGTCCGAAAGGTCGCCGACTTCCTCCATGGCGGAGGCCAGCGCGGCTTCGTCCACGCCTTCCAACTGCGCGAGCACCACCTGCTCAGCCATCCCCCCGATGGTGGGGTGCTCGAAGAGGGCGCGCAGGGGCAGCGTCACCTGGAACATCGCGTTGGCGCGCGAGATGATCTGCGTGGCCAGCAGCGAGTGCCCGCCCACGTCGAAGAAGTCGTCCGTGACGCCCAGCGACGTCTGGCCCAGCACGTCCTTCCAGAGCGTGAGCAGGCTCGCCTCCGTCTCCGAGCGCGGTTCGACGAGCTGCTGCTCGCCCATGCGCTGAGTTGCGTCCGGGGCAGGGAAGGCCTTGCGGTCCACCTTGCCGTTCGGACTCAGGGGGATGGACTCCAGGCGCACGAAGACCGCAGGCACCATGTAGTCGGGAAGTCTCTCCCTCAGGTGGTCGCGGAGCACCGCCGTGTCGCGGATGTCCGAGCCCACCACGTAGGCGACGAGGCGGCGGGGTGCCCCCGGGTCCTCGCGCAGCAGCACCACCGCGCCCTGGACGGACGGGTGCTTGCCGAGCGCGGACTCGATTTCGCCCAGCTCGACGCGGAAGCCGCGCAGCTTCACCTGCGTGTCGGCCCGGCCGAGGAACTCCAGGTCGCCTCCTAGCAGGTACCGCGCCCGGTCTCCCGTTCGGTAGAGCCGCGCCCCCGGCTCGGTGGCGAACGGGTCGGGGACGAAGCGCTCCGCGGTCAGGTCGGGGCGGTGGCAGTAGCCGCGCGCCACGCCCTCACCGCCGATGAAGAGCTCGCCCGCGATGCCGGCGGGCACCGGCTGCTGGTGTGCATCCAGCACGTAGAGGCGGTTGTTGGCGAAGGGACGGCCAATGGGGAGCAGCTGCGTGTCGCCGGGGCCCAGGTCGCCGCTTTCGAACCACGTGCTGTCGATGGTCGCCTCGCTGACGCCATACGAGTTGATGAGCCGCGTGTCGTCGCCGATGACGGCCTGGAGCCGGTGGTACTCGTTCACGTACCAGGCGTCGGAGCCGGCCACGAGCACGCGCATGAAGTCCAGTGTCTGTCCCGTCTCCTCCAGGTGCTGGAGCAGCCCGCGCAGTACGGCGGGGACGAACTCGGCGCAGTCCACGGCCTGCTCCTTCATCAGCGCGAGCAGGCGGGGCGGTTCGAGCAGCCACTCACGCGGGCAGAGCACCAGCTTGCCGCCCGAGCACAGCGCTCGGGACAGGTCTCCCGCGAACACGTCGAAGGAGAAGCTGGCCATCTGCAGGTGGCTGCGGCAGTGCTCCCGTAGCCCGTAGCTCCGCTCCCAGCCGAGGTACGCGTTGGTCCAGCTCCGGTGGGAGATCATCACGCCCTTGGGTGTGCCCGTGGAGCCGGAGGTGAAGACGACGTACGCCAGACCGTCCAGCGTGGTGAGCCGCGTGGGGGCCTGGGTGGACAGCGCGGCGCGGGCTGGTGCCTCCGTGTCCAGCAGGTAGAGCGACACCTCCGGGTTGGCGAAGGTCTCCACCAGGGACTGCTGGGTGAGCAGCAGGGAGAGCCGGGCCTCGGAGGCCATGCGCGCCAGTCGCTCGGCCGGGTAGGTGGGATCGAGCGGGACGTAGGCGCCGCCCGCCTTGAGGATGCCCAGCAGCGCCACCAGCAGCTCCGGCGTCCGCTCCAGGCACACGCCCACCAACACCTCGGGGCCAATGCCCCGGGCGCGCAGGTGGTGCGCGAGCTGATTCGCCTTCGCGTCGAGCTGCCCGTACGTGAGCGAGCCCGCCTCCGGCGCGACCACGGCGACCGCATCCGGCGTCCGCTGGGCCTGTGCCTCGAAGAGCTCGTGGAGGCACGCGCCCAGTCCAGGCACGTGCGTGTCGTTCCAGTCGAACAGCACCTCGCGACGGTCCTCCTGCGTGAGCAGCGACAGCTCCCACAGGTGCTTGTCCTCCGCGTCGAGGATGCCCACCAGGACCGTCTGGAGCTGCTCCAGCAGCCGCTCCATGGCGTCCACGCCGAGGCGAGGAGACTCGAAGTCCAGGTTCAGCATCAGCTGCTTGTCCGCATGCGCGGAGAGCGTCAGCGGATAGTTGGTGCGCTCCTGGGCGGTGACGTCGCGCACCTCCAGCGCGCCCGCGCCCTGCCGCACCGAGTCCTCCACGGGGTAGTTCTCGAAGACGACGAGGCTCTCGAAGAGCGGGGTGCCACGCGGCACGGGGCTCCAGCCCTGGACCTTCACCAGCGGCGCGTACTCGAACGGAGCCCGCTCCACCTGCCACGCCTGGAGCGTCTTCAGCCAGTCCACCACCTTGCTCTGGGCCGGCAGCGACACGCGGGCCGGCAGCGTGTTGATGAACAGGCCCACCATCTGTTCCACGCCCGGCAGCTCCGGCGGTCGGCCCGCGACGGTGACACCAAAGACGACGTCGTCCTGGCCCGCGTGACGTCCGAGCACCAGGGCCCAGGCCGCCTGGACCAGCGTGCTGAGCGTCACCTGGTGCCGCCGCGAGAAGGCGCGGAGCTGCTCCGTCACCTCTGCGGACAGGTGGACCTTGCGCTCGCCCATGACCTGCGCGGCGGCGCGCGCCTGGCCTCCCGTTTCGCCGGGGAGAGGAGTGGGCTCGCCGAAGCCTCGCAGGGCCTGCTTCCACCATGCCTCCGCCTGCGAAATCTCCCGGCTCTGGAGCCAGGAGATGTAGTCGCGGAACACCGGCGGCTGTTCCAGACGCACCGGCTGCTGACGGAGCTGCGCGTCGTAGATGGCCAGCATCTCGTTGAGGACGCGGCCCACGCTCCAACCATCGAGCAGCAAGTGGTGGAAGCTCCACACCACGCGCCACGTCCGAACACCCAGGCGCAGGACGCCCACGCGCATCAGCGGCGCCTGCTTCAAGTTGAAGCCTCGCGCCCGGTCCGCGTCCATCCAGGCCGACAGCCGGGTCTGCTGCTCCGGCTCGGACAGGTGGCTCCAGTCCTGCTCGTCCCACGGCAGCACGGACTTGCGGTTCACGAGTTGGAGCGGCGCTTCCAGTTCCTCACCCACGAAGCTGGTGCGGAGGATGGGGTAGCGCGCCATCACCTGCTGCCAGGCCTCGCGCAGCGCCTCGCGGTGGAGGTCCGCGTCCAGCGTCCACGCCGCGCGCTCGAAGTACATCCCCGAGTCCGGGTCGAGCATGGCGTGGAAGAGCATGCCCTGCTGCATGGGCGACAGCGGGTAGAGGTCCTCCATCTGCGGGTGTGACTGCATCAGGCCGTTCAGCGTGGCCTGCGTCACCTTCGCCAGCGGGAAATCCACGGGGGAGAACCGCGCCGCGTCCTCGCCGCGCCGCTGGTCCACCAGGGCCCGGAGTGCGTGGACGTAGCCCTGCGCCAGTGCGCCCACGGTGGTGCGCTGGTGCAGCGCCTCGCTGTAGGTGAAGGACACCTCCAGCCTGCCGCCCAGGACGTGTGCATTCACCTCCAGCACCTGCCGCCGCTGGCCGAGCGCCCCCTGCTGCGCGCCGAAGGGCTCGTCCGCGGGCGCCAGCAGCGACGAGGTGGGCAGGGCGGAGTCGAGCTGGCCCAGGTAGTTGAAGGCCACCGGCGCTTCCGGCTGCGCACGGAGCCGGGTGCCTCGCTCGTCCTGGCGCAGGTAACGCACTAGTCCGTAGCCCAGGCCCTTGCGTGGCACCTGCCGCAGGGAATCACGCACGGCGCGGAGTTCGTCACCCACGCTGCCGTCCCGGGGCAGCTCCAGCGTCACCGGGTAGGCGCTGGTGAACCAGCCCACGGTACGGCTCAGGTCCACGCCGTCGAACAGGTCCTCGCGGCCGTGGCCTTCCAGTTGGACGCGCAGACGGCGCTGTCCAGTCCAGGTGGAGAGCGCCTGCGCGAGCGCCGTCAGCAGCACCTCGTCGATGCGGGCACGCCAGGCCGTCGGCACCTCCTGAAGCAGGAGCCGGGTCTCCTCGGCGTCCAACGCCACCGTCAACGTGCTTGCGGACGCCAGGGTGTTGTCGCCGTCCGGGGTGTCCACGGGGAGCGGTGCCGTGTCTTCACCCTGGCTCAGCCAGTAGTCGGCCTCGTGCTCCAGCTCCGTGCTGGCCGCGAAGGACTCCAAGCGGCGAGCCCAGGCCTGGAAGGACGTCGTCTTCGGAGGCAGCGCCACCGGCTGCCCCTGGCTGAGTTGCTGGCACGCCGTCTCCAGGTCCATGAGCAGGACGCGCCAGGACACGGCATCCACCGCGAGGTGGTGGATGCCGAGCAGCAACCGGTCACCTCGCTGCGGACCCAGGTGGAAGCGCACGGCCGCCACCAGCGGAGCCTCCTCCAGCAGGAAGCCCGCCTGGGCACGCAGGCCTTCTTCCTCCAATGCGGCGCGCTGCGCGGCCTCGTCCAGTCCGGACAGGTCCACCTCCCGCAGCGTCACGGTGCTGTCGAGCCCCAGGCTCTCCTGACGCCAGCCGTCGATGGTCCGTTCGAAGCGCAGGCGGAGCGCGTCATGGTGCGCGACCAGGGCCCGCAGCGCGTCCTGGAGAACGGACGAGGCGACGGGCTGACGCAGCCCCAGTAGCAGCGACTGGTTGTAGTGATGGAGGTGCGGGAGCTGCCACTCGAAGAACCAGTGCTGGATGGGCGTGAGTGGGACGGGGCCCGTCACCGGTCCCTGCTCGCTCTCCACGACCTGGGCCTGACCCACGTGCGGGGCCAAGGCGGCGATGGTCTGGTACTGGAAGAACTGACGGGGGCTGATGTGAAGCCCGGCCTCCAGCGCCCGCGCGATGACCTGGATGCTGATGATGGAGTCGCCACCCAGCTCGAAGAAGTTGTCGTGGATGCTGACGCGCTCGCGGGACAGCACCGTCGCCCAGATGTCCGCCAGCGTCTGCTCCACCGGGTTGCGGGGCGCGACGTGGACGTGCTCGCGCTTCACCTGCTCCTGCGCCAGCGAGGGCAGGGCCTTGCGGTCCACCTTGCCGCTGGGCGTCAGCGGCATGGCCTTCAGCAGGATGAAGGCGGACGGCACCATGTACTCGGGCAGGCGTGACTCCAGGGCCCGGCGCAGGGCGTCCTGTTCGGGCGGCTGCTCCACATCGTCAGCGACGACGTAGGCCACCAGTTGCTTGCGGCCCGGTGCCTCCTCCCGCACCAGCACCGCCGCGTCCTGCACCTCTGGGTGCTCGGCCAGCGCCGCTTCGATTTCGCCCAGCTCGATGCGGAAGCCACGCAGCTTCACCTGGTGGTCCAGGCGGCCCAGGAACTCCAGTCGCCCTTCGGCCAGCCAGCGCACCCGGTCTCCCGTCCGGTACAGCCGTCCTCCGGGCTCCACCGCGAACGGGTCCGGCACGAAGCGCTCGGCGCTCAGGTCCGGCCGGCCCAGGTATCCGCGGGCGACGCCCGCGCCACCGATGAACAGCTCACCCGGAACGCCCACGGGCACCGGCTGCATCTGGCCATCCAGCACGTAGAGCCGGACGTTGGCCCACGCACGGCCGATGCCCAGCCGATCGGGGTCCACGGCCTCGTCCACCGATGCGCAGATGGTCGCCTCGGTGGGGCCGTACGCGTTGATGAAGCGGCGGGACTTCAGCCACCGGCGCGCCAGCTCCGGCGGGCAGGCCTCGCCCGCGGAGACGACGGACTCCAGCTTCGGCAACATCTCCGGCTCCAACTGCGCCAGCACCGACGGCGTCAGCGTGACGCCTGTTATCTCCTGCGCGGCGAGCAGGCCCTGGAGCGGCACGCCGGGCATGATGGCGTCCCGGGGAGCGAGGCAGAGTTGCGCGCCCGCGAGCAGCGTGGAGAACACTTCGCACACCGACGCGTCGAAACCGAAGGCGGCGAACTGAAGCACCCGGCTCTTCTCGTGGACGCGGTGGGCCTGGATTGCGGCGAGCGCCGTGTTGCACAGGCCCCGGTGTGTCAGCAGCGTGCCCTTGGGCCGGCCCGTCGAGCCCGACGTGAAGATGATGTACGCGAGGTTGTCCTCGGACATCTCCAGCGAGGGCGGCGTCTGCGGCTGGCTGGCGATGAGCGGCCAGTCCGTGTCCAGGCAGACCAGCAGCCCGAGCGCGGGAAGCTCATCCGCCAGGTGCTCCTGCGTGACGAGCACCGGGATGGCCGCGTCGCGCATCATCAGCGTCAGCCGCTCCACCGGATACGACGGGTCCAGCGGCAGCCACGCGCCGCCGGCCTTGAGGATGCCCAGGATGCCCACCACCAGCTCCAGCGAGCGGTCCACGCACAGGCCCACGCGGACCTCGGGGCCCACGCCGGACAGCTTCAAATGCCAGGCGAGCTGGTTCGCGCGCGCGTCCAGTTCGCGGTAGGTGAGTTGCTGTCCCTCGAAGGACACCGCCACCGCGTCTGGCGTCCGCGCCGCTTGTTGCTCGAAGAGGTGATGCGCGCAGAGGCCCGGGCTTCGGGGCGTGGCGGTGTCGTTCCACGCCAGCAGCGATTGCTGCCGCTCCGCCTGGGACAGCAGCGGGAGGCGGGAGACGCGCTTGTCTGGCACGGCCAGGGCGCCCAGGAGCAGCTCTCGCAGGTTGCCCATCATCCGGTCGATGGTGGCCGCGTCGAACAGGTCTGTGCTGTACTCGCACAGACACTCCAGGCCCTGCTCGGTCTCCGTGGCCACCCACGTCATGTCAAACTTGGCGGCGCCGGTGGTGCTGGTCTCCTCGCGCAGCGTCAGCCCATCCAGGTGGAGGTCGGAGGAGGGTGCGTTCTGGAGGATGAGCTTCACCTGGAACAGCGGCGAGTAACTGAGGTCGCGCTCCGGGTTGATCGCCTTCACCAGTTCCTCGAAGGGGAGGTCCTGGTGGGCGTAGGCATCGAGCGCCACCCGCCGCGTCTGCGCCAGCAGGGTTCGGAAGCTGGGGTCCCCGCTCAGGTCGCCGCGCATGACGAGCTGGTTGACGAAGAAGCCGATGAGCCCTTCGGTACCGGAGCGGTTGCGGTTGGCGATGTCCGTGCCGACGACGATGTCCGTCTCGCCTGTGTACCGGTGCATCAGCGCCTGGAAGGCCGCCATCACCGCCATGAACGGGGTGACGCTCTCCTTCCGGCAGAGCGCCAGCAATGCCTTGGCCGCGTCCACGGGCAGCAGCACGCCCTGGTGCGTGGCGCCGCGGAAGCTCTGCACGGGCGGCCGTGGACGGTCCGTGGGGAGGTCCAGGTTGGGCGGAGCCCCGGCGAGCCGCTGCTTCCAGTAGTCGAGCTGCCGTTCCAGCACCGGACCCGACAGCCACTCCCGCTGCCACCGCGCGTAGTCCGCATACTGGACCGGCAGGGCGGCCAGCGGCGGCGGCTGGCCCGCGGACAGGGCGCCGTAGAGCTCGGCGACCTCGCGGACGAGCACGGACAGCGACCAGCCGTCGGCGATGATGTGGTGCAGGGTCAGCAGCAGCAGGTGTTCCTGGTCATCCAACTGGATGAGCCCCATCCGGCAGAGCGGGCCACGAGTCAGGTCGAAGGGTCGGCGGGCCTCTTCGTCGGACAGGCGGCGCGCTTCGACTTCACGGCGCTCGGCCGGGAGGCTACGCAGGTCGACGGTCTCCACCTTCGGTGCCGCGGGCGGGTGGATGACCTGGACAGGCGTCTGGCCATTCATCCGGAACGTCGTGCGCAGCGACTCGTGGCGGCGGATGAGCGCCTCCAGGCAGCGCTGCACGGTGTCGGGGTCCAACGCTCCCGTCAGCCGGATGACGGCGGGCATGTTGTAGAAGGGGCTGTCCGGCTCCATCTGGTACAGGAACCAGAGCCGCTGCTGTGCGAAGGACAGCGGCAGCTCGCCGTCACGGGAGGAGGGCTGGAGCGGCGGGGGCGGGGTTTCACCGGCCTGCTGGGCCTGGAGCACCTGGACGCGCTCCGACAGCGTGGCGATGGTGGGCGCCTCGAAGAGCGCGGCGATGGGTAGCTCCACGCCGAAGGCCTCGCGAATCCGCGACACCACGCGCGTGGCCAGCAGCGAGTGGCCGCCCAGGTCGAAGAAGTGGTCGTGGATGCCCGCATGGTTCGTGCGCAGCACGTCCGACCAGATGCTGGCCATCAACTCCTCGGTGCCGTTTCGCGGCGCCGCGCGGGACTCGGAGGCGAGCATGCCGTCGGGTACAGGCAGGGCCTTGCGGTCCACCTTGCCATTGGCCGTGAGCGGCATGGCCTCCAGCGTGACCAGGGCGGCGGGCACCATGTGCTCGGGGAGCCGCTGCTGAAGGAAGGTGCGCACGCCGGCCGTATCCGCTGCCGTGTCTGCGTGCGGGATGACGTAGGCGGCCAGCCGCTGGTCCCCAGGGACGTCTTCGCGCACGATGACCACCGCGTCCCGCACGGACGCGTGCTGGCGGAGGGTGGCTTCGATTTCGCCCAGCTCGATGCGATAGCCGCGCAGCTTCACCTGTCCATCGCGACGCCCGAGGAACTCCAGCGTGCCGTCCGGCAGGAAGCGGGCCTGGTCCCCCGTGCGGTAGAGGCGCTGTCCCGGACTCTGACCGAACGGGTCCGGCACGAAGCGCTCGGCCGTGAGGGCGGGGCGGCCCAGGTAGCCGCGCGCCACGCCGGTGCCTCCGATGTAGAGCTCGCCCGAGACACCCACGGGCACTGGCTGCATACGCGCGTCCAGCACGTAGAGCGCCGTGTTGGCGATGGGCCGGCCGATGGGGACGATGCCGTCGGGCAATTCACCCGTGCTGACGTCATGGGTGGAGCAGCCGACCACCGTCTCCGTGGGGCCGTACTCATTGATGATCCGGACCTGGGGCGCGTGCTGCCGCCAGAAGGCGACGGTGGAGGGCGGCAAGGCCTCGCCGCCCACGACGAAGGTGCCAGTCAACTTCGACAGTGCCTCCGGCGTCATCAGCCCGGACAGCACCTGGAGGTGCGCCGGGGTGAGCTTGACCAGGTCATGCCCTCGCGGCTGCTGGAGCGCGAGCGCGAGCGCTTCCACCTCCCGCCCCGACGGTACCAGGTGAACGGTTCCTCCCGCGAGCAGCGGCGTGAGAAGGCTGGTGATGGTGGCGTCGAACGCGATGGACGTGTGGACCAGCGAGCCCTGGCCCGGCTTCACCGCGTAGGCGTCCTGGGCCCACGTCAGGTAGTTGAGCAGCCCTCGCTGTGTGAGCAGCGTGCCCTTGGGCAGACCCGTGGAGCCCGACGTGTAGATGACGTACGCCAGGGAGTCCCCAGAGGCGGTCGAAGCCGGTGCCTCCGTCGGCAACGTCGCCAGCCGGGCCGCTTCCTGCTCCACCAGGAGCCGAGGAACGCTGGCGCCCGTGAACGTGGCCACTTGCGTCTTAGTGGTGAGCAGCACCACGGCGCGCGAATCGGACAGCATGTAGGCCAGGCGCTCGGCGGGGTAGCTCGGGTCCAGCGGCAGGTAGGCCGCGCCGGCCTTGAGCGTTGCCAGCAGGCTGGTGACCAGCTCGACGGAGCGGTCCAGGCCGAGCGCCACCACGCGCTCCGGGCCCGCGCCCAGCGACAGCAGATGATGCGCGAGCTGGTTGGCGCGCGTGTCCAGCTCCCGGTACGTCAGCGTCCGTTCGCCATCGACCACGGCGAGCGCATCCGGCGAGGCGGCGGTGCGAGCCTCGAAGTGGGAGAGGAACGTGGGCTCCGTGGGCAGCGCGGCGGCGGTGTCGTTCCACTCCACCAGCATCCGGCGCTGCACGTCGGCGGGCAGCGGGCTGGAGGTGTGGTGCGGGGCCTCGGACTCGAAGGCCAGCGCGTGGAGGACGCGCGCGAAGCACGCGCCAATCTGCTCCACCTGGGCGTGGTCCAACTCGACGGCGTTGTAGTCCAGCTCCAGCGTGAGCTCCTGCGTGTGGGGCTCGGTCTGGAAGTGGACGGCGAGGGTGACGTTGGTGCCCTCGGAGCGGAGGGTGCTAAGCGCCTCCAGCTCCGCGAGCGTGCCCGCGATGTCGTGGAGGACGTGGAAGTGCATGTAGTTGAACATGACTTCGTAGAGCGTCTCGCGGCCCCACTGCCGCTGAATCTCCGCCATGGGGTAACGGCGGTACGGGTAGAGCGCGCGCTCCGCGTCGAAGGCGGCGCGGACCAGCGACAGCCAACTGCCCGGGGCCAGCTTCAGGCGGAAGGGCACTGTGTTGAGGAAGATGCCGCGCAGCTTCGAGCCATCGCCTTCCTCGGGGCGGCTGTTGACGCCCGTGCCGGTGATGACGTCCTCCTGGCCGCTCAGCACGCTCATCACCTTGAGGTGCGACGCGAGCAGGATGCTCTTGAAGGGCACGCCCGCGGTCCGCGTCAGGGCGTTCAGCCCTTCGCCCACCTCTGGAGAGATGGGGACCTTCACGGTGGCGATGCGCGGCTCACCCTCCGCCAGTGGACGGCGCCAGCGCGGCACGCGCATGACCTGTCCGTCCTCCAGCAGCTCGCGCCAGTAGCGTTGGTGCTCCTCGGATGCGAGGGCCTGCCGCTCCATGGCCACGAAGTCGCGGTAGGTGATGCTCAGCGGCTCGAAGCGCGGCGGCTCCTGGTGGTTCACCAGCGCGTAGTAGTGGTTGAACATCTCCACCAGCGTGGAGTGGAGGCTCCAGCCGTCGATGATGGCGTGGCACTCCGTGAGCGTGAACTGGAAGTCCCGGTCACCACGGATGTGGATGAAGAAGCGCAGCAGCGGAGGGCACGCGAGGTCGAAGTGTTGTTGCTTCTCGTCCTCCAACAGCTTGCGGACCTCGGCTTCCTGCGCCTCGGTGGACAGGTGGCGGACGTCGGTGACCTCGACGGAGAGCTGGGCCTCGCGGTGCACCAGTTGCAGCGGCTCGCTGTACGACGTCATGTCGAACGCCGTGCGCAGCACGGGCTGTCGTGCTGTCACCACCTGCACGGCTTCCACGAAGCGCGCGGCATCGAACGGTGCCTTCAGGCGCAGATGGAAGCTGTCGGTGTTGTGGTAGATGTTCGAGGTGGGCGCCAGCTCCATGTGGAAGAGCATCCCGGCCTGGATGCGGGCCAGGGGGTAGGCGTCCTCCACGCTTTCGGGCACCTTCGCCCGGTCCTCGGCGGAGATGAGGCTGAAGGGCTCGGTGCGCGGGAAGACCTCACGCGCGGGCTCCGCCTTCCCGGCGGCCTCCGCCAGCTCCGCCACCGTCTGGTGCTGGAAGAGCTGCTGCAACGAGAAGCGGATGTCCTGCTTCTGCGCCAGCGTGAGCACCTGAATGCTCAGGATGGAGTCGCCTCCCAGCGCGAAGAAGTTGTCATGGATGCCCACGCGCGGGACTTCCAGCACCTGCGCCCAGATGGCGCAGAGGGCTTCCTCAGCCTTCGTCCGGGGCGCGACGTACTGGTCGGCCAGGTCCGCGCGGGCGCCCTCGGGCTCCGGCAGGGCCTTGCGGTCCACCTTGCCGTTCGCCGTGAGCGGGAAGCGCTCCATCATCACGAAGGCGCTGGGGACCATGTAGTCCGGCAGCTTGCCGAGCAGATGCTGGCGCAGGTCGTTGACGCTGGGCGGCGGCTGTTCGGATGACGCGACATAGGCCACCAGGGACTTGTTCCCGGGCGAGCTCTCACGCACGAGCACCAGTGCCTCACGCACCGCCGGGTGCAGGCTGAGCACCGTCTGGATTTCGCCCAGCTCGATGCGGAAGCCGCGGATCTTCACCTGGTGGTCGATGCGGCCCAGGTACTCGAGCTGCCCGTCCGCGGTGAAGCGAGCCAGGTCGCCCGTGCGATAGAGCCGGGCTCCGGGCTCGCGGCTGAATGGGTGGGGGACGAAGCGCTCCGCCGTGAGCTGCGGCCGGCCCAGATAGCCACGCGCGAGGCCCGCGCCACCGACGAAGATCTCACCCGCCACGCCAATGGGCGCTGGCTCCAGCCGCGCGTCCAGCACGTAGAGCTGGAGGTCGGGAATCGCGACGCCAATGGGGCTCTGCTGCGTGCGCTCCGCTTCGGCGGCATCCATGGGACGGTAGGTGACGTGCACCGTCGTCTCGGTGATGCCGTACATGTTGATGAGCCGCGGCTGGGTGTCTCCGTGCTTGCGGAACCAGGGCACCAGCGTGGCCGGCTCCAGGGCCTCGCCGCCGAAGACGACGTAGCGCAGCGACAGGGGCGGAGCTTCCGCGCCCAGGCGCTCCTCGGCCTGGATGAGCTGACGGAATGCCGCGGGCGTCTGGTTCAGCACTGTGATGCGCTCATCGCTCAGCAAGCGGAAGAAGGCATCCGGCGAGCGCGAGACGAGGTAGGGAACCACCACCACCCGGCCGCCGTAGAGCAGGGCGCCCCAGAGCTCCCAGACGGAGAAGTCGAACGCGTATGAGTGGAACAGCGTCCACGCGTCGTTCTCGTTGAAGTGGAACCAGTGCTCCGTCGCCTCGAACAGGCGCATCACGTTGCCGTGCGGGAGCAGGGAGCCCTTGGGCAGGCCGGTGGAGCCCGAGGTGTAGATGACGTACGCAAGCTGCTCCCGCGTCGTCATGAGTCCGGGCGCGTGGGTGGGCTGCCGCGCCAGTTCCTTGGTGGCTTCATCCAGGATGAGCAGCGCCGCGCCCTCGGTAGGCAGGCGGTCGATGAGAGGCCGCTGCGTCACCACCAGCGACATCCGACTGTCCGACACCATGAAGGCCAGACGGTCCGCGGGATAGGTCGGGTCGAGCGGCACATAGGCGGCTCCCGCCTTGAGGATGCCGAGGATGCCCACCACCGTGGCCAGGGAGCGCTCCACGCGGAGGCCCACCAGGCCCTCGGGCTGGACGCCGCGCGCGAGCAGCGCATGGGCTAGCTGGTTGGCCCGCTGGTCCAGCTCCGCGTAGGTGAGTCGCTCTCCATCGGCGACCACGGCGATGGCGTCGGGGCGCTGGCGCACCTGGGCCTCGAAGCGGCCATGCAGGGTGTCCGTGCCCGGGAAGGACTTCAGTGCGGGCCAGACATCGAGGAGCTGGTGCCGCTCGGGCGACGTGAGCAACGGCAGCGCGTCCAGGCGCAGCTCCGCGTTGGCCGCGACGCCCGCGAGCAGCGTCTGGAGGTGCCCCGCGAAGCGCTCCATGGTCGCGCGGTCGAAGAGGTCACTGTTGTACTCGACGAAGCCGCGCAGGCCGTCCGCGGTCTCCTGGAGGTCCAGCGTCACGTCGAACTTCGACGTCCCCGGTTGCAGGTCCAACTGCTGGATGGTGACGCCGGGCAGGGCCAGCACCTGGCCCGCCATGCCCTGGAAGTTGAACGCGGCCTGGAACAGCGGCGTGTAGGCCAGGTTGCGGGCGGGCTGCACCGCCTCCACCAGCTTCTCGAACGGGATGTCCTGGTGCGCATAGGCGCCCAGCGTCGCCTCCCGCACGCGCTGGAGCAGCTCGCGGAAGGACGGGTTGCCGGACAGGTCCGCGCGCAGCACCAGCGTGTTGACGAAGAAACCGATGAGGCTCTCCGTCTGGACGCGGTTGCGGCTGTTCTGCGGCGCGCCGACCAGGATGTCCGTCTGGTGCGTGTAGCGCGACAGCAGGGCCTGGAACGCGGCCAGCACCGTCATGAAGAGGGTGGCGCTCTCACGCTGGCCCACCTGCTGGAGCGCCTGGACCAGCGCGGTCGGCAGGTGCAGGGGCAGGGCGTCCCCGCGCTGCGTCTGGACGGCGGGGCGCGGACGGTCCGTGGGGAGCTGCAACACGGGCGCGCCCGCGAGCTGCTGCTTCCAGTACGCCACATGCGCGTCGAGCGCGCCTTCCGTCGCCATCCACTCGCGTTGCCACTCCGCGTAGTCCGCGTACTGGATGGGCAGCTCGGGCAGCTCCGGCTCTCGCTGGGCGATGAACGCGCCGTAGAGCTGCGTCATCTCGTGGATGAGGATACCCAGCGACGCCCCGTCCGAGATGATGTGGTGCATCGTCAACACCAGGACGTGGTCAGTGTCCGCCAGCCGCAGCAACCGGGTGCGCAGCAGCGGGCCTTTCATCAGGTCGAAGGGCCGGCGAATCTCCTCGGTGGCGAGCCGCCGTGCTTCCGCCTCGCGCCCGTCCCGCGGCAGTGACGACAGGTCGGTGACGGCGAAGGACGCGGTGCCTTCGGGCGCGACGACCTGGACTGGCTGGCCCTCTTCCTGCGCGAAGGTGGTGCGGAGCGATTCGTGCCGTTCCACCAGGACGTCGAAGGCGCGCTGGAGCGCGGCCGTGTCGAGCGTGCCGCCGAGCCGGACCGCACCAGCGATGTGGTAGCTCGGGTTCTCCGGCTGCATCAGATGGAGGAACCACAGCCGCTGCTGCGCGAAGGAGACGGGGAAGACGAAGGATTCAGCGGTCATGTCTGGGTGAGAACCGGCTGGCGAAGATTTGAGGGCGAGGAACGGGGCAGCAGCGGAGCGGGCCACGCCAGTTGTGGCGTGGACCCGGGGCGCTACTCCTTCTTCGAAGAAGTCGAGTCAGGGAGGTTCAGCTCGGCGCGCGTCGCGGCCTGGACGCGGCGGGCCTGTCGGGGCCGGGCCACCAGGGGAGGAGGCGCGGCGGGCGCACCGGGCTGCTGGAGTGTCTCCAGGTGCTTCGCCAAGGCGCCGAGCGTGGGGTGCTCGAAGAGGACGCGGAGTGACACGTCCACCATGCAGGACTCCTGGATGCGCGCCATCACCTGGACGGCCTTCATCGACTGGCCGCCCAGGTCGAAGAAGTTGTCGCGCGCGCCGACCTGCTCCACCGCGAGGACGTCGCGCCAGATGGCCGCGAGCTGGACTTCCATGGGCGTGCGCGGCGCCTCGTAGGCCGCCGAGGCGCGCTGGTTCGCCGACGGCGCGGGAAGCGCTTTGCGGTCCAGCTTGCCGTTGGCCGTCCGGGGGAAGGACTCCATCGTTACGAAGTGGCTCGGCAGCATGTACGCTGGCAGGTGAGAGGCCAGGTGCTGGCGGATCGTCAGCGCATCGGGAGCGGGCTCGGCGCAGGAGCGCACATAGGCGACCAGCTCCGCGTGGCCTGACACGTCCCACAGCTTCACAGCGGCTTCCAGGACGCCAGGCACCTGGGCCAGCCGGGCTTCAATCTCTCCCAGCTCGATGCGATAGCCGCGCAGCTTCACCTGTCCATCGCCGCGACCCAGGTACTCCAGCGTGCCATCTGGCAGCGCGCGCACCAGGTCACCCGTGGCGTAGAGCCGGCCGCCCGGCATCTGTCCGAAGGGATCCGGTACGAAGCGCTCCGCCGTCAGGTCCGGACGGTGGAGGTAGCCCTGCGCCACGCCGTGTCCGCCGATGAACAGCGCGCCCGTCACGCCCATGGGTACCGGCTGCATGGCGGCGTCCAGCACGTACACCTGCGTGTTGCCAATGGGACGGCCCAGGGTGATGCGGCATCCCGGCTCCAGGCGCGTGGTGGTGGACCAGATGGTCGTCTCCGTGGGGCCGTACATGTTCCACAGGGACGCGCCGCGCGAGCACAGTGGCTCGACGAGTTCGGAGGGAATCGCCTCTCCGCCGCAGAGGAGCTTCAGCGTGGGGCTGCCTTTCCACCCCAGCGTCAGCAGCATCCGCCACGTGGACGGGGTTGCCTGCATCACCGTGGCGCCACTGTCCACCAAGGCCCGCATCAGGCGGGTGCCATCCACGGCCGTCTCGCTACTGGCGATGACGACGTTGCCGCCCACGCTCAGGGGCAGGAAGAGCTCCAGCACGGAGATGTCGAAGGCCACCGTCGTCACGGCGAACAGCGTGTCCTGGTCGGTCATCCCAGGCGCCCGTTGCATGGACGCCATGAAGTTGACGACCGCGGCGTGCGGCACTGCCACGCCCTTCGGGCGGCCCGTGGAGCCGGACGTGTAGAGCACGTAGGCCAGGTCCGTGCCCGCGAGCGTCACCTGGGGCGGCGTCGTGGGGGCGCAGGAGGCCTCGGCAAGCACCATGCGCTTGCCGGGATAGGTGGGGACCTGCGCGGCCAGCTCCGGCTCCGTCAGCAGCAGTGAGACGCCGCTGTCATCCAGGATGTGCGCCAGCCGGTCCGGCGGATACAGCGGGTCCAGCGGCACATACGCCGCGCCCGCCTTCAGGATGCCGAGCAAACCCACGAGCAGCTCCACCGAGCGCTCCAGGAAGATGCCCACGCGGTGCCCCGGCTCCACGCCGAGCTGGCGCAGGTGATTCGCCAGCCGGTTCGCCTGCTCATCCAGCTCCCGGTAGGTCAGGGCGCGCGACTCGAAGCGCACGGCGGTGGCGTCCGGACGGCGCGCGGCCTGCCGTTCGAAGAGGCCGTGGAGGCTGTTGGGCAGGGGCAGGTCGAGCGCGGTGTCGTTCCACTCCCGCAGCAGTCGCAGGCGCTCGGGCCCGGTCAGCAGGGGCAGGTCGTTCACGGACCGGGTGGGGTTCTCCGCGATGGCCGCGAGCAGCGTGAGGAGGTGGCCGGACATCCGCTCGACGGTGGCCGCATCGAACAGGTCGGTGTTGTAGTTCAGTTCGCTCGCCAGCCCCTGCGCCGTCTCCGCCATCGACAGGGAGAGGTCGAACTGCGTGGTGCCGCTCTCGAACTCCAACTGCTCCAGCGTGAGGCTGGACAGCGAGAGGACCTCGGACGGCGTGTTCTGGAGCGTGAACAGCACCTGGAACAGCGGGGAGTAACTCGGGTCGCGCGCGGGCTGGAGTGCCTCGACCAACTGCTCGAAGGGCAGCTTCTGATGCGCGTAGGCGCTCAGCGTGTCCTGGCGCACGCGGGCCAGCAGCTCGGAGAACGGACGCGCGCCGTCCACCTGGAGCCGCAGCGGCAGTGAGTTGACGAAGAGGCCGATGAGGGGCTCCGTCTGGGGCACCCTGTTGGCGATGGGCGTGCCGATGACGAGGTCCTCCTGCCGGCTGCTTCGGGACAGGAGCACGCCGAACGCGGACAGCAGCGTCATGAACAGCGTGGCCTCTGACTCGCGGCTCCGCTGCTTGAGCCGGGCAGTCAGCTCCGCTGGCACGGTGAAGCGATGGGTCGCACCGTGGAAGCGCTGAGTCGCGGGGCGCGGCCGGTCGGTGGGCAGCTCCAGCAGCGCAGGGGCGCCGGCCAGGTGGTCGCGCCACCAGGAGAGGTGTGGCTGGAGGTCGCCACGGGTGGCTCGCTCCTGCTGCCAGCGCGCGAAGTCACCGTACTGAAGCGTGGGTTCGGGAAGCGGAGAGGGTTCGCCCGTGCTGAACGCGCGGTAGAGCGCCGCCAGTTCGCGGATGAGGACGCCCAGGGACCAGCCGTCGCAGGCGACGTGATGGAGCGTGAGCAGCAGCACGTGCTCGCGTGGGTCCAACCGCAGCAGGGACAGCCGCAGTGGCAGGTCTCGCGACAGGTCGAAGGGGCGCCCCGCCTCCTCCGTCGCACGCCGCCGGACCTCGGCCTGTCGTGCTTCGGCGGGGAGGGGCTGGAGGTCCACTTCGGGCATCGTCACGGACGCGGGCGGCAAGACGCGCTGGAAGGGCTGGCCCTGGTGCTGCCCGTAGCTCGTGCGCAGCACCTCGTGACGGCGGACGATTTCATCCAGGCTCCGCTGAAGCGCGGCGATGTCCAGGGCGCCTTCGAGTCGCAGCGCCGCGGGCATGTTGTACGCGCCGCTGGGCCCCTGGAACTGCTCCAGGAACCACAGGCGCTGCTGGCCGGATGACAGCGGCAGCGCTCCATCGCGAGGGCCAGCGGGGATGAGGTCCGCGGCGCCCTGGAGTGACTGGCCCACCTGTTGGAGGAAGGAGACCAGCTCCTCCTTGCGGGACTTCATCTCTCCGAGCAGGTCGGGTGTCATCACGCCCGGAGGCGCGTTGAAGCGCAGGCGCTCGCCTTCCATCCACAGCCGCACGTCGTGTTGGCGCAGCCGGGTCAACAGTCCGTCGATCGTGTTCACAGCTCCCCCTCTTCACGGCTCGCGCCGCTGACGCTGGTGTCCTCGGCCGCACGCGCCGCCCACAGGACGGTGTCCACGTGCTCCGCGAGCCCGGCGATGGTCGTCTGCTTGAAGAGCCGCTCCAGGGGCAGCTCCACCTTGAGCGCATCCCGCAGTCGAGAGGCCACCTGCGTGGCCAGCAGCGAGTCACCGCCCAGCTCGAAGAAGTCGTCGTGGATGCCCACGCGAGGCAGACGCAGGGCCTTCATCCATACCTCCGCCAGCGTCTGCTCGGTGGGCGTGCGCGGTGCGACGAAGGGACGCGTGGGCGCGCTGGCCTCCGGGTCCGGCGCGGGCAGCGCCTTGCGGTCCAGCTTCCCGCTGGCCGTCAGAGGCATGGCCTCCATGAGGACGAAGAAGGCGGGGACCATGTAGTCCGGCAGCTTCTCCAGCAGGAACTGGCGGAGCGTGGCGGGTGTCACGCTTCCCTGCGCGGACGGCACCACGTAGGCCACCAGTCGCTTGTCATGTCCGGCCAGCGCGCCCGGCTCCTCGCGGACCGTGACGACCACTTCCTGGACGTGCTCGTGCGCGCTCAGCGCGGACTCGATTTCTCCCAGCTCGATTCGGAAGCCGCGCACCTTCACCTGGTGGTCGCTGCGACCCAGGAACTCGAGCGTGCCGTCAGGCCGGTAGCGGACCAGGTCTCCGGTTCGGTAGAGGCGCGCCGCCGGGTCGTCGCTGAACGGGTCCGGCACGAAGCGCTGCGCGGTGAGCTCTGGACGGTTGAGGTAACCCGCCGCGACCAGTGGTCCGCCGATGTGCAGCTCGCCCGCCACGCCGATGGGCACGGGCGCGCCATGCCGATCCAGCACGTAGCAGGGGCGGTTCGACAGCGGCCGGCCGATGGGGACGCGCGTGGCGCTCCAGCCCTTGGGGATGTCGAAGGTGGTCGCGGTGATGAGCGTCTCAGTGGGGCCATAGGCATTGAGCGTGCGCACGTTGCCAAGCGGGCCGTGCTGCCACAGCTCCAGCACCTTGGGCAGCACGGTGTCGCCGCCGATGATGACCAGCCGCAAGTCATGGGCACCGATGGTTGGCGGCGATTCGGCCCAGCTCTGCGTGAGCTGCTGCCAGTACGCCGTGGGGAAGTTCATCACCGACAGCCGCTGTTCGACGACGCGGCGGGCCAGCTCCTCGGGCGTCCAGACCTGGTTGCCGCGCAGGACCAGCGTGGCGCCCGTCATGAACGTCGGGAGAATCTGCTCCAGGGACGCGTCGAAGTTGAACGAGGCGAATTGCAACACGCGGTCGCGCTCGGTCAGCTCGAAGTGGAGCTGCATGTCCTGGAAGTGCACCGCCATCTGGCCATGGCTGATGACGACGCCCTTGGGCTCACCCGTGGAGCCGGACGTGTAGATGATGTAGGCGGGGGACGTGGCCGTCGCGGTGTTGAGCGGGTTCTCCGTGGGACGCGCTGCCAGCGTGGCGGCGTCGGTGTCCAGGTGGACGACCTTGGCGGTGTGTGCGGGCAGCCGCTCCGCGAGGGACTGCTTCGTCACCAGCACGGCCGCGCGCGCGTCGTCCAGCAGGAAGCGCAGCCGCTCCACCGGGTGCGCGGGGTCCAGCGGCACGTAGGCGCCACCGGCCTTGAGGATGGCCAGCAACGTCACCAGCATCTCCGGCGAGCGGTCGATGAAGGCACCCACCAGCACGCCGGGGCCGACACCCAGGCCGCGCAGGTGGTGCGCGAGCTGGTTCGCGCGCCGGTTGAAGTCGGCGTAGCTGATGCACTGGCCGTCCAGCTCCACCGCGTGCACGCCGGGCCTCGCGGCGGCCTGCTGTTCGATGAACTGGTGGGTGAGGAGGTCCTCACGGTAGCCCACCTGGTTCTGGTTCCACGCCACCAGGACCTTGCGGCGCTCGGCTGGGGTGAGCATCGGCAGGTCGGCGACGCGCGCTTCCGGCTGCTCGAGCGTGCCTGACAACAGCGTGCGGAAGCCCTGAGCCCAGCGGGCCAGCGTCGCCGCTTCGAACAGGTCGGTGTTGTAGTCGAAGTCGAGGACGAGTCCGTCCTCGGCGTCGATGACGTTCAGGCTCAGGTCGAAGGCGGCGTAGCGCACGGGCTGCGGGACGAAGTGCGTCCGAAGGCCGTCCATCTGGAGGTTCCCCAGGGGGCGCTCCAGGTTGAACGTGACGCTGACGAGCGGGGTGTGGCTCGTGCTGCGCGGCAGCCCCAGGCGCTGGATGAGCAGGGCGAAGGGATAGTCCTGGTGCTCATATGCCTCCCAGAGCACTTGCTTGAGGCCCTGGGCGTATTCGGAGAACGTCTGCTCGCCCTGAACGTGGCTGGCGATGGGCAGCAGGTGCGAGCAGTAGCCCACCAGCCCCTCGCTGCCCTCCATTCCCCGGCCCGCGGTGGGGATGCCCACCAGGACGTCATCCTGGCCCGTCAGGCGGTGGAGGAAGGTGGTGTAGACGGAGAGCAGCAGCATGAAGAGCGTGGACTGCTGCTGCGCCGCCGCCTCCCGCAGGGCCTGGGTGGTGGCGCGGTCCAGTCGCAGCGTCTGCCGGGCGCCCCGATAGCTGCGGTGCGCGGGGCGGCCATGGTCGATGGGCAACTCCAGCGCGGGCAGCGTCTCCACGCGCCGGCTCAGCCAGAAGCGCTCGTGGGCCATCTGCTCCTTGGTTCCGGCCTGCTGCTGGAGCCACTGCACGTACTCGCCCCACTGCATCGAGGGTGGAGGCGGAGTGCTCTTGCCTCCCCGGAGCTCGGTGTAGCGCGCGGCAATCTCGCGGACGATGACACCCAGCGACCAGCCGTCCACCGCGACGTGGTGCGCGGTGAGGACCAAGACGTGCTCCCGCGCGCCCAGCTTCAGCAGGTTGACGCGGAAGGGCGCGCCGCGGTGCAAGTCGAACGGCGCGTTGCTCTCCTGCTCGTACCAGGCGGAGAGGCGCTCGGCCTGCTCCGGCGCGGGCAGGGTGGAGAGGTCGTGCAACGTCAGGGAAAGCGCCAGTGAAGCGGCCGCGGTCTGCTGCTCGCCGGACTCGTGGACGTGGATGCGCAGGGCTTCATGCCGGTCGACGACGTGCTGGATGGCGCGTTGGAGCACCTCGGGCTGGAGCACGCCTTCGAGCCGCAGGCTCATCGACAGGTTGTAGGAGATGGAGCCGCCAGCGTTCATCTGGGCGAGCACCCACAGTTGCCGCTGCGCCTCGGTCATCGGCAGCGTGCGCGCTTCCACGCGGGTGGGCTCGGGCGGTGTGGTGCGTGGCCAGAATCCGCCCGCGCGCATGTCCGCCACCGTCTCCGTGACGGCGCGAACGATGGTGTCGAGGTCCTCATCCGAGTGCGCGGTGGAGAGCATGCACGTGCGCCCCTCCCAGATGTAGATGCCGCGCTGGATGAGGTGGCAGAAGAACAGGTCCATCTCCAGCGACTGGTACAGGTAGCTGGTGTTGCCTGCGGCGGAGAAGCGCAGCACCGAGCCGCCGTGGACCGCCTCGATGGGCGCCTGCTCGCGCTGGAAGATGTCATTGAGACGAGCGACCAGCCCCGCGGCGCGGCGGCTCAGATTCTCCTGGAGCGCCGGTCCCTGGGCCTTGAGGTGGCTCAGCGTGGCCACCGTGGTCGCCATGGTCAGCGGGTGCTTGCAGAACGTGCCCGCGGAGAAGGTCGTCTCGACAGCGGGGTAGGACGCGTCACCGTAGTTCCAGTCGCCTCCGTCGATGCGGTCCACGAAGCCGCCGCGGTCCGCGACGGCGCCAATGGCCATGCCGCCACCGAGCACCTTGCCGTAGGTGACCAGGTCCGCCTCGATGCCGTACCACGCCTGGGCGCCACCCGGATGGAGCCGGAAGCCGGTGATGACCTCGTCGAAGATGAGGGGCACGCCTGCTTCACGCGTCATCGTCCGCAACGCCTGGAGGAAGGCCCGTGGCTGGAGATTGGGACGGCGGCTTTGCACGGGTTCGACGAGGACGCCCGCCAGCTCGTGAAGGTGCTCGCGGATGAGCTCCAGCGTGCGGTCCTCGCCGTAGGGCAGCACGAGGACGTCTTCGACGACCTTGGGAGACACGCCCGCCGCCATGGGCAGCGACTGCGGCTCGCCGTTGACCATGCGCCCCACCACCAACGTGCCGTCGGAGTGGCCGTGGTAGGAGCCGGTGAACATCACGATTTTCGTGCGGCCCGTCGCGGCGCGCGCCAGCCGGAGCGCCGTCATCACCGCCTCCGTGCCGGAGTTGCAGAAGGTGACGCGCTTCATCCCGGTCAGCTCGCAGAGCAGCTCCGCGGCTTGCCCGCCCAGGTCCGACTGGGGGCCCAACTCCATGCCCTCCGCCAGGCGCTGTTGCAGCGCCTCCAGGATGAAGGGCGGGTTGTGACCGAACAGGTGCACCCCGAAGCCCATGGAGAAGTCGATGTACTCGTTGCCGTCCGCGTCCCAGACCCTCGAGCCCTTCGACCGCACGCTGACGATGGGGTAGCACACCTCCTTCAGCTCGGCGCGGAAGTTCATCAGCCACCGCACGTCGCTCCACTTCGAGCGGTAGCGGACGGCTGCCTCCTTCGAGCGCTTCGTGCGCGCGGTGTACTTCGCGATGAGCGCGTCCAGGTGACGCTGCTGTACCGCGGGGAGCTCACGCTCGGGCGTGCCGGACTTGGGCCCCGCGCCAAAGGGTGACGCGCCTCCCGCCTTCGCGGTGTTCGCGGGCACGGCCTTGGGGGCAGGGGCTTCCTGCGCCGCGACGGGAAGCTGCAGCGGCGCTGCGGGACGTCCGCCCAGGAGCGCGAGCTGCTGCGCCATGAGCTGCAACTGCTGTTGGATGAGCTGCTCGACGGCGCTTCCCGGCGGCGCGGAGGGCATGTTCGCGGCGGCGGGAGGCGCGCTCATGGGGAGCGGCGCGGGAGCGCTCGTCGCGGCTGGCGCGGAGGTCAGGGCGAAGCTCGCGGGCAGCGTCTGGTCGAGGTGGCTCGCCAGTGCATCCAACGTCGTCAGTTCCTCGAAGAGCTGACGGATGGCCAGCTTCACGCCGAAGCGCTTCTCCACGTTGCGGATGGCGTCCAGCAACACGAGGGAGTCGGCGCCCATCTCCAGGAAGGACATGCGCGGGTCGAGCTTCTCGGGAGGGGCCTGGAGCAGCAAGGCGACGACCGCGCGGAGCTCCGTGAGGATGCGCTCCTTGCGTGACACGACGGGCGCTGCGGCAGTGGTCTGGGTCATCATCGTCGGGCTGGGGGAAGGGGAGGGGCGCGCGGAGTCCAGCAAGTACCTCTGGCGCTCGAAGGGATAGGTGGGCAGCGGGACACGCCGTCGCGGGTGGTTCGCGTCCACTGCGCTCCATGCGACGGCGACGCCGCGCGTGTACAGCGCACCGAGGCTGTCGAGCAGCGTCTGCCAGGCAGCCTGCTGGCGCCGCAGGCTGGGGAGCCACAGGCTCGCGCTCTCGGGAACGCAGCGCTTCGCCATGCCGAGCAGCGTGTCGTGCGGGCCCATCTCGATGAACAGCGCGGGGCCCGCCTGCGTCAGCGTCTGGAGGCCCTTGAAGAACTGGACGGGAGCGCGCGCGTGCCGTCGCCAGTAGGCGGCGTCTGGGGCCTGGGACAAGCGCTCGCCCGTGACGTTCGAGATGAGCGGGAGCCGCGGCGCGTGGGCGGGCAGGACGCGAGCTACCTGCTCGAAGCCCTCGAGCATCGGCTCCAGTAGCGGCGAGTGGAACGCGTGGGAGACGGTGAGCGGTCGCGAATCGACACCTTGCGCCTGTAGCGCCGCGGTGATGCGCTGGACCGCTTCACGCTCACCGGAGATGACTACGTGCCTCGGCCCATTGACGGCGGCGACGTCCACCAGGGGCTCGCCCTCCAGCGCCGTGCGCACCGTGACTTCATCCGCCAGGACCGCGGCCATGGCGCCGTTCTGGGGCAGCGCCTGGATGAGCCGGCTGCGGGTGGCCAGCAGGGCCAGCGCCTCCTCCAGCCCGAGCGCGCCCGCCGCGTGCGCGGCCGTGAATTCGCCCACGCTGTGGCCCAAGACGGCGTCGGGCACTACGCCCCACGAACGCCACAACTCCGTCAGGGCATGGCCCAGCGCGAACAACGCTGGCTGGGTGTAGCGCGTCTGGTGGATGAGCTGCGCCGTGGCGTCCGTCGTCGGAAACAGAACTGATATCAGCGGGACATCCAGGTGCGGACGGAGGAGCGCGTCGCAGCGCTCCAGGGCCTCACGGAAGACGGGCGCGCTGTCGAACAACTGCCGTCCCATGCCGGGGTACTGGGTGCCCTGGCCGGGATACAGGAAGACGATTCGAGGCGTGGCGCCACGCTGCACCTCGCCCTGATGCAGCCCGGGCACGGCGTGTCCTTGGGCGAAGGACTCGAGCCGCGACGCCAGCTCCGCATGGGAGTTCGCGGTGAGCGCGAGCCGATGCGGCCACGCATTGCGGCCGGTGTTCGCGGTGAAGCAGACGTCCGCCAGCGTGGGGGCGTTCGGCCGTAGCAGGTGCTCCTGGTACTGCCGGGCCATGTTCCGCAGGGCCGTATCGCTTCGAGCCGAAAGCGTCAGGACGTGGCTGTCACGCTCGGGGACGCGAGGTGCATCCGCGGGGCGCGGCGGAGGCTCACTCAGGATGACGTGGGCGTTGGTTCCACCGAAGCCGAAGGCGCTGACTCCCGCGATGCGCGCGCCGGACGCTTGGGGCCACGGCTCGGGGCGCTTGGGAATCGGAAATCGGGTCGCATCCAAGGTGATGTGCGGGTTGAGTTCGCGCAGGTGGACCTGCGGCGGAATCTCGCCGTGACCCAGGGCCAGCACCGTCTTCATCAGCCCCGCGATGCCGGCCGCCGCTTCCAGGTGGCCGATGTTGCTCTTCACTGAGCCGATGAAGCAGCGCTGCTCCGCCGTCCTCCCCGGAGACAGCACGGCGCTCAGGGCCGCCAGTTCAATCGGGTCGCCCAGCGGCGTCCCCGTGCCGTGGGCTTCGATGTAGCCAATCTGTTCTGGCGACAGGCGGGCCTGACGGAGGGCTTGCTGGATGACGTCCTGCTGCGCGGCGCCGCTGGGCGCGGTGAGCCCGTTGCTGAGCCCGTCATGATTCACGGCCGAGCCGCGGATGATGGCCAGGATGGGCGCGCCCGAGGCCAGCGCGTCCGACAGGCGCTGAAGGACGACGATGCCGCAGCCCTCGGAGCGCACGTAACCATCGGCCGACGCGTCGAACGTCTTGCAGCGTCCGTCCGCCGCCATCATCCCCGCCTGCGAGAAGGCGATGGTGAGCTCGGGTGACAGGATGAGGTTGACGCCGCCCGCCATCGCCAGGTCGCACTCGCGGCCGCGGAGGCTCTGACAGGCCAGGTGCACCGCGACGAGCGACGACGAGCACGCTGTGTCCACGGCCATGCTCGGACCGCGCAAGCCCAACACGTACGACAGCCGGTTGGCCGCGATGCTGTGCGCGTTGCCAGTGCCCGCGTACGCATCCAACAAGGCTCGGTCGCCGAACTGTCGCTGCGCGTAGTCGCTGGTGCTGATGCCGACGAAGACGCCCGTGCGACTGCCCTGGAGTCCCTGCGGTGCCTGTCCCGCGCGCTCCAGCGCCTCCCACGCGACTTCCAGGAGCAGACGCTGCTGCGGATCCATCCGCACGGCTTCGCGAGGCGAGATGCCGAAGAAGAGCGGGTCGAACGCGCCGACGTCTTCGAGGAAGCCGCCCCATCGCGTGTTCATCGTCGCGGGTGTGGACGCGTCCGAAGCGTAGAGGCTCGCCGCGTCCCAACGGTCCGCGGGGACTTCGGTGATGGCATCTCCGCCGCGCTGGAGCAGCGCCCAGAGTGCCTCTGGCGTCGGGGCTCCCGGGAAGCGACACCCCAGCGACACCACCGCGATGGCGTCGTCCTGCGCGGCCTCGGTGACGGGCGTCGCGGGCGCATGCGCCACGGGCTCATTGCCACGGCCGAGCGCCTGGCTGAGCGCGTCGATGGTGGGGTGCTCCCACAGGATGGTGGGCGACACGTCGCGGCCCAGCCAGTCCGCCAACTCGCCCGACAAGAACACCGCGTCCTTCGACGTCAGCCCGTAGCGAACGAAGGGTTCCTGGGGGTCGACTTCTTCGGGCGTGAGCTCGGCGGACTCGGCGACGTAGGCCCGAAGCCACGCCGCGATTTCATCGCGCGTGCGGTCTCCGGACACACCGGAGACCAGAGGGGAATCCACAGGGGCCTGTGAGACACCGAAGAATGACTTCATGGAAAATCACGGACCTAAAGTGTAATCCTGCAGATCTGGATTATTATGAAAACGTTTTGAATCCGACTAGTCTTGACGGGGTTCCGAGGTAAATTTCTGGTGCCAGCGCTCCGGCAGGGGTTGGCGCTTTCCAGGTGGAGTCTTGGCGCCAGGAGTCAGGGCTGACTCACCGCTGTGACGACAGGTGCTTGCAGATGGCGTTCAGCGAGTTCGAGTGCTGGTCCGAATCAGGCCAGTTGGATTGCGTGGCGGTGTTCCGGCCCGCGGCGCTGGACGTCACCAGCGCGGAGGAGGCGGCGGCGGTCGGCTTCATGCGGCCTGTCACGCGCAGCGAGGCGGAGGACGCCTTTGGCCGGCTGCGGGACACGCTGACGCGCCTCGGTTGCCAGACGATTGACCTGTGGGAGTTGCTACCAGAGCGCGAGCGCGCGGTGAGCGACACCACGGTGAACCGGGTGTTCGTCCGCGATACCGCGGCGGTGCTCGGGCGTCAGTTGGTGACGGGCACGGCGGCTTTTCCCGTGCGGCTGGCGGAGTTCGACGTGGCGCACCGC
The DNA here is from genome assembly GCF_013116825.1 of Myxococcus xanthus. Classification (GTDB taxonomy): domain Bacteria; phylum Myxococcota; class Myxococcia; order Myxococcales; family Myxococcaceae; genus Myxococcus; species Myxococcus xanthus_B. Next base: position 114,858 of record NZ_JABFNS010000006.1, read on the forward strand.
GCGCTGTCGCAGCTCCAGCCGGAGCTGTCGAGCGACGAGGCCGCGACGTCCGCGCGCATCGAGTTCGGGGACGTGTTCGTGCTCGACGCGGAGCGGTTGCTGGTCAACGTGGGGCTGCGCAGTGACGCGCGGGCGCTTCAGTCCTTCCTGGAGCTGGCGTGGCGTTCGGGCTTCCGCGAGGCCGCCGTCGTCCGCATCCCGGAGAGCCTGGGCATCATCCACCTGGACCTTGCCTTCAACGTGCTTGGGCCGCGGGCGGTGGTGGCGCGGGCCTTTCTCCGCCACACGCCCATCCAGGTGTTCGCACAGGGCGTGGCGCCGCACTGGGAGCCCTTTGACGGCTACTTCGCCCAGCGGGGCCGCCGCGTCATCCCCTTCGAACCGAAAGGGGAGAGCGGCTTCATGTCGAACTTCATCTACGTGGGGCCCAACCTGATTCTCGCCTCGGAGAGCGCCTCGGTGGGCCTTCGTCCTCTGGCGAAGGAGGCCGGCATCGAGGTGGCGAGCGTCGACATCGAGGCGTTGGAGCGGGGCAATGGCAGCGTCCGGTGCCTCACGATGCCCCTGCGCCGGCGCGCGGTGTAGCGAAGGACCGCCGGCGAACCGCGCTCAGGAAGGGCGGTTCACCGTGGGCGGGTGGGGCATGTCGCCTTCGCGCTCGTAGTAGAGGCTCGCGCAGCCCTGCTCGTAGACCACGAGCACCCTGTCACTTTCCTCCAGCAGGTCGGAGACCTTCTCCGTGGTCTTGCGGACGAGTACGTCGAACCTACCCGGGCGCTGTTTGTTTCCGGCCCGGACTGTCACGACTGGCATGCGGGGTTCCGCTCCTTGTGCCCCGCGGCGAGCGGTTCCGGGAGGACATCCCCGGCCTGGGCCCATCCGAAGGTAACAAAGGCGTGTCATAACCAAACGAACAGTCCGTTGACAAGCGGGCCGCGCCATGGCGGGAAGGGGCTCCCATGCTCCGCAAGCTCCCCGTTCTGCTGGTTGGTGTTCTTGGTCTCGCCTCTTCCGCGGGCGCGCAGGAGGCGCGGCGGCCTCCGGAGCACCGCTCTCCGACGCCCGCCTGGGCGCCTCGCGGCGTGCTGCTGGGTGTCAGCGCCCAGGATGGCCTGGTGGCCTCCCAGACGAAGGTGCAGTGGCAGTTCACCTTCTACCAGGACCGCAAGGACGCCTTCGCGTTGCTGCTGGAGGGCAGTCTGTCGTGGGGGCTCGCGTTCCCCGATGCCGAGGAGGGCAAGCCGCAGAACGCGGTGCGCTCCTTCTACCAGCACAGCCCGCAGGTGGGGGTGGGCTACCGGAACCACCTGCCCGGCCAGGTGCACTGGGGCTTCCAGGTCACCGGCGGTCCCGTCTTCTACGGCGCGAACTTCGACGGTGGGCTGGAGAAGGACCGGCGCGTGGCGGGCCTCATCGAGGGCCGCGTCCACCTGGGCTACCAGTTCGGGGACATCGCCGGTGGGCTCGCTGTGGGGTATGGCGAGGTATTTGGCTACAAGCGCCGCAGCCTTGGCCGCTTCTTCGTGGGTGGCCCGGTGGTCGGGTTGTTCGTGGATTGGCGCTAGTCTTTGCGTAGAGTGTGGCTTGCGAGCACCCTGTTCGCACGCCGCGTATGCCCGAGCCGCTCAGCGCCCATGTGTCGCGATACCTCCGCAACCGAGAAGTCTTCGAGCGGAACCTGCCAGCCGCGCTGCTCGTCTTCACTCCAGCGACGGAGGAAGACAGCAGCGGGGACGGGGAGGAGTACCGCCTGAAGACGGTGACGAACGCGGGGAGCCCGACGCTGGGGGCCAGCGGGCCCTTGGTGTTTCCCGTCGTGAAATCGCGGACGAACGCCTTCGGGCGGGGCATTACCGTGGGGCGGACGGGCAACAACGACGTGGTCCTGGACGACGGGAGCGTGTCCCGGTTCCACGCCTGGTTCAGCCGGGAGGAAGGCCATGCGGGCTTCCTGCTGACGGATGCCGGGTCCAAGAATGGCTCCTGGGCGGGGGGCGTCCGCCTCGTGCCCCGGAAGGCCGTTCCGGTGGCGGATGGCGCTCGGTTGCGCTTCGGCCAGGTGGAGGTCGGCTTCTACACGGCCAGCGGTTTTGTGCGGATGCTTGCCGTGAGGATGGCTCCCTGAGCCTTGCCACGTCTTCGTGGGCCTGCGTAACGTGCGGAGTCGCCCTCTGTCACACACGGGAGTGTTCGCGGTGGCCTTGACCACAGAAGCTTTTGGACTGACCGACGTCGGCCGCAGGCGGCAGCACAACGAAGACGCGATGCTGGTGGATGCGGCACTGGGTCTCTACGTGGTGGCTGACGGCATGGGCGGTCACGCGGCCGGCGAGGTCGCGAGCAACCGGGCCACGGAGGTCGTCAAGCAGCACATCTCCGCCAACCGCCATCTGTTGAAGGACCTGGGCATCAACCCAACGCCGGACAGCCGCTCGGCGGCGGCGGCGCTCGTCGAGGTGGCCGTCCAGCGCGCGTGCGCGGACATCTACCGGACGGCGATGTCGGACGCGACCAAGCGCGGCATGGGCACGACGTTCGTGTGCCTCGCGGTGGGCGGCAACAAGGGTGTCATCGGCCATGTGGGTGACAGCCGTGTCTACCTGGTGCGGCACGGCCAGTGTCACCGGCTGACGGAGGACCACACGCTGGTCGCCGCGCAGCTCAAGGCCGGCACGATTACCAAGGACCAGGCCGCCAACTCGCAGTACCGCAACGTGATTACCCGCGCGGTGGGCATCCAGGAGTCCGTCCAGGTCGACACGCTCATCGTGGACCTGGTGCCTGGGGACATGTTCATCCTCTGCTCGGACGGCCTGCACGGCTATGTCGAGGACGAGGAGGTCCTTCCGCTCATCGCCGGCATCGCGCCCGCGGACCTGCCCAAGCGCTTCATCGACGTCGCCAACGAGCGCGGTGGCAAGGACAACATCACCGCGGTGGTGGTGAAGGTCGCGGGCGAAGGCTCCAGCGTCAGCGAGGAGTCGAGCGAAGCGCAGTCGCGCATGGAGGCGCTGCGCAAGATTCCGCTCTTCCGTCACCTCACCTACAAGGAGCAGACGGCGGTGCTGTCCATCGCGACCACGCGCACGTATCCCGCGGGGCGTGAGATCGTGGTGGAGGGGCAGCCGGGTGAGGAGCTCTTCGTCGTCATCCGGGGCCGGGTGGCCATTGAAAAGAACGGCGTGGAGATCGCCGAGCTGCGCGCGGGTGGCCACTTCGGAGAGATGGGGCTCATCGACAACGCGCCGCGTTCAGCGACGGTGCGGGCGACGGAGCCCACGCGCACCATGGTCATCTCGCGGCCAGACCTGATGGGCCTGATGAAGCGCGAGTCCATCCTCGCGGTGAAGATGCTCTGGAGCTTCGTCCAGGTGCTCAGCGACCGGCTTCGCGCCACCAACTCGGAGCTCAGCGAGGCACGGCAGGAGCTGGCCGTGGCCCAGGCGATTGCTCCGTTCGCCGAGGAGTAGGAGGACGCGTCATGGCCCCTCGTCGACCGAAGCCGCTTCGTCCGGAATCCCAAGCACGTCAGACGCCCCAGGTACGTTCGCGCCGTTCCGTTGTCGGAGGGCGACGCATGGCGAGGGCGGTGGGCGGCGACGTGGTGGTGAAGTTCCTGGGCGAGGTGGTTGAGCTGCGCCAGGAGCTGAGGGCGACGCAGGGGGACATCGAAGGCATGGCGATGGGCATGGGGTCCATGCGAGTCGGTATGGCGACCATGCGGTCGAACATGGCGACCATGCAGACGAACATGGCGGTCATGCAGTCGAACATGGTGGCCATGCAGACGACCATGGCGGCCATGCAGACGAACATGGACTCCATGATGGGCAACATGGAGACGATGATGTCGACCGTGGAGTCCATGATCGTGGGACTGCGTTCCGTGTCGGGACGCATGAGCCGGATGGAGGCCCACGCGGGCCGCATGGCCCGGCTGCTGACCTCCATGGCGGATTCGACCCAGGAGCGTTTCGAGCGGGTCGAGAAGCGCCTGGATGACCTCGAAGACAAGCTGTAGGCGCGGCTCGCCCATGCGTCCGGGAAAGGACGCGTCCGGAATTTTCAGGGGGAATCGGCCGTTCCGCGCCCGGTCCCGGGCTAACGTCCGCGCCGTCTGCGCATGCGCAACTGGATTGTCATAGGCGTGATGGCGACCCTGCTCGCGGCAGGGGTGGTGTGGCTGTGGCCCGGCACGGAGACGGAGCCCGCCGCTCGCGACATGCACACCGCCACTGGCAAGGCCCTGCCGGAGTTCGCCGCCGTGGAGGTGGCCTCCGCGGGCGAAGGGCTGGCGCTCACGGGACGTGTGCTGGACGCCTCGGGTCGCCCCGTCGCGGGCGCGGAGGTGTTCCTGTCCGCCAGCGCGGAGCGGACGCTCCTGGGCGTTCATTGTGACGCGTGTGGCCAGGCGCTCCTGGCCTGCCAGGCGCGTGAGACGGCGCTGCACACGCTGGCGTTCTTCGAGCAGCAGCAGGGCTTCCTGACGCCGCGGGCCACGGCCAGCACGGACGCGGAAGGGCGCTTCCGCTTCGAGCAACTGGCTGGCGTGTCCTTCTCCGTGTGGGCCCGCGCGCCAGGGATGGGCGTCGCGCTCCGGGAGCGGGCCGCGCCTGGAGACCCGGTGGAGCTGTACCTGCCGCCGCTGCGCACCCTGGTGGGGCAGGTGGTGGACGAAGCCGGACGGCCCTTGGCCGGGGCTCATGTGCACGGAATGTCGCGGCGGGCGCCGCTGCCCTTCGCGTCCACGAGCGGAGCGGATGGCCGCTTCACCCTGACGGGCCTGGGCGAGGGGCCGTTCTATGTGCTGGCCACGGCGGAGGGGTACCTGCCCGCCGTGGGGGCCCAGGTGGAGGCGGGGCCACAGCCCGTGCGCCTGAAGCTGACGCCCGCGCGCACCCTGGAGGTCCGCGTCACCCGAAATGGTTCCCCCGCGGCCGCGCTGGTGCGGCTGCGCGCGGACCACCTGTCGCGGGAGCTGCGCACGGATGGCGCTCCGGTGCGTTTCACCGGCTTGTATCCGGACCAATTGGTGGTGACCGCGGAGGCCAAGGGCCTGGCGTCCGTGCCCCGCGTCTTGACGCTGGACGAGCGCGTCACCCAGGTGACGCTGGCGCTGGAGGAAGCGGGGAGCTTGCTCGTCACGGTGGTGGATGAGGATGGGCAGCCCGTGCCGCAACCGGAGCTGCTGTTGCGCATGCCGGCGGGGGAGGTTGTCCGGCAGGAGCGCGGTGGCACCGGGGCGTTGGTGACGCTGGGCCCCCTGGCCGTGGGCAACTACGTGCTGACCGGGCAGGCCGAGGGCTTCCGTGACGCGCAGCTGCCCGCGAAGGTGACGCCAGGGGAGACGGCGCTCGAACTGGAGATGGAGCGCGCCACCGTCATCAGCGGGCAGGTGCTGGATGTCTACGGCCGGCCCGCGCCGGGCGTGTCCGTGTTGGTGCAGCCCACGGGCGCGTCGACGCTGGCGGACGCGGAAGGGCGCTTCATCGCGCAGGTGCCCACGCCGGGGCTCTACGAGCTTCATGCGCACCACTCGGAGTGGGGCGGTGGCCAGCTGAAGGTGACTGCGCCCACCACCGACGTGCAACTGGCGCTGGAGCCGCGCGCGTCGCTGGAAGTGACAGTCTCCGCCGAGGGCCGCCGCGTCGAAGGCGCGGACGTGGTGCTGTGGGTTGATCAGCAAGGCATCTTCCGGAGTGACCGGCCGTCGGGCTCGGACGGCATGGTCCCGATGCGCGGGATGCCCGCGGGCACGTATTCGATGATGGCGTCCCATCCCGACTATCAGCCGTCGGAGCGCCGGGAGGTGACGCTGACGGAGGGCCAGACGCTGAAGCTGGAGGCGGAGCTGAGGCCCGGAGCGCCGCTCAGTGGCGAGGTGGTGGACGGGAAGAACGCGCCGGTAGCGGGCGCCACGTTGGTGGTGGTGCCCCGTGGCGCGGAGCCCGTGCAGTCCGACGCGAGCGGCCGTTTCGAGTTCCGCGCGCTGCGGCCGGACCGGGGCTACCGCTTGGAGGTGAGGCACCCGGGCTATGACCAGGTCGAGCGCGCCGAGGGCAAGGCGGGTGGCCCTCCGGTGCGAGTGGTGCTCAGGAAGCGCGACGTCTATCGCGGGCGCGTCGTGGGCGATGACGGTGCGCCGGTGCGCCGCTTTCGCGTGGACGAGCACGATGTGAATGCACCGGATGGCCGCTTCGAGCTGCCGTTGCCTACGGCGGGCGACCGCGTCATCGCGTCGGTGGACGCGGCGGGCTACGAGCCGCTGATGGTGGATCGCCCGGCCTCGCCCGACCTGGGAGACCTGGTGCTGGAGAAGCTGCCGGGGGTCTCGGGCCGCGTGGTCGACGAGGGCGGTGGGCCGGTGCCAGATGCCGTGGTGTCGTGCGACGTCTGTGACGACTCCGTTCTCTCCGGGCCTGATGGCACCTTCACGGTGGCCAGCCCTCCCTATGTGACGCGTTACTCGCTCACGGCGCGCAAGGGGCGGTTGAGTGCCACCCAGTCGTTGGAGCGGGGCGCGCGGGGGCCGGTGGAGCTCAAGCTGCGGCAGGCCACGCGTTTGAGCGGCCGGGTGTTCCGCCCGGACGGGAGCCCCGCGGCGGGCTTCGAGGTCGAGGCCGTCAACGCGGACCGCAGCGAACCGCTCACCATCGTCACCGGGCCGGATGGTGGCTACAGCGTGGAGGTCTCCCCGGGCAACTACCGCTTCGCGCTGGGCGCGAACCGGGAGTTCTCTGGCGAGCCGGCGCTGGTGGTGCAGGTGGGCGGCTCGGAGATGTCGCTGGACCTGGGCCCGGCGCCGGGCACCGCGTCGCTGACCGTCCAGGTGAAGCCGGAGCGGGGCCGGGCGCTGTGGATCGTCGCGGGAGAGCTGGGAGCGGTGGGCAATCCTCCGACGGTGGCGTTGATGCGCTCGCGCTGGGCGCAGCTCGTGTACCAGCCCCGGTCGGAGCAGGTCCGCCTGAGTGGCCTGCGGCCCGGGCGGTACACGTTGGTGTGGGGCAACTTCCACGTGGAGACCCCAGGCGGACCGGAGGTCCGCGTCGTGGATGTGCCTTCGGCCAGTGACGTCGTGATGATGGCCCACTGACGCCCTGCCGGGACGGTTGCGAGCCCGCCTCCCCGCGCATTAGGAAGCCGCATGGACGTGACGAGTCTGAAAGGCCGCCGGGTGGTCGTCGGCGTGGGTGGCGGCATCGCGGCGTACAAGGCCTGCGAGCTGGTGCGGGAGCTGTCGCGAGCGGGCGCCGAGGTGCGGGTGGCCATGACGGAGTCCGCGCGCCAGTTCGTCACCCCGCTCACCTTCCAGGCGCTCAGCGGGCACCCTGTGCTCACGGACTATTTCGACCCTGCCCAGGAGGGGAACTTCGGCCACCTGGACCTTGCGCGCTGGGCCGAGGCGTTCGTCGTGGCGCCGGCCACCGCGGACCTGCTGGCGCGCATCCGCGCGGGCATGGGGAACGACGCCGTGACGACGTCGCTGCTCGCCTTCCGGGGGCCGGTGGTGCTGGCGCCGGCGATGAACGTGGCCATGTGGGACAACCCCCTGACGCAGGAGAACCTGGCGGCCCTGCTGGCCTATCCGCGCTTCTCGCGCGTGGGCCCAGGCGCGGGGATGCTGGCCTGTGGTGACGTGGGGGAGGGGCGACTGGCGGACGTTCCAGCCATCGTCCAGGCGGTCGCGGCGCGTTTCGGCGCTGGCCCCCTGGCGGGGAAGCGGGTGCTGCTGACGGCGGGCCCCACCCGCGAGTTCCTGGACCCGGTGCGGTTCATCTCCAATCCCTCCACGGGGAAGATGGGCATGGCGCTCGCGCACGCGGCCCGGACCCTGGGCGCCGAGGTGACGGTGGTGCTCGGTCCCGTGGGCACCGTGGAGCGCGGCGGCTTTGACATCGTGGACGTGGTGAGCGCGGACGACATGGCGCGCGAGGTGCTCTCACGGGTGAGCACCGCGGATGCGTTCATCGCCACGGCGGCGGTCAGCGACTGGCGCCCGGAGACGCGCGCGCCGCAGAAGGTGAAGAAGGGCGCTTCCTCGTCGCCCGAGGCGCTGACGCTCGTGCGCACGCCGGACGTGCTCGCGGAGGCCTCCCGCAAGGTGGCGGGACAACCAAGGCGGCCGGTGCTGGTGGGTTTCGCCGCGGAAACGGAGCGCGTGGTGGCTCACGCGCGCGAAAAACTGGAGCGCAAGGGGCTGGACGCGATTGTCGCCAACGACGTGACGGCCCCTGGCGCGGGCTTTGGGACGGACACCAACCGGGTGACGGTGCTCACGCGTTCGGGCGCACAGCATGAGCTCCAGGGCAGCAAATACGAGGTGGCGCAGGCCCTCATCGAGCTGCTGCTCGTGTCACCGTCCTAGCAGGGCTCCATCTCAGCGAGGGGGACGGTGGCCTTCGACACGAGCCGGGGTGGATGTCCACGGGCTGGATGCCCAGGTCCATGACGAAGGCGGCTTCTGTGAACAGGTCCTCCGTGACCTGGCGGTAATCCGGGTTCTGGTGCGCCATGGCGGCTCCTCGCTGCATGACACCGGGTTCGGGGCGCAAGATGGCGTGGGCCCAGGGGGGCCTCCAGGGCGGATGACTGGGGACAGGGCGGGGTAGGACTCCAGGCGTGGGCCTGGAACAGCGCTGGTGGAAGGCGAACAGTCGGCTCGGGCGTCCGCTTCCTTGCGCAGGGGCGCCACGTCCGATACCGATCCAGGACCGTGATTGATGACACGCCCGAGGCCTCGCAGGACCTGAGCGCCCTGATGGACGATGTGCGCCGCCACCTCCTCTGGCAGGAGGAGGCCGCTGGCCGGGTGCTGATGATTGACGCCAAGGCGGCGCTCGAGCTCCAACGCTCGGCTCCCTCCTTGCGCGCGCGCTTCGCCCGAGCGCAGGGGGCCGCGGACGCCGCGCCACCTGCTCGCCCCGAGGCGCCGCTGCCCCGGCCGCCGCTGGCGAGCCCGGCACCGGAGCATCGTTCCATCGGCACGGAGCGGCCGGGCCCGGCGACTCCCGCGGGTGCAGCAGGACCGCTGGGAGTCGGTGTCGCAGCGCCGGCCCGGGTGCCGCCTCCGTCCACGCCTCCCATGCGTCCGGGGGGCATGGCGCTCGGTGCCGCTGAGGGGCAGCCGCCGCCGCCCCCGTCGCGGCCCGCTGGGGCGCTGCAGGGCGCGGCGAACGGCGAGCGGCCGACGTTGGACGAGGTTCGCCGGGAGCTGGGCGACTGCCAGCGCTGCAAGCTGTGCTCGACGCGCAAGAACCTCGTGTTCGGTTCGGGCAACCCCCGCGCGGAGCTGGTGTTCGTGGGCGAGGGCCCCGGGGAGAACGAGGACCTGCAGGGCGTGCCCTTCGTTGGCGCGGCCGGCGACCTGCTGACGAAGATGATTGGCGCGATGGGCTACCGCCGCGACGACGTCTATATCTGCAACGTCGTGAAGTGCCGGCCACCAGGGAACCGCAATCCGGAGCCGGAGGAGGTCGCCGCCTGCGAGCCTTTCCTGCGCGCGCAGTTGGCCGCCATCCAGCCCAAGGTGGTGGTGGCGCTGGGCAAGTTCGCGGCGCAGACGCTGCTGCGGGACAGCACGCCCATCACCCGCCTGCGTGGCAACTGGCGCACCTACGAGGGCATCCAGCTGATGCCCACCTTCCACCCGGCGTACCTCCTCCGCAGCCCGGCGGAGAAGCGCAAGGCATGGGAGGACCTCCAGGCGGTGATGAAGGTGCTGGGGAAGCAACCCGGTTCGCGAGCGTAGCCGCGGGCCCGATGAAGGGAATGCACGGATGAATGGATTGCTGGAGTCGAGTGAGCTGCTGTCGCCCGCGCTGGAGTCGAACCCGCTGGGGGACCCGGCTCGCCGCAAGCTCACCGTGTACCTGCCGCCAGGCTACGGCGCGGATGAGCGGCGCTATCCCGTCGTCTACTTCCTGCATGCCTTTGGCAACAGCGGCGGCTCGTGGACGAACGCGTCGGGCTTCGCGCCCACCGTCCCCCAGCGCCTGGACGCGCTCGTCGAGTCGGGCGCGATTCCGCCCGTCATCGGCGTCTTCCCGGACGCCTGGACGTCGCTGGGTGGCAGCCAGTGGGTGAACAGCGACGCCATTGGCCGGTACCGCGACTACCTGACCAAGGACGTGGTGGGCTTCGTGGACCGCACCTACCGCACCCTGCCGAAGGCGGCCTCGCGCGCCGTGGTGGGGCACAGCTCCGGTGGCTACGGCGCGCTGGTGATGGGCCGCTACCACCCGGAACTGTTCTCCCACGTAGGCGCGCACGCGGCGGATTCCTACTTCGAATACTGCTACCTGCCGGACCTCCCGAAGGCCGCGGCGGCGCTGCTGAAGGCCGGCGGCGTGGAGGCGTGGCACGCCGAGTTCCGGGCGCGCGTGAGCGAGACGAAGATGCGCGGGGACGACTTCCCAGTGGTGAACGTCCTGGCGATGGCCGCCGCGTATTCTCCGAAGAAGGGCGAGCCGCTCAACGTGGAGCTGCCCTTCGACGCGAACACGGGCCGGCTGCGGCTCGACGTGTGGAACCGGTGGCTGGTGCACGACCCGGTGCGCTTCGTGCCCAAGTTCATGGACGCGTTCCGGAAGCTGAAGACGGTGTACCTGGACTGTGGGACGCGTGACGAGTTCAACATCCGCTGGGGCACGCGGATGCTCGCGGAGGACTTCAAGAACGCGGGCGTGGAGCGCGTCCACGAGGAGTTCGAGGACGGCCACTCCGGTGTGTCGTACCGCTTCGCGCGCTCGCTGTCCGTCCTGGTGCCGAACCTGGCGCAGGACTGACGCATGGGGCCGGGGCCTGTCGCGCGGTGGTCGGGATGCCCGCTGGGGGACGCCTCGGCCCACCGCGCGTGACGTGGCGCTGGCCTTTTCCCTGTCCGAGCGGGTAGACGCCTCCCTGGGGGCGCCCCGCCGTGGCGGGGCCGGGCGCCCGACAACCTTCAGGGAGACGGGAACATGAGCATCGACCTCTACGGGCTGTCTCGCGTCGTTGGCGAGAAGGGCGTGCTGCCCCAGCGCGCGAAGCAGTTGGACCCTTCGCTGCCGTGCCGCGAGTCCGAGCTGCTCATCGACGTGGAGAGCCTCAACATCGACGCCGCGTCCTTCAAGCAGATCAAGGGCGAGGTGGGCGGCGACGCGAAGCGCATTGGCGAGCGCATCCAGGAAATCGTCCGTGAGCGGGGGAAGATGCAGAACCCCGTGACGGGCTCGGGCGGCATGTTGATTGGCCGGGTGAAGGAGCTGGGCGCCAGGCACCCCGCGCGCGAGCTGCTCAAGGTGGGCGACCGCATCGCCACGCTGGTGAGCCTGACGCTGACGCCGCTGGTCATCGAAGAGGTGAAGGCGGTGCATGCGGACATCGACCGCGTGGACATCCGCGGGCACGCAATCCTGTTCGCCAGCGGCATCTACGCGAAGCTGCCCACGGACATGCCGGACACGTTGGCGCTCGCGGCGCTGGACGTGTGTGGCGCGCCCGCGCTGGTGGCCCGGCACGTGCGGCCGGGCATGACGGTGGCGGTGCTGGGCGCGGGCAAGAGCGGGGCGCTGTGTCTGGCGCAGGCGCGGCGCAACCTGGAGAGCCGGGGCAAGCTGCTCGCGCTCGACGTGTCACAGGGCGCGCTGGACCTGCTGTCCGGCATTGGCCTGTGTGACGTGGCCCTGAAGGTGGACGCGACTCAGGGCGTGGACGTCATGGAAGCGGTGAGCCAGGCGACGGGCGGTCAGCTCTGCGACCTGGTGGTCAACTGCGCCAGCGTGGGCAACACGGAGATGGCCACCATCCTGTCGGTGAAGGACGGCGGCACGGCCATCTTCTTCTCCATGGCCACCAGCTTCACCGCGGCGGCCCTGGGCGCCGAGGGCGTGGGCAAGGACGTCACCATGGTGGTGGGCAACGGGTACGTGCCCGGTCACGCCGCGCTGACGCTGGACCTGCTGCGCACCGAGCCGGAGCTGCTCCAGCTCTTCGGCACGCGCTACGTCTAGCCGCCGAGCCGTCTGGCCCGATGCCCAGCGGCGTCTTCACCGGGATGGGGCCACCTTGCCTCATCCCGGGCGGGGCAGCGCCTCCCATGTCATCGCGCCGAGGCGGACGTCTCCGGCGCGGTGGGCGCCTGGGGCACGGGCGCGCTGGGCTCCTGCGTGCGTGCCCAGTCCTGGGCGCTGCGGCCGCTGCCATCGCGCACGTCAGGGGAGGCCCCCTGATGCCGGAGTTGGTCCACCACCTCCTCGCGGCCGAACAGGGACGCGAACATCAGCGCCGTCTGGCCGAAGCGGTTGCTCTGGTCCACCGCGCAGGGCTGCTGATTGAGCAGTCCGACGATGTCCGCATAGCCCTTGAAGGCCGCGCCCATGAGCGCGGTGTTGCCGTTGTTGTCGCCCGCGCACGCATCCGCGCCGGCGGAGAGCAGGGCGCGCACCGTGTCCGCATGCCCGTGGTACGCGGCGAGGATGAGCGGCGAGAAGCCGCGAGCATCCCGCGCCTCCACCGGCGTACCCGCCTGGACGAGCCCGGCGACGATGTCCGTCTCTCCGGCACGGGCGGCGGCCAGCAGGTAGCGCTCCGCCTCGCTCGTGGCCAGTAGACGCCCTTGCGGCGCGGGCGTGGCGCGCAGGGACATCCACGCGGCCGTCAACACGCCGGCACCCAGCATCAACAGGCCCAGCGTTCCCAATAGCAGCTTGCGAATCATGACGGACTCCAGAAGAGAGGGGGCCTGCTCCCGCTGAGGGAAGACCGGGATGCGACGGGCGGCGAGAGGGGGGAGTCGCCAGGCGCCACCACATCGCGGCCTTCTCCCAGGGGGAGTGGCGGGAGGCGCCGGGCCCTGGCGGAGGCCGCCATGCCGGGGCCCGGAGATGAACGAATCAGCGGGCGGCGAGCGCGGCCACGGCGGCCTTGGCGTCGTCCAGCTTCACGTTGACCGCCTTGGCAAGGCGGGTGCCGTAGTCGGGGTGGGCCATGAAGAAGTGACCCACCATGCGCGCCTTCACCCTGGCATCACGCACCTGGTTCAGGTCCGCGGCCAGGTTCTTGATGAGGCGGTCCTTCCCACCCGCGTCGAGCGCCAGATAGAAGGCGCCGGCCTGCGCGAAGTTCTCCGTCTTCTCGATGCCGCGCTGCTGCGTGGTGCCGCTGAGCGGCGCGTTGGCGAAGAGGTACGGGGGCGCGTCCTGCGTCTCACGGCTGACGCTGGGCTCGTAGTTCACGTCCGACTTCGTGTTGGCGAAGTTCATGCTGCCCGCCTGGTTGTTGTTGCTCACCGTCGCGCGGGCCCGGTTGATGGGCAGCGACTGGTAGTTGGCGCCAATGCGGTAGCGCTGGGTGTCGGCGTAGGAGAACAGGCGGCCCTGCAGGAGGCGGTCCTCGGAGGGCTCGATGCCCGGCGGCTGCACGCCAGGGGAGAAGGCCGCCTGCTCGGTCTCCTCGAAGAAGTTGTCCGGCATCTTGTTGAGCGTGAACTTGCCCAGCTTGATGGACGGCACCTGCGCCTCGGGCCAGATCTTCGTCGCGTCGAGCGGGTCGAAGCTGAACTTGTCCAACTCCTTGGGGTCCAGCACCTGCACGCTCAGCTCCCACGAGGGGAACTTGCCCGCGCCAATGGTGGCGTAGAGGTCCGAGGTGGCGTGCTGGTGGTCCTCGGAGATGACGCGGGCGGCGTCCTCGGCGGTGAGGCTCTTCACGCCCTGCTGCGAGCTCCAGTTGAACTTCACGTACTTGTATTCGCCTTTCGCGTTGACGAACTTGAAGGCGTGCACGCCGTGCCCGTTCATCTGGCGGTAGTTCGCCGGGATGCCGATGTCCGAGTACACCTGCGTGAGCATGTGCGTCGACTCGGGCAGGTGCGAGAAGAAGTCGAAGGAGCGGTTCGGGTCCTGCTTGTTCGTGACGGGCGACGGCTTCAGCGAGTGCACCATGTCCGGGAACTTGAGGGCGTCGCGGATGAAGAAGACGGGCAGGTTGTTGCCCACCAGATCCCAGTTGCCCTCGTCCGTGTAGAACTTGAGCGCGAAGCCGCGTGGATCGCGCAGCGTCTCCGGCGAGCCCGTCGGATGGATGACGGTGGAGAAGCGCACGAACATCGGCGTCTTCTTGCCCTTGGCGGAGAAGAGGGACGCGCGCGTCAGCTTGGAGAAGTCGCCGTAGCTCTCGAAGGTGCCGTAGGCGCCGGTGCCGCGGGCGTGGACCACGCGCTCGGGGATTCGCTCACGGTCAAAGCGCGCCAGCTTCTCGATGAGGTGGAAGTCCTCCAGGAGCACGCCGCCACGCGGGCCGGCCGTCTTGGAGTTCTGGTTGGTCCCCACGGGGGATCCGGTGTCCGTCGTCAGGGGAGGGGGCGTCGCGGCGACGGCGGCCGAACCGCCAAAGAGAATGGCGGTCAGAAGCAGGGAGCGGGTTTGCAAGGGACTCTCCTTGTCTCAGGGGGTAAGGCAGTCCCGTCCTGAGCAGGGGGCATGCCACCGCTCAAATTTGAATGATTCCAGTGGATTACGTGTTGAGTTCACATGTGTTCACCGAAGGGTCGGTGGTGTCACCGTCCTTTCGGTGAGGGCTGGCACCGTCCTTTCGGTGCTTTGAACTCGGAACCGATAATGCGGTGCGGCAACGTTATCGAGGTGCGCATCGGCGCTACCCGCTGTCGTTCGGGCGGGTAAGGTGCGTCCATGCCAGGCCCGTTCATTGAAGACGCGCGGATTGAACATGCGCGCAAGCTGGCGGACGAAATCGTCAACCCGATCTTCGACCTCATCCGCCGTAACACCACTGTTTCAACCGAGCGCACTGTGTTGCGCTTCTTCGGCCTCTCCGGAGCTGGCGCGCGGGGCGTGCCGCTCGCCAACCTGATGGTGGACAAGCTGAAGGCCGCCGGGGTGCTCAACAAGGGCGCCGCCTACTGGTATGGCCGCGCGCTGCAGTTGGGCGCGAAGAGCCCGCTGGAGGCCGTGGAGCGGCTGACGGCGCTCCCCACGGAGAAGCTGGCCCCCTTGTCGCCCGAGCAGGAGCACAACCTCCGCGAGGAGGTGCGCGCGGAAGCCCGCGCCGCGCTCGATGACCTGAAGGCCCGCATTGCCCAGCGCGAAGAGCTCCGCAAGCAGTTCCCCATGCCCCCGGCGCCGCACAAGTACGTCATCGTGGCCACGGGCAACATCTATGACGACGTGGACCAGGCGCGCGCGGCGGCCCAGGCGGGCGCTGACGTCATCGCCGTCATCCGGTCCACGGCGCAGTCGCTGCTGGACTACGTGCCCCACGGCGCGACGACGGAGGGCTACGGCGGCACCTACGCCACCCAGGAGAACTTCCGCATCATGCGCGAGGCCCTGGACGACGAGAGCCGCAAGCTCAAGCGCTACATCCAGCTGACCAACTACTCGTCCGGCCTCTGCATGTCGGAGATCGCCTTCTGCGCGGCCTACGAGAAGCTGGACATGCTGCTCAACGACGCGATGTACGGAATCCTCTTCCGTGACATCAACATGCGGCGCACGTTCATCGACCAGTACTTCAGCCGCCGCATCTGCGCCCTGGCCGGCATCATCATCAACACCGGCGAGGACAACTACATCACCACCGCGGACGCGTACGACGCGGCCCACACCGTCATCGCCAGCCAGTTCATCAACGAGTGCTTCGCCAAGCGCGCCGGCCTCAAGGACTGGCAGCTGGGCATCGGCCACGCGTACGAAATCGATCCGTACCGCGAGGACACGCTGCTGCTCGAGCTGTCCCAGGCCATGCTGGTGCGCCGCTGCTTCCCGGACGCGCCGTTGAAGTACATGCCGCCCACCAAGCACAAGGAGACGGACATCTTCTTCAGCCACACGTACGACGTGATGGCGAACCTGGTGGCCATGTGGACGCGGCAGGGCATCCAGTTGCTGGGCATGATGACGGAGGCCATGCACACGCCGCTCCTGGCGGACCGCTACGTGGCGCTCAAGTCCGCGGCCTACATCCACCGCGCGGCGCGAGGCATCGACGAGGAGTTCACCGTCCGCGAGGACGGCAAGATCGCCAACCGCGCGCGCGAGGTGTTCGCCCGGGCGGAGCAGCTGCTCCAGGAGTGCCGCGACGAGGGCATGGTGACCGCCATCGGCCGGGGCCACTTCGGTGACGTGAAGCGCGAGGAGACCGGCGGCAAGGGGCTCGACGGCGTGCTGGAGAAGGCGCCGGACTATTTCAACCCGTTCCTGGAACTCCTGGAGGCGCAGTGATGCTCGGTTCAATCCTTGCCATGGTTCTCTCCGCGGGCGGCTCCGCGGATGCGCTGGCGCAGGTCCAGGTGAAGAACGTGTCCATCCAGGTTCCCGCCTCGTGGAACCGCACCGAGGAGGATGGGACGAGCAAGTTCCAGGCGCCCAGCGGGGACGCCTACTTCCTGGTGGACGTGGGCGCCGTGCAGACGGCGGGCATGAAGGCCCAGACGTGCGTGGACAAGATTGTCGCGTCCATTGGCGGCAAGGGCTGGGAGCGTCTGAAGGTGGGCGCCCAGCCCGCGGCGAAGCGTCAGGAGACGGACGTGGCGCCGGATGGCAGTGGCGCGGTGGATTCCGTGACGTATGTGGGCTGCGACGGAAAGACGACGTGGTCGGTCGTCTTCTACCTGGAGCAGACGAAGAAGGAGCGGTTCGCGCCGCTGGCCCAGAAGGTGGGCTCCAGCGTCAAGATTCAGCGGGCCGGAGGGAAGTGAGCCGATGGTAAAGCCGAGCAAGCAGATCATCCGTCCCTACGGCGACCGGCGGGACGACGGCGTGGTGCAGCTGTCGTTCACCCTGCCGGTGCCGTTGTCCGAGAAGGCCAAGGAGGCCGCCGCCGTCTTCACGAAGAAGATGGGCTTCACTGACGTGAAGGTGGCCGCCGCGGAGCGTGCCGCGGACGCGTACACCTTCTTCATCGTCTACGCCCGGTCGTCCGTCGCGCTGGACTACGCCGAAATCGACGTGCCCGAAGTCGTCGTGAAGAAGATGTCCTTCGACGACCTCAACGCCTTCATCAAGGAGAAGGTGAAGCGGCGCATCGTGGTGTTCGGCGCCTGCACGGGCACGGACACCCA
This sequence comes from Myxococcus xanthus, assembly GCF_013116825.1. Classification (GTDB taxonomy): domain Bacteria; phylum Myxococcota; class Myxococcia; order Myxococcales; family Myxococcaceae; genus Myxococcus; species Myxococcus xanthus_B. The sequence continues at coordinate 131,917 of NZ_JABFNS010000006.1, forward strand.
CACGGTGGGCATCGACGCCATCCTCAACATGAAGGGCTACGCGGGCGACTACGGCCTGGAGCGCTACCCCTGGTTCGAGGCCTTCAACCTGGGCAGCCAGGTGCCGAACGAGGACCTCATCAAGAGGGCCATGGCGCGCAACGCGGACGCCATCCTGGTCAGCCAGGTCGTCACCCAGCGCGACGTGCACAAGGACAACTCGCGGCACTTCATCGAAGCGGCGAAGGCTGCTGGCATCCACGGCAAGGTCCAACTGCTGCTGGGCGGGCCCCGCGTGGACCACAAGCTGGCGCTGGAGCTGGGCTTCGACGCCGGCTTCGGGCCCGGCACCAAGCCGTCCGACGTGGCCAACTACATCGTCCACGCGCTCCTCAAGAAGGAAGGCAAGGAGCCGAAGGACGCGCACTATCAGGGGGAGCCCCAGTGAGCACGGGAACGAAGGCGGTCATCCGGCTGCGCATGAGCAGCCACGACGCACATTACGGCGGCAACCTGGTCGACGGCGCGCGGATGCTGGGGCTCTTTGGCGACGTGGCCACGGAGCTGTGCATCCGCAGCGACGGGGACGAGGGCCTGTTCCGCGCCTATGACTCGGTGGAGTTCCTGGCTCCGGTGTACGCGGGCGACTTCATCGAGGCGGAGGGCGAAATCGTCAGCGCGGGCAACACGTCGCGGAAGATGCGCTTCGAGGCGCGCAAGGTCATCAAGCCGCGGCCGGACGTGAATGACTCGGCGGCGGATGTCCTGTCGGAGCCGGTGGTGGTGTGCCGGGCCACGGGGACGTGTGTGGTGCCCAAGGACAAGCAGCGGGGGCAGCCATGAGCACGCCCATGGTCATCACCGCGGCCATGGTGGGCGCGGAGACGACGCGCGAGCAGACGCCGCACCTGCCCATCACCGCGGAGGAGATCGCCGAGGACGCCGCGCGTTGCCGCGAGGCGGGCGCGGCGATGGTGCACCTGCATGTGCGCACGCCGGACGGCAAGCCGTCGCAGGACGCGGAGTTGTTCCGCGCGGCCATCCGCGCCATCCGCAAGCGCACGGACGTGCTCATCCAGACGTCCACGGGCGGCGCGGTGGGCATGACGGTGGACCAGCGCTGCGGACCGCTGACGCTCACCGGCGAGGACCGGCCGGACATGGCCACCTTGACGACGGGCACGGTGAACTTCGGCGAGGAGGTCTTCTGGAATCCCCGGCCGCTCGTGCGTGACATCGCCCGGCGCATCCGGGCGATTGGCCTGCGGCCGGAGCTGGAGTGCTTCGACGTAGGCATGATCGACGAGGCCCGCTACCTGGCGAAGGAAGGGCTGGTGGACCTGCCCGCGCACTTCGACTTCGTGCTCGGCGTGCCGGGTACGTTGCAGCCGCGTCCGGAGGTGCTGGACTTCATGATTGCCTCGCTGCCGGAAGGCTCCACCTGGACGGTGGCCGGCGTGGGGCGTCACCAGCTGGCCTACGTGGACGAGGCGGCGAAGCGGGGCGGAAACGCGCGCGTGGGCCTGGAGGACAACATCTACGTGTCCAAGGGCGTGCTCGCGAAGGGCAACTGGGAGCTCGTCGCAGAGGCGGCGAAGCGCGCGCGCGCCCATGGCCGCGAGCCGGCCACGCCGGAGCAGGCGCGCAAGTTGTTGCGGTTGTCGTAAGCACCGCCGGATGCATCGTGACGGCCGCCGCCCGAGTCCTGTCGGGCGGCGCCCGTCTCTGGGGTGTGGGGGCTGGTTCTTGCTGCCATGCGTCCGGGTAAGGTCGGCGCTCCATGAAAAAGCAGAGAGTTGGGCCTGGCCTGTTGAGCCTCTTGGCCGTTGCGTCGTTGGGCTGCGCCAGCAGTGCTACCGGTGCGGCCAACCGCCGCGATGCCTATGCATTGGCGTCCTGCACCGACACGGTGTCGTGCTGCATGCAGCGCAACCCAGGTGTGCCCGAAGCGTGCGGCCTCACAGCGGGCGAGGCCGCCGCGCACCTTGCGACCATGGATGCCGCGGTCAGGTTCGCGAACGAGCGGGTGAAGGAGGGAGAGGATGCTGGCGCCGACGATGGGTGGCGTGCGCACTGCACTGACCAGTATGTCCGGTGTCGAGACCAGAAGAAGCCCCGATGGATTGGGGACTGCTACGCCTGCTTTCGCTATTGCGAGGGGCAGCGAGAGTGGCCTTTCCGAGACTGTCACCCTCGCTAGGAGAACCACATGCCCACCCAACGGGATTGGGACGCGGTCAAAGACCTGAGCCGCCGCATCACGGACCCGGTTCAGCCCTTCCTCACCACCGAAACGCGCGCCCTGGTCCAGGCCACGGCGCACGACGTGGGGATTTCGCCTGACGAAACAACGCGTGCGCTCCAGGATGACGAAAGCGCCGCAGTTCTTGTGAGGGAGATTGCATCCCGCATCTCCACCGGGTCGAGGCGCCTCTCTCACACCTTGGTTGAAGTCGATAGACGCCGGGATGCTGGGGACTTGGAGGGGGCTCGCCAGCTGCTCCTGGACGTCTTGGCCGTGGAAGTCGTGCCTCATTACGTGGACATCCTGAACACGTACCTTGCGGCGGTGGACGACGAGCCATAGAGCGGCCGAGGGGTGCGACTGACGGAGCGTTCCCCTGTCCCGAAGTCCGTTGACGGATTGTCCAGGCTGCAAGGGCTCGGCTAGTTTGCGGCGGCAATGGAGCCATTGCCTACGCTGCCCGCGCAGATGTCCGTGGCCAAGAAGAACATCATCGGCTTTTCCGTTGTGACGTTGGGCATCGCGCTGACCGGGGCGGTGACGTTGGGCATCCAGCCCATGGGCTGGATGCGGACCACGAATGTGGGCCAGCTTCCGGAGTTGGCCGCCGTTCAAGCGCAGTTGTCGTCCCTGGACGCGTGCGACATCGAATACGGAAGTCGAAAGAGTGCGAACGGGACGCGCTGGACGGGCTCCCAGTCGACGGCTCGGGTCACTCCTTGTGGGACTTCTTCTTCCTTTTGGATCTCCGTCCCGGTGCCGCCAGAGCGGCAGGTGGACAATGTCGCCTTCGATATGAAGCGGGGCTCAGTGAAAGCGCCCTGGAAGATCCTGGTCGAGAAGAAGCAGACCGCGTTCCCCGCGCTCAAGCAGTCGCTCGAATTGCTCGCCCCCCATCTCCTCACGCAGTACCCCATTGAGCGTCAGCGTGACGCCGACCGGAAGGCGCAGTGGGCGCGCGAGAGACAGGCGCGGAAGGACGCTGAACGCGCTCTCAAAGAGGACGCGCAGAATTCTTATCCGGAGTGAATGTCTCGCCTTTGGGGTGTGCCGCCTGTTGACGGATTTTCGGTGTGCGCGCGCTGCGCTTAGGCTCATGTCTCAATGAATCCATCGTCTACGCAGTCGGCGCGGAAGTCCGGTAACTCCGCCATCATCATCATCGTCGCGGTGGTGGTGATGGTTGGCCTCATGGGCGGGGGCGCCATTCTGGCCGCGGG
>NZ_JABFNS010000070.1 GCF_013116825.1 Myxococcus xanthus
ACCCAGCCCACCGGCCCCGCGTACCACCCACGGTCCAGGCCTTCGTGCTCCACCAGGAACGACAGTGCGCGCTCACGGGGCGTACCGCCCACGGCCGGCGTGGGATGCAGCGCCTCCACCACCTGCGCCGGCGTCACCCCCGGCCGCAGCTCGGCGCGAAACCCCGTACGCAGGTGCACGACGTTCTTCAAGGCCAGCAGCGCAGGCTCCGCGTCCGACGACACCTGCTCCGCCAGCGGCGTCAACGCGGTGACGAGGTAGCGCACCACGGACGCGTGCTCGCGCACGTTCTTGTCATGGCCTCGCAGCCCGTCCGCCTGGCCGGGCGCGGCCGTGCCCGCCAGGGCCTCCGTCTCCAGCACCTGTCCGTCCACCCGGCACAGCGTCTCCGGCGTCGCGCCCAGGAAGCACGTGTCGTCCGGCGCGCGGAACAGGAAGGTGGCGCAGCGGGGATTCTGCTCACGCAGCCGTGCCAGCACGTCCACCACGTCAAAGGGCACGGGGCCTTCCGCATCCAGCGGGCGCGCCAGCACCACCTTCTGGAGGTGCCCGGACGCAATCGCGTCCAGCGCGCGCTGCACCCTCACCTCGAAGTCCGGCCGTGACGCGCGCAACTCCAACGCCACGGGCTCGCCGCGCGCATGCCGGTACGACTCCGGGAAGCAGGCACGGACCCGCTCCAACCGCGAGCGCACCAGGTCCTCACCCCCGCGGCCCTCCTGCGCGAACGCCACCACGCACGCGCCGCGCGCCGTGCGGAACACCAGCACCTCGGGCAGCGTCCAGCGCGTCACACCGTGCGACGCCCACGCCGTGTCCACCGTGCCCGAGTCACCGAAACGGATGCCGCCAAACCAGGGGCCCGGCATCGACTCCGGGGCTTCGCCCAGCCAGCGCACCTGCACACGGCCCAACGAGGCCAGCACGTCAGGAATGTCGGAGGCGTCCTGAGCCTCCACCACCGCCGCCTCACCCCACCCCGCCGCCGCGTCCTGCGCCAGCGGACGCTCCCAGTAGACGGTCGGAACGCCCAATACGTCCGCACCCGCGAGCGGATCCACCACCGCAAGGGGCGTCATTCCGGCCACCCAGCGCTGGCTCTCAACGGGAGTGTGCGTCTTCATCAGCGTTCCTCATCGGCGATTGCGTCGCAATCACCTTCGGTTGTCTTCTAAGCCATCTCGGCTATACATGCACCAAGGAGTTCAAAACCTCTTGAACTCCATGAATGGGAGGGTCCGTGGGAGGCAAGCGGCCAGACGAACCAGCCGGGTCCGGACGGGCCCCGGGGGCGCTGCGGGTGCTTCGCGTGGAGCGGCCCGAAGGCACTCGCGTGCGAGTGGGCCCCGTGGAAATCGGAGGCCCCGGGTTCGTCGTCATGGCTGGCCCCTGCGCGGTGGAAGGCGCGGAGCAGGTGCAGCACGCCGCCTCGGTGGTGGCCGCCGCGGGCGCCCATGTCCTGCGCGGTGGCGTATTCAAGCCTCGCACCAGTCCCTACGCATTCCAGGGCATGGGCGAGCCGGGCCTGCACGTCCTGGCGGAGGCCGGGCGCCGCCACGGCATGCCCATCATCAGCGAGGTGATGGAGTCGGCGCAGATTCCCCTCATGGAGGAGTCCACGGACATCCTCCAGGTGGGTGCGCGCAACATGCAGAACTACTCGCTGCTTCGGGCACTGGGGAAGGTGCGCAAGCCCGTGCTGCTCAAACGAGGCCTGTCGGCCACGTTGCAGGAGTGGCTGCTGGCCGCCGAGTACATCCTCGACGGCGGCAACGAACAGGTGATGCTGTGCGAGCGCGGCATCCGCACCTTCGAGACGGAGCTGCGCAACACGCTGGACCTGGCGGCGGTGGCATGGGCGAAGCAGCGCTCCCACCTGCCCGTCATCGTCGACCCGTCCCATGCGACGGGCGACCCGGCGCTCATCCTCCCCATGTCGCTGGCGGCAGCGGCCGCGGGGGCGGATGGATTGTTGATTGAAGTCCACCCGAAGCCCGAGCAGGCCATGTGCGATGGGCACCAGGCCCTGACGCCTGAACGCTTCGAGACGTTGATGCGGCGGCTGCCAGCTGTGCTAGACGCGGTGGACCGACACCTTTGGCGGCCGGAAAGCCCGGCCCAGGTCGTGAGGGCACGATGACTACTGAAGTCCGTGAGATGTTCTCTTCCATCGCCACGAAGTACGACGTGACGAATGAGGTCCTCTCGTTCGGCATCCACCGGCTGTGGCGCCGGAAGGCCGTCCGGCTCAGCACCGCGAAGGAAGGAGACCGCGTCCTCGACTGCGCATCGGGCACTGGCGACCTGGCCCTGTCCTTCAAGCGCAAGGTGGGCGTCTCCGGCCATGTCGTGGGCACGGACTTCTGCCCGGAGATGCTGGAGAGCGCCCCCGCCAAGGCGGAGAAGGCGGGCCTCCAGGTGGACTTCCAGGTGGCCGACGCGATGGACCTGCCCTTCGCAGCGGACAGCTTCGACGTGGCCTCCATCTCGTTCGGCATCCGCAACGTGGATGACCCCGTGAAGTGCCTGAAGGAGATGGCGCGGGTGGTCCGGCCTGGTGGCCACGTCATGGTGCTGGAGTTCGGCCAGCCCACGGGGGCCTTCGGGGCCTTGTTCCGCTTCTACAGCAAGACGGTGATGCCTACCGTCGGAGGGCTGCTGACGGGCAACCGCGCCGCGTACCAGTACCTGCCCAAGACGTCCGCCGCCTTCCCGGCGGGTGACAAGTTCCTGGAGTTGATGGAGCAGTCCGGGGCCTACGCGGCAAAGTCCGCGCATGCGCTCACGTTCGGCATCGCCTACGTCTATGTCGGCACCGTCCGCTGAGGAGCGGCGGCACCTCGTCGAACAGATTCTCGCCTCGGTGGATCCCCGGCTCGCGCCGGGACTGAGGGAGGCGGTAGCCCGCCCGGGCCCCTCCCCGCTCCCCGGCTCCGGTCAGACGGTGGTGCTCGCCGGCCACCGGAGCGCGGGCAAGTCGCGCCTCTTGCCCATGGTGGCCCGCCTGCTCGCGCGCCCCGGGCTGGACCTGGACGCGCACCTGGAACGCCTGCACGGGCGCCCGCTGCGCAGATGGGTGGCGGAAGCGCCACAGGAGTTCCGGGCCGCTGAACGCCTCGCCCTGCAAGAACTGCCGGCCGGAGGGCTGGTGGCCGTGGGAGGCGGTTTCCTGTCGCACCACCCCGACGCGCTGACCGGGCTCTTCACCCTGGTCGTCCCCATCTGCTTCGACACCTACCGTGCACGGCTGCTCACGGACCGGACGCGCCCGCGGCTGCGCCCCGACGTGTCGCTCGAAGAAGAATTGTACGCGGTGTTCCATGAGCGCGAGGTGCTGCACGCCCGCGTCCCCACCGTGGCCCTGGAGGACTTCCTCCGAGGTTGCCTTGCCCCCGAGGTGCCCCTGTGACGCCCGCCCGGCGCGTCGTCACCCTGCCCCCCACGCTGCTCGGCGAAGACGCTGTCCGCTTCGCGCGCGACGGCCAGCGCCGTGGGGCGGACGTCCTGGAAATCCGCACGGACCTGCACGCCCCAGACGCCATCTCGCCCGAGGCGCTGGCGGCGGTGCTGCCGCTGCTCGTCTCCGAGCGGGGCAAGCCGCTGCCCGCCCCCTGGGTGGACGCGGCCTGGCGCGTGGACCGGGATTTGATGGACGCGTCGGGACAGCAGGCATCGCTGGCGGCGCCTCCGGGAAAGCTGCTCGCGTCGCACCACGCGAACCGGCAGCTCTCCACGGAGGAGGCGCTCCAGTTGTGGGAGCGTGAGCTGCCCGCCGACGCCCTGGTGAAGCATGTGGAGCCGATGACGGACCCGGCCCACCTCGTCACACTGCTGGAGACACAGCGGCGGATGGTGGCGCGCTTCGGCGCCACGCGTGTCACGGTGCTGGGCATGGGCGCGGTGGCGTTGCCCACGCGGGCGCTGCTCGCCCGGAACAACGTGTTGGACTACGTCGCGGCGGGAGGCGCCTGGGTCGCGGCGCCCGGCCAGCGGCTGCTGGACGACGCCGTGCGAGCGCTGCGCTGCGCGGACCGGTCCACGGTGGCGCCGCCGCTGCGGCTGGGCATCCTGGGGACGTCCATCGTCCACTCGCGCTCTCCCCGCATCCACCGTCAGCCCTTCGACCGCATCGACCTGCCGGAGAACGGGCCCGTGGAGGCCGTGGTGGACGCGCTCCTCCCGCACTACGGAGGCTTCGCCGTCACCAGCCCCTTCAAGCTGCGGCTGGCGAAGCACACGGGGTCCTCGCTGGACGCCATCAACACGCTGGTCCGCCGGGGCGGCCGGTGGGAAGCCTTCAATACCGACACGTTCGGCGCCCGCACGGTGCTCGAGCGGCTCGGGGCTCGCGAAGTCTTCGTCCTGGGGGACGGTGGCGCTACCTCGGCGCTCCGGTCCGTGGCGGCGGAGCTGAGCTGCGACTTGCGCGTCTTGCGACGCGCCGACATCCAGGCGCCTCTCACAGGGGCGGGCGTCTGGACCTGGCCCGATAGGGTGCCCGCTCCTGACGACCTGCGCTTCGACGGGGCCCGTGTGGCGGTCATCGCCTACGGCGCCCCGGGCCGGCGCATCGCCGCGGAGATTGTCCGACGCGGCGGCACTCCGGTCCTGCTGGGTGCGGCGTGGTTCATCGCGCAAGCCCGGCGTCAGCGCCAACTCTGGGAGTCCGCGACATGAATACCTTCGGCGACTTGTTTCGCCTGACGACGTTTGGAGAGAGCCACGGGCCCGCGCTCGGCGCCATCCTGGATGGCTGCCCCGCCGGCGTGCCCCTGACGCGCGAGCAGATTCAAGTCGCGCTGGACCGCCGGCGCCCCGGCCAGTCCACCATCACCACCGCGCGCAGCGAACCGGACCAGGTGGAGCTCCTGTCCGGCGTCTTCGAGGACAAGACGCTGGGGACGCCCATCGCCGCCATCGTGCGCAACACCAACCAGCGCTCGGGGGACTACGAGAAGCTGAAGGCCGAGGACCGGCCCGGCCACGCGGACGCCGTGTGGCGCGAGCGCTTCAAACACCGTGACCACCGCGGCGGCGGACGCACCAGCGGGCGCGAGACGCTCTGCCGCGTCATCGGCGGCGCCATCGCCGAGGCGTACCTCGCCCGGGACGTGCCCTCCATCCGCACCGTCGCCTACGTGTCCCAGGTGGGCAACCTGGTGGCCGCCGTGCCCGCGCCGGGCCTCACCCGCGCGCAGGTGGACGCCCACGCCACGCGCTGCCCGGACGTCGCCATCCGCGACGAGATGTCCCAGCGCATCCTCACCGCGAAGGAGGCGGGGGACAGCCTGGGCGGCGCCATCGACGTGCGCGTGGAGGGCCTGCCCGTGGGCCTGGGCGAGCCCATCTTCGGCAAGCTCAAGGCGCGCATCGCGCAGGCCCTGGGCAGCATCGGCGCCGTCACGGGCGTCGTCTGGGGGCCGCCGGACCTGCTCGAGCGCATTGGCCAGCCCGGCATCCAGTTCCACGCCGTGAAGGACGCGTACGGCGGCATCCAGGGCGGGCTCGCCAACGGTGAGCCGATGCAGATCCGCACCTTCTTCAAGCCGCCCGCGACGCTGCAGGAGCATGCGAAGGGTGGCCGTCACGACCCGTGCATCATGCCGCGGGCAGTCCCGGTGCTGGAGGCCATGGTGTCGCTCGTCATCGCCGACCTCGTCCTCCACTTCAACGCGAGGCCCCACGCGCCATGAGTGCTCTTCCTCCCGGGGCCTACCGTCCGCCGTCCGACCGCTGGGGCACCTTCGCCCGCCTCGCCAGGAGCCTGCCCGAGGGCAGCGTGGCGGTGGTGGACCGGACCGTCGCGAAGCTCCACCCCACCCTCATCCCCACCCTGGAGTCGCGCAGCCCCCGCGCCATCATCCAGCTCACCGGCGGTGAGAGCGCCAAGACGTTCACCGCGCTGGAGAAGGTCCTGGCCAACGGCCTGACCCTTCCGCGCTCCGGCACGCTCGTGGCCGTGGGCGGCGGCACCATTGGTGACGTCTCCACCGTGGCCGCGCACGTCCTCAAGCGCGGCGTGCGCCTGGTGCAGGTCCCCACCACGCTGCTGGCGGCGGTGGACAGCAGCGTCGGCGGCAAGGGCGCGGTCGACATGACGGTGCGCGGGCGCGTGGTGAAGAACCCGGCCGGCGTCTTCCACTACGCGGACGAAGGCTGGGTGTGCCCCGAGTTCTTCGACACGCTCTCCGATGCGCAGCGCCGCGAGGGCGCGCTGGAGGCCTGGAAGATGGTGGTCAGCCTCGACGCGCCGCTCTTCAGCCGCTACGTGCGCAAGCCGCCCGCGCTCGAGAAGCTCGTGAAGGACGCCCGCGCCCTGAAGGAGCGCATCTGCGCGCAGGACCCGTACGAGCACACGGGGCTGCGCCGGGTGCTGAACTTCGGCCACACCTTCGGCCACGTGCTGGAGAGCGTGTCCCGCTTCAAGCTGTCCCACGGTGACGGCGTGGGTCTGGGCATGCTGCTCGCCCTGGACGTGGGTCGTCACCTGGGCGTGACACCGGAGCCCGTGGCCGCCGAGGTCGAAGCCGCCCTGGCCAACGGCCCCGGCGTGCAGGGCCGCGAGCGCGCCGCCGCCCTGCTCCGCCGCGCGCCGATGAAGGACGTGCTGGCGCTGCTCACCGCCGACAAGAAGGCCGGCGCCAAGGGCGAGCTGCGCATGGTGCTGCTGACGGCCATTGGCGCCACCGAGGTGCGCGACGTGGACGAATCAGGCTGGCGTGCCCTGTGGCCCGCGTGGACGAAGGGGGTGCGACCATGAGCACGGCGAAGGCGTCCCGTATCGTGGTGGACCCCTCCACCCTGCACGCCGCGCCCCTCACCCCACCGGTGTCCAAGTCGGACGCGCAGCGGGCGCTGGTGCTGGGGCACCTCACGGGCTCGTGGCCGCTGCCCTCGGTGCAGGCCGAGGCGGACGAGGACCTCCCCGCCGACGTGCGCGTGCTGCGCCAGGGCATCGAGGCCCTGCGCCTGCCTCCGGACGCCGTGCGCGACATCGACTGCGCGGACGGCGGCGCGCCCTTCCGCATCCTGGCCACCCAGGCGGCGGTGACGCCCGGCGCACAGGCGCGCTTCACCGGCACGCCCCGCCTGGGCGAGCGGCCCCACGGCCCGCTCTTCATGTCCCTGCGCGAGGCCCTGGGTCCCGCGGGCCTCACGCTCACCGAGGGCACGCCCTGGCCAGTGGAGCTGCGCGCCCCCCGTGACACGTCGAACGTCTCTCCCGTGTTCCGCGTGCCGGGCGCCCAGAGCAGCCAGTACGCCTCCAGCCTGCTGCTGGGCTGCGCGGCGCTGTACCTGCGCGAGCGCCGCCCCTGGCGCGTGGAGATTGACGGGCCCCTCACCAGCGCGGGATACCTGGAGCTGACCCTCACGTGGCTGAGCCGCTTCGGCTTCGACATCCAGCGCTCCCCGTCGAGCTACACCGTGGCCGGGTACGCGGCGCCCCCGGCCGTCCCCACGCTTCCGGGGGATTGGTCGTCCCTGGGCTACCTGCTGCTGGTGGCGTGGAAGACGGGCGGCACCGTGGTGCGCGCGGACACGGGCAGCGCCCACCCGGACGACGCCATTGTCCGGTTGATTGAGCAGGTGGGCCTGCGCGCGGTGCCCGCGGACGCGCCCTTCACGCTCAAGGTGGAGGGCCGGCTTTCAGGGGGCCTTCGCGCCTCCGGCGAGGAGTGCCCGGACCTGCTCCCCACGCTGGCCGCGCTCGCCTGCGTGCTTCCGGCGCCCTCCACGCTCACGGAGGTGGGCATCCTCCGCGTCAAGGAGAGCGACCGCCTCGAGGGCATCCGGGCGCTCGTGAAGGCGTTCGGCGGAACCACGGAGCTCCAAGGAGAACGGCTGCAGATCCAGCCACCCCGCACGCCACCTGCGGGCTTCGAGGTGAGCAGCGAGGGAGACCATCGTCTCGCGATGACCGCTGCGACACTGTGTGTCCTGTCCGGCACGCCCCTGACACTCACCGGTCCGGAGTGCGTGGAAAAGAGCTTTCCTGGGTTCTGGCGGCAGTTGTCCAGGGTGGGTGTTCGGATAACTGATGCACGATGAGACCCTCAGTGTCCGTCCAGCAGACTTATCGTTCTTTTTTGTTGAAAGCACTCTCCCCCCTGTGAAATCTCCGCCCCATGGCCAAGGACACGCTGACGATCACCGACAATCGGACCGGGAAGACCTACGAGGTCCCGATCGAGAACGGCTGTATTCGCACCAATGCTCTCCGCCAGATCAAAACGGGCGACGATGACTTTGGGTTGATGGGCTACGATCCGGCGTTCCTCAATACCGCCAACTGCAAGAGCGCCATCACCTTCATCGACGGAGACAAGGGCATCCTCGAGTACCGGGGCTACCCCATCGAGCAGCTCGCGGAGAAGTCGAGCTTCCTCGAGGTCGCCTACCTCCTGCTGAACGGTGAGCTTCCCTCGGAGAAGGAGCTGCAGCAGTTCAACCACCTCGTCACGCACCACACCTACGTGCACGAGAATGTGAAGAGCTTCATGGACGGGTTCCGCTACGACGCGCACCCCATGTCCATGGTGAGCTCCACGGTGGCGGCGCTGTCCAGCTTCTACCCCGACGCGAAGAACATCAAGGACCCGCTGAGCCGCCGCATCCAGATCACGCGGCTCATCGCGAAGATGCCCACCATCGCCGCGTTCTCCTACCGGCACACGATGGGCCTGCCGTACATCTACCCGGACAACGACCTGTCCTACGTCGCCAACTTCCTGGCGATGATCAAGCGCATCGGCACGTCGACCTACAAGGTCCACCCGGTGCTCGAGCGCGCGCTCGACATCCTCTTCATCCTGCACGCGGACCACGAGCAGAACTGCTCCACCACGTCCGTGCGCACGGTGGGCTCGTCCGAGGTGGATCCGTACTCGGCGGTCAGCGCGGGCATCGGCGCCCTCTACGGCCCGCTGCACGGCGGCGCCAACGAGGCCGTGCTCCGCATGCTCCGCGACATCGGCCACGTCTCCAAGATCCCGGAGTTCATCAAGTCGGTGAAGAGCGGCGAGGGTGAGAAGAAGCTGATGGGCTTCGGTCACCGCGTCTACAAGTCCTACGATCCGCGCGCCAAGGTCATCAAGCGCGTGGCCGACGAGGTCTTCGAGGTGACGGGCAAGAACCCGCTGCTGGAGATCGCCGTCGAGCTGGAGCGCATCGCGCTCGAGGACGAGTACTTCGTGAAGCGGAAGCTGTACCCGAACGTCGACTTCTACTCGGGCCTCATCTACGAGGCGATGGGCTTCCAGGTCGAGATGTTCCCGGTGCTCTTCGCCATCCCCCGCACGGTGGGCTGGTGCGCGCAGTGGGAGGAGATGGTGACGGACAACGAGCAGAAGATCGCCCGTCCGCGCCAGGTGTTCACGGGCGCCCCGCGCCGCGACTACGTCCCCATGGACAAGCGCGCCGCCAAGTAGGTCGTGACACACGGCCCGCGCTTCTCGCGTGGGCCAGAAGCACGAAGGGGCGAGGAACCGCGAGGTTCTCCGCCCCTTTCGCTTTCCCGCGACGCCGGCGCGCTCAGCCCGTCTGAGAACCGCCCCGCGGGGACTCGTCGTAGAGCGACTCCACGAGGCCCGCGTACTTCTCCGCCACCACGTTGCGGCGCACGCTCAGCTTCGGCGTCAGCTCACCGCCCTCCACGGAGAAGTCCTTCGGCAGCACCGCGAAGCGCTTGATGGTCTCGAAGCGGGACAGCTTCGGGTTCACGTCGCGCTCCACGCGCTCCTGGAGGAACTGGCGCAGGCGGGCGTCCTCCGCGAGTCGAGCCGCGTCTTCCGGCCACCCCTGCGCCCTGGCCAGGGCCCGCGCCTTCTCCGCGTCCAACGTCAGCAAGGCCACCAGGAAGTTGCGACGTTCGCCCAGCACCACCGCATGCCCGACACCGGGCAGGGCCTTCAGCAGCTCCTCGATGTTGGAGGGAGACGTCTTCTTCCCGCCCGAGGTGACGATGATGTCCTTCTTGCGGCCGGTGATCTGGACGTAGCCGTCCGCGTCCAGTTGGCCCAGGTCACCGGAGTGCAGCCACCCGTCCGCCAGCAGCTCGGCGGTGGCACCCGGGTTCTTGTAGTACCCCATGCAGACGTTGCCGCCGCGCACCAGCAGCTCGCCGTCGTCCGCGATGCGCAGCTCCACCCCCATCATCGCCCGGCCCACGGAGCCCAGCCGCGTGTGGGACTCGGTGTTCACCGTGCCAGGGCCCGTCACCTCCGTCATGCCCCACACCTCGTGGATGACCATGTCGATGGAGGCGAAGAAGTCCAGCACCTCCCGGCCGACGGGCGCCGCCGCCGTGGCGAAGAAGGACACCCGCTCCAGGGCGATGCGCTCCTTCAGCGGGGCAAACACGAGCCGCCTGGCGAGCAGGTACTGGGCCTCCAGCGTCATCGGGACGCTCTGGTGGCGCATCACCCGCTCATGCCGCTCCGAGGCCACCCGGCGCGCCCAGGCCACCACCCGGCGCTTCGAGGGCGGCTGCGAGGCCAACCCCTCCTCCGCCTTCGCCTTGAACTTCTCCCACACGCGCGGCACGCCGAAGAAGAACGAGGGGCGCACCTCCCGCAGGCTCTGCGGCATCGCGTCCACCGATGCCGCGAAGTACACCTGCACCCCGTTCAGCAAGGGACTGTAGAGGGAGATGATCTGCTCGGCGATGTGCGACAGTGGCAGATACGACACGAGCGAGGACGCGGTGGGTTGGCCGAACGTCACCGAGTCCGTGAGCTGATTCGCCGTCCACACCAGGTTATGGTGGCTGAGCATCACCCCCTTGGGGTGGCCGGTGGTGCCAGAGGTGTAGATGAGCGTGCCCATGGCCTCCGGCTTCAAGGCGTGGACGCTGTCCCAGTAGGGCTTCTCGTCCGCGCCGGTGCCCAGGGCCATGACGTCCGCGTAACGCAGCACGCCCTCCGGGAGCACCGTGGGCGCCTCGATGACGACCACGTGGCGCAGCTTGGGAAGCCGCTCGCGCAGGGCCAGGGCGGTGCGCAGGTGCTTTTCGTTCTCCACGACCAGGAGCGTGGCCTCGCAGTGCCCCAGGATGTACTCCAGCTGCTCCGGGGCACTGGTGGTGTAGAGACCGACAGGAACGCCCCCCATGGCGATGGCCGCCAGATCGGCGACGTGCCACTCCTCGCGGTTGAAGCTCAGGATGCCCACCGGCTGGCCCGCACCCACCCCCAGCGCGTGCAACCCCAGGGCGAAGCGCCGCACCCGTTGCGCATATTCAAACCACGAGGTGGGCGCATAGGCGCCCCCTCGGCGCGTCCACAGGGCCGGGCGCTGCTCCTGCTGTGCGGCCCGGTCATGGAGCGCATGCACCACCGACTTGGGAAGGTCCATGCCCCGAACGCTAGCGGAAGCAAGGCCCCCTACCAATGTCCCCCCGTCTCGGACGTTGACAGCTGGTTGGAGTGCTTTGTATGCCGCGCCCGACCATGAGCATCGACTTCACCTGCCAGAAGTGCGAGGCGAGCTTCGAGCTGGACGCTCAGGACCTCATTGAAGGGACTGAAAAAATCGTCTGCCCGCATTGCGACGCCAAGGCGCCCGCCAACCTCACGGAGGACTTCGTCGCAGCGCTCACGGAGATGCGCGCCCAGATCGCCGCGCTCGACAAGCGGTTCGCCGTGTCCATGACGTTGGAGTCCGAGGACCTGGAGGACATGCTCGACGAAGACGACGAGGAAGACGACGAGGACGATTCGGAGGACGACGACCTCGACGAGGACGAGGACGAGGACGTCGACGACGAGGAGGACTACGACGAGGACGAGGACGACGACGACCGTCGTTGAGCCTGTCCGCCTGCCCTCCAGCCCGGGGAGCCCCCCACACACGAGGGGGTAACCGGGCCTGGAGCGCAACCCTCCCGGCAGATGGCCGGGTGCGTAGCTTAAAGGCGTGAAAACGCCCAACCGCGCCACTTTGTTCGTCGCACCTCTCTCGGCCGTGCTTCTGGCGCTCGGAGGGCTGCTGATGTTTCCCGCCTTCACTCCACCCGTAGCGCTAGCGGCCCTGGGAAAAGCTCAGGGTCAGCCCTGCATCACGGAAGGCGAAGACGACCCCAAGGCCTGCTCCGAGCTCGTCGAGCTCGAGGTGCAGGATGTCGTCCCGCTGGAGGAGGCCCAGGCCCACGCCGTGGTCCTGGCCACCAAGGACAAGGGCATCGTCCTCCCGGTGTTCGTGGACGAGGCCTCGGCCATCTCCATCGCCTTCCGGCTGGCGGAGCGCCAGCCACCCCAGCCGCTCGCACAGGACCTCTTGGACGACGTGGTGACGGAGCTGGGCGCCAAGGTGACGGAGGTCCGCATCGACGACCTGCGCGACAACGTCTACTCGGGCCGCGTCTTCCTGGAGCAGGGCAAGAAGAAGATGACGCTGGACGCCCGGCCGTCGGACTCCATCGCCATGGCGCTCACCAGCCATGCCCGCATCCGCGTCACCCGCAAGGTGCTGACGCTGGCCGGCATCACCCGCGAGGAGATCGAGGGCCTCCAGCAGGAGGGCCCCGGCGTGGGCGGCAGCGGGCCGCTGGACGCGCCCGGCTTCCCCGCCCCGGGCGCCCCGAGCGAGCCGCCCATCGACATGGACATGGAGGGCCTGCCACCGGGCCACTCGATGCCCCAGACGCCGCTGGGCACGGGCAAGGAGATCGAGCTCTAGGGCCTCACGAAAGGCACTTGCAAGAAAGCCCGGCCCCCCCTCCCAGGGATGCCGGGCTTTCTCTCTCTGCCATCGAGAGCGCAAAGGCTCCGCGGCACCTGGTGAGAGGCCCGCGTCAGCAGAAGAGTTAGTCCCGCGGGCGCAAGGCTGTCAAGCCGGGCACCCCGCCGCCTAGGATGCGCAGCCCTATGCGCAAGGCGAAAATCATCTGCACCCTGGGCCCCGCTTCGGACACGCCCGAGGTCATCGAGGGGCTCATCCGCGCGGGCATGAACATGGCGCGGTTGAACTTCTCCCACGGCACGCACGAGGAGCACCGCCGCCGGGTGGAAACCATCCGCAAGGTCGCGAAGCGCCTGGGCACGCCGGTGGCCATCCTCCAGGACATCCAGGGGCCGAAGATCCGCCTGGGCCGCTTCGACGGGGGGCAACTGCTGGTGAAGCAGGGCCAGTCCGTCACGGTGACGACGCGCAACGTCCTGGGCCAGGACGGCGTCATCCCCACCCCCATCAAGACGCTGGTGAAGGACGTGGCCAAGGGCCACGAAATCCTCCTGGATGACGGGCGCGTGCGGCTGCGGGTGCTGCGCGTCCAAGGGCAGGACGTGCAGTGCCGCGTGGAGGTGGGCGGCGTGCTCAAGAATCACAAGGGCCTCAACCTGCCTGGCTCGCCCATGTCGGTGCCCACGATTACCCGCAAGGACGCGGTGGACCTGGCCTTCGGCCAGGAGGTGGGCGTGGACTACGTGGCGCTGTCCTTCGTCCGCACGCCCGAGGACATCAAGAAGGCGCGCGCGCACGTGGCGAAGCTGAAGACGCCCCTCATCGCGAAGATTGAAAAGCCCCAGGCGGTGGAGCGCGTGGAAGAGATTGCCGCCGTGGCGGACGGCATCATGGTGGCGCGTGGCGACCTGGGCGTGGAGATGCCCCTGGAGCGCCTGCCGGCCATCCAGAAGCACATGGTGAGCGTGGTGAACCGCATGGGCGGGCTCGTCATCGTCGCCACGGAGATGCTGGAGAGCATGGTGGCCAACGCGCGCCCCACCCGCGCCGAGGTGTCCGACGTGGCCAACGCCATCCTCGACGGCGCGGACGCCGTCATGCTGTCGGGCGAGACGGCCGCGGGCAAGTACCCCATCGAAGCGGCGTCCACCATGGCGTGCATCGTGGAGGAGACGGAGCGCGGTGTGGTGAAGCACCAGCACCACTCCCCCTTCGAGCGCTCCGAGGACCTGGGCACCGGCGTGGCCGCGGCGGCCGTGGCGGCGGCGACGCAGTTGGGCATTGGCACCATCGTCGCCTACACGGAGAGCGGCCACACCGCGCGCCTCATCTCCGAGTTCCGGCCCCACGCGCGCATCATCGCCCTCACGCCGAGCGAGCCGGCCGTGAATCGCATGGCGCTCTACTGGGGCGTGACGGGCATGCAGGTGGCGCGCGTCTCCACCACGGACGCCATGCTCACCCAGGTGCGTCAGCTGTGCCGGAAGGAGAAGCTCTGCGCGCCCGGCACGCCCGTGGTGGTGGTGGCCGGTGTCCCGCTCAACGTCCCGGGCAACACCAACCTGATGAGCATCCACCGCATCTGAGCGGGCCAGCGGGGCCCCCGGGACGTGCCGTCACCGGGGCTCCGCGGCCAGCGGGCTCAGAGGACCTTCTGCTCGAAGTCGTAGATCTTCTCGACGGCGAGCTGCCGGTAGCGCTCCATGTTTAGCGCACGGCGAGCGCACTCCCACACCAGCTCGTTGGGCGTGCGGTCCGGCTCCTTCTTCTTCCGGCGCTTCACCTCCGCCTTGATGGCCTTCACGGCCATGCGGGGGTGGTAGCAGAACGCGGAGGAGAACAGCAGGTGCCCACCGAAGGGGATGAGGCGCGCCTCGATGATGTCCCCCGTCTCCAGGCCCGCGACGTGGCGGCGCTCCGTCACGTCGAAGTCCTTGCCCGAGTACAGCTCGCGCAGACGGACCTCGCCCTTGCCCAGCTTGCGGACCTCGAAGAGGCCATGGACCGTCTCCGTGAAGCTCCGGAAGGCGTTGGCCTCCTCGGGCGCGGAGCCGGCCAGGCGCTGCTCGTAGAACTCCGTGGCCGGCGTCTTGTTCGTCAGCGGCGAGACGCGGTCATAGAGGTAGAAGTCCAGGAAGGACGCCATCCGCAATTCGAAGAGCTTGTCGTCCTCGAAGACCTCGCCCGTCAGACGGAAGTACTCCGCCTTGGCCTGGAGCAGGTCCTCCTTGCGCGACTCGGCACTGCCAAAGGCGATGAGCTGATCCAGATACGGCTGATAGGAGAGCGGTGACAGCGACGAGGTCATATTCGGTGGCGCCATCCTACCCCGCCATCAGCTTCGCGAACCTGTCGAAGAGATAGCGCGCGTCATGGGGGCCGGGCGAGGCCTCGGGATGGTACTGCACGCTGAAGGCCCGCGCGTCCGGGACGGCCAGGCCCTCCACCGTGCCGTCGTTGAGGTTGATGTGCGTCACGACGGCCAGGCCCTTGAGGCTGGCGTCATCCACGGCGAAGCCGTGGTTCTGCGCGGTGATTTCCACCTTGCCCGTCGTGAGGTCCTTCACCGGCTGGTTTCCGCCCCGGTGGCCAAACTTCATCTTGTACGTCCGGCCACCCAGGGCCAGCGCCATGATTTGGTGCCCCAGGCAGATGCCGAACACCGGCACCTTGCCCAGCAGCGCCGCCACGGTGCGGTCCGCCCCCTTCACCGCCGCCGGATCTCCAGGGCCGTTGGCCAGGAAGACGCCGCTCGGCTTGCGCGCCAGCACCTCTTCCGCCGTGGTGGTGGCCGGCACCACCGTCACGCGGCACCCCACGTCCACCAGGAAGTGCAGCATCGACTTCTTCAGGCCGTAGTCGTAGGCCACCACGTCGAAGCGGGGCTCGGCCGGCACCCGCACCTCTCCCACGCCGGAGAAGACGTCCGGCGAGGGCTGGGTGAAGGTGTAGACCTCCTTCGTGGACACGCCCGTGGCCAGGTCCAGGCCCTCCATGCCGCGCGCGGAGCGGGCACGCTCCACCAGGGCCCCGGGGGACAGGCCCTCGCTGGAGATGACGCCCATCTGCGCGCCGTGCGTGCGCAGGTGGCGCACCAGGCGGCGGGTGTCGATGCCCTCGATACCAGCGACGCCGTTGCGCTTCAGGTACGCGTCCAGCGACTCCTTCGCGCGCCAGTTGGACGGCTGCGCGCTGAGGGCACGCACCACCATGCCCACCGCGTGCACCCGGGCGCCCTCCTCGTCCTCCGGGTTGGCGCCGACGTTGCCAATCTCCGGATACGACATGGTGACAATCTGGCCCACGTACGAAGGGTCCGTGAGGACCTCCTGGTAACCGTACATGGTCGTGTTGAACACCACCTCACCCACCGTTTCGCCCACCGCGCCAAACGCGCGGCCTTCGAACGTGGTGCCATCCGCCAGGGCGAGCACTGCCCGTTTCGTCATCACCGCGACTCCTTGCTCTGGCCGACCTGGCCCTTGTCGAACACTCTGTGGCCCGCGACCCACGTCTGGATAACGCGCCCCTTCTGCTTCCGGCCATGGAACGGTGTATTCCGGCTGCGGGAATGGAACTGGTGGGCGTCCACCGTCCACTCCACGTCCGGATCCACCACCGTGACGTCCGCTGGCGCCCCAGGCGCCAGGTGACCGCCCGGCAGGCCGAACGCCTTCGCGGGCCCGTGCGTCAGCAGCTCCACCGCGCGATTCGCGGTGAGCACGCCCGCATGCACCAGCTCCAGCGTCAACCCCAGGGCCGTCTCCAGCCCCACGATGCCGTTGATGCCCTTCTCGAACTCCACCTGCTTGTCCAACACGCCGTGCGGCGCATGGTCCGTGGCGATGGCGTCCACCGTCCCGTCCACCAGCGCCTCGCGCAGGGCCTGCACGTCGGTGTCCGCGCGCAGCGGCGGGGCCATCTTCGCGTGGGTGTCATAGTCCCCCACCGCGCGGTCATCCAGGATGAAGTGGTGTGGCGCCACCTCGCAGGTGACGCGCAGACCGCTGCGCTTGGCCTCGCGGATGAGCCGCACGCTGCCCTCGCAGGACACGTGCGCCACGTGCAGCCGGCCCTTCGTCTCCTCCAGCAGCACCAGATCTCGCGCCACCATGGCCACCTCCGCGGAAGCGGGAATGCCGCGCAGGCCCAGCCGCGTGGACGTGGTGCCTTCATGCATGGCCCCGCCCGCGGACAGCGTCAGGTCCTCCTCGTGGACCATGACGGGCACGTCGAACTGGGTGGCGTATTGGAGCGTGCGCCGCATCAGCGACGCGTTCATCACCGGGCGGCCATCGTCAGTGATGGCCACGCAGCCGGCGGACACCAGCTCGCCCATCTCCGCCAACTCCTCGCCCTTGAGCCCCTTGGTGATGGCCCCGGCGGGATAGACATGGCACAGGCCCGCGGCGCGGGCGCGGTTCAGCACCAGCTCCGTCACCATGGCGTTGTCGTTGACCACCTTGGTGTTGGGCATGGCCACCACGGCGGTGAAACCACCCGCCACGGCGGCGCGGCAGCCGGTGAGGACCGTCTCCTTGCCCTCCTCGCCCGGCTCGCGCAGGTGGACGTGCAGGTCGATGAAGCCCGGCAGCACCCACTTGCCGGTGGCATCCACCACCTCGGCGCTGGAGGGCACTGGCAGCAGGGCCTCCGACACCTCCACCACCTTGCCGTCGCGGACCAGCACGTCGCGGACGCCGTCCACCCCGTTGCGAGGGTCGATGACACGCCCCCGTCTGAAGAGCACCGTGGAGCTCATGCCGTACACACCTCCAGGATGGCCCGCCGCACGGCGACGCCGTTGGACACCTGCTCCAGGATGACGCTGCGGGCGCCATCCGCCACCGCTGGCGCCAGCTCCACGCCCCGGTTGATGGGGCCCGGATGCATCACCACCGCGCCCGCCTTCATCCGCTCTTCGCGAGCCGCGTTGAGGCCGAACAGCCGTGCATATTCACGCGTGGAGGGCAGGAACGCCTGCTCCTGCCGCTCCAGTTGGACGCGCAGGCACATCACCGCGTCCGCGCGGGGGAGCACCGCGTCCAGGTTGTACGTCACCTCCGCGCCCAGCGACTCCAGCCCCGGCGGCATCAGCGTGGGCGGGCCGCACATCACCACCTGGGCGCCCAGCGCCTTGAGGCAGTGCAGGTTGGAGCGGGCCACGCGGCTGTGCAGCACGTCGCCCACGATGAGCACCGTGCGCCCGTCCAGCGAACCCCAGCGCTGGCGCAGCGTGAAGGCGTCCAGCAGCGCCTGGGAGGGGTGCTCGTGCGTGCCATCACCCGCGTTGATGACGGCGCACTTCACGTGCTTCGCCACCAGGTGCGGCGCTCCGGAGGAGCGGTGACGCATGACGATGGCCACCGGCCCCGTCGCTTCGATGTTGCGGGCGGTGTCCAGCAGTGTCTCACCCTTGGACACCGAGGAGCCGGTGTGGGTCCAGTTGAGCACACTGGCCCCCAGCCCCTTCGCCGCCATGTGGAACGACGTTCGCGTCCGGGTGGAGTCCTCGAAGAAGAGATTCGCCACCACCTTGCCGCGAAGCAGGTGGGTGGTGTCGGGAGCGCCGGGGAGGTGTGCCTTCGCCCGGTCGAGCAGTGACTCCAGCTCGTCCCGGCGCCAGCCTTCGATTCCAAGCAGGTGTCTCATGGCCGGGGGCGCCGCGTACCCCGGGGCGTGCGGCACGTCAAGCGTCGTGCGCGGCACGGCGGCCTGCCTGCTTCCAGCGAACGCCTCAACGGACCGGTTCGAAGAACCGATCCACGCGGAGGCCCGTGCCACCGAACAGGCCGTGCAGCAGCCCGTGATAGCCCAGCGACAGCCACACCACCATGGCCTTGCCCTTGATGTGGCCGTAGGGGACGTACTCCGCCTTGCCGTACCCGGTGACGCCCAGGCCGTGGCGGCTGTCCGCGCTGTTGTCCCGGTTGTCACCCACGGCGAAGACGTGGCCCGGAGGGACCTCGTAGGGACCTTCCCGGCGCGGCATGCGCGGCAGCGTTTGCAGCGCGGCGTGCGCTACGCCGGACAGGTTCTCCTCGTAGAGGGTCTCCTGCTGGTCGTACCAGCGCCCGTCGTCGGTGATGTTGTGGACGGTGAACTCGTTGGAGACGAGCTCGCGCTGCTGCGGCTGGCCGTTGATGTGGACGACGCCGTTGATGAACTCCACCACGTCGCCCGGCACGCCGACCACGCGCTTGATGTAGTCCACCGACTCGTTCACCGGGTTGTTGAAGACGATGACGTCTCCACGCTCCGGAGGCCGGACGATGACGAAGGGCACGTAGTTGAGGAACGGCAGCCGCACGCCGTAGATGAACTTGTTGACGAAGACCTGGTCGCCAATCTCCAGCGTGGGCAGCATGGAGCCGGAGGGGATTCGGTACGGCTCCACGATGAAGGTACGGAACACCAGCGCCACCAGCAGCGCCTTGCCGAACCCGCCCAGGAAGTCCATGGCGGACTGCTTGCGGAACGCGCCCAGGTGTTGCGCGGTGAGCGCCTCCAGGCCCTTCACCTCGGTGCGCAGCGCCTCCGCGTCACCCGCGGCGGAGGCCTGCTCGACGCGCAGCGCCTGCTCGGCGATGCGCTCCAGCACCGGCCCCGCCACCTTCGCGCTCACGCCGGGCTTGCGGAGGATGCGCTCGTTCTCCTCCAGCAGCTCGTTCGCATCGTGGCGCACGCCGCGCAGCGCCTTCTCCTTGGGGGAGACGTTGCGCCACACCAGCAGGGCCACGAAGTAGAGGACCAGCAGCAGCCCCAGCCCCTTCATCACCGGCTGGGCCCACGCGGCGGACGCGCGCGAGTACTCGATGATCACCGTGTACGGCACGTACAGCAGCGCCAGGATGATCAACGGAGCCCAGAGGCTGGTGAGGCGCTCGCGCCACACCAGCACATTGCGGGCGCGAAGCATCTCAGGCGTGCGGCGGGCCGCCATCGCCTCGGAGAGCTTCGCGGGAGGGGTGGCGGAAGGCATGGCCGCGTTCATGGACTACTGCTCCGACTTGAGGACCGCGAGGAAGGCTTCCTGCGGAATCTCCACCGTTCCGACCTGCTTCATGCGCTTCTTGCCCTCCTTCTGCTTCTCCAGGAGCTTGCGCTTGCGGCTGATGTCACCACCGTAGCACTTGGCGAGCACGTTCTTCCGGATGGCGGAGATGGTCTCACGCGAGATGATCTTCGCGCCAATCGCCGCCTGGATGGCGACCTCGTACATCTGCTTCGGGATGACCTCCTTCAGCTTCTGGCACACCTCGCGGCCGCGCAGGTAGGCGCGCTCGCGGTGCACGATGACGCTGAGGGCATCCACCGGGTCCCCGTTGATGAGGATGTCCAGCCGGGCCAGGTCGGACTCGATGTAGCCGGCCAGCTCGTAGTCGAGGCTGGCGTAGCCGCGCGAGACGCTCTTGAGCTTGTCGAAGAAGTCGAACACGACCTCCGCCAGCGGCATCTCGTAGGTGACCTGCACGCGCTGACCGCTGCTGCCCAGGTACTTCATGTCCTTCTGCACACCGCGGCGCTCCTGGCACAGCTTGAGGATGGCGCCCAGGTGGTCGTTGGGGACGTGGATGTGGCAGGTGAGGATGGGCTCCTCGAACTTCTCGATGTGCTGAACCGGCGGCAGCTTCGCCGGGTTGTCCACCAGCAGCGTTTCACCCTTGCTGGTGGTGATGCGGTACACCACGCTGGGCGCGGTGGTGATGAGGTTCAGGTTGTACTCGCGCTCCAGGCGCTCCTGAACGATCTCCATGTGCAGCAGGCCCAGGTAGCCGCACCGGAAGCCGAAGCCCAGCGCGGTGGACGACTCCGGCTCATAGGTGAACGCCGAGTCGTTGAGCACCAGCTTCGCCAGCGCGTCGCGCAGGTTCTCGTAGTCCGCGGAGTCCACCGGGAAGATGCCGGAGAACACCATGGGCTTCACTTCCTGGAAACCCGGGAACGGCTCGGCCGTGGGACGCGACTCCTCGGTGACGGTGTCACCGACCTTGGCGTCCTGCAGCTCCTTCACGTTGGCCACGAGCACGCCCACCTCGCCCGCGATGAGCTGCGGCACCGGGCGGGAGAACGGGCTGAACACGCCCAGCTCCTGGACCTCGAAGACCTTGTTGTTGCTGAACAACTTGATCTTCTGCTTCAGCTTGAGCGTGCCTTCCAGCACGCGCACCAGCGTCACCACGCCCCGGTAGTTGTCGTACCAGGAGTCGAAAATCAGCGCCTTGAGCGGCGCGTCCGCAGAGCCGCTCGGAGGCGGCACGTTCTGCACGACGGACTCCAGGATATCCTGGATGCCGATGCCCTCCTTCGCGGAGCACGGCACGGCGACGGACGCATCGATGCCGATGACGTCTTCAATCTCCGAGCGCGTGCGATCCACGTCCGCGCTCGGCAGGTCGATCTTGTTGATGACCGGGATGATCTCCAGGTTGTGGTCCAACGCCATGTAGACGTTGGACAGCGTCTGGGCCTCCACCCCCTGCGTCGCATCCACGACCAGGAGCGCGCCTTCGCACGCGGCCAGGCTGCGGCTGACCTCGTAGGCGAAGTCGACGTGTCCCGGCGTGTCGATGAGGTTGAGGACGTACTGCTTGCCGTCCTTCGCGGTGTAGTTCATCCGCACGGACTGGGCCTTGATGGTGATGCCCCGTTCGCGCTCGATGGCCATGTTGTCGAGGAACTGGGCTTGCGCCTCGCGCTTGGTCAGCGTCCCCGTCTTGTCGAGGAGACGATCCGCCAGCGTCGACTTTCCATGGTCGATATGGGCGATGATGCAGAAGTTACGGATGTGCGCGTTTTCAGCCGGCATGTTCAGGGCGCTCGTCGGAAGAAGCGGGCGTGCGTAACAGGGAATCGCGCGAAAATCTACGCGCACGCGTACGCCCAATGAGCAACCCACCGGGGGAGCTTGTTTGTTCCCCATCCATCAGCGCCCGTCCCGGGCGAACGCCCCTGGGACAGACCCTGGGCCCCCCTCCCGGCACGCCCGGTCCCCGGCCCTCAGGGCCGGCCCGGGTCAGCGCGTGGCAGGGGGTACCGCCCTCCCCCGCCTCGTCTCGAGCGGGGGCGCTGGACGCCGCTCAGCCGTGGGCGCGAGCGGGCGCGCCGGCCTTCTGCCGGAAGTACTCAAGGGTGCGGCGCAGGCCCTCGCGCACGTCGACGCTCGGCTCCCAGCCAAGCACCTTCTTGGCCAGCGCGTTGTCCACACAGGAGCGCATCTGCTCCCCCGGCTTGCCGGGCGCGTGGGTGACGGAGACGCTGGAGCCCGCCGCCTCGGCCAGCAGCGCGTAGAGGCGGTTGATGTCCGTCTCCACGCCCGTGCCGATGTTGATGGCGCCCACGTAGTCGTTCTCGAAGGCGAGCCGGTTGGCGCGGGCCACGTCCGGACCGAAGACGAAGTCGCGGGTCTGCTTGCCCTCGCCGAAGATGGTGCAGCCCTGACCGGCGATCAGCCGCTGGCTGAAGATGGCCACCACGCCCGCCTCGCCGTGCGGGTTCTGCCGCGGGCCGTAGACGTTGGCGTAGCGGAGCGCCACGTACGGCAGGCCGTATTGCGCCCGGTAGTAGCCCAGGTACAGCTCACCGGACGCCTTGGAGACACCGTACGGAGAAATGGGCCGCGTGGGGTGACTCTCCGGCGCGGGGAACACGTCCTGCTCGCCGTAGATGGCGCCGCCGGTGGAGCTGAAGATGACCTTCTTCACCCCGGAGACGCGGGCGGCCTCCAGCAGGTTGAGCATGCCGCGGATGTTCACGTCAGCGTCGAAGCTCGGGTCGTCCACGCTGCGGCGGACGTCCATCTGCGCCGCCAGGTGGCAGAGCACGTCGGGCTTCTCGGACTTGATGAGCTCCGATGCCTCGCGGCTGCGGATGTCGTGGACCGCCAGGCGCACACGCGGGTCCAGGTTCTCCCGCTTGCCGCCGGACAGGTCATCCAACGCGATGACGTCGTGACCACCGCGCAGGAACTCATCGCACACATGCGAGCCAATGAAGCCCGCGCCACCAGTCACCAGGACCTTCACGCAACCTCCCGCCTGCAGGCCTTGCAGGATCTTCGCGCCGGCAACCTATGCCGGGGGCTTCGTGGCGGCAACCTCTCGGAACCAGGCAATGGTCTCCCGAAGACCCTCTTCCAGCGGCACCTTCGGCTCCCAGCCCAGCAGCGTCCGAGCCCGGGTGATGTCCGGCTGACGCTGCTTCGGATCATCCTTGGGCAGCGGCTTCTCGATGATGGCCCCGCCCCCGCCCGCCGCCGCGCGCACGGCCTCCGCGAACTGACGGATGGTCATCTCCCGGGGGTTGCCGATGTTCACCGGGTTCGGCTCGTCCGACAGCATCAGCCGGACCAGCCCGTCCACCAGGTCCTTCACGTAACAGAACGAGCGCGTCTGGCTGCCGTCCCCGAAGACGGTGAAGTCCTCGCCCTTGAGGGCCTGGCCCACGAAGGCCGGCACCACGCGGCCGTCATTGAGGCGCATGCGCGGACCATAGGTGTTGAAGATGCGGACGATGCGGACCTGCACGCCCTTGGTGCGCCCGTAGGCCGCGGTGATGGCCTCCGAATAGCGCTTGGCCTCGTCGTACACGGACCGGGGGCCAATGGGATTCACGTTGCCCCAGTAGTCCTCACGCTGCGGATGCACCAGCGGATCCCCGTACACCTCCGACGTGGAGGCCATCAGGAACACCGCCTTGTTCGCCTCCGCCAGCTTCAGCCCGTTCTCCGTGCCAATGGAGCCCACGCGCAGCGTTTCCAGCGGGAGCTGCGCGTAGTCGATGGGCGAGGCCGGCGAGGCCATGTTGAAGACGTAGTCCAGCGGCCCCTCCACCGGGATGCGCTCGGTGATGTCCGCCTTGACGAACGAGAAACCCGGCCGCCCGTTCAGCGTGCGCAGGTTCTCTTCGTTGCCAGTGATGAGGTTGTCCACGGCGATGACCACCGCCGCGCCGTCATCCAGAAGACGCTCACACAGGTGCGACCCGACGAAGCCGGCGCCGCCCAGGACCGCTACCCGCTTGCCACGCATGCTCTTCACGTCACGCCTCTCTCTCACAGCTCGTCGAACGTCGACTGCCCCGGCAACTGCGCCTTGTACTTCTCCAGGACCAGGTCGATGCCCTGGCGGATGTACTCGGCCACGGGCACCTTCGTCTTCTGGTTCAGCGCCTTGAGGAGCTCGTTCTGCTCCGGGGTGATGTAGATGGTGGTGCTGACTTTCTTTCGGGCCATGGCGATATGTGAAAATATATGAAATGACGTGTCGCGCGAAAGCATCTCGTACGAATGACGTCGCCAGGCAACCCCCAGACACTGGGAGTTCTCCATGCCACGCTACAAGCATTTGATTTTACTGGGCCTTATGACCTCGGGGGCCCTGACAGGTTGCGCCAGCAGCAAGTCGGCGGAGCAGGATGGCGCGGGCTCCGCGAGGGGCCGGCTGGCCGGGGAGCCCATCCGCCCGGAAGCCGGGGCCCACGAGGAGCTCACGCAGCAGGACGCCAACGGCGACGGCCGCCCGGACGTGTGGACCTACACGGTGGACGGGCGGAAGGTCCGCCAGGAGCTGGACCTGAACTGGGACGGCCGCGTGGACCTGACGCGCTACTTCGACGCCAACGGCGACAAGGCGCGTGAGTCGCTGGACCTGGACTTCGACGGGCGCGTGGACGCCACCTACTTCCATGAGAAGGGCGTCAACACGCGCCGCGAGCGCGACACCAACGGTGACGGCCGCCCGGACAGCTTCACCTACTACGAAGGCGGCAAGCTGGTGCGCAAGGAGCGCGACACGCAAGGGACGGGCCGCATCGACTACTGGGAGTACTGGGAAGGTGGCCAGGTGGACCGCATCGGCGAGGACCTGGACGGGGACGGCACGGTGGACAAGTGGACCCGCAACCCGAACAGCGCGGCCCGCGAGTAGGCGGGCCGCCGCGGTGGACAGCGGCTACGGGTTGCTGGTGCCGGTGCGCCCGTAGGCGTCCTCGAGCCGGACCACGTCGTCCAGCTCCGGGGTGCTGACCTCGAGGATGTCACAGTCGGTCAGCGCCACCATGCGGTGCTTGGTGAGCGGCTTGATGTGGTAGCTCTCACCGGGGCTCATCTCCTTCTCGATGAGCCCCTGGCCCTCGTCGACGACGAAGAGCAGCTTGCCGCTCTGCACGTGGATGGTCTCATCCTTGCGGTTGTGGAACTGCAGGCTGAGCTTGTGGCCCTGCTTCACGTGCAGCAGCTTGCCCACGTAGCGTTCGGTGTGAGCCCAGATGAGTTCGTATCCCCAGGGCTTCTCCACCCGCTTCGTCGTCGTCATGGCGCTTCCCGTCTTCCTCGTCCCGCTCTAGTTCGTGCCGGCCACGAATGCGTCGAGCGAAGTCTCACGCTTGAAGTCTGACAGATACCGGGTGGCCGCATCCCGGGAGGCGAAGCTCCCCATGCGGACGCGGTACCACGTGCCCTTACCGGCCACTTCGGCCGTCAGGATATAGGGGGCATAGCCCCGATCACGCAACCGAGCGGCGAAGCGGTCGGCTTCCTGCTTGTCCTGGAACGCCGAGAGCTGGAGCGTGAAGGCTCCACCCTTCACGGCCTGCGCGGGCGGCGAGGCGGGCTGCGCCGGCCGCTGGGTGGCGCGGGCAATGGCCTCCTTCAGGCCGCCCCCCTCCGTGGTGGTGGTGCGCGTGGGGACGGCGGACGCCTCCACCTTGCCCGACACCGGCACGGCCTTCGCGGCAGTCGGAGCGGTGGGGGCCTCGGCGACCACGACGCGCTCCGGCTCGGCCTTGGGCTCCTCCGGCGGCAGCTCCCCCGTGTCCGGGTCCGGCGTGGGCGCCAGCGCGGCGCGCTGCGCGGAGGCCGGCTTCGGCTCGGGCGGCTTCGCGGCGGCGGGCTTCTCCGCCGGCGGCGGCGCCTTGGCGACAACGGGCTTGGGCTGCGGCGGGGCCACCGGCTCGGCGGCGGCCTTGCGGGTCAGCTCGTCCGGGAAGGTGAGCGGCTGCTCCTGCTGCACATTCTGGAGCGCCTGCGCGTTGGCATCCAACGCGGAGAGCAGGTCCGGCGCGGCCACGGCATCCGCGTTGCCCGCGAGCTTCTTGCCGACGACGACCCCCAGCACGAAGACAGCGCCCATCACGACGATGCCGGCGATGAGCAGGCTGACGATCTGCCGGTTGTCCAGAGAGACGTCGAACTTCTCCTTCATCCGGTGAGCATCACGCATGGCTTGAAAGTCCTCGGGCGCGGTCGCAACGGCCACACGAAATCCGTGTTGCGGCCTGTAGCGACGGCATGGAGGGCAAAGTACGCCCCACCCCAGAGCCGGTCAAATTCGCGGAACGACTCCAAGCCTCACCGTCAACCCGTGACGGGCACGGAGAACGAGGCCCCCGCGGCGAGAGGCAGCGGCGACAGGGCCTCACCGGGTGGAGTGTCCGGAACGGGGGAAGCCGCCGTGGCGGGTGGGGCATTGAGCCGCTCGCGCAGGTCCTTTCCGGCGGCGAAGGACAACGTGCGCCGCGCGGGTACCGATACGCGTTGGCCCGTCTTGGGGTTACGGCCCGTGCGAGCCCGGCGCGTGCGGACGCAGAAGACGCCGAAGCCCCGCAGCTCGATTCGCCGTCCGGCGATCAGGGCCTGGGACATTTCCTCGAAGACGGCGTGGACGATGGCTTCCACCTCACGCCGTGGAACATGCGTGGCACGCTCCACGATGCGCTCGATGAGCTCACTGCGCGTCATGCACACCTCCCGCTGGGCGACCGAGGACTCTACCGAAGCGGGCCCCCAAAGGACAAACCGCCCTCCCCGTCCCCTCATCGCAACCGGACGTCCGCGGGCCCTTCGACTTCAATCTTGCGGCCCTGCTGCGTGCGCAGGACCACCTCCGCGCCGGCGGGCACCATCAGTCGTACCGTGCGGCCCAGCGGCACTTCGCCCCCTTCCAGCAGCACGGCGGTGGCCAGGTCGTCCGTCTCCGCCACGATGAAGCCATCCTCCACGGTGGCCACCAGGCCGCCCTCGCCCAGGTTGCCTGCGTGGATGTGGGGCACGCGGGGGCGGAGTGGCGGAGGCGGCAGCGGCTTGCGAGGGCCATCCCGCGACGGTTCGTCCTTGGCCTTGTTGGGCGACAGCCCGTTGGGCGTGAAGAAGGCGGCGAAGTAGCCGTTGGAGCTGTACGGGTCTTCCTGTTGGGCGCTCGCGGGCGTCACCTGCACCTGGGTGTAGCGCGCGGCGATGATGCGCAGCGGGCGCGGCGCCTCCTGGAGCTTGCTCTCGACGATGTGGCGGGACGGCAGGTTGACGCCATGGAGCTTCGCCTCGTCCGCTTCGCCCACCTCCAGCGTGTCGCCCTTCTCCAGGAAGCGCAGGCCACCGCCGAAGAACTCCAGCACGGCGGGGCCGGTGGCCTTCAGCTCGTCATGCCCCAGCAGCTGCGAGCCGACGGCGATGGGCCGCCACTCCTTGCCTTCCGCGCGCAGCACCGGCGCACCGGCGGCGAGCAGCCCCGCGACGGGTTTGTCCGAGCGCTCCTTGCAGCCAACGGCCGCGAAGACGGTGACGACCGCGATCAGACATCCCACGAGGCGCTGCGCCATGTGCCGCACCCTCCGAGGCAACGCGGGGTCAGACAATCCAACCGCCGCCGAGCACGCGGTCCTGATCGTAGACCACCGCGGCCTGCCCGGGGGTGACGGCGCGCGCGGGCGCGTCCAGCTTCACGGAGACGAGCCCGTGCGGCGAGACATGCACCCGCCCCTGCGCGCCTGAGTGGCGGTGCCGGATGCGGACCTCCACCGGCTGACTGGCCGGAGGCGGCCCGTCCACCCAGTGGGGTTGGAGCAGACCGAAGTTGTCGCGGCCGGTGCCCTCGGCGGGGCCCACCACCACGCGCTGCGTCTCCGGCTCCAGCCGGTGGACGTAGCGAATCTCGCCGCCCCCCAGGTTGAGCCCCTTGCGCTGGCCCACGGTGTAGCGGTGGATGCCCTGGTGGGTGCCTAGCACGTTGCCCTCGGTGTCCACGATGTCCCCGGCCGGCTGCGGCCCGGCGACCTTCTCCACGAAGCCCGCATAGTCGCCGTCCGGCACGAAGCAGATCTCCATGCTCTCCGGCTTCTGACTGGTGACCAGGCCGTGCCGCTCCGCGACGGCGCGGACCTCCGCCTTCGTCATGCCGCCCACGGGGAAGAGGATGTCGCGCAGCTCGTCCTGACCGAGCGTGAAGAGGAAGTAGCTCTGGTCCTTGGCGACATCGACGGCGCGACGCAGGACGAAGCGGCCGTCCACCTCCTCCACCCGGGCGTAGTGGCCCGTGGCCAGCCGGGCGCCGAGCGCGCGGGCGCGCTTGAGGAGGAAGTTGAACTTCACGTCCCGGTTGCAGGCGACGCAGGGGATGGGCGTGCGCCCGCCCAGGTATGACTGGACGAAGGGGTTGATGACCCGGTCCTGGAAGATCTCCTCCGCGTTGGCCACGTAGAAGGGAATCCCCAGCGTCTGGGCCACGGCCCGCGCGTCATCGATGTCATCTGGGCTACAGCAGCTCCCACACGTCGCCTTGCCCTCGTAGGACCAGACGCGCAGGGTGATACCGATGACCTCGTGGCCCTGCTCCTTGAGCAGGGCAGCCGCGGCCGAGGAATCCACCCCGCCGCTCATCGCAACGACGACTCGCATGGTGCTCCTTCCTACACGCCCGCGCGTCCGGGCGCACGCGGGGAGGACACGGCGGGCGCCCTTTCCCGCCCCCCTTCACGCCGTGCAGCCCGCCGGCTCAGCGAGCAACCTGCGCCTGCCACGCCTGCAACCGCTGCCGCAGGGCGTCGGCCGTGTTCAGGCCCGGATCATCCAGGACGGACTCGACGAGGAACCGGGTGGCCTCGCCCACGAGGGGAGAAGGCCCCACGCCCAGGGCGGCCATGATGTCGCCTCCCGTCAGCGCCAGGTCCTTCGCCGTCAACGGCGGCTTCGCGGCGGCGAGCGCCTCCACGCGGGCGATGAGCGCCTCCACCGCCGGGAGCGCGTCCGGCTGGCGGACTCCGACCCGGGCGCGAACGACCGCGGCCCACAGCGGAAGGTGCGGCGGGCCCAGGCGAGCCAGGAGCCGGCGGAGCGCGGCGTCCGGCTCCCCCACCCGAGCCTCCGCCTTCGCGTGTTCGACGAGCAGCGCCACCAGGTCCGCCACCTTGTTGGGGAACTTC
Source organism: Myxococcus xanthus (assembly GCF_013116825.1). Lineage (GTDB taxonomy): Bacteria > Myxococcota > Myxococcia > Myxococcales > Myxococcaceae > Myxococcus > Myxococcus xanthus_B. The sequence goes on from NZ_JABFNS010000070.1 coordinate 28,873, forward strand.
AGCCGCAGGCCGATGTCGCGCGCCTGGGCTCGGTCCACCAGATCGGCCAGCAGCACCGCGACGCGGACCTCCACCTCCAGCGGCGAGGCCTGCACCGCGGCCCGGACGGACGCGGCGGCCGAGGCTTCCGCGCGCGCCAGCTCCGGAAGGAACACGTCCAGGAGCCCGGTGTCCGCGAGCAACAGCAGGCCGCTCTCCGCCCGGGGAGACAGGAGCAGCTTCACCAGCTCTTCACGCACCCGCTCCAGCGCGACCTTGCGGAAGACGCCGAGCGTGGCGGGAATGGCGGCGCGGGTGGCGGCATCCAGCTCGAAGCCGAGCACCGCGGCGAAGCGCACGGCGCGCAAGGGGCGCAGGCCGTCCTCCGAGAAGCGCTCCTGCGCGGAGCCCACGCAGCGGATGAGCTGCGCCCGAAGGTCCGATTGCCCGCCGAACGGGTCCACCAGCTCGCGGTCCAGCGGGTTGTAGGCCATCGCGTTGATGGTGAAGTCGCGCCGGGACAGGTCCTTGACGATGTCGCGCTCGAAGGCCACCGAGCTGGGCCGGCGGCCGTCGAGGTAGTCCCCCTCCGAGCGGAACGTCGTCACCTCCACGTGCGTGCCATTCTGGAGGACGGTGACGGTGCCGTGCTGGATGCCCGTGGGGATGACCTTGCGGAAGGCGCCCTGGACTTCTTGCGGCAGCGCGCTGGTGGCCACGTCGAAGTCCTTGGGGTGGACCAGGCGCACCATGTCCCGGACGCAGCCCCCCACCAGGTAGACGGCGTGGCCCAGTTCGCGCAGCCGCGCGATGACGTCCAGCACGGGCTGGGGGATGTCGGCGTTATGGAGGTTCGCGATCATGACAGCCGGGGCCAGGACGACATGCCCGCAGGCCCAGGGGCGCGTTGTACCGGCCAGCCCCCCGCGTTCCAAGCCCCGAGACGGCTTGGGCCCTCGCGGCTCGTTCGAATAGAACCCTGAATCCCTTGCTGCCCAAGGGGCGGGCCGTCGGCTCATTGCATCAGGGCGACAGGTGCGTCGGGGTTGCGCCTTCTTCATTCAGGCCCATGCCCTCGCCACAGGCCACCCGGAAACCAGCAGCGACCACGGACACCGCGACAATCGAGATGTTTCGCATCGGCAAATCCTCTCAGTGAAGTTGCACGACACGCGCATCCCGCCGCAGTAGCCTGTTTCAGTAAAGGAAGAAGCGCGCTCCCTGGAAGTCACGCCGACCACTCGACAGGTAGGATTCCGACATACCTGAAGGGCGTGGGCGCGGCTCGGGATTGAATGAACGTGGGCCGTGTTGACATGGGGACGTACCGCTTGGGTTATCGCCGCGAAACATCCACTCACGAGCCCTTTGACAGGCTGTCCTGGGCGGTCGGCCACAGGTGTGCTAACGCAACGGCCGTCCGCTCCACGGTCCCCTGAAGCAACCGGCAGCGACCACAGGCACTCATCCACATGCCCAGACCCCGTAGCCTTCGTTCCGCCCCATCTCATCACTCCACGCGAACCACTCGCGTTCCCGCTTCGTCCTTGCCGCCACTGGAACGCGCGTTCCGCACCGTGCTGGCCGAGGAACTCGCCGGGCAGCTGTCGCCGCTGACGGACATGCTTCTGCGCATCGCGGAGAGCCTGTCCCCCAGCGGACTCCGGCGCCAGCCGCGGCGTGAGCTGCCGAACGCGGCCCTGGACGCCCTGGCGTCGTCGCTCGCGACCCTGGATGCGGGGCCCGACGACACCGCCGAGGCAGAAGCCGGCCCGGAAGCCCGGGCCTGCGCCGTCATCGGTTGCAAGCGACCGGTGCGCAGCCTGGGCTACTGCGCGGCCCACTACCAGAAGCGGCGCCTCATGGTGGCGTCCGGCCGCCTGCACCACGCGTGGACGGAAGACGCCGCGCCGAACAGCATTCCGGACGTCATCCTGGGCCGGAAGCGCCGCGAGTCTTCGGAGGCGCCGGAGACCGCCGTCACCCCGGAGCCCGTGCGTCCCAGCGAGGGGCCCCGCGTCTGGGTCCGCAAGAAGGGCGCCAGCCCCGTGGTCCCGACGCCCAGTGGCGACAGCCCGCCGGTCCTGCAGTTGGCCCAGGGCTCGGTGATTCCGACCTCGCAGCGCTCCGAGCGCGAGCAGGTGGCATCCATCGTCGAGCAGTGGGCCAGCGAGTTCCGGGCCAACAAGCATCGCTCGTGACGAGCCGTGCCCCGTCGGGCCCCATGGGCCAGACGGGGCAGCGCGCCCTCCGACGCATCGCGACATCCGCGAGTGGTGTTCGCCAATAGCACCGCCCATGACGGTCACATGACAGTGGGCGGGCATGGTTCCAGGGACTCGAATCGGCGGCAGCCGCCGCCGTGCCAGCCCTGGACTTCCGAATGGACTCCGCGACCCGCAGCAGCGCCTTCACCTCTCTCTCCCGAGACGCCGAGCGGAACCTCATCGCCCGCACGCGGCCCTTCGCCGCGCAGGACACGCGGCGGAGCTGGTGGGAAGTAGGCACCACCTTCGCGGCCCTGCTGGGCGCCATCGCGCTCGCCGCCCTTCCCTCCTGGTGGCCCCTGCGCGTCGTGGGCAGTGTGGTGCAAGCGCTGGCGCTGATCCGCTCCTTCATCCTGGTCCACGACTACCTGCACGGTTCACTGCTGTCGGGCTCGCGGATCGCAAAGGCCCTGCTCCACACCCACGCGGTGCTGCTGCTCACGCCGCCGCGCGTCTGGACCGAGTCGCACAACCACCACCATGCGAACACGGCGCGGCTGGCAGCCTCCGCATCGGGGACGTTCACCACGTGGACGGCGCGGCAGTGGCGTGAGGCCACGGCGCTGGAGCGGCTGGCCTACGTGGTGGAGCGGCATCCGCTCGTGATGATCTTCGCGTACCCGCTCGCGTTCCTGAGTGGTCTGTGCATCGTGCCGTTCGTGAAGCACCCGCTGCGCTACTGGAGCGCGGGCTTCGCCGTGCTCCTCCATGTAGCCATCAGCGTGGCGGTGTTCCACTTCGCGGGCCTGGGCGTGTACCTCACGGCGATGGCGCTGCCGCTGTCCCTCGGCTACGCGCTGGGGGCGTACCTCTTCTTCTCCCAGCACAACTTCCCGGACGTCGCGCTTCGCGAGGACCAGGACTGGACGCACGCGAGCGCGGCCCTGGAGGCGTCGAGCTACCTGGCCTGCGGCCCTGTGATGGCCTGGTTCACCGGGAACATCGGCTACCACCACGTCCACCACCTCAACCCACGCATCCCCTTCTACCGGCTGCCGGAGGCCATGGCCGCCATCCCCGAGCTGCAGAACCCGCGCACCACCACCCTGCACCCCAGGGACGTGCAGGCCTGTCTGCGACTCAACGTCTGGGACGGGGAGCGGGGTCGCATGGTCCGGTTCCGGGACGTTCCCGCGTCACGCTGAGGGCCCCCGGCAGGGCCCCCAGGGGGCGGCAGGCAGGAACGGTGAAGCTGGCGCGTTGCGCGCGCCGGGCCGCCTGCTATAAGGCACGTCATTGTGCATGCGCCCCGGATTGGGGGTGCATGGCTCGACCTTTCTGGCGGACTTCCTCCAGAAAGCGCAGTGACTTGAGAGCACGACCCCGTAGCTCAGTTGGATAGAGCGGCGGTTTCCTAAACCGCAGGCCACAGGTTCGATTCCTGTCGGGGTCACTCGGTAACCCCCCGTTTCGCCAGGGAAAACTGGCGGCCGGGGGAGCCGCCCCCTCCCGCAGCACAGGTGTCGTGGCGTTGGCGTGGCGTTGCGGCCAAGCCAAGGCCAGACATGCGCCGGAATGCCTCGCTGACCAGCCTGGGTCGGCGCAGAGTTGCATCGGCGCCCAGTCTCCCTCCTCACATCCCCGCCGGAGCCTCCTGCCGGCCGAGTTCACCCTGACGTTCCGCCGCCTTGATGCGGCCGGAGAGCGCTGGGCGGCCGACTACGGCACCAGTACGGCGACCGGCGAGGGCATGGCTCCCTTGCTGAGTGCCTTCACCAACGCCCTGGTGGAGGTCCGCCGCGTCGCGGACGCCGGACGGGAGTCCCAGGCCCAAGACGCCGAGCGCAAGACTGGGGGTGCCCAGTGAGCGCCCCGAAGAATCACTCCAGGGCCAAGCTGCGCGTCGCTCGGGAGCCCGGGAACCCGGCGCGAGCCTCCGTGGGCGTCGTCCTGCGCGCGGCCCTGGAGGTGGCCGCCGGCAACGCACGCTCCCTGGTGCTGGACGCCGTGGACTGCCAGAGCGTGCTGGATGCACTCGGCCAGGGCGACGCGCCACCGTGCGTGTGCGCCGCCCTCGGACGCGCGCGCTGCATGCCCTGCCGCATCAACGGCATGGAGCGAGACCTGGCCGTCCTCCGCGCCTTCGAGGAAGGCCAGTGGAGCCTCCAAGAGCAGTTCGCCATCGACGACTCCATTCCTAGGGAGGTGTTCACCGGCGCGCTGGTGGCGCTCAACGGCCTGCTGCGCGCCTCGGAGCTGCGCCGCGAGCGCGAGCTGGCTGACGACAAGGTGAAGGCACGGGGACGCGCGACGAGCGCGACGGACTGACACGCGGTCCGTCGCGCCGTCCTGACCCGGCACGGAACCCCAGACCGGGACCCATGCAGTGCCAACCCCCAACGCCTGGAGTTCACCTTGAAGCGTTTCACGCTGCTGTTGCTGTGCACCCTCTCCGTCGTCGGCTGCTCTGGACCCGAGCAGTACGAGCGCGGCGTTCGTCCCATCACCCCGCGCGCACCGACGTTCCAACCGCACCAGGACGCGCCCCACCGCGTTGGGCAGCCGGGGCACCGTGGCCACCCGGGCGTCCAGCGAGGCACTGACCGGCGTCACTTCCAGCCGCGCCGTGACGGCCAGCCCCAGATGATGGCCAGCGACAACGACAGTGCACGCGCCATCCGCCTGTTGCTGTCTGAGGACGCGCCGCCCGCCTACGACGGGCTCGCCGACTCGGCGCATCAGCGATGCTGGCAAGACGTCCTCGGCATCTTCCGGCAGGACTCCAGCATCTACAGCCTGTCGAGTGAGGAGGTGCGCTGCATCCGACTCCTCACCTACTACCACTGCGGCAGCCGGCACCTTGAGGCAGCGGAGTCTGGGCAGTCCGGCTTCCTCAACGCATTCCCGGGCCGATACGACTCAGACAAATTCGAGGCCGCCACCATGGACCGGGCGGCGCGGAAGGTCTGCGGCGGCCGGGACCGCAAGTACATGACGGACCGGGCCCTGGACGTGTCCCACGCCGCAAGGCGCTACGGCGATGACGTCCTCGGGTGGCGCCGTCCGAGCGCCCCCAACTAGCAGCCCCTCGCCGGGCGCGAGTGCACCGCCCAGCGACGCGTCGCACCGCCCCGCTGGCCAGTCGCGCCAGCGGGGCCCACGCCACCACCACACCGGAGACTCACCATGCTGGTAGCCAGCAAGCTCAAGCTTCAGGACGGACTTCGCCCCATTGCCCCCCAGCGCCCCGGGAAGCTGAAGGCCCCTGCTGGCGCGTTCGGCGCCTACGGCTGGAGGCACCTCACGACGCGCCAGCGTGACGTGTTCAAACGCCCGCGCACCATGGCCACGCTCCTGGAGCTGGTGCGCGAGCGGCCCCGTGGCGGGTGCACCGTGTGCTGGCGGGACATGAGCCGCATCCTCGCCGGCCGCGACGAAGCTGCCTGCGCGCGGCGCGATGGCGGCGGCTCCCCGTACTGCCAGCTCTTCGTCCGAGCCTGCATGGCTGAAGTCGCTGAGCGCTGCGAGGCCGCGAAGGCCTCCATCCTCGCCGAGCTGGAAGCGGCAGGCGGTGTCCAGTGAGCGCGCGCGCCATTGAGGTGACCGTGCTGTCCCCGGGCGGCGATGTCCTCGGCAGGTGGATGGGCACGCCCACCAACTCCCTCTGGAGGGCCAGGGGCCAGACGCCCCACCTCACGGTGCACGGTGCGGCGCGGCCGTGCGAACGCCACGGCGAGGGCTGGGCGCTTCGTCTCCGCGAGGGGGAGCGCATCCCCAAGAACAACGCGAGGACTCGACTGTGACCGCCCCCCTCGGAGGCCCGTACCGCTACACACGCGCCGGGCGCGGCGTGTTCCACCTCCCGCTCGAGCGGCCCTGGACATGGGCACTCACCCACCACGGCATGTGGTCGGTGTTCGTCACGGACATGGAGCCCGTCCGCCATGGCGGCCCACCTCGCCGGCATCCCCTGCACCCGCCCGCCGCGTTGCTCGGCTGTTGGCTGGCCATCTACGCGACGCGCGACTACGACGCCGACGCGGTCCGGTGGCTTCGCGAGGCGCACGGACTGGAGGCACCAGCCGGCGACGTGCTGCCGGCCGGTGCCTACGTGGCCGTGGCTCGATTGGCCGAGGTGTCCACGGTAGGGAACGACTACCGGGCGTTCGGCCGCGATGCCTGGTGGGCGCCGAAGCGTGCGCCTTACTGCCGCGGGACCATCGCGTGGTGGTTGGAGGAGCTACAGCCCCTGGAGCCGCTGGTCGCGGCCCCCGCCAAGCGCCTGACGCCAGTGGACCCGGGGTTGGTGCCGGAGCTGCGCGAGCGAATGCGTCTCGCACGTGACGGCATCTGGCGCCCGGAGGTTTACGCGGCACCAGCTGCACCGCCCTTCACAGCCCCGGACCGTGAGCGGCCACCTGCACCAGCTCCATCGCCAGCGACACCGCCCAGGCCGCGTGTCGTGGACGACCGACCGGTCCCACCGATGCTCGCCAACCCCGAGCAATTCGGGCTCTTCCCATGAGCCTCTGCCTGCGCATGCGCGCCACCACGTGCGCTGAGTGCGGCGCCGTCCAACTCGGTGACGTCGTCACCGACGAGGGCCGCCTCACCTTCCACGGCGCCACCGCCGCGGGACTCGCCGTCCGCGCGCGCTACCCCGGCCCGTGGCCCACCTGCCGCCATGGCTATGGCTGGCGGGCCGACTGCCGAAGCCGCCCCGTGCCTCCGGCGTGCTGCGTCCACCCGCCGTGCGCCCTCGCGCCCCCTACCAACACCCCGTCCGACACCGAGGAGCCATAGCCCATGGCCACCTGCCCTCTTCCCTGGTTCAAATTTCGCAGCGCGGCCCCCGAGGAGTACGCGGTGCATGCCCTCTGCGCCCAGCTCGGCGCCGAGGCCGACGTCTACCTCTACCGACTCTGGGCCTACTGCGGCCGGGAGCGCGTGGACGGCCGTTTCCCCGGCCCCGGTGCTGCGCTGGCCGTGGAGCGCGCCGTCCGCTGGCGTGGGCGCCGCCGGAAGCTGGTGGATGCGCTGCTCGCCGTGGGCCTGCTGGTGCTGACCAGCGACGACCTGGTGGTGACCTCCTGGGCCGAGGAGCAAGGCGCCCACATAGCGAAGGTGGTGCGCGACCGCGCCAAGCCTGACGGCAGGGCCCAGGGAGACGCCGAGGAGCCCGCCGCCTCTCCGCGCGAATCCCTCCAAACTCCCGCGCGGGAGGACAGAGGGGAGACGGGAGAGAAGAGAAGGGAGACGAAGTCTCCAGGACGAAAGGCGGAGAAGATAACGCCGCCTGGGCTCGTCACCGAGGCCCCCCAGCCACCGCCCCTCAAGACTCCCGCCAGCGCTCCGCGAGGGATTGCAGCGGGAGACACCGGCGAGGAGTCCCTGCCGGACGGCGTCAACCGGGTGTGCCTGGAGGTCAAGGGCGTGCCCTACGAGTGGCGCCCCGGGCGGGATGACGCTGCCGCGAGGGAGCTGCTGTCCCGCGGCAACGTCGCCGAGGTGCTGCGCCGGCTGGAGAACGGGCTCCGAGCCCACTTCAAGCAGCGGTGCGACACCCTCACTGACCTGGTGCGGCGCTGGGAGGCGAACGCCACCCCTGAGCACCGGAACGACGCGGGGCGGGCGCCCAGCTCCGCGCGCAGGGCGGACGCCTCCGTGGGCCGTGGCGAAGTCCTTGCGGTTCCGCTGCCCGACACACCGGCGGGCCGCACGTGGGGCCAACTCCTGCAAGCCATCCGCGCAGGTGGGCTCCGCTACGGCGCCGAGCAGCTCACCGCGTTGGCCCAGCCGGTGAGCTCTGACGGGCGGGAGCTGCTCGTGGAGCTGGCCGACAGCTACGCCGCGAAGTGGCTCGCGGAGGACGGCTACGAGGCCGCGCTCAAGGAGCGCGCCCACGCCCTCGGCATCACCCTCCGCTTCGTCGTCGCGCAGCCCGCCCCTGTCCTCGCGTCGTAGCCATCCCCTTCCGGCCGGCGTGTGCGCGCCACGTCGGCCCTCTCATCACGCGCGCATGGAGGCAGCCCATGTTGCAGGTCCTGGAGAAGCTCGTGCAGTTCGTGGAGGTGAAGGAAGGACAGGCCAAGCAGGCCTATGAGCATTTCCGCGCGGCGCTCGGCAACGTGGCCCTGCCGCCGTGGGAGGAGTTGCCCGGCACCGCCAGGCGCACGTGGCTCGCCGCGACACATGCGGCGGACCAGCGTGCCGACATCGCCGAGGGAATGGCCAACCTCATGCGCGCCGAGCGTGATGATGCGAAGCAGGAGTGCGCCCTCCTGCGCGAGAAGCTGGAGGCCGCGCGGCGCGAGCTGCACCTGCTGCGCGAGCATGCGCCCGCGGAGGGCTCGGCGTGACAGCGCCCCGTCGCTGTCCCGGGTGCGGCGTGGAGCTGGTGCCGGGTGACGACGGCAGGCTGGAGTGCCGGAGCGGGCAGCACCCGGGCGAGGAGCTCCCGCGCATCTACTGGCCCGCGCGGAATGGCCGCGTGGTCCCTGGTTGCCGGGATTCCAGCGCCGTGCGCAGGGTGTGGCAAGACGACGAGGAGGGGCGTGCGTGAGCCAGCTCATGCACATTGTGGCGTGGGCGGTGGTGATGACAGGGACGCTCGTCATCCTCGCCTCCTGTACCTGGCTGTCTGTGGTCGCCCTGCGCGTAGTGCTAACGTGGGCCGGCTGGTGGCCCGCGTTCCTTACCTTCTACGTGCGACGGCACCGCGAGCTAAAACGGGCGTCTGGCCGCCCCCGTCGCCGAGAAGTGCAACGCCGGTGAACTGCGCTCGCCGTTGCCAACCGCCCAGGAGACAGGCATCCGGCTCAACACGCTGCACATGGTCCTGAGCCTGATGCGCACAGCATGAGCCCTAACGCGCGCCGCACGAAGGAGCGCTAACTAGAAGCACTCCCGCTCCACATGGCCCTGGATATCTCGCTCCACAAATCGCAGAGTTGCTTCGCGATGGCTGACTGCCGCGTCTTGTCGAGCGATTCAGCCTTGAGCATGTCCTCGCGCAAAGAGAGGAAGGTATCGAGCCACTCCCCCTCCAGATTCTCCTCCACACGAGGCTGAGACAAGTACTCATCAGCTGCTCGATAGAGCCGGTTCCCTAGAGGGGCATGGTCACTGGCAAGAAGCTGCACCGACCTTCCGAGCCAATCCCAAATCCTTCCATACCTTGCATCCACCATCTTCGCTCCAGTGCTGTTGGGCCTTCGGGCGCAACAGCATACGCGGCTACGCAGGAATCCTCACCCGCACCGGGCGCAACTGACAGCCCACAGCTTCCGGACACGGCCCCGGAAGGACTTCTCCCCGCGCAGGGTGAGGCTGCCCTCGCGTGGGGGCACGTGAGCGCCGCATCGGCACCGCCCGGCCCGGAGGTTGGGCCGACGCCCAGCGCCGGCCCATCGGCATGCCGCCTCGATGTGGCGCAGGCCCGTTGCGGCCTCGTACCAGCACCGCTCCCCACGGAGGATGCGCCCGCCGCACCCTGCCGCGGTGCAGGTGCCCGGCTTCTTCGCTGTGATGATGGGCACGGCGCTAAGCCCTCCCCGCCACCGCCAGCAGCGGCATTTGCTCCGTAGCCCGGAGTTGACCACGCCGAGCAGAGGCCACGCGTAGGCGGCGCAGCTCGCCACGCATCGGCAGAGCGGTAGGCTCCGGCTCAGGGCACTCGACGCCGAGCTCCGCACGCAGCTTCGCCAACCCCGCGTCACGCAGGCGCCGCACCTGGGCCTGCGTCAGCCGCAACTCCACGGCCAGCGTCCTCTCCGTGGCCTCCTGGCCCTCGGGGCGCCCCAGCCCCATGCAGGCCTGCACCACTTGGCGCTCCAGCCGCGGCAGGCGGTACAGCGCCCACAGCACCCGCTCGCGCTGCGCCACCAGAGCCAGGCGCTCGGCGGAGGAGTCCACCAGCGACAGCAACACCTCCGTGCGCGCCGCCAGTCCGCGGCACCCTCGTTCCCAGGATGCATCCCGCGACTCGGCGCCGGCATCGCGAGAGGACAGCACCTCTTCGAGCGAGAGGGGCTTGGCTACGGCCCCCTCGCCCAGGGCGCGCGCCGTCTCCGCGTCCAGGCCCTGGCGGCGCAGCACGGACGACACCTCCACGCCCTCGGCCGCCGCCGTGCGCTTCGCGCGCCGCACCGCCTTGCGCGCGTGGTCCGTCAGGTGGACGGGACTGGACCAGGTGAGCGCCGCCCCCTGCATCGCCTGACGGGCGAGCTGCATCGCCCAAGCGGGATAGGCGCTGCGCCCCGCCCCCGCCGCCCCGGGCCGGAAGGGGTGCGCGCGCTGGCGGGCCAGCACCGCCAGCAGCCCCTCCTGCACCAGGTCCTCTACGGGCACCCGCCACGCCCGCGCCACGTGCCGGGCCACGCGCACCAGGTGCGGACGCACCAACTCGGCGAGGCGGGACTCCACGCGCCGCGCTTCGAGACTGCCGGCGGGCACCTCCAGCAACCGGCACAGCAGCGCCTCCATCTCCACCGCGGCGGACAGCTTCGCGTCCTGGGCCTTCACGCCACACCCCCGCGGCGGACGGCAGGAGTCACCCGAAGCCCCTTCAGCTTCTTCGCGGCCCGGTTGCGCGCCAGCGTCGCCCGCCTCTTCCGGGCCTGCTCGACGCGTCGCACGCGCTCGGCCTCCACCTCCGCGGGCGTCGCCCACTCCTGGCCCTCCAGCACCACCTCCACCCGGGCCGCCTTGCGGTACGCCCCATCCGCGAAGGCCACGTCCCGGTAGCGCCGCACCTGGTTGTCGTTGAGGTACGCCACCAGCTCGAGCGCGTCTTCCAGCACCTTCAGCCGGTTGCCGAGGTCGGACTTCTGCCTCGTCGGCGGGTACAGCGTGGCCGACAGCACCACGGGGCCCTTGAGGGCGCGCTGGCCCACGTTGGAGGCCTTCACCCGCGCCTTGTACGCCTTGCCCTCGTCACTGGTGTGTGGCGTGGCGCCCCTGTCGCTGCGCCAGTAGCGGTTGCCCGAGGGCGGCCAGGGCAGGGAGAGGCGCACCTCGGCGAGGGGAGGCGTGGTGCTGGGGGACTGAGGTGTGGAGTTCATCGGCCGGGCTCCAACCCCGAACGCACGCGCGCAGGGGGCGGTATACTGGTGGCCCCCAGCGGCGCTTTCCCGGTGTCCCTGGCACTCGCGGGCTCGGCCGTCCTCACCGGCCGAGCCCGTCCTCTTCCGACAGCCAGTAGAAGGGGCGGCCCATAGCGCATGCGCTAGCGGCGGTTCGTGTTCCGCGGCCTCGTTTGGGGAGCCGAAACCGGAACCTGGACGCAGCGCCCGCGACGGGTAGAAGGACGCCGTGCCCAGCCACGACAAAACGCGGACGCGCCCGGAGCGGCGACGAGCCCCGGCCGGCAGCACCGTCCGCCTTGAGGGACTGCACGTCTCCCACGCTGCATGGGCCCGCCTGGAGGCACTCGTCGCGCAGCTCGTCCGCGCGGGCATCCCCCGCGCGCACCGGAGCGGCGCCCTGGACATGCTCGTCCTCCACCCCGAGGTGGCCGCCCTGGTGCTGACCGGTGGGTGCCGCGTCTCCTGGTGCGCCACCTGCGGCGCCTGGCTGCCCACAGCCCGGGACGCCCTTGCCCACCAGGACGCGCAGCCCGAGCACGTGGTGCAGAGCTTCCTCGTGCCGCCCGCCTGACGGCACCCCTTCTACGGGGCATGCGTCGAGACATTCCGCCCGCCCAGACTGCTGAGCAGCTCCGCCGCAAGCGCGTGAGGGACGACTACGCCCGCTCCCTGCGCCAACTGCGTGGCGAGCCCGAGGCACCCGCCCCGGCCCAGCCCACGTACCCTGACGGGAAGTGCTGGTGCGGCGGGCCGGCGCTGCGACACGGCAACCGCATCATCTGCGGCCTGGGCACGCACGACGACTGAGGTTTCGTGGTGGAGGCAGGCACCAGGCGCGGCTTCTCGCCTGTCACCATCACACCCGCCGGGCATGGTGCTCCGGCGGGGTTGTTATCGAAGCGCTAGGGCCCATGCGACCCCCAGCCACACACAACCACATTGCTTATGAACAGGTTGCGTGGTGAGCCTCTCCCAAATCTCATGTCTGAGATTCGGGGAGGACGCATGGAACAAGACGCGGCTAAGAAAGAGGCAAGACTCGCCGAGTATCGAGCAGCTCGCGAGGAGTTAGCTTTGGACCTCCAAATGTACACGCTGCTCGTGAGTGCTCCAGACTCAGTGGATAAGCCCAATCTGAACGGCACGCTAGCACTCGCATGCAAGCGATTGCTGAAGAGCCGGGGCAGGTACGAAAACGCAGTGAACGCAGCCATCAACGCCGGCGAGTAGGACGAGTGGCTCGCCCCAGCCCATTGGGGTGAGCCACATCACTTCGCCAGCCGAACGTGAACCGCGCCCCCGCCTCCAGGCGCGGCTTCTCACATGCCGACGCCACACCCGCCGGGCATGGTGCTCCGGCGGGGCTGTTCTTACTGCGTTGACGTCCGGCGCCACCCGCGCGGGAGGGATGCCCCTCCTTCCCGCGCGGGCATCGGTGCCGGAGGGTGTGCCGGCCCGGCCTCGTGCCTCTTTGGTGCAAACCTCCCAAAGCAGCAAACCCTGATTGTCACGACTTGGCAGCTTGTCCTATATGGACTCCAATTCCTGATTTCGGACGGGAGGGGTCCATGACAGCAGCTCGGTTGGGACGCGTCGCAGCGCTCGGCATGGCCATTGGCTGCGCCGGGGCCCCTGAACCGAGTGGCACGCGGGACTATTGGCGCTCAGGCCCCCACGTCTACGTGCGAGGCCCCTGGGAAGCCATCACCCCGTCCTCTGACGTGGACGAGGTCATCGACCAACTCTGCCCTGCTGTCATGGAGCTGCCGCGCGCGATGGAGCGCGACTATGGGCAGGAGTATTGCGGCGCCATCTATTCGCTGGGAGACGGCATCTACCACGCCAGCATGCCCTCACCTCTGGGCGAGCCCGAACCGGTTGGCCCCTCGAAGAGGAAGAAGTGCATCCCCCCTCGCTATGTGGCCGACCCGAGAGGGCGAACGGTAGTCCTCGGAGACTTCCACAGCCACCCGTGGGCGCCCTCGTCACTGTCGCTCGTGGACCGGCTTGCCGAGACGCAAATCTGGACCATCCGCATCCAGTTTGACCGCGCCTGCACCATCACCAAGCTCGTACCGAATCTCAGCAGTGAGCAACCCGGAGAGGTCTACCTCCGACAACGTAATCGCTGGAAGTTGGTGGGCATCATCAAGCACGAGAACAAGGCGCTCGGGCTCGTCACTACGGTGGATGACTGAGGGCTGCGCGTGTCTATGCACATCCGAAATCGTGGCCCGCACGGAGGCCCCATGAAGCGCGTCCTGCTCCCCCTTCTCTGCGTGCTGCCCGCATGCGCTCTATTCCAGAAGCCGCCGCGCCCGGTGCATGCGCCGCCGGAAGAGGCTGCCGCCTTCCAAATCCCGCTCGCGATTCCAAGCGAAGGGCTCCAGGTCATCAGCGGCACCACCCTGCGCGCCGTCCAACTCGCCATGGAGGACTACCTGCCCTGGGACCGGAAGCTGCCCAAGGACGCCACACCGCTCTACGAGTGCCTCAACCGCCGCGAGTCCTACGAGGTCGCAACAGCGCCGGCATCCCCCGGAGTTGTGCTCGTCAGCATCATCCCGAACCCGAAGAAGTGCGACATCGGCACGGCGCCCACCCTGGAGGGAGGCGCCACCTATGCGATTGACGTGAACGGCTGGCGCATCCTCGCGGTGCAGGAGTAGTCGCCGAGGAGTCGCCGCTGGGGCTGCCGGCATGGCCCGGCGGGGCAGCCGCATGCAGCCGCCCCGCCGGATGCGTCATGCCGCCTTGGGCGGCCCCTCGGGAAGCGCCAGCTCGAGCCGGCGAGCCGCGGCTTCGCAGTAGCGCTCCTCGAGCTCCATTCCCACCGCGCGCCGGCCGAGCTGCTGCGCGGCGACGAGGGTGGAGCCGCTCCCCGCGAACGGGTCCAGCACCAGGCCGCCGACCGGGCAGGAGCGCTCAATCAGCAGGCGCTGCAGTTCGACGGGCTTTTCCGTCGGATGCGTCCTCACCCGGGATGGCACGGGCGCGAACCCCGCCAGGACGGCCCCCAAGCGCTTGCCCACCAGCGGCCGGCGCGTCGGGCCGGCCGCGTGCAGCACCACCTCGTAGTCCGGAGCGTAGGAGGCCGCGCAGTCCCCCATGCCCCCGCGGGCCTTCCACCAAATGAGGGCCCCCTTCGGACGCAAATGGGCCGACGTGGCGTCGTAGAAGTCCGGCCAGGACTCCCAGTGGCAATACACGTAGGCGTGGACGTCAGGCGCTAGCGCAGCACTCGCCGCGGACAGGGCCTGGCGCAGCACCCTCATTCCCTGGCGGGAGCCATCGGCACGGATGGCTGCGGCGCTGCGCCCCCTGCCCTCGTAGGCCATCCCGTATGGCGGGTCAGTGAGCAACACGTCCACGGACGCGGACGGTAGGTCCAGCAGCTGGTCGCGGCAGTCGGCGAGGTACAGGGTGACAAGGTCGTTCTGGAAGTAGGGCTTCACGGGTCCTTTCTCGACGCGGCGCCCCCGCCCTGCACGGAGGATGCCCGACGGCGACTGCGCCCCGGACCGACCTGCCGTCACAGCTCGGCAGCCCTGCCAACAATGACCATTGTCAACACGTCTCACACATCGACGCACCCCATTCCCAAAGATAGATCAGACAAGTAATGAAGGGGATGACAACTCCACATTCAAAACAAGAACGGCCCTTCCTCAGAGAGGTAGCGCGTCGCATCGCGGCGGGCATTGTTGCAAAAATTGTAATTGCTACGCTCAATCCCTTCATCCCTCACTGGCCTGCGGAACGACAAACCCCGCCCGTCCTACATCTGGACGGGCGGGGCTCTCACCTACCAGCCGAACGTGTACCGGACCCCGCCGCCGGCCATGGACTCCTGCCGGGTGGCCCGACCGAAGGCGTACAGGCCCAGGTGCTCTGTGAGCCGGGCCCCCACCTCCATGTGGGCGTACAGCCCAGCGAGTGAGGAGGCACCTACCTGCGCTTCAAGGTAGCCCGACCTCACAGGCACATCGGAGAGGACACGGGAGAGCCCCGCGGACACCTCCGCCCGCGGGGCGTCTAAGGGCGCGCCAGCACCGGGGCCAGGCCCGAACTGGTGACGGCGTGCGCGGCAGCGAGCGCAGCTGCGTCCGCAGACTGCGACGCCTTCTGCGCGGCTTTCTGCTCGCCGTGCATGGCCTTGAAGCTCAGTTCCACCACCGCCTGCTCGTGCGGCTTGAGCGGGCGCCAGCCGTTGGCGCGGAACCACTCGTCCGCCACCTGGAGCCCACGGGCGGCCTTGTCCCAGCCGTTGTCCGCCGGGTCCTCCGCGGCGATGTCCTCCACCACGTTGTAGGCATGGTAGGCGGCCAGGGCGATGCGCCGCTTGCGCCGCTCGCTGAGCCAGTCGCCCCCCACGACAAGGCCGACGCCGGTCACGAGGACGCCGAGCGCGGTGGCGATGCCAGAGGGCGTGAAGACGGACGCCAGGATGGTGTCGAGGATGCCGCTCGCGGCGGCTCCGGTGGCCTGAGCCAGCGCCAGCGGGGCGGCGAGGAGGACGCCGAGGGCGGCGGAGAGGATGAGCGTCTTGCGGTGCTTCATTGGGTGCTCCTGGGGGACTGCGAGTTGACAGCCCCCAGGAGAAGAGGCGCTCACGAGGTGAAGGGCAGGCGGCAGATACCGGGCATGCGCCGGGCCCGGTAGTCGAGGCTGCTGAATGCCTTCACCTTGGCATCGTCGCGGGCCGCGTTCGCCAGGGTGAGCGTCTTTCTGTCACCACCAGATGCGCCCACCACGACGCCGACGGCGTACCCCACCACCACCATCACGTGCTCCGGCTTCGTCGGCTCGCCCGGGCGGTGGTACAGCACCAGGTCCCCGGGCAGCACCAGGTCGCCCAGTTCCAGGCGAGCGCACTCCGTCCAGAGGCGGCCCGTGTGGTGCGTCGCGCGCCAGTCAGGCCCGCCGACCTCACGCAAGGCCCACGTCACCAAGCCGGAGCAATCGAAGACGCGCTGGCCCGTGGAGGGGTCGCGCTCCCCCTTCCCGCCCCATCGGTAGGGCGCGTGCATCTGAGACAAGACGGCGGAGAGGAAGGCGGAGCGCTGCGAGCGGGCCATGGGGACTCCCGAGGGCGAAGGGTTGCCCCCGGGAGAAGCGGCGCTCAGGGCCGCGGGCGGAACGCAGCGGGGCGCGGCTCTTCGTTGAGCCGCAGCAGCAGGCTCTTCATTTCGCTGAGGTCGGAGCGAATGCTGGTGACCACGCCATCCATGCGCTCCTGGCGCAACTCCGTGGCGTGCAGGGACTTGCCCTGGGCATGCTGGTTCGCGCGCAGCTCCAGCACGTCCTGAGAGAGGCGCGTCACCACGCCATAGGTGACGCCAGCGGAGAAGGCGGCGATGACGAAGCTGCCGGCGAGCGACAGCGTCAACGTGGTGGTGGAGGACAAGGGCCGGGGGGATTCGGATTGGGGG
>NZ_JABFNS010000071.1 GCF_013116825.1 Myxococcus xanthus
CGCCCCGCCACCGGCGCCCCCCCCGAGCGCAGCCGCCGCTCCGCCGACCGTGGCCGTGTCGGGTGCGCCCACACGGCTCGACATGGAAACACCCGCAGCCAGCAGCGCCGACAAAACAGGCGACACGGAGGCTGGAGCCGTGACGGCCCCCCCTGAGAATCCACCTCCCGAAGCGGAGAACGCGGCCCTGACGCCCAAGGCCACGGGCATCAGCGCCCTGAACGTGGCGCGTGGCACCACGAAGCAGGTGCGTCCCGTGGCCGTGGCCCCCTCGAACAAGCGGGCGGCTGGGGCTCGCGATTCGGCGGCGGCGCCATCCGACGCCACCTCCGCGAAGGAGGCCGAAGTCCTGCGCCGCTACGAAGCGGGAGATTTGGCGGCGGCCCGGGACCTGGCCCAGGCGGAGAAGCTCACCGCGCTGCACGGGCAGCTCATCCGTTTCGAGACCGCCGAGGCGCAGGCGAAGAAGGCCCTGGCACAGCGAGACTTCACGGAGGCCATTGCCCAGCTGACGCTCGCCATTTCCGTGGACGACGCCCTGGCACATGGCTGGAGCAAACACGGACCGCCCCTGCGCAAGCAGTTGTCGCGGCTCCATGTCCAGGTCGGAACGGAGCATGCCATCGCGGGCCGGGTGAGCGAGGCGCGCGCCGCCTTCGAGCAGGCCCTGAAGCACGACACTGGCAACCGCGAGGCCCGCGAGCAACTCGGCCGGCTCACCGGCGCTTCAGCCCCCTGACCAGCAGCATCGCGTTGAGCACCACGAAGGTGACCAGCGCCAGGCACACGAGCAGCAGGCCCCTGTCCGCGCCGGGCCGCTCGCCTTCGATGAGCAGCCACAACCGACCGCCCCGCGGTTGGAGCTCGCCCATCCGCTCCATCAGGGCCAGCGCATCGCGATAGCGAGGGGCATCCTCTTGCGCCAGCAGCCGCCCTCGCACGGCGAAGGGGCGCTGGTCCGGCTGCGGCGGTGGACGGCCATCCGTCCACTGCTCCCCCGGGAGCGCTGGCCGGCGCACCACGAAGGGCGAGTCCCGCAGCCCCACGAGGACATACAGCGCGCCGTCCGCGCGCTCATAGGCGCCCCGGACCGTGGGCACGCCATGCACCTGGGCGTACCGGTTGGAAACGAGCGCCTCGAAGCGGTACGCCCCCTCCGCCCCCAACGTCAGCGGCACGCTGGTGGACAGGAAATACGACAAGTCCTTCCACTGCATGCCGAGCAGCACCAGTCCCACGGCGATGGCCACGACCGCGGCCATGGGCCGTACACCCACGCGGCGGCGCGCCAACCGGAACTCGAGCTCCGCGATGCGGCGCGCTCGCGCCTCTTCCGAGGGGGACTGCGGCAGCTGCTCACTCATGGGCGGACATGATGTGGCGTGGAAAGACGAAACCCCGAGCTCCCTGACTGGGAACCCGGGGCGACGAGTCTTGGACGGCAGCTGGACGGCTCAGGCCAGATTGAAGATCTTCTTCAGGTCCGACTCGATTTCTTCCTCGGAGCAGTCCTTGGCCAGCGACAGCTCCTTGATGAGCAGCGAACGCGCGGTATCCAGCATCTTCCGCTCGCCGAAGGAGAGGTCCTTATCGCCCTTCAGGAGGTAGAGGTCGCGGAGCACTTCGGCGATTTCGAACACCGAGCCCGTCTTGATCTTCTCCATGTACTCCCGGTAACGACGGTTCCACGTCGTGGAGTCAACGGAGATGTCCTTCTCCTTGAGGATGGAGTAGACCTGCTTGACGTCCTCCTCGCTGATGATCTCCCGGAGACCGACCGACCCGACCTTGTTGATCGGGATCATGATCCGCATTCCGTTCTCCAGGATGCGCAGCACGTAGAAGGACTGGCGCTGCCCGGCCACCTCGGTGTGTTCGATACCCATCACTTCACCGACGCCCTGGCCCGGGTAGACCGCCTTGTCACCAGTCTTGAAGCTGGTCTGCACTCACTGCCTCCTTGAAAGACTCGTTCCCGGCCTTTCAGCCGGGCACTACTACCACAAACCACATCCACGGGCAACGATAACGCCTTGACCACCCAGGACGCTCCCGACTACGTTGTCGGTTTCTACACGCGGTGTCGGCAGATGTGTGCACCGGCGTGACGGGCGGCGGGTGGGGGTCGGAAGGTGGAACGTCATGCTTGGCGCGACCTGGGCGCGCGTCCTCTCTTCTTTCCCGCCCTGAGCCTGTCACTCGGAGCCCTCTGCGCCCCGGTAACAAGCGCGTACGCCGAGCCATTTCTCGTTTGTGGGCTTTTACTGGGAGCGCTCGGGCTGACGCTTGCCCGGCTGCCTGGTGCGCATCTCGCCGTGCTGGCGTCGCTCTGGGCGGCGGGCGCGGGGCTGGCGCGCTGGGAGTCCCAAGTGGATGTGCCGGCGGAGTTGACCCAAGGCAACACCGTCGTCATCGAGGGAGAAACGGAGCGGGTGGACCGCTTCGACGGGACAACGCGTGTCCGCTTGGCCGTCGCGCGGGCGGGCGTCTCTCCCGGACCGCTCGCGCCCGTCCGGTTCCGGATGAACCTGTCGCTGCGCGGCGAGCCACCGCCGCTCCTACCCGGGCAACGTGTCCGGGCAGAGACGAAGCTGCAGCCAGACGCGCCCCCATCAAACCCGGGCGAGAAGGATTTCGGAGCAGCGCGACGACGACAGGGCGTGGCCTTCACCGGTGGCATGGACGCGCGGCGCCTGATGGTGCTCTCCCCTGCCCCGGCGTGGCGGGTGTCATTGGAGGACACGCGCACGCGGCTGGCGGCGGCGGTCCATTCGGTGTCGCCATCGGCGGATGCGGCGGCGCTCTTCCTCACCCTGGCGGCGGGGCAACGCGCGGCGCTGGATGACTCGTGGGAAGAGGCCTTCTCTCGCGCAGGACTGGCCCACGTGTTGAGTGTCAGCGGGCTTCACGTGGCGGCGTTGGCGCTGATGACGCTCGCGGTGCTGCGGCGGCTGGTGGTGCGCACCGGCGAGCGGTGGCGGATGCTGGATGCTCGGCAGGTGGCGGCCCCCGCGGCGGTGCCCTTCGTCTGGGCCTACGTCGTGTTCACCGACAACCAGCCGCCCGCGGTGCGCTCCGCGGTGATGGCCACGGTGGTGCTGCTGGGGCTGGCGCTGTGGCGGCGCGCGGACGGGCTCAACGGACTGGCCGCCGCGGCCGTGGTGCTGGTGGCCTGGGCACCCTCCAGCGTGGCCGACCTGTCGCTGCGGCTGTCATTCCTCGCCGTACTGGGGCTGGTGCTGCTGTCGCCGCCGCTGAGGCAAGCGCTGCCCCTGGCCGAGCCCGACCCGTCCGAGCCCCACCGCGTCCGGCGCTGGTGGGGACAGGCACGGGAGACGGTGGCGCAGACGCTGTGCGCGAGCGCGGCCGCGACGCTGTCAGGACTCCCCATCGTCGCGGCGACCTTCGGACGGGTGAGCCTCGCGGGGCTCATCTCGAACGTGGTCGCCCTGCCCTTGTGCGGGCTGCTCACCGGCCTGGCCGCGGGTGGCGCCGCGCTCTTCGTCGTCGCCCCCGCGCTGGCGACGCCGGTGCTGTGGGCCGGCGCCTGGGCGTCCGAGCTGCTGCTGGTCATCACCCGGCTCTTCGCGGCGGCGCCGCTGGCCTCGGTCGAGGTGCCGTCACTGGGCTTCCTGTCGGCGCTCTACGCGGCGGGGCTGCTGACATGGGCGCTCGGCACGGGGCGCTGGCGGCTGGGCGGATTGTTGGCTCCCGCGGCCGTCGTCGCCGCCATCCTGTCGCCGGTGCTCACGCCGCAGCCCGGGCTGCGCGTCACCTTTCTCTACGTGGGTCAGGGCGACGGCGTGGTCGTCAGCTCCGGTGGTGAGCACATGCTCGTGGATGGCGGCGGCGTTCCAGGCGGCATGGACACCGCGGAACGCTTCATCCTCCCCTACCTGAAACACGCGGGCATCTCCCGGCTGGACCTCGCCGTGCTGTCACATCCGCATCCGGACCATGCGCTCGGGCTGGCCTCCGCGTTGAAGCAGATTCCCACCCAGCGACTGTGGATGCCCGCGGGCGACGGAGACGGTCCGCTCTCACGGCAGGTGGTGGCCGCGGCGGGGACGGCGCTCGTGGAGGAAGTCGAGGTGGGCCATCCCCCCCTGCGCCTGGGCGAGGCGACCATCGAAGTGCTCGGACCTCCGGCGTTGGAGGCACGCGACCTGCTGGAAGGCGCGAACGACCGAAGCGTGGTGCTCCTGGTGCGCCACGGCGACGTCACCGTGCTGCTCACGGGCGACGTGGAGGCGGATGGCGAGGAGGCCCTGGCGGAACACCTGGGCCCGGTGACGGTGATGAAGGCCCCTCACCACGGCTCACGGACGTCCTCCACGGAAGCCCTGCTGGCGCGAACACGCCCACGGCACGTCGTCTTCTGCGTGGGCCGGCGCAACCGGTACGGCTTTCCCCACGACGACGTGGAGGCGCGATACCGGGCGCTGAGAAGCGAGTGCTGGAGAACGGACCAGCATGGCGCCATCACCGTGGAAAGCGACGGCCAGGACGTCCGCCTGCTCACCTTCCTGCCCCACGAGCCCTCTCCCCGGGTCATGCCGGTTGCGCGGGCTGGGGGCGCATCACCAGATTGGGGCCGATGATTCCAGAGGATATCGACCTCCAGCAGCTCACCGCCGACCTGAAGAACGCGCTCGGTCCGGGAGAACCCATCGGGTACCTCCGTGGCAAGTCCGTGATGCGCAACCTGCTCGTGGACCTGCGCGGCTTCTCGCAGTTGGAGGCGGAGGAGCTCATCGACACGCTGGAGACTCGCGGCTTCCTCCGCTTCCTGGGGGACCCCACCGAGCGGTCCGTCGCGGACGCTCACTGGGACATCAGCCCCCACGCGTGAGCGCGGGCGCCCCTATTCGAACACGAGCCAACCGAAGCGCGGCAGCGCATGAAAGTCGCCGACGAAGAGGGGCGAGAAGGACTGCCCCTCCACCGTGCGGCGGTCATGGTGCTCCAGCCGGTAGAGGTTGAAGCGCCAGCGGTCACCGGGCTGGGGCGGGATGTGCGGGACTTCGGCCAGCCTGTCGAAGGGAATCTGCATCTCCACCGACCAGCCCTCGTCGCGGTCCGAGGCATCATCCAACGTGCCCCGCACCTTCACGGCGGACGTCATCCCTGAATCCCAGGAGCGGTCCATGCCCTGCCGACGGGCGGGGAAGTACGCGTCGAAGATGACGTTGTGCGGTGACACCTGAAGTTCGTTGTACGTGCGGCCATCCGCGTTCGCGTCGAGGAAGATCTCCACCACTTCCTCTTCGTAGATGGGGTCATCGCGCTTGCGCAGCGTGCCCCACACGTCCGGGTCATCCAGGTCGAAGGCCACGTAGAGGAACTTGCCGTCATGGACGAGCCGCGCCTCGGTGCGCTGGCGCGCTGCGCTCCCGTCGAAGCTCCGGCGCAGCACCACCGGTTTGGACTGCTTCCACGCCGCGTCGTCGAGCACGCCGTCGATGGTGGGCGGCTGGCTCACGCGCGGGACGGAGTACTCGGGCAGCTCCTGCGCGGCACCGCCCAACTGAGGCCCCAGCATCCGCTGCGAGCCGTCATGCGCCTGGGCGTCGTCCACAGGCAGCCGGGAGTTTCCCCGCCAGAAGCCGAGCATCACGCGCGCGGGCGTGCCCGGCATGGGCACCGAGTGGACGTCCTCGATGACCTTGCCCACCGGCCATGACGCCAGCGGCGCGGCGCCCCCCTGCACCTCATGGTCCGCGTTCGTGAGCATGCCGCCACTGGCCGGGTCCACGACGTGGACGAAGAAGGCGAAGCCCTGCGGCGGCGGACGAACCGCTTGGAAGTAATGGGCCAACCTCACCTGCGTGCCAGGCGCGGCCTTCTCCGGTGACACCTTGGAGCCCAGGTACACCACCGCGCCACCGGCGAACGTCGCGCCGCTGCGGAACGTGAGGTCCGCGGGCGCCGCGTCCAGGGTGCGGAGCTGCGTGGGCGCGGGAATGCGGGGTGTCTGCTGACGCGGCCCGGCCTGCTCATCACGACAGGCGGTGGCAAGACAGGTGACGGCCAGCAGCGGAGCGATGACGGAGGACGGGAGACGCATCGAGGCCGCGCATCCTAGCGGGCTTCGCGTCCAATGGGTTCACCACGAGGTGGGCGGGCAGGCGACCATCGTACCCCTCTCACCCTGGGGTCTCGGCAATTGTCATGCCGAGCGGCGGCTCCCATCTTCTCGCCTCAACCAGCGGTTCAGGCCCAAGGGAGGCGCGAATGAAAACTCTACTCAAGGTGGGCGCGGTGGTGGGTGTGCTGGGAGCAGGGAGCGCCATGGCACAGGAGCGGCTGGAGTCCTCCGCGGACATGCGCGGACTGACGTTCCTGGTGGGCGGCGGTGTCGAGGGCTACACGAGCGCACTGGGCTCCGACATCAACCCGGGCCTTGGCTACGGCGTGACGGTGGCCATCAAGCCCACGAAGGTGCTGGGCATCGAGCTGGGCTACTCGGGCGCCCTCAACGAGTTCGACCCGCGCGTGGTGACGGGCGCCCGGAGCGGCCCGGACCTGGTACGAAACGGCGCGCACGTGGTGGCCACGCTGGGCCTGGGTGCCGCGCCCGTGCAGCCCTACATCCTGGGCGGCGTGGGCATCAGCCGGTACAACGTGCGGGCACCCACGGTCGCCTTCGCGGATGACACGGCGGGCAACATCCCGTTGGGCGGCGGCCTGCGCGTCCACATGGGCAACTTCACCGCTGATGCCCGGCTCCAGTACAGCTTCCTCCTGGACCAGCAGTTCGCGGCGAACGCCCCGCCCGGCGACGTCACGATTGGCGACCGAAGCTTCAGCAGCGGCGGCAGCTACGCGGGCACCGTCAACGTCGGCGCGACCTGGTAGCGACGCGGCCACCTGTGCCTGGGCATGGAGCAAGCCCGGACACCGGGCCTCCGCCGAACGCTCCCCTTCGCAGAATGCCGGCTTCTGCGAGGAGTGAGCGCGACGCACGCCCGCAGTCAGAGGGAGTGGCGTCGGGAGACGCCCCCGCATTAGGACGGAGGCATGCGCCCTTTCCTCACGGCGGAGTGGCGGTATCTCGTCATGCTCAACTACGAGGTGGACCCGGAGGTACTGCGCCCCCTCGTCCCTCGTGACACGGAGCTGGACACCTGGCAGGGCCGGACCTTCGCCAGCATGGTGGGCTTCCGGTTCCTAGACACGCGCGTGCGGGGACTGCCCGTGCCGTTCCACCGCAACTTCGACGAGGTGAACCTGCGCTTCTACGTGCGCCATCTCGGCCCTGAAGGCTGGCGGCGAGGCGTGGTGTTCGTGAAGGAAATCGTCCCGCGACAGGCCATCGCCACCGTGGCGCGCGTGCTCTACAACGAGCCGTATGTCGCGCTGCCCATGCGGCACGTCGTGGAGATGGAAGGCGCGCACACCGGCGCCCCTGGCCGCGTCGAATATGCGTGGAAGGCGGGGGGAAAGTGGCAGCACCTGGCGGCGACGACGCTCGGTCCGCCGCAGGCCAGCGAGCCTGGCTCGGAGGCGGAGTTCATCACCGAGCACTACTGGGGCTACACCGCGCAACGGGACGGCGGCTGCGCGGAGTACCGCGTGGAGCATCCCCGCTGGTCCGTGTGGCAGGTGGACACCACCGCGCTCGATATCGACGTGGAAGGCATGTACGGCGCGAGGTTCGTCCCCTTCCTGCGCGGCAAGCCCAGCTCCGCCTTCGTCGCGGACGGATCGGCCGTGGCCGTGTATCCCGGCACGCGAACGGGCTCCGGTACCGGCCAGTCGCCAGCCTCCGAGAAGCCGCGCGCCGCCTGAGCCAGGTCCGCGCTTCCTCCGCGGGTGTCTCGCGCTTCGGACGGCCCCATCGCCGCCGGGACGCACATGGACGGCAAGTCCGCGGAACCCTGGCCTCCTGGGACGGCCAGCCCGTTGCTTCCGGGCTGTCTCATGCGCTTCGAATTCGAACACCTGGGCTCCACCACCCCCTTCGAGCTCTCCGATGGCATCCACCTCCTGGGAGGCGGTCCGGATGACCACATCCGACTGGAGGGCCTGCCGCCGAGCCTTCTCAGCCTGCGCATCGAGGCACAGCGGCTCATGGTCGAGGCCGCGCGCACCTTCTCCGTCAATGGCGTGCTGGTCCCCCCGGGCGTCCCGAGACTGGTGATTCCCGGAGAGGCGCTCGGCCTGCCCGACGACATGGGACTGCGCGTGCTTCAGGAGGCCGTCAGTGAGCGCGGGCTGGGCACCGTGGCGCTCCTCAAGGGACTGCTGACGGGAACGGATGAACCGGCCCCATCGCGCGCGGCCACCCTCACCTGCCTCACGGGACTGGATGTCGGGCGCGTCCATGCGCTCGCCGAGGCGCAGACGGACATCGGCCGGGGCAGCGACGTCGCGATGCGGCTGAGAGACCGGGCCGTGTCCAGGACGCATGCGCGCGTCCTCCACGGCGAAGGAGGATTCTCCCTGGAGGACCTGGGCAGCCCCAACGGCGTCTTCCTCAACGGCCAGCGCGTCGAATCCCGGGTTCCGCTGGCGGATGGCGACGTCATTGAAATGGGCCGCTCACTGCTCCGCTTCCAGGCCGCCGTGGAAGAGCCCCCGCCCCCCGCCTCGCCTGCTGGCGAGCAGGAATCGCCCTCTGACACGGCCTGCCCTGATTCCACCGAAGTCACGGCGGAGCCCACGCCCGAGGCCCCTCCCAGCGTGCCCAAGCCTCGCGGCGAATGGTGGCTGATTGGACTGGGCGCGGTGGCGGCCTCCGTGGGCGTGGCCGTCACGTGGCTGCTCGCCACGGGAAGCTGACGCGAGGCTCAGCCTGGAATGGGCCCCAGCCCCGCACGCTCCACGAGGAGCCGCGCGAGCTGCCGATGGTGCCTGAAGAAGCTGGTGAAGTGGACGAGGCCCGCCTTGCCCCGGATGGCGTAGACCGTCACGGGCCCGGGCAGGACATCGAGCTTGCGGATGTCCGCGAAGGTGAAACGCCGCGTCCGCACCATGCCTCGGTAGGTCAACCCCCGGGCATCGACGACGATGTGCGTGCGCCCGTAGTACATGAGCGACACCGCGAAGAAGAGGACGAAAAATCCCGCTGAGAGGAAGGTCTTGAGCGGGACCTCATCGAAGAATCGGAGGAGGTACACCAGCACGGCAACCCAGAGGAGACCCGCGGCGGCCATGGCCGCTGCGAGGACCCGTCGGGGTCTGAAGACCTGCCGTCCGTTCGGTTCCGCGTCGCGCCCGGTCATCCATGGAAGCTAATGCTTGGGGCTGACACGGTCCACCGCCCCTCAGGCTTCCTGCCTGCCGGTCAACGCAGGCGCGCCGCCTTCTGTCGGGATTCCTCCTGAAGCTGGGGGCGGACGTCCGCGGAGGAGGAGGCGGCATAGCGCTCGTAGAGGTCGCGTGCCTCCAGCGTGCGGCCCATGGCGCGGAGAGATTCGGCCAGTCCGTAAAGCGGAGACGCCGAGCCGGGCTCCAGCTCCAAGGCGTACTGATAGTCCGCCGCGGCTTCCGCGTAGCGACGCAGGCCGATGTTGGCGCTGCCTCGCGCGACGAAGGCCACGGTCAGCATGGGCTCGAGTTGGATGGCCTGGGTGAGGCTGCTCAGCGCGCCACTGAAGTCCTTGCTGGCGATGCGCTGCACGCCCTGCTCATACGCCCGGCGCGCCAGCGCGCGCGTCGTGTCGGCCACGGGCCCGGAGCCCGGTGCCTGTCCCGCGGCCTGGGGAGAAGCGCCCGCCTGCGCCATCTTCGCCCGCGCGCGGTCGATGTTCTCCTTCGCGCTCTGCTGGATGGCCGCGTCCTTCGTGAGCGCGGTGGCCCGCTCCCACTGCGCCACCGCCTGCCCGTAGTAGCCCAGCACCGCCAAGGCGTTGCCCAGCTTGAACAAGGCCTCCACATGGCCCGCATCCGCGTGGGATGCATCCAGGAAGGCGAAGGCCGCCTCGCGGTAGCGGCGCTCCTTCATCAAGGCGTCGCCGTCACGGATGCGCGACGCCGCCAGCGCCGGATTGGACGTCACGGATTCCGCAACGGGCGCCGCCGAGGGCGTCGCAACGGCCGGCGCGGTGGCCACCGCGAGCGGCTCGGCGCCCATGGCATTCAGGTGCTCGGTCGCCTTGCGGACCCAGACCTGCTCCCCCTTGCGCTGCTCACGGGCGATGTACGCCTGGTACGCGGGGATCGCCTTGTCCTTCTGGCCGAGCTGCCGGTAACTCTCCCCCAGGCCGTAGAAGCCGTCCGCGTCGCCGGGCTCGAGCTCGGTGTAGCGCTCGTAGGCCTGTGCCGCCGTGGCCGCATCCCCCGTCTTCCGCGCGGCATAGCCCAGGTTGAACCAGGCCATCTTGAAGCCGGGGTCGGCCTTCGCGGCGTCACGGAAGAGCGTGAGCGCCTCCTGCACCTGCCCCTTGCGGAAGAGCACACTGCCCAGGCCATTGAGGGCGGAGGGATAGCCGGGCGTGTCGGCCAGGGCCTCGCGGTAGGCGGTGGCCGCGTCATCCCAGCGACCACGCGCCAGCGCCGACTCCCCGCGCAGGAATGCGGCCCGGGCCGCGGCGGATGGCTCCGCGGCCCCCAGCAGCATTGCCGCGGACAGCGCGATGACGAACCTGCGCAAGACGACCATGACGGCTCCCGGGGTATCGAACCGGAAGCCGTAGCAGAAAAACCAGGGCCGCGTCAGCACGCCCGCGAGCGACGCCAGCCCTTCGCCTCCGCTCAGCTCCGGAACGGGTTCTGGAGCAGCACCGTCTCTCCGCGGTCGGCGCCCACGGAGACGCATACCACGGGGACGCCGCTGACCTCCTCCACCCGGCGCACGTAGCGCTTGGCGTTCTCCGGCAGCTCGTCGAAGGTCCGCACGCCGGCGATCTGCTCGTCCCAGCCCTGGAGCGTCTCGTAGATGGGCTTGACGCGCGCGAGGTCCTCGTAGTCGCCGGGCAGCTCCGTCACCTTCTGGCCGTCCAGTTCGTACGCGGTGCAGATCTGCAGCGTCTTGAGGCCGCTGAGCACGTCCAGCTTGGTGAGGGCCATGCCCCACAGCCCGTTGACGCGCGAGGCGTAGCGCAGCACCACGCCGTCCAGCCACCCGCAGCGACGGGGCCGGCCGGTGGTGGTGCCGAACTCGTCACCCATCTTGCGCAGCTGGTCGCCGATGGCGTCGTGCAACTCCGTGGGGAACGGACCGCCGCCCACGCGCGTGGTGTAAGCCTTGCTGATGCCCATCACCTTGTCGATGGCCGTGGGCCCCAGGCCCGAGCCCACCGCCGCGTTGCCCGCCACGCAGTTGGAGGACGTCACGAAGGGATAGGTGCCATGGTCCACGTCCAGCAGCGTGCCCTGCGCGCCCTCGAAGAGGATGCGGGCGCCGCGGCGCACCTGGCCGGACAGGTAGAGCGAGGCGTCGTGGACGAAGGGCTTGAGGCGCTCGCCCAGGCCGGTGAACTCCGCCAACACCTGCGGCACCTCGAGCTGCGGCACCGTGTCGCCCGTCTTCGCGCACAGGTCCTTCAGCTCCTCCAACGCCGCCGGCAACCGGGCCTCGATGCGCGTGCGCAGCCGGTCCGCGTTGAGCAGGTCCCGCACGCGGATGCCGCGACGGGCCACCTTGTCCTCGTACGCGGGGCCAATGCCCCGGCCCGTGGTGCCAATGGCGCTGCCGCCGCGCGCCTTCTCGCGGAAGCTGTCCAGCAGCTTGTGCCACGGGAAGATGACGTGGGCATTGTCGGAGATGAGGAGCTGCGCGTCGTCCTTGAGGAAGCCGCGCACCTTCAGCGCGTCAATCTCCCCGACGAGGACGGCAGGATCCACCACCACTCCGTTGCCAATCACACACGTCTTCCCAGGGTGGAGGATACCCGAGGGAATCAGGTGGAGGACGGTCTTCTGCCCACCCACCACCAGCGTGTGGCCCGCGTTGTTGCCGCCCTGGAAGCGGACGACGACCTGGGCATGCTCGGTGAGCAGGTCAACGACCTTGCCCTTCCCCTCATCTCCCCACTGCGCTCCAATGACGACGACGTTCGGCATGGTGCTCGCCGCTTAGCACGCGCGGGGGGCCGGGTGACAGTGTTCCGCGAAGCCACAATGCAGGGCCTGGCAGGCTGCCTTCTCCCTCCCATCCCATTCACCCCTCGCTTCACCGCGTGCCACTGCCCGTGCTGCCCCCGCGAGCCGCCCGGCGGCCTCCTCCAGGCCCCTCGTCCCGGACAGCCACTCGGGCTCTGGCTGGGACTCTTTCAGGAAGACGACTCCCACCCGCACCGGCACCCCTTCTCGCACCATCCGCCGGGCCACCAGCCCCAGCGCCGCCAGTTCGTAGGTGTACGCGGCCGCTCCCAACGGATGACGCCCGCCGTGTTTGAAGGCCACCACCACGGCCTCCCCGTGGGGTGACTCCCACAGCAGGTCCACCGCCCCCTCGACACCCACCTCGCCCTCCAGGGCAAGCATGAACGGAAGGCTTCGGTGAATTGTCTGTGACGGCGCCCTCGCCAGTTGACGCGCGAACGATGACGTCAGGAAGCGCTCCACGGTGCACAGCACCTCGCCCATGCCCGCTTCGTCCGGCAACGCGCCCGCGTCACGCAGCAACGTTTCCAGGTGAGCATTGCGCTCCGAAGTGTCCACATCCGGCGCCGCGAGTCGGAGGTCGACGCCGCGAAGCAGCCGCTGCACCAGGTCCTCCGGACGCTCGACAGGGAGCCAACCGTCGGGCTCCACTAGGGGCGGCGCGCCACGGGGTGGCACTTCCCAGGGCCACGGCGCACCGCGAAGCCCCAACCGGTGCACGTAGTGGAAGCGGCGTGGACAGGCGATGAAGTCCTGCAACGCCTCCGCGGAAGCCACGGCCGCAGCCGGTGATTCGGCGTGCGCGACACGCGGCCCCCGCACCCGCAGCAGCGCGGCTTCGACACGCGCCTCGGCGAGCAACAAGGCCTCTGGACCGGGCGGCTCCGGGTCCGCTGGCGGCGGGAGCGAATCGACGTCCAGGTCATCGACCAGGCCCCGCAGCTCCGCGTCCACGTCCAGGCGCCCGTCGATGAGGTGCCACCAGGAGTCCTTGCCACCGCTTCGCTCCGCGCCGCCCGCCAGCACCAGCATGTCCTTGGCGCGCGTGAGCGCGACGTAGAGCAAGCGGCGGTACTCGGCGACCTCGCGTGCCTTCAGCTCCGCGCGCACCGCGTTGAAGCGGCTGGAGGTGTAGTCATCATCCAGTGAGTCCGGCACCCACGGCTGCAGGGAGATGCCGTGCGTGCGCTCGAAGTGGACACGCCCCGAGGTGCCACGCCGCCGGCTGCCCATCGAGGGCACCACCACCACCGGCCACTCCAGCCCCTTCGCGCTGTGGATGGTGAGGAGCTGCACCGCGCGAGGGTCGCTCGCGTCCAGCAGGTCCGCCTGGGCCTCCGTGGGGTTGTTCTCCGCCAGCATCCGCAGCTCGCGCGCGAAGGCCACGCAGCCTCCCGTGCCGCGCTCGTCCCGGCGCGACGCCAGCGCCAGCAGCTTCTCCACGTTGGCGCTGGCCTGCTCCGCGTAGGGCGAGCCCGCGAGCGCCTCGCGGTAGCCCGTCACGTCCAGCGCGGACACCAGCAACTCACGCACGCCCAGCCGGTCGCGCTCGCGTCGCAAGCCGGGAAGCGCGGCGAGGAAACACTCCAGGCGCTGACGCTCTCGCTCGGACAGCGACGCCAACACCTCCGGGTCCGTCAACCGGGGCGACGCCAAGGACAGCGGTGCGTCCCCGGCCAGCAGGAACAGCGACGAATCCTTCAGCCCCACCAGGGGCGAGCGCAGCACCGCCGCGAAGGCCAGCGCGTCCTCTGCATCCGCCAGCAGCGCGAGCAGCGAGGCCAGGTCCAGCACCTCCTGCGCGCCGTAGAAGCCACGACCGCGTAGCACGCGGTGCGGGACACCGTGGCGGATGAGCGCCTGCCGGTACACCTCCAGGTGCGTGAAGGTCCGGAAGAGCATGGCCACATCGCCGCCCCGCGCGGGACGCAGCCCTTCGCCGTCCTCACGCGCCACGGAAGGAGGCGCCCCCGGCGCCAGCATGCACCGCAGCCGGCGGGCAATCGCATCCGCGTCCAGCCAGCGCAGGTCCGCCGACGTGTCCGCTTCTTCCAGTTGCAGCCGCTCCACCACCGGCGTGTCCGTCAGTGACGGCCTCACCGCGGAGAGGTCATCCTTCTCCGGGACGTAGATGACCTCGAAGGGCCGAGGCGCCCCGGAGTCGGCGGCGACGAGCACCCCCGCGAAGGTGCGGTTGAAGAACGACAACAGCCCGGGCACGGAGCGGCGGTTCTGTTGGAGGAAGCCCTGCGTGCCCCCCTCCTCCACCAGCTTCTTCGCCAGCACGGAGAAGACGGACACGTCCGCGCCACGGAACTCGTAGATGGACTGCTTGCGGTCACCCACCGCGCACAGGAAGGCGGGCTCCAGCGGCAGCGCCGTCACCAGGTCCACGTCCGGCGCCAGCTCGCGCGGACCGTCCTCACGCCGCTCCGCCAGCAGCAGCACCAGCTCCAACTGGAGACGGTTGGTGTCCTGGAACTCGTCCACCAGCAGCGCGCCGATGCGCTCCTGCACCTGTCGGCGGAACTCCGGGTGCGCCCGGAGCAGGTCGCGTGACTTCACCAGCAGGGACGTGAAGTCCAGCACGTTGCGGCGGGACAGCTCCGTGTCGTGACGCGTCTCCACGCGCGTCAGCAGCTCGCGGAACGTCACCTCGAAGGGCGCGGTGCGCCAGGCGGCCCAGGCATCATCCAGCCGGGGCACGGAGCCATCGCTCTTGCCGAAGATGCGCCAGTAGAGCGCTCGAATGGGCCCCGCGGCCCCCTTGCTGAGCCGCGAGAAGTTGCGGCCGTCCACCTTGAAGCACGCGCGCAGCCAGGGGTAACGCTCGCCCTGTCCGAAGTTCTCCGGCGTCATGCCGTTGAGCGCGCGCTCCAGCCCACCCAGCAACCGGCTCCACTCACCCTTCGCGTCCAGGCCCCGCGCCTCGGCGCACAGCTCCAGACACTGCGTGATGGACGACTCCAGCTCCGCGCGCGCTTCGGCGGCGTCACTCACGGCGGCCTTCTCCGCGCGCAGTCCCTCCTCGCGCAGCTTGCCGTAGACGGCCATCAACGCGGCCACGAGCCCGTCGGAGAAGCCCGAGCCGGAGAAGCCCAGCTCCTGGCACAGCTCCCGGACCTGCGCGTCACCGACCTCCAGCGCGTCCAGCACCACGCGCTCGCAGACGTCCTGTACCAGCCCCGCCGCCTCCAGCGAGTCCAGCACCTCGAAGTTCGGGTCGATGCCCACCGCGGGCGGCGCGCGGCGCAGCAACTGGCCGCACAGCGAATGGAAGGTGCCTACCGTGGCCGCTCCCAGCTCCTCACGCAGTTGCCGCCAGGCATCTGGAAGGGGGAAGGGCTTGTCCAGGCGCGCCAGCGACGCTCTCAGCGCCTCTTCCTGGTCCAGGCGCGTCTCCCCCTGGGCCAGCGCGTCCAGACGCTGGCGGACGCGAGAGCGCATCTCCGCGGCGGCCTTGTCCGTGAACGTGAGCATGCACAGCCGCGACGGGCGCACCGGCCCGCCTGCCTCGCGTGCCCCGGCCAGCAGGTGCAACGTCATGGTGACCAGGCTGTAAGTCTTGCCCGCGCCGGCGCCCGCCATCAGGGCGAGGTTGCGCTCCAGCGCGAAGAGGGACGGCTCGCTGATCATCCACCGTCCTCCGTGACGCGCCTGTCCGTAATCCGGCACACCGCGCGATAGCCACACGTCCCGCAGTCCTGGGGCCGCGCGGCGAACTGCCCCTGCCGCAGCGTGCCCACCAGCGCCTCCACGGCGTTGGGCAGGTTGAGGCCCTCCTTCTCCGCCACCTTCGCGCGAACCTCGGGGTCCTTCGACAGCAGCTCATCCAGTTCCGCGTCGGAGATGACCTCGGACAGGCGGATGGCCATGCCCGTGCGCAGGGAGAACCACGCGGCCTGCCGCGCGTCCTTGTGGCCACTCTCGCGCGCCGCGTAGAGGTACAGCGGGAGCTGGAAGTCGGACGTCAGCAGCCGCTCCTTCAGCGAGCGCTTGTCCAGCCGGCCCGACTTGTAGTCGATGACGCCCACCTCGCCGCCCGACTTGTCGAGCCGGTCG
Organism: Myxococcus xanthus; assembly: GCF_013116825.1. Taxonomy (GTDB): domain Bacteria; phylum Myxococcota; class Myxococcia; order Myxococcales; family Myxococcaceae; genus Myxococcus; species Myxococcus xanthus_B. The sequence goes on from NZ_JABFNS010000071.1 coordinate 16,114, forward strand.
ATGGTGCCCTCGAAGTACACGGGCTCCTCGCCCGCGTGCAGCACGACGTTGCTCCACTTGTCATCACGGGCGGCCGGGCCGAAGCGGAACTCGAAGTTCTCCGGCGTCATCGCGTCGAAGGGCAAGCCGCGCCGCTCGTCCACGAGGATGCGGCGAGCCATCGCGCGTGCTCGCTCGTGCGCCAGCTTCCACAGCTCGGGGTGTCCCACGTGGTGCACGCGCTCGAAGTCCTTGATGGCGGCCTTGAGCGCGGCGTCCAGCACCTCGTCCGGGACCTCCTCCGGCGCCTTGCCCAACAGTTGCTTCTCCTTCAAGGCCGCGAAGACCTCCTCCACCACCTTGTGCCAGAAGGTGCCACGGCCCCGGGCGTCGAACTCCTCGCCCGGCACGTCCGGCTCGGCCACCTTCAGGCCATACGAGAGGAAGCCCTGGAAGCCGCAGTTGCCGAAGCGCGCCAACGCCGACGCAGAGAGCGGCCGGGTGATGTCGAAACGGAAGGTCTCACGCAAGGACTCACGCAGGGTGTTGACGTCCACCGAGCCGGAGTACGGCCCCGGCTGCGCATTCGCGTTGCCGAAGAAGAACAGGCGCTCCAGCTCCACTTCCGACAGCTCGCGCGCCCCCGCGTACCAGGCCTCGGACGCGAAGCGGCGCCGAAGCACCGAGGCCGCGGCGTCGGGCTCGGTGACGCGCAGCTTGGGCTGGGACAAGGCCTCCAGGGCCACGCAGCGGCGCAGCTCGGACTCGGTGAGCACTTCGTCCAGCGGCGGAATGGGTGACAGCGAGCGCGGCTCCCACTTCAACGCGGTGAGCCGGCGCACCTCTTCCAGGAACGCCGATGGCACCTGCTCCTGACCTCCGGCGGACTCCACCGCGAAGGACAGGCTGACGCTCGCCTCGGCGGCGGCAAGTGCGCTGGCGAACAGCAGCCGGTCCTCGGTGAGGCGCCACGCCGCGCGCTCGTCGAATTCGCCGCCCGTGAGCCGGAAGACGTCGCGGCCCAGGTGCTTGTTGAGCGCCGCGCGCTCCGCGTCCGCCAGCAGCGGAGAGGGTGCGTCACGACCGGGGAAGCGGCCTTCCGTCAGTCCCGCGAGGAAGAGGTGCTGGAAGGAGCGGCCCGGCAGCTCGGCCACGTCGAGCACCTCGACGGCGGCGCCACGGGGCCCACGCGGAGGCAGGTGCGCGTCCGCCATCGCGTCACGCAGCCAGCGGCCGAACGTGCGGCGGCGCATCTTCGGTCCGCCGCCCACCGCCTTCATCATCCGCGTCAGGCCCAGCACCCGCAGGCGCAGCGCTTCACGCGCGGCATCATCCCGTGCCCGAGCATCCGCCGCGCGCGCGCCCAGATTCCCCTCCTCGCGAGGCGCCAACGCGCCTTCTGAATCCACGAGGCCCAGCCGCTCCACCACCTGCCACCACGCCGCCAGCAACTCCACGGCGGTGCCTTCTTCGGGGATGCGGCGGCACGCCTCCACCAACAGCAGGCAACGCTCTCGCAGCAGCTTCACGGCGTGGACGCGGCTGCTGTCCTGCGCCTTGCGCGTACCGCTGAGCGCGAGCATCCGCCGGGCCAGCCCGTCCAGCCGCACGTCGTAGGCGCCCCGGTTCCGCAGCGCGCCCAACCGGTCATCGCGCACGGCGGCCTGGGCGAAGAGCGTCGCGGGCGCGTCCGGACCACCGCGCGACAAGGTGGGCGCATAGCGGCTGCCCATCAGGTCCGCCATGCGCTCCACCGGGAAGCCATCCTCCACCAGCAGCGGCAGGTCCAGCGCCAGACGCACGGGACCGGCGAGCCCCAGCGGTTCACCCCAGGGCAGGCGCACCGGCACGCCCAGCTCCCCCAGCGACTCCGCGAGCCAGCCCGCCTCGGGCCCCAGCTCCCGGTACGCCACCGCGATGTCGCCGGGCGCCACGCCTTCGGCCAGCAAGCGCCGCACGTCCCGAGCCACCAGACGCGCCTCGTCACGGGCCGTGGCCGCGTTCCACACACGCAGGGACGGCACCGCGTCCTTCAACACGTCGCGCGGCGCCCGAGGCGAGAAGAGGTGGCGCCCCAGGTCGATGAAAGGCCGGCCTTCGAAGGTGACGTCCGCCTTGAAGAGGTCCACGTGCGTCATGGAATCGCCGCGGTTCTCGAAGGCGCGAAACAGCGCCGTCAGCGCCGCGTCCGCCGCGGGCGAGCCACCCACCGGCGTCTCCACGCGCAACGTCACCCGACGGGACTCACACGCCGCCGCCAACGCCAGCAACAACTCCAGCCCCGAGGGCCGCACGTCATATACGCCGTGCAGCACGAGCGTGCTCAGCCCCTCCCACCCCACGGGCCACGCGCCTCGGCCCAGCGCCTCGCGTGCACCGCGCAGCACGTCCTCGCGGTCCGCGAGACAGAGCTCCGCCATCCGCTGCTCGTACAGGTGGTACAGGCGCGCAATCACGCGGATCCGGTTCCTGCGCTCCTGCGGCAGGACCTCCACCGCGTCTTGGAGCTCCCGAGCGGACAGGCGCCCGGCCTTCAGGTCCAGCACCACGTCCAGCGCGGCGCGCGCGAAGGCGGGCTCTCGCACATAGTCGCCGAAAGGCGTGGGCCCCAGCTCCAATCCCAGGGAGGCCACCACCGCTCGCGCCGCCACCGCCGGGCATGGACGCCGGTTGAGCTCACGCGCGCCGCCCAGCGCCTGCAGCATCTCCTCCCAGGTCAGCAGGTGCGCGCCCACGCTCAGGCCGCTGGCGTCGCCCATGGCCCGCAACGCGGCCTGGCGCCGGCCGGCGTCGGGGAACACGTGGAGGGTGTGGCCAGAGCGGAAGGGCATGCGGGGCGGATTCTAGAACGACCGGGCGGGTGACTTTCATGCTCCATTCAAGGCCCGCCGCCCAGGTCATTTCCGTGCCTGCCCGGCCGCTGTCCGCGTATTCCCGGCCAGTCCATCGATATCCACGCCGGGCCTCCCGGATTTACAGCGAGTCGCGGGGGGCTCATGAGCGCACATTCAGTGACAGCTCCAACTCGAGCTGTGTGAGCGGAGTCGCCCCCAATCCCGCCCCTTGGAAGAAGCGCGCCAGGGGGCCTTCCGGCACGACGGCGCTCACGGCCAGCGCCTTCCCGGGCCACCGCGCGGCCAGGGCCCCCAGGAGCCTGCGGCCAGCGCCCTGCCCCCGGGCCGACGGCTCCACCCCCACGGACCGGACGACCAGCGTGGGCGCCGCCACATCCGCCACCACCGCCACCGCGGGGCCCAGCCGGAACGCACGCGCGGGCAACGCCAACCCCATGACTGTCGCGGGAGCCAGCTGCCAGGGCAATCCCTCCGGCAGCAGCCGCGCGCACTCCCACGGCTCCACTTCCTCCAGCGCGGAGGTCTCCGCCAAGGGCGCTGGCGTCCCCACGAAGCCCACCAGCCGGCGCACGCGCTGGAAGCCCAGCCGCTCGTAGAGCGTCACCGCGGGTGCGTTCTGTTCGATGACCTCCAGAAGCATCCGGGTGTCGCCACGCGCTCGCGCGTCCTCCAGCAGCGGGCGCAGCATGGCACCTCCCAGTTTGCGATTCCGCCAGGCGGGCACCACGCCCATGCCCGCCACGCGGCTCTCCCCGCCCCGGCGGGCCATCAAGACGAGCCCCACGGGCTCCCCGTCCACGCGCGCGACGCGGCTTTCCTCCAGCGAGATGTGCTCACTGCGCACGCGTGCATCGAACAGACCGGGGGCGTCCGGCACGGTGACGAAATACCCCTCGAAGGCGCGGGCAAACAGCGTGGAGAGGGCGCGCAGCGGCAGTTCCGACGCGGATGTCAATTGCATGAGGGGGCAAGCCTCCAATGACATGCGGGGCCGAGTCTACGCACGAAGTCATGGGACTTCGCTGGAACCCGACGGGATTGCGCCCCTATGCTGCCGGCCGTGCGCCTTCCTTATCGAGCGTTTGCCATTGCCGTCCTGCTGACCGTCGTCCCCATCACCCCCGCCGCCGCGCAAGGCGGCTCGGACGAGCCGCGGCTCCATGAGCTCCGCTTCGACTGGACCCGGGATGGCGTGAGCACCGGAGTGGCGGGCGTGCTGTGGATTTCCAGTGAGGCGTTCTTCAAGGACGACCTGGCCCCGGCGCAGTGCCGCTGGTGCGACCGCGCGCCGGATGGGACGGACCGCCTCAACCGGCTGGACCGCTGGGGACGCGGCATCGTCGGGTCGACGCCGGCCGCCCGCAAACGGGCCCACAACTGGAGCAACATCATCGGCTTCGGCGCGCTGCCGGCGGGAGTGCTCGGCATCCAGTACGCCATGGGCCATGGCTCGGGCGCTCCGACTCGCTACTTCGCCCAGGACGCCACCATCATCGTCCAGAGCGCGGTGTTCGCCTCCCTGGCGAACCAGACGGTGAAGTTCATCGCCGGCCGCGAACGCCCCTTCGTCCACATCCTCCCCGAGGACCAGAAGAGCCTCACCGACCACCCCAGCGACAACAACCTGTCCTTCTACAGCGGCCACACCAACCTCGCCTTCTCGCTGGTGGTGTCCGCGGGCACCGTCGCCGCGCTGCGCGGTTACAAGCACCAGGCGTGGCTCTGGGCGGTGGGCCTTCCCGTGGCCACCTCCGTGGGCCTGCTGCGCATGGGCGCCGACAAGCACTACCTCACGGACGTGGCCACCGGCGCATTGCTCGGCTCAGCGTTCGGCGTCGCCGTGCCCCTGCTGCTTCATGGCCGGAAGGGCGAGGCCACGCCGAACGTCCAGTCAGGGCAGATCCAGATGGCGCCCGTGGCCAGCGCGCGGATGATGGGCATCTCCGGCACCTTCTAGTTCCGCGCCGGCATCGCCTCTCCGACGCCGAACTCCGCGGGGGCGCCCTCTCCCTCCGCGGCCAGCGGGGGCAGCGAGTTCATGTCCCAGCGCTGGCCGGCGGTCCATGAGATGGCGCCCGACAGGCCCCAGCCCGCGCGCAGGGCCTGCCGGCCCTCGTACTCCAACCAGAAGATGGACTCCTGGGCCCTGGCCGCCTGGTCCAGGCAGGCGATGCGGGTGGCCGGACGTCCCGGGCCCTCCAGCGTCACCGCGAAGCCCTTGTGCGAGTGGCCGCACAGCATCCACTTCGGCAACACCGTGTCCACGAGCCGCCGCGTCACGGGATTGCCAATCCAATACGAGGGTAACGGCCTCGGCGGTGACGGGTTCTCCTCCCGCGCGCGCTGGACGATGCCTCGCGGCCATTCGTGGACCAGCATCAGGTCCACGTCGCGGAGCTCCGCCACCTGTTCGACCTCCGGCGTGCGGAAGTAGCCGGCCTGCTTCACCATGTCCGGCGTGGAGGGTGGCTTCAATGGCTGGTCGACGAAGCGCGGCGCGTGGATGCCCGACAGGTACGCCACCCGCAATCCGCACAGCTCGCGCACCCCGGCTCGGCCCAGGTACGTCACGTTCGGCGCCAGCGTCCCGCCCAACTGCAGGTCGTGCAGCGCCTCGAAGTCCTCGTTGTTGCCCCCGATGAAGTACAGGGGCCGCTTCACTTGCCGGAGGCCATCCGCGTATTCCGCGAACTCGGCGGGCATGGCTCGCTTGGCGGCCTTGCGCCGATGGTCATCCGCGCGGCGGAAGGCTTCGACGTCGCCCACCGCCAGCACCAGGTCCACCCGGCGGCCACGAGCCTGCTCCAGCGCGTCCAGCCACGTCTCCACACGGTGGAAGCGGCCATGGATGTCGCCCACGGCCGCGACAAGTAGGGGTTCCGGCATCTTGCTTGAAAGGCTGCACGCGCCGCACCGCCCTGTCGAGTCGAGACCATCTCATGTCGCCAATGCCTGACAGAACGCAACCTCTCCGGGCGGCCAAACCCCGGGGCGCGGCGGATGACGCACCCCGTCCAGCTCATTGCCATTGAAGTCCGAAAGCGGCCAGACAGCGGCCACCCGGTATGGGAGTTTGCCCTCCATGAACGGCCTGGACGCCAGCGCGTGCTACCGCGCGATGCAGACCCGAGATGCCCGCTTCGACGGCCGGTTCTTCACCGCCGTCCGGACGACGCGCATCTATTGCCGGCCCATCTGCCCGGCCCGGACGCCCCGGTTCGAGAACTGCACCTTCTATCCGAGCGCCGCCGGGGCCCAGGAGGCGGGCTACCGGCCATGCCTGCGCTGCCGCCCGGAGACGTCACCGGACCTCGCCTTCTGGCGCGGCACCTCCAACACCGTCTCCCGGGCCCTGGCGCTCATCGCCGAGGGCGGCCTGGATGACGACGGCGCCGGGGTGGAGGCGCTCGCGGGCCGGCTGGGCGTGGGCGACCGGCAGCTGCGGCGGCTGTTCCAGCAGCACCTGGGGGCCTCGCCCGTAGCCGTCGCCCAGACTCGGCGCGTGCTGTTCGCCCGGCAACTCCTGCATGAGACGACCCTGCCCATGGCCGAGGTGGCACTGGCCTCGGGGTTCCGCAGCGTCCGCCGCTTCAACGACGTGTTCCGCGCCCTGTATGGACGGCCTCCCAGCGCGCTCCGCCGGAGCCGAGCCCCGGCGGGCGATGCCGCCGCGGGTGTCACGCTCTTCATCCCCTACCAGCCCCCCTATGACTGGGAAGCGATGCTGGCGCATCTGGAGGCACGGGCCCTCCCGGGCCTGGAGCACATCGAGGCCGGGCGCTACCGGCGGACCGTGGTGACCGCAGGGGGGCCGGGCGCCGTCGAAGTCTTCCGAGTCCCTGGACGCGACGGGTTGCTCGCGACGCTCCGCCTCCCCCAGGTTCAGGCCCTGCCCACGGTGGTGGGGCAGGTCCGGCGCGTCTTCGACGTGGGCGCGGACATGGACGTCATCCGGGAACACCTGTCCCGCGACCCGCACCTCGCCCCGCTGGTATCGCTGCGGCCGGGACTGCGAGCACCGGGAGGCTGGGATGGCTTCGAGCTCGCGGTCCGGGCCGTGTTGGGACAGCAAGTCACGGTCGCCGCGGCGCGCGGACTCGGGGCGCGGCTGGTCGCGGCGTATGGCGAGCCCGCCCGTGTCGAATCGACGGGAGATGCCCGGCTGATGCGCACCTTTCCCCGGCCGGAGAGATTGGCCCAGGAGGACTTGAGCTCGCTCGGCATGCCCGCCGCCAGGGCCCGGACCCTGTCGAGCCTGGCCGCGGCGGCCGCAGCGGACCCGAGGCTGTTCCAGCCACGCGCCACGCTGGAGGAGACCGTCGAACGCTTCAAGCGCATCCCCGGCATCGGAGATTGGACGGCGCAGTACATCGCGCTGCGTGCCGTACGCGAAACGGATGCCTTCCCTTCGGCGGATGTCGCGCTGCTGCGTGCACTCACGGGCGAGGATGGCGTGCGGCCGTCTCCAGACGAAGCGCTCCGCCGCTCCGCGGCCTGGAGCCCCTGGCGTGCCTATGCCGCGCAGCACCTGTGGGCCGCGGATTCCGCCCGGCCCGGGCCCACACCCCACCTTTCCCGTTCCCCCTCGCGACAGAGAGATGACGATGCCCCCGCCGCTGCGTTTGCTCATGGACCGCGCCCCCACGCCCATCGGCTCGATGCTGGTCGTCTGTGACGAAGCGGGCAACCTGCGCGCGGTCGACTGGGAGGAGTACGAGCCCCGGATGCTCCGGCTGCTCCGGCTCCACTACGGCGTGAACGGCTACGTGCTCGAGCCCGCGAGCGACCCCTTCGGCAGGACGACCGCGATGCAGACCTATCTGCGCGGAGACGTCAGCGTCATCGACTCGCTGCCCGTGGCCACCGCGGGGACGCCGTTCCAGCGAGAAGTCTGGCGTGCGCTGCGTGACATCCCCGCGGGCGCCACCACGAGCTACGGCCAACTGGCCCAGCGAATCGGCCGCCCCAAGGCCGTGCGCGCCGTGGGCATGGCCAACGGCGCCAATCCGATTGGCGTGGTGGTCCCCTGCCACCGGGTGGTGGGGGCCAACGCGTCGCTGACGGGCTACGGCGGTGGACTGGAGCGCAAGCAGTGGCTGCTCGACCACGAGCGCCGCCATGCATCGCGCGGGACTCCCCAATCATCAACGCGCTGATGCCGTCGGGCGCCTCCCCTGGGGACAGACGCCCGGCGGCATCACGCTCCGCACGCCGGCTCAGCCGCAGCCCAGCGGGTACGTCACCTCTACCAGCGAACCCGCATCGGGCGCCGTGGAGCGGTCGAAGAGGATGGCATTCTCGCGGGCGTCATACACCCAGCCGGACGTCACGCGGACGCCGTCCACGTCGACGACGATGCTGCCCGGATCTTCCGGCGTCTCGGACAGGGGGAACTTGCGGTTCGCGCCAAAGGTGCTGTCGGACAGCTTCTCCAACGAGCTGGCCCAGTTCGGCGTGCAGATGCTGTCCACCACGCCGCCCGTGGCCTCCGCCAGTTGGATGTAGCGGCTGCCCGAGCTGCTGGACGTGGGGCACCTGGCCAGGTCCGGCGGCCCGACGATGGCATTGACGCTCAGCTTCGAGCGGTCATTGCCCTTCAGCGCCAGCAGGTACGTCTCATAGAAGGAGACAGGCTGCGCGCTGAAGTCCTCCTCGTCCGACACGAAGATGATGGCCAGGCGGGCGTCCTCGCGAAGGAAGCCTCCGTTACCGTCGTTGGGCTGCGCGGTGCGGGGGTCATCCTCGTTGTAGAGCAGCGGGTCCGCCAGCGCGCGGTAGGCGGCCTCCAGCCCCTGCTCGTTCCAATGGCAGACACCCACGCGGGTGTTGTTGGCGAAGACGCCCGCGGCGTCCGGCGTCGCCGGGGTGATGATGCGCGGCCGGGAGCCGTCCACGGGGAACAGGCGGCCATTCTCTCCGCCCTGCGAGCCACCCGGGCACTCGGCCCAGCCGCCCGGCGACGGGTCCAGGCCCGTGGTGGTGACGCCGATGCGGTAGTCCACCGCGGCGCCGTCCGCCGCGCTCAGGAAGGCCGCGAAGTTCTGTCCCAGGCTCTGCTGCTCCTCCATCATCGACCCCGAGTTGTCGACCACGAAGAGCACGTCCACCTTCGCCTGGGACTCCTGGAAGAAGCGGTCCGTCTGCACCGCCTTCGTCACGCCCTGTCCCACCATGCCCACCGTGTAGACGGAGCCATCCGCCAGGGTGAAACGCAACGCCGCGGTGTCAGCGCCGTCATCCACCGGGGCATACGTCGCCGTCAGCGGGCGCGTGCTCTGGCTCGCCAGCGTCCACGGGGCGTTGCCGCCACCAGCCACGGTGAACTCGCCCGCGCCCGCGTCGAACGCCACCTGGCTCACCTGGATGGGCCCGACGCACGCGTTCACGGCCACCAACTCCCGTGTGCGCGGGCCGCACGTCAGCTTGGTGAGGCCGAAGTCCACCGTGGTGGGCTGCACCGCGAAGCACCCCACGACGCCCTCGCCCCGCAGCTCCACCAGCGGGTGCCCCTGCGTGGGGCTGTTCACCCAGGCCTCGGCCAGCCCCGAGAAGCCTCCTTCTTCGGACGGCTTGAAGCGGACCACCAGCGTCGCCTTCGCGCCCGGCTCCAGCACGCCGTTGCGCACGGGAGACGCGGAGAACACCCCGTCCGACCCCTGGGCGAGCTGCATCGACGCCAGGTAGCACGCCTCCGTGCCCGAGTTCCGCAGCGTCACCCCCAGCGCCACCTCCGCGCCCACCGGCACCTTGCCGAAGTCCAGTTGCTGGGGCAGCACGTACTGGCACGGCGCGAACACCCGGCCGCGCCCATCCAGCGCCACCGCTTCCGTGGCCGCGGAGCCGCTTTCACGCACCGTGACGGAGAGCTGGCCCTGGCTGGCGTCCGTGCTCCCCGCCTTGGGCCGGAAGGTGACGCTCACCCGGGCATTCTGCCCCGCGGGCACCCTCACGCTGGCGGGCGCCTGCGCCAGGGTGAAGTAGCCGCCCTGGTGCGTGTCGAGTTGGAGGTCGGTCACGCTCACGTCCGCGCGGCAACGGTTGTAGACGGTGACGTCGCGCGTCGCCGTCATGCCCTCCGCCACCGTGCCGAAAGCCAGCCGCCGGGGCAGCACCGTCACGCACGAGCCGCCACCTTCCCCCGCCAGCGACACCTTGGGGCCCGGCGCGCTGGAGCCCTGCTCGCGCACGCCAATCTCCACCCGCCCGTCACGCACCTTGCCCACCGCCGCGGGCGTGAAGGCCACGCGCAGCTCCACCGCCGCGCCCGGCGCCAACTGCCCGTTGGCCACCACCGGCTCACTGGCGATGCGGAAGACGCCCTCCGAGCTGTCCACCAACTGAGAGCCCGAGAAGCTCAGCGGCTGCGTGCCCTGGTTGCGCACGGTGATGACCTGCTCCGCCGTGGCCCCCAGCGCCACGCGCCCGAAGTCCACTCGCAGCGGCGTCACCTCCAGCTTGGACGCCACGCCCATGCCCGTCAGCGGGACCACCGCCGGCGCACACCCGTCACACACCACCACGTGCAGCGCCGCCTCGGCCGCGCCCAGCCGGCGCGGGGCGTAGGCCACAGGCACCACCAACGCCTCCCCCGGAGCCAGCGAGGAGGGCAGGCCCTGCCCGGCGGTGAACTGGTCGGCGTCCGCGCCTTGCACCGACAGCGTCAGCGGACTGTCCACGTCCGATGGGTTGCGCACCGTCACCTCGCGCATCTCCACCAGGCCCATGGCCACGTTGCCGAAATCGAGCGCCTCCGAGGGCACCTCGATGAAGGCCTTCACGCCGCGCCCGGACACCGGCACGCGCCCACGGACCTCCGCGTCGGTGATGATTTCCACCATGCCCTGAATCTCGCCCTCCACCTGCGGCAGGAAGTGGATTTCGATGTCCTGCTCGCCACCCGCGGACAGGATGAAGGGCTCGAAGGGGGGAATGTTGACGTTGGGCACGCTGGAGACGGCGCCTTCCACACGATAGGAAGCCCGGCCCGCATTGGCGATTCGCAGCTTGAACGTCTTGGTATGTCCCAGCGCCGCGGGACCGAAGTCCACAGTCTCAGGCCGGACAACGAAGGCGCTCTTTGCCCTCTGAGAGGCGGGCCGTTCACACGCCCCTCCCGCCACCATCACCGCCACCAATGCCACCAGCCCAAACGCCCCGCGCATAACGTCCTCCCCGCCCCACCGGGAGACGCCAGGAACACACCCTGGATCACCTCACGGCTCAGCGGGGGGCCCTTTGCAACCCCGGTGCCCGGTCCGCCCACAGAGAGGCGAAGGGCGCTCCCACGCGGCAAGCCCCTGGCCTCGCAAGGAAACGCCAGAGCCCACCCGGGAAATGCGGGTGTCCTTTCGCAGAACACTCCTGCAATTCCTTCAGGAACCCCAGGTGTCACACAGACGAATCCTCCGGCCGGGCGGGGCAGGCAGCCAGGCGTCGCGACTTCGCCCACTCTGACTGGACCCGGAGGGGCCCGGGGATTTCACGGACGCCTCCCCGCCTGGGGGGTCGCCAGATGTGGGATGCGGAGCGCAACCCACGGCGTTCTCCTGCATCCAGAGCGGTTCCGACATGTTTCCCCCTACCGGAACACTTATTCAGTGGTAGATCGCCCGCCCATGTCCGAGCCCGACGTCATTTCCCTCAGAGGCGCCAAGGAGCACAACCTCAAGAACGTCTCCTTGGACATTCCCAAGAAAAAGCTCGTCGTCTTCACCGGCGTGTCAGGTTCGGGCAAGAGCTCGCTCGCCTTCGACACCCTCTACGCGGAAGGCCAGCGCCGCTACGTGGAGAGCCTCTCCGCCTATGCCCGGCAGTTCCTGGGGCAGATGGAGAAGCCGAAGTACGACACCATTCGCGGCCTGTCGCCCACCATCTCCATCGAGCAGAAGGCGGCCAGCAACAACCCCCGCTCCACGGTGGGCACCGTCACGGAAGTGCACGACTACCTGCGGGTGCTTTATGCCTCCATCGGGGTGCAGCATTGCCCCAACTGTGGCGTGAAGGTGGGCAAGCAGAGCGCGCAGCAGATTGTCGATGAAATCCTCAAGGCCCCTGCGGGCACCAAGCTCCAGGTGCTGGCGCCGCTGGTGACGAACCGCAAGGGCGAGCACAAGGACCTGCTCGCCGAGGCCCAGAAGCGCGGCTTCTCCCGCGCCCGCATCGACGGCGCGCTCAAGAGCCTGGAGGAGCGCATCGAGCTGGACAAGAAGTCCAAGCACGACATCGCGCTCGTCATCGACCGCGTGGTGCTCAAGCCGGACGTGAAGACGCGCCTCACCGACTCCGTGGAGACGGCGCTGCGCGAGGGCAAGGGCACGCTCATCATCACCGACGAGAAGGGCACGCTCGCCTCCGACCGGGTGATGTCCGAGCTCAATGCCTGCTCCAAGTGCGGCCTGTCCTTCGGTGATTTGACGCCCGCGTCCTTCTCCTTCAACAACCCCCTGGGCATGTGCACGGACTGCAACGGCCTGGGCACCAAGCCGGAGATGGACCCGGACCTCATCGTCCCGGACGCGTCACGCAGCATCCGCGACGGCGCCATCGAACCGTGGGCCGGCAGCATGAACCGCGGCGAGGGCTGGACGGCCGACTTCGTGGAGAGCCTGTCGAAGGCCTTCAAGATTGATCTGGACGTGCCCTACGCGAAGCTGACCAAGCGCGAGAAGGACACGCTGATGTACGGCGCCAGTGGCAAGTCCTTCACCGTCGCGTGGGGCGAGGGCGGCAAGTACAAGATGGAATGGGAGGGGCTGGTCGAGCGCATGATGCGCAACTTCAAGACGACCACCTCCGAGGCGCGCCGCACCGAGCTCCAGAAGTACTTCAGCGACAAGCCCTGCCCGTCCTGCAAGGGCGAGCGGCTGAAGCCGGAGAGCCGCGCGGTGAAGGTGCACGGGCGCAGCATCGTCGAGCTGAGCCGGCTGACCATCTCCGACTCGCTGGGCTTCCTGGGCGACATGGCCCTGTCGGCGCACGAGCGGAAGATCGCCACCGAATTGCTGAAGGAGATTCGCAGCCGCCTGTCCTTCCTGGTGGACGTGGGCCTGGGCTACCTGATGCTGGACCGGACCGCGTCCACGCTGTCGGGCGGTGAGAGCCAGCGCATCCGGCTGGCGTCGCAGATGGGCAGCGAGCTGACGGGCGTCATCTACATCCTGGATGAGCCCTCCATCGGACTGCACCAGCGCGACAACGGCAAGCTGCTGCTGACGCTCAAGCGCCTGCGGGATTTGGGCAACTCCGTCATCGTCGTGGAGCACGACGAGGAGACGATGGAGGAGGCGGACTGGCTGGTGGACTTCGGTCCGGGTGCGGGCGAACTGGGCGGCCAGGTGGTGGCCCAGGGCACGCCGGAGCAGGTCATGGCGAACGAGGCCAGCTCCACCGGCGCGTACCTCTCCGGGCGGCAGGAAATCGAGATTCCCCAGGAGCGCCGCAAGCCGGACCCGAAGCGCAAGCTGGTCATCCAGGGGGCGCAGGAGAACAACCTGAAGAACGTGGACGCGGAGATTCCGCTGGGCGTCTTCAGCGCGATCACCGGCGTGTCCGGCGCGGGCAAGTCCACGCTCATCAACGAGATTCTCTTCCCGGCCCTGGCGCGGCACCTCTACGAGAGCCGTGAATCCCCGGGCAAGCACAAGGCCGTGCTGGGCATGGAGCACCTGGACAAGGTCATCGACATCGACCAGCGCCCCATCGGCCGCACGCCGCGCAGCAACCCGGCCACGTACACCAAGCTCTTCGACAACATCCGCGAGGTGTTCGCGATGACGCCCGAGGCGCGCGCGTTCGGCTACGGGCCGGGCCGCTTCAGCTTCAACATCAAGGGCGGCCGCTGCGAGGCGTGCGAAGGCGACGGCGTGAAGCTGGTGGAGATGCACTTCCTGGCGGACGTCTACGTGCCCTGCGAGGTCTGCGCCGGCAAGCGCTTCAACGAGGCCACCCTGCGCGTGCGCTACAAGGGGAAGAACATCGCCGAGGTGCTCGACATGAGCGTGCGCGAGGCGATGGAGCACTTCGGCGCGCACCGCGACATCATGCGGGTGCTGCAGACGCTCCATGACGTCGGCCTGGGCTACATCCGCCTGGGGCAGCCCTCCCCCACCCTGTCCGGCGGCGAGGCCCAGCGCATCAAGCTGGCCCGCGAGCTGGCGCGCGTGGCCACCGGGCGCACCCTCTACATCCTCGACGAGCCCACCACCGGCCTGCACTTCGAGGACATCCGCAAGCTGCTGTCCGTGCTCAACCGGCTGGTGGAGGCGGGCAACAGCGTGCTCGTCATCGAGCACAACCTGGACGTCATCAAGAGCGCGGATTGGATCATCGACCTGGGCCCCGAGGGCGGCGCGGGCGGCGGCAGGATTCTGGCCGCTGGCACGCCCGAGCAGGTCGCCGAGGTCGAAGGCAGCCACACCGGCCGCTACCTGGGCCACGTACTGACCAAGGCCCGCAGGGCCCGCGTGGGCGTGCGTGTGGAAGACCCGGCGCCCGTGAAGAAGGGCGCGCGCGGCTGACGACGCACCGCGCAATGCTTCCTGGGAAAATGGAGCGGGGGGACGGGGGTGCCTTCATTCACCCCCATCCCCTCGCACCACCTTGGAGGAAAGACATCATGGGAAATGATAGGGATATTCCAATGCCTGTCAAACCCAGCCAGGCGACTTGAGTTGTATCAACAAACACGCACGCCCACCGGAATGACGCAGGCAGTCGTGCGGGAGAATTCCGGCGTGGGTGCGGCCAGGAAAGCGCCGGGTAGCGCGGCGGGGCCCTTTCGTTCGGTGGAGTCCCGGCGGCCCGTTGGGTAGGGTGCGGCTTCTCGGAATCTAGGAGCCCCCACCTTTCGTCACGAGGGAGCACCCCGTCGCATGGCCCAGGCACCCGCCGCGCAGAGCAACAAGTTCCCGCCGCAAATCCCCTTCATCATCGGCAACGAGGCGTGTGAGCGCTTCAGCTTCTACGGGATGCGGAACATCCTCACGGTGTTCCTCATCGACTACCTGCTGCGCACGCAGATACCGGACAACGCGCTGCGGGAGGCCGAAGCGAAGAGCCTGATGCACACGTTCATGGCGGGCGTGTACTTCTTCCCGCTCATCGGCGGCTACCTGGCGGACCGGTTCTTCGGGAAGTACCGCATCATCCTGGGGCTGAGCCTGGTGTACTGCCTGGGCCACGCGTGCCTCGCCATCTTCGAGAACAACGTCACGGGGTTCTTCACGGGCCTGGCGCTGATCGCCATTGGCAGTGGCGGCATCAAGCCCTGCGTGGCGGCCATGGTGGGGGACCAGTTCAATGAGTCCAACAGCCACCTGGTGAAGAAGGTCTTCGCCATCTTCTACTGGACCATCAACTTCGGCTCGTTCTTCGCGTCGTTGTTCATCCCCCTGCTGCTCAAGCACTTCGGGCCGTCGGTGGCCTTCGGCATCCCCGGGGTGCTGATGTTCATCGCGACGTTCATCTTCTGGGCGGGCCGTCACAAGTACGTCCGCGTGCCGGCGACGGGCGCCAACCCGCACGGCTTCTTCAAGGTGGTGGCCAGCGCGCTGCGCAACCGCGGCCAGGGCGGCGGCTGGTTGGACGGCGCGAAGCGGGAGCACCCCGAGGAGGCCGTGGACGGCGTGAAGGCGGTGTTCCGGGTGAGCGCGCTGCTGCTCCCCTTCGTGCCCTTCTTCTGGATGCTCTTCGACCAGAAGGCGTCCACGTGGGTGGTGCAGGCCCGGTCCATGGACCCGCAGGTGGGGCCGTTCACCTTCCAGGCCAGCCAGATGCAGTTCATCAACCCGCTGCTGGTGATGATTCTCATCCCCTTCCTGACGGCCGTCGTCTACCCGGCCTTCCAGCGCTTCGGCTGGGAGTTGACGCCGCTGCGGCGCATGCCCCTGGGGCTGGTGGTGGGCGCGCTGTCGTTCATCATCGCCGGCATCTTCCAGGTCACCATGGAAGGCGGCACGACGCTGAACATCGCGTGGCAGATCCTGCCGTACATCGTGCTGACGCTGGGCGAAATCCTGATGTCCACCACGGGCCTGGAGTTCGCGTACACGCAGGCCCCCCGCGAGATGAAGGGCACCATCCAGAGCGTGTGGCTGGTGACGAACACGCTGGCCAACGCGGCGGTGGCCATCACCGCGAAGCTCAACGTCTTCACGGGCTCCGGGCAGTTCTTCTTCTACGCCGGCTTCGCCCTGGTGGCCGCGGTGGGCATGGCCCTGGTGGCCCGCCGCTACGTGGTGCGTGACTACTACCAGACGTCCGCGCCCGTCCCCACCGAGGAGCGCTCCGCTGCCGGTGTGACGCCCGGCTCGGCGAAGTCCGCGTAGCCGCCAGGCGGTCGGCTCGGGCAGTGAACGCCGGTGCACCCGTGGGGTGCGCCGGCGTTTGTGTTTCAGGTGGCGCCAGCCGCCCGCCAACAGAAACGCCGGCGCCCCCATCGGGACGCCGGCGTCTGGACTTCAATCAGGGGGGAGTCCGCGACGGCTCAGGCCGCCGCCACCGAGCCGCCCTGCTGCGCGGAGGTGGGCGCGTCGGGCTTCACCTCGTCCGTGCCGTGCATCATCCGCTTGAGCATGGGCGACACGACGAGCAGCAGCACGCCGGCGATGCCCGTTCCCACGGAGATGTAGAGGAACACGCTGAACTCGCCCAGCTTCTCCGAGTAGCCACCGAAGACGCCGGCCAGCTTGTTGGCCGCCGCGTTCGCGAGGAACCACACGCCCATCATCGCGGAGACGATGCGCGCCGGCGCCACCTTGGTCACCATGGACAGGCCCACGGGCGACAGGCACAGCTCACCCATGGTGTGCAGCAGGTAGGCCATCACCACCCACCACGCCGCCGCCTTGCCCGTCGAGGCGCTCTCGCTGGAGGCGCCCAGCATGAAGAGGAAGCCGGCGGAGAGGAACAGCAGGCCCAGGCTCATCTTCACCGGGATGCTCGGATCTTTGCCGCGCGCGGCCAGCCAGCTCCACAGACCGGCGAAAATCGGCGCCAACGTGACGATGAAGATGGAGTTGAAGTTCTGGAACCAGGTCGTCGGCACTTCCCAACCCAGGATGCCGCGGTCCACCTTCGCGTTCGTGTAGAGGTTCATCAAACCGCCGGCCTGCTCGAACCCCGTCCAGAAGGCGACGACGAAAATCGCCATGATGAAGATGACGAGGATGCGGTCGAACTCATCGCGGGTGAAGCCCGACTTCTCCGGGGTGCCCGGCTTCGCCTCGGCTGCGGCCACCATCCGCTCCGGCACCAGGCCCACATTCCCCAGCAGCTTGCTCTGCAACGACAGGAACGCGATCAGGCCCAGGAGCATGCCCACGCCGGCGGCGCCGAAGCCCCAGTGCCAGCCCACGCGCTCACCCAGCGTGCCGCAGATGAAGTTGCCGAGCACCGCGCCCAGGTTGATGCCCATGTAGAAGATGGTGAAGGCGCTGTCGCGGCGGCCGTCACCGGGCGCGTACAGCCCGCCCACCATGGTGGAGATGTTCGGCTTGAAGAAGCCGTTGCCGATGATGAGGAAGCCCAGGCCCGCGTAGAACATCGTCACGCTGGGCAAGGCCAGGATGAGGTGGCCTATCATCATCAACACGCCGCCGAGCACCACCGCACGGCGCTGCCCCATATAGCGGTCCGCGATGAAGCCGCCGGCGATGGGCGTCAGGTACACCAGGCCCGTATAGGTGCCGTAGAGGCTGAGTGCGTCCGCAGTGGACCAGCCAAAGCCCCCGTTGACCTTGCTCGTGAGGAAGAGCACGAGCAGGCCACGCATGCCGTAATACGACATGCGTTCCCACATCTCAGTGAAGAACAGGAGGTAGAGCCCTCGCGGGTGCCCCTTGCGGGCATCACCCGCGGCTACGGTGCCTTGCATGCAGGTCGTTTCCTTGAAAAAGGAGAGGTGCGACGAAAATGTGGCGTGACTGTAGCAGACACGCGGGCCGTGCCCAGGAGGACACCTGAGCGGATATTGAATTCCCCGTCTCCGCCGCCCGGACGCCGTGGGCTCGGGCGGGGGCTTTACGTCCTGCGTCAGCCCAGGCGGCCGGCGCGCGGCTCGGACGCGAGGTCGGGCATGCCTCCCGTGACACGGGGCGCCACGGGGCGCAGCGGCAGGCGGACCTCCACCTGCGTACCCTCCCCCGGAACACTGCTCAGGGCGATGCTCCCGCCGTGCTGGATGATGATGCGGCGGCTGAGCGCCAACCCCAACCCGGTCCCCTCGCCCGCCGCGCGGGTGGAGAAGAAGGGCTGGAAGAGCCGCTCCATGTCCTCCGGGCGGATGCCCACCCCGTCATCACCGATGGTGACGATGGCCTCCTCCGCCGTGTTGGCCGTGGAGATGCGCACGCGGCCCTTGTCGCCCACCGCGCGCAGGGCGTTGTCCAGGAGGTTGAGCCACACCTGGTTCAGGGCGCCTGGGTTGCCCCGGATGGGCTCGGTGCAGTGGTACGCGCGCTCCACTTTGACGCCCGGCGGCACCTTCCACGCCAGCACGCTCAGGGTGGAGTCCAGCGACGAGTCCAGGGACAGCACCACCGGGGACTCGCTGGTGCGCGTGAAGGAGAGCAGGGATTCGGCCAGGTGGCGGATGCGCTGGCCGCACTCCTCCACCACCTCCAGCATGGCCTTGCTCAGCTCCACGTCGGCGGCGCCACCCGTCAGCATGTCCTTGAGCGGGAGCAGCGCGTTCATCAACCCGTTGAGCGGATTGCGCACCTCATGCGCGAAGCCGGACGTGAGCAGGCCGATGGCCGCCAGCCGCTCGTTCTCCGCGGCGCGCACGGCCGCCTCGCGCAGGCGCAGCTGGGTTTCGATGCGCGCCAGCAGCTCGTTCGGGCTGAAGGGCTTGCCCAGGTAATCATTGGCCCCGGTGCCCAGGCCCTCCACCTTGGCCGTCACCTCCTGGCGCGCGGTGAGGAGGATGACGGGGATGTCCACCGTCTGCGGGTCGTTGCGCAGGGCGGTCAGCATCTGCAGGCCGGACATGACGGGCATCATCACGTCCGACAGGATGAGGTCCGGCCGCTCGCGCAGCGCGCGCTGGCGTCCGTCGTCGCCGTTGATGGCCTCCATCACCCGGTAGTGCTGGGCCAGCAGCCGGGCGAGGAAGCTCCGAATCTCCGGGTCATCCTCCACCACCATGATGCGGGGCGACTCGGGCCCCGGCCCCGCGTGGTCCCTGGCCGGCGGGGGCGTCGCGCCCAGGACATCCGGCCCCGTCGGCTCCAACGAGGGGAAGGCCCCGGAGATGCGGCGCTCGCGCCGCACGGGCATGACGGCCTGACGGCGCTCGCGCAAATCCTCGCGGATGTGCGCGGTGCCCTTGGGCAGCCTCACGTGGAAGACGGAGCCCTGTCCCAGCTCGCTCGTCACGGAGATGCCGCCGGCGTGCAGCTCCAGCGTCTCCTTCACCAGCGCCAGACCGATGCCCGAGCCACCAAAGCGCCGGGTGCCGCTGTTATCCGCCTGGGAGAAGCGGTCGAAGATGACGGGGATGTCCTGCGGGGCGATGCCCTGGCCGGAGTCCTCCACCTCGACGTGCACCTCCAGGTCGTCCTCGCGCACGCGCACCGTCACCCCACCCTTCTGGGTGAACTTCAGCGCGTTGCCGAGCAGGTTCTGGAAGACGATGTCGATGCGCTCGTGGTCCACGTGGACGGGCGTCACCGTGGCGCCCTCCAGCCGCAGCGTCACGCCCTGCCGCTCCGCCATGGTGTGGAACGGCGGCACCACCGTGCTCAGGAAGCCGAACAGCTCCAGCGGCTGGTAGCGCAGCCGCGCCTTGCCCGACTCCAACTGCGCCAGGTCCAGCAGGTTGTTGATGAGCCGCAGCAGGCGCTGCGCGCTGCGCTCCATGTTCGTCACCAGCGGAGGCACCTCCGAGGGCAACGACTCCGCCTGCTTCGCCAGCGCCTCCAGCGTCAGCAGGATGAGCGTGAGCGGCGTGCGCAGTTCGTGGCTGACGTTGTCGAAGAACTCGCTCTTGAGCCGGTCCAGCTCCTGTTGCCGCGTGAGCGACGCCTCCAGCTTCGTATTGGCCTCGGACAGCTCCTGCGTCCGCTCGGCCACGCGGTCCTCGAGCGCCTTGTTGGCGGCGAAGATCTCCTCGTTGCGCCGCTGCAGGTCCTCCAGGGACGTCTGCAGGCCCTGGTGCTGCTCCGACAGCTTTTCGTCCTTGCGCAGCAGGGCCGCCCGCGTGTCCAGCCACGCCCCCGCCGCCACGCCCACCATGCCCAGGGAGCTGACCGCGAAGATGGGGGGCGCCAGGTTCAACGTGCCGGCCACCAGGCCGGCCACCATGCCCGCCATGCCGCCCACGATGTAGCGCCACGCCAGGGGCGGCAGGCTCTGCCAGCGGATGTCGTACTCGCAGCAGTCCGCCCCATCCACCTGACAGCGCAGCTCCTTCACCTCCGCCAGGGGCAGGTTCCAGATGGCGGGGAACGCGGACAGGTTGCCCTGGCGAGCGCGGCAGAAGTTGCGATCTCTTTCGCGGATGCGGCTGACGTAGCGCACCTGCACCCGCGAGTCGGTGAGCGTGTCGATATGGAAGCCACCCACGCGGTTGTACGTGTGGTCCAGCTCCAGCGCGCGCTCGTAGACGCTGCGCGGCGTGGCCAGCGCCTTCATCATGTAATAGAGGAAGCCCACCGCCTCCGGGCTGGCGATGCTGCGCCCCGCCTTCGTCATGAAGTCCGGATCACCGGAGTCCTTGTCGAGCACGTCGAAGAGCCGCTCGGTGAACCCCACGGAGACGAAGTTGGTGAGCGTCTCCACGTACGCCAACGTCAGCGGCAGCGCCTCACGCTGCCACACTCGCACTAGTCGGTCCCGGCCGTAGGTCCGCTCGTAGTACAACATCACGCTGCGCAGCATCCGGACACTCAGCTCGGGTGTGTCGGGGGCTGACGGTGCGGAGGCCAGTTCCGCGGGGACGGTCAACGCTTCACTCCTTCGGTCGTCAACACCATCGCATATTTGAGGGTGTCGGCGTCGTCCAGGAGTGCGAGGAAGCGTTCACAGAAGGCGTCATAGGGGCCGGCGCCCCCGAAGAAGGGCTCGGCGAGCGGGCGCAGCGTCCGGAAGCGGATGACCCAGTCCTCGCGGAGCCGCGCGTCCACCGCGCCCGCCGCCACGTAGAACGGGGAGATGTGGACGCGCACATCCACCAGCCCGGCCTTGCGGAACAGGTGGAACAGCTTGCGGCCCGCGTGCAGGTCGAAGCGCGCCGCGCGCAGGGCGGCGAGCAGCTTCTGGCTCTCCTCCTGGAGGTCCTCCGGAAAGGGCCAGTTCCACAGCCCCACCCCGTCGATGTCCGCCACCACCACGCGCCCACCGGGGCGGACGACGCGCACCAGCTCCGCCAGCGCGGGGCCCGGCTCTCCCAGGTACTCGAAGACGTACTGGCACCAGACGTAGTCGAAGTGGTCGGCGGGCAGATGTGTCTCCGGTAGCGCGCCCTGACGCAGCTCCACATTGGGCCTGCCCGCCAGCAGTCCCCGGGCCGCCGCCAGGTGTGCGGCCTGCGGCTCGAGCCCCACCACGCGGCCATGTGGCCCCACCACGTCCAGCATCTCCGAGGTGATGACGCCGGGACCACAGCCCACATCCAGTGCGGCGTCCCCGGGCTTCAGCCCGGTGAGCCTCAGCCGCTCCGCGTAGGAGGTGGCGCTCGCCTGCGCTTGCAGGCGGTGCACCTCCTGGGCCGACTCCATCAGGTAGGTCATGCCGCGATGTCCTTGTCATCCACCCGGCTCCCACCCCGGCCATGGGCCGCCAGCCGCTCGAAGACGGCGAGCAGGTAGGCATTCCAGTCACGCACGAGCCGGCGGTGGGCCGTGAACTCCATCACCTTGCCCAGGTTGTGGAAACCCAGTGCCTCCAAGGCGGGCAGGTCCGCGTCCGAGGCCAGGCACTCCGCAGTGGACCGGCCGCGCCGGGCCGAGTTCGCCACCGCGTGGGTCACCAGCGCCTGGCGCACGGCATCCGCCTCCCGCGCGTCCGGCTCCACCATGACGAGCGAGAAGGCGTTGTACCACTCCGCCCAGAAGAGACCGGGCGATGAGTCCTCCATGAGGACGAACCCCTGGGGCCCGTCCTTGCCCTCGACCATGGCGATGCTGCGCGAGCGCCGCAGCCGCGCGTCCGAGTAGCGCCCGCCCAGCGTCCCCATGGTCATCTCGCCCTCCACCAGGTCCGAGCTGCGCAGCCGCACCACGTCCTGCGTCTCCCGCAGGTGCTGCTCCAGCCAGCGCAGGTCGGCCGTCTCCGCGGGGCGCACGCGCAGGTCGCTCCGAGGCGGCGGCAACGCGGCGTCCACGGGGAGCCGGCACGGCGTGAAGGCATGCAGGCAGCTCAGGCCCGGGCGCTCCAACCGGCTGGCGATGGCGCCGTAGATTCGCGACGTCCACCGGTTGCGGCAGCGCCACAGCGCGCGGAGGTACTCCACGTCGTCCAGGCTCTCCGCGTAGTCGGCCGCGAGCGCCACCAGCTCCTGGGAGATGGATTCGTGCCGGTGGTAGCCCGGCCGCACCACCAGGTGCTGCGACAGCCAGGTGCGCGAGTAGATGCGCAGCCCGGAGATGTGGCCGTAGAGCCGGCCCTCGCGCTGATAGACGATGGCCTTGGACAGGCCGTGGATGCCGTTGCCCAGCCGCTGGTGCGCGTCCACCAGCGGCTCGGGCGTCGCCGTCTCGTGGAAGGGGTAGTCGGGAAAGCGGACGTCCGCGGAGCGGAACAAGTCCCACACGTCGGAGAAGGGCAGCTCGGACGCATCACGCGCATCCGGACACCGCGCCTTGATGAAGGCGTCCAGGATGGCGGCGCGGGCCTCCGGCGCCAGCTCCAGGATGCGCAGGCCGCAGCGGCGCGGGCGGCTCATGCTGGCGCCCTCCTCCGTCACCGTGAGCTGCCCGGTGTCCTGTACCTGGGCGCGGCAGCGCGAGCGCGTGCCGTCTGGCAACTGCAGCATCACGTCGTCCAGCACCAGCCCCGGCGGGAAGGCCTCCCGGCCCGCGTCGAAGGGGAAGGCGAAGCCGCCGGTGTGCAGGTCCAGCAGCGGGCGGACGATGGCCTCCCCCGTCAGCGGCGAATTGAAGGACACCGCGAAGGGCCGCTCCGCGGAGGAGCGGAAGCGCAGGCTGTTGCGGCGGTGGTGCAGGCTCAGCGTGCGCGGCAGGGCCACCTCCACCTGGTTCGGCTCCGAGGCCAGCACCGCCGTGGTGCCCACATGGCACACGCCGCCGAAGTCCAGGCACAGCCGCACCACGTCTCCTGGATGGAAGAGCGTGCCCGGCTGCGACTGCTCGCGCAGCACCAGGCGGGACTCCTCCGGCAGCACCTCCGCGCGGGAGAAGTCCACCAACCGGTTGCCTTCGTGCGTGCGCAGCCCGAAGCCCACCCCCGCGCGCACGGCGCGGCGCAGCAGACCGCGGATGCGCACCGAGTCGTTGAGCAGCGGCGCGGCGGACGAGCGCGCGTGCTCCACGGGGCGCTCCAGCGACACCCCCAGGTGGAAGCCCTGGCCTTCGTGCGCGCGCAGCGGGCGCACCATGCGCACCGTGGCATGACCGGCGCGCAGCACCAACGTGTCGCCGCGCAGCACCTGGAGCCCTTCCAGCCCCGTGCCCGGCGTGAGCCGCTCGATGCGCACGCTGGACTCCAGGCGCAGGCCCAGGCCTCCCGTGGCCACGTCGAGAAGCCGCGCGCGGAACGTCGTGCCATCCGCCGTGAAGCAGGCCTCCAGGACGCCGTGCGGCTCGCGGCGCTCGGACTCGCGCAGCTCCAGCAACTCCTGGACGGCGCGGCGCAGCGCCGGGCTGGGATCATCCTCCAGCGTGAAGAACATATGCCCCGCGGCGGCCACGTCCACCAGGCTGTGGTGGGCCTGCGCATTGTCCCTGGGGCAGAGCACCGCGCGGATGGAGCGCGGGGTGTAGCGCTCCAGATCCTTCAACAACCGGGGAAAGATGTCCGGATGCGTCAACACCAACGCGGGAACGGTTTTCGTGAGGAATTCGACCGCCTCCTGCCGGTTGGAGGCCTCGAGCACTTCGTAGCCATCCAGCAAGGCGCGGAGCCGTCCACGACGCTCCGCCTCCGGATGCACGACCAGCACTGCGCGCGTCGTCACGGTCATATGTCCTCCTCCACCGGGTCAGAGCCGCCTGCCCCCGGATGAACCACTTCACGGGTCGGAATGTGACCGCCAGCCTCCACCGCCCCGCCGGACCTTCCGACGGCGACCCCTCACATTCCCCCCGTGGTTCGAAGTTCCCAGATGCAATGGCCGAACCGCATGCGCGGCGTCCGGCCCGGCTCGCCATCTTACCGGACCTCATGGGGAAGGGAGTGCCCCAGCATGAGGACAGGGCGGATGTTGGAAAAGGGCCGCCCGCTTGATTCGCGGCCTCCCGGGCATCAGCGAAGTGGGGCAAACCGCACCCTGGCCGGCACTTCAAGTCCCGGTTAAAGGTGGGACTCGGGAGGTGCCATGCGCGCCGAAGTCGACTACGCGAAGGAAATCCAGGAGTTCAAGCGTTCCATGAACGCAGTCATCCTGGCGCACTATTACCAGGAGAGCGAAGTTCAGGACCTCGCGGACTTCGTGGGAGACAGCCTGGCGCTGGCGCAAGCCGCGGCCAGCACGAAGGCAGACGTCATCGTCTTCTGTGGCGTCCATTTCATGGCGGAGACGGCGAAGATCCTCAATCCGTCCCGGCAGGTGCTGTTGCCGGACCTCAAGGCCGGCTGTTCGCTGTCGGACCGGTGCCCGCCGGGAGCCTTCAAGGCGTTCAAGGACAAACACCCGAACGCCTTCGTCGTGAGCTACGTCAACAGCTCCGCCGCGGTGAAGGCCATGAGCGACGTCATCTGCACGTCGTCCAACGCGGTGAAAATCGTGAACCAGGTGCCGAAGGACCGGCAGATTCTCTTCGCGCCGGACCAGCACCTGGGCCGCTACGTGATGAAACAGACGGGCCGCGACATGGTGCTGTGGCCGGGCAGCTGCATCGTCCACGAAATCTTCAGCGAGAAGAAACTGGTGCAGCTGAAGGTGGAGTACCCGGAGGCGGAAGTGGTGGCCCACCCCGAGTGTGAGCAGGCGGTGCTGCGCCACGCGGACTTCATCGGCTCCACCAAGGCGATTCTGGATTACGCGGTGCGTAGTCCGAAGCAGCAGTTCATCGTGGTGACGGAGGCGGGCATCATCCACCAGATGAAGCGGGCCGCGCCGAACAAGACGTTCATTCCCGCGCCGCCGGACAACGGCTGCGCGTGCAATGAGTGCCCGTACATGCGGCTGAACACGCTGGAGAAGCTCTGGCGGTGCATGAAGGAGCGCACGCCCGAGCTGACCATGCCCGAAGACCTGCGCGAGGGTGCTCGCGCGCCGCTGCAACGCATGCTGGACTGGTCTCAGTAGTCTGCGGATGAACGGCAGCAGCGGACATTTGCCAACTCGCGTCTTGCACCCCGCGAAGCACAATGCGATGGAGCCACCGTGGCCTTCCGATTCCTCGCAGTCCCCGCGCACCGACTGGTGAACTTCCCCCAGACGTTGCCGGACGATGAGCGCCTCGAGCCGGAGCTGCCTCCGGTCCATGAGGCGGTGGAGCGCGCGCTCACCGGCGCTGAATTCCGAGACATGCGAGCCAAGGACAGGCTGCGCACCCTCCTACAGGGGGACCGCCCCCCGTCGCTGGGCGCGCCCGCGGCGGGCTTCGGCCCGTCCGCCATCTTCGCGCATCCCCCCCAGGACCTCCCGGCGCTGCTGCGGCTGGCGGACGAACTGGAGAACCTGGCGCGCCGCGAAGCGGGTGAGCGCGCCCTGGTCTGGAAGTGCGGAGATTGTGGCGCCCGGTACGCGGTGCCGGTGGCCCTGGTGCGCCAGGTGTCCATCCGCTGCGAGCGCTGCGGCACGCCGGTGGAGCTGGCGGCCACGCGCAGCCTGGGTGAGGAGTCCCTCATCGACCCGTTCCTGGGCGCGGTGAATCACAGCCGCCGGGAGCTGGCAGCCTTCTTCCGCGAGGCCATGGCCCGCGGCTGGCCGGTGCTGGTGGCCGAGGACAAGCGCGTGCCACGCACGCTGCCCTCGGCCTGACGGCGTCCGGCGGAAAACGGGTTCTCGCGCCGCACGGGGGACGGTAGCCTTGCCAGCCCCATGCGGCGCGCGCTCGTTCCCCTCCTGCGATGTCCCCGGTGCCGGCGTGGCGCCCTCCAACCGGAGGTAGACACCCCGGTGCTCTTCTTCGGCCCGCTGCGCTGCCAGGCGTGCGGCGCCAGCCACCCGGTGGCCGAGGGCGTCGCCGACCTGGTGGTGGAGCCCGCCGCGTCCGGCCCGCTGCAGCGAGGCATGGAGCAGCGCTGGGTGGCGCGCTCCTATGAGCGCTACATGCGCCCCGTGCTCCAGCGCGCCCTCACCCGCCAGCCGCTGGATGGCGACAGCGAGTTCGTCCTCTACCGCAGCCTCCTGGGCAAACCCGAAGGCACCGTGTTGGACGTGGGCTGCGGCACGGGGCTGCTCGCGCGGCGGCTGGCCCATGAGCCCGACGCGCCGCCCGTGGCCGCGCTCGACGTGTCCCGCGCCATGCTGGAAGAGGGCGTGGCCCAGGTGCGCGAGGCCGGCGTCGCCGTGGACTTCCTGCGCGCCGAAGCCCCCTACCTCCCCTTCCACGACGGTGTGCTGGGCGCGGTGTTGATGAGTGACGCGCTGCCCTTCGTCGCGGACCTGTCCCGGATGATGATGGAGGTCCACCGCGTGCTGCGCCCCGGAGGCCGCTGGGTGGCCAGCACCTACGCTTCACCGGGCGCGCCGCGGGCGCTGCTCCACCGCGGCGTGGGCCTGCATCCACGCGGGGAGGCCGAATTGCGCCGGGAGGCCGCGGCGGCGGGCTTCGTGCGCTTCGAGCGCGTGTCCCTGCCGTCGCTGTTGGTGGTGAAGGCGGAGAAGGGCTCCGCCCAGACGCCTAGATGAAGATGCCCGCGGACGCGTCGTAGCGCGCCTCGTCAAGCTGCAGGTTCGCGGGCTGGCCGCGCAGCGCGTCCATCACCTGGCGCTTGGGCTTCTTGCACTTGCTGCAGTCGCACGAGCCCTTCTTGCACGTGCAGTCCGCCTTGCTGCCGCACTGGCACTTGGCGGCCATGAGCGAGTCCAGCACATCCAACGGGCGCTCCACGCCGCGGGTGGAGGGCTCGACAGCCTTCGGCGTGGCCTCGGTGGCCTTCGCCTCCGGGGCCGGACGCCGGTGGGCCTCGCAGGCCTCCGCCGCGCCCGGTGCCAGGAGCAGGCCGCTCGCCATCAGCCCGCCGGCCACCCACATTCCGATGCGCGTCATGTTGCTCTCCTCGGGGCACTCCAGGCGCCCCTGCTCAAACGGCGCCTATACCGCAGCCCTCCCCGACTGCCAAGGCCGACAGCCATACCTTTGTCTACCTGGAAAACAGGCGCTGGCCGGGTAGCAAGGACGGCTCGCCGTGCAGGAAGGCGCCGCGTACAGTCCGCGCCGTCCGTGACGCCCCGACACTCCCGCCTCGTCCATGCCGCCGCGCTCGTCCTGGGCGTGCTCCCCCTGTGGATGTCGCGCCACCTGCCCCTGGTGGACCTTCCCCAGCACCTGTACCTCATCTCCGTCCTGCACCGGCTGGACGACCCCACCACGCTGTACCCGCAGCTGTTCGCCGCGCGTCACGCGCTGACGCCGTACCTGGGCTACTACTACCTGGTCAGCGGCCTCAACTGGCTGCTGCCGCTGGAGATGGCCAACCGCGTCTTCCTCTCCGCCTACGTGGTGGGCCTGCCGCTCAGCCTCGGCTTCCTGCTGCGCAGCCTGGGCCGGCCCACCTGGCCCGCCCTGCTGGCGCTGCCCTTCGCCTACGGCGACAGCTTCAACTGGGGCTTCATCAACTACTGCGCCGCGCTGCCGCTGACGCTGCTGTGCTGCGGCCTCTTCGTGCGGACGCTGGAGGACACGCCTCGCCGCCGGACGTGGGGCCTGGGGTTGGCGGTGTGCCTGGTGGCGGTGCTCCTCTTCCACGTGCAGGCCTTCGGGTTCCTCGCCTTCGGGCTGCCCTGGCTGCTGCTCACCACGCGCGTGCCCGAGGACGCACAGGCCCGTGGGCTCGCCGCGCGGCTGCGGCCTCGCGTGCCCGCGCTGCTGGGGGTGGTGCCCGGCGTGGCGCTGTTCCTCGGCTGGGTGGTGCTCCGCTTCGGCGAGCCCGCGGACATCCAGCCCGGGGTGCCCTGGAAGGCGTGGGGGCCCACGTTCTCTCCACAGAACCTGGCGTGGAAGGGCTTCGAGCAGAACCGCGCCGAGTTCTTCCAGGTGCTCGCCAACACCTTCCGGGACGGCTCGGACCGGTGGGCCCTGTACGCCGTGGGCGCGGTGGCGGTGGCGGGCTGGGTCGCGGGGCTGCTTCGGCCGGAGCGCTCCGCCACACAGGGCCTGGTGGCGCGCTCTCGGCTGATGGGGCTGGGCCTGCTGGCCCTGGCCCTCTACTTCCTGCTGCCCTTCGACATCCGCGGCTACGTCTACTACCTCAACACGCGCTACGCGCACCTGGCCGCCGCGCTCCTGGTGGCCACCGTCCCGGCGGCCATTCCCGCGTGGCGGAGGCCCCTGCGCGTCGCCGCTCTGGCGTGCGCGGTGGTGCTGGCCTTCGTCATGGCGCGCGGCTACCGCGCCTTCTCTCGGGAGGCGCAGGCCGAATGGGGGCCGCTGGTGGCCGCCACCGCCCCGCGCCCCCGTGTCATGGGGTTGATGTTCGACCCCGGCTCCCGGGTGGTGCGGCAGCCCGTCTTCATCCACAGCGCGGCGGTGCTGGCCCGGGCGCGCGGTGGCGTGCCCAACTTCACCTTCGCGTCCACGCCGCACTCGCCGCTGCGCTACACCGGCGAGGAGCCCCCCACCTTCCCCTCCGAGTGGCGGCCGCAGCAGATGGACTACGAGCGGCAGGGCGTCTGGTACGACCACTTCCTCGTACGCGGTGCGTCACCGTCGCGAGTGTTCGGTCCGCGGCTCCCATCCGAGCTGGCCGTGGTGGCGGAGCCGGGCAAGAGCGCGCTGGTGCGCCGGCGCTGAGGCCTCCGCCGCTCGCGGCACTGTGACCTGGTGGGCGCAATACCCGCGCGGGGCATGCCCCGGGGCGGGCGCCGTGCAGTAGAAGGTCCGGTATGAGTTCCACCTCTTCGGACCCTCGCTCCCTGCTGGACGCCCTGCGCTCCGGCGCGCCGCTGCCCGCCTTTCCCGCCGAAGCGGTGGAGTCCGCCCGCGCCCTGGCGCACGACGTGTCCCAGGCCTCCCTCGCCCGCGTGGAGGCCCTTCCGGAGCCCCTGGCCCTGGCCGTGCTCGAGGCTGCCGTGTCGGCCGGGAACACCGTCCTGCCGGAGGCCCTGGCGTCCTCGTCGGTGAAGCCCCTGGTCAAGGCCGCGAAGAAGGCGCTGTACCAGCTTCGCTCGCGGGGCGTCGCCGTGGCCGGGCCCGCGCGTGCCGCCCCGCGAGCGAAGCTGGTACAGCGCCTTCTT
>NZ_JABFNS010000072.1 GCF_013116825.1 Myxococcus xanthus
CCCCGCGTCCCGAGCCCGCCGCCCCCATCGTGGAGCGTGCGCCGGCTCCCGTCGGGCCTCGGACGAGCCCGCCGCAAGCCCTCCAGAAGCCCGTCGTGGAGCCGCCGCCGGAAGCTCGCGCCACGAGCCCGGAGGACGAGGAGCTGCTGCTCATCGATGACGCCCACCGTGCCCTCCAGCGAGGCGCCGCCGAGGAGGCCCTCTCGCTGCTGCGAGGACACGCGTCCCGGTTCCAGGCGGGCACGCTCGCGCAGGAGCGGGAGGTGCTCGCCATCGAGGCGTTGGTCCTGCTGGGCCGACGCGCGGAAGCCCAGCAGCGCGCCGAGGACTTCCAGGCGAAGTACCCGACGTCCTCACACCTCGTCCGTCTCCAGAAGCTGCTCCGTCCGCCAGCGCTGGAGTGACGAGGTGTTGGAGGCCCCCTTGAGCCCATGGGCGCCGCGAATCCGAATCAGTGACCGGACTGGGCCCCCACGTTGCGGCCATTCAACGGCTGCACGGGGCGGTTGTTCGGGTTGAGGTGGGGCAGCTGCTCGAAGGCGGCAATCTGCGAGTCGGACAGCTGGATGGGGTTCTTCATCACGAACCACTGGAGCCCCTCGCTGCAGGGGGGGCGTGGCAAGTGAGCCAGCGTCATGGAAGAACGCCCGGTTGAAGGGCAGCAGCGCGCTGGCGTTGATGAGCGCGCCCACCGGCGTGCTCGTCTCACCCTCGTGACGGGGCAGGTGGCGGAAGGCGGTGAAGAGCGCCGCGTTCACCAGCCCCTCCTCGATGAGCACGCCCACGACGACCTTGGGCGTCCCCGCTGCGCCGGTGTGCACCAGGTGCACATCGAGCGGATAGTGCTCGCCGTTCTTGGTGTGCTCGCTGGGGGTGTGGAAGTGGAACTGCGCCAGCTTGTACTCCTGGTTGCTCAGGCGCAGGGTGCTGCCCACGTCGTAGTTGAGCTGCACCGTGTGGCCGTTGTTCACCATGCGCACCTGGCTGGTGCCGTAGTGGAAGCTGGGCGCCGTCATCCGCGCGCTCACGCCCTTCGCGGCGACGCTGGGACGGGACGGCATCCCCCGGCCCGAGTTGGAGGACGAGCACCTCCCCACGAACGACGACAACTCGGGGCACCGGCGCCTGCGCTGATTCGAAGCCTCTTCCGCGTCGCGAGCGGAAGGACCTCACGGGCATTGGCACCCCATGAGCCTGTTTTCACCCGGGCACAACCAGACTCGAGCGCCCGTTTCGAATAGAGCGTCAGGACGTCCGACCTCCCCGCGACAGGTGCCGCATGCCTCTCCCCAGACTGACCCTGCTTTCCGCCGTTCTGCTCACGGGCTGTGCGACCAGCCCCGCCGCGAACCGCACTGAATCCACTGAATCCAAGCCCACTC
This sequence comes from Myxococcus xanthus, assembly GCF_013116825.1. Lineage (GTDB taxonomy): Bacteria > Myxococcota > Myxococcia > Myxococcales > Myxococcaceae > Myxococcus > Myxococcus xanthus_B. The sequence continues at coordinate 1,383 of NZ_JABFNS010000072.1, forward strand.
CCGCGGCGTCAGCGCCCGCCGAGCCACGAACCGTCCGTGAAGCGCTCGCCCGGGAGATCACCGCGCCATTGCCGCACAAGCCCGTGGAGGCCGAGGGAGTCCTCTTCCGGGGCAAGGTGCTGGCCGCGGGTACGCCGGAGCTGATGAAGCGCCCAAATGGGGTGACCATCCTCACCCTCCCGATTGGGACCTCCGAGCCGGTCACCTGTCTCTTCTACACGAGCGCCATCGATGCCGGCGCCGCGGTGAGGAGCCTGCTCGAGTCACTCCTCGATGACGTCACCGTGGAGCGGGTGCGCGCCACGGACGTCAAGTCCTTCACGGGCAGCCCCGCCATGTACCTAGAAGGTGACTACTCGCGAGGCGCTGCTCCGGCCGTGCAGGTGGGCCGCATCAAGGTGATGGTCCACGCGGACCCCGTGCTCCCCAAGACCTGCTTCCACAACGAGCTGGGATACACGAAGACCTTCCTCGACGTCACCGAGTCCATCGCCACGGGCCTCACCTCCACGGCGCCGGAGCAGCCGGTGGCGCCCTACTACAGCGACGTGCAGGTGATGCGGCTGGGCGACGTCCCCCTCGGGTTCCAGTACACGGCGCTCTTCGGCTCCAAGGCGGGCGGGAGCATCCTTGAGGTCAGCACCACGATGGTGCGTCCCGGGGCCCCGGCCCAGCTCCAGTTCCAGGACACCAACATCACGGAGCAGGCGGACATCTCGGGAGTGCTCGTCGCCAAGAGCTATTCCAAGCGGGTCAACGACACGGTCGCCGCGAATGTGCGCCTGCGCCGGGAGCAGAACGGGAGCTACGGCGTCTCGGGGCAGGTGGCCACCAAGGAGGTGCAGGCTCAGTTCGGGGGCGAACTCATCGGCGAGGTGGGGCTCGCCGCGCGGCTCCGCGAGGGCCTGCTGAAGGGCCAGGGCGACGCGCTCGAGGCCCTGCTGTGGGTGCCTCCCGCCGACGCGTCCGCACCGACGAAGGTGGTCATCCGCCCCCGCGAGGAGGCGGGAGCCCGCGCCGCCACGATGGAGCTGGGCCCGATGTCCGTGAAGGTGCAGCTCGACGCCCACGGCTTCCCCCAGCGGACGGAAATCCCCGCGGGAAGCGCCACTGTCGTCCAGGAGCGGCTGTCCCAGACTGGCGAGCCGTAGCGGCAGGCGGGCGTCGAACACTCAAGGGGCAACGTCCAGGTTCGACGCGGCCCTGGACGCAGGCGGTTGTGAATGCACCGTGCGATGCGGTGGGCCGTCCCCACCTCACGCACCCCCATGAATCCCTCCCGCACAGCCCACCTCGTCGTTGACCTCGGCTTCGGAGACGCCAGCAAGGGCACGCCCACCGACTGGCTGGTGCGCCGCCATGGCGCGGGGCTCGTGGTGCGCTTCAACGGCGGAGCCCAGGCGGGCCACAAAGTCATCACCGATGACGGGCGGCACCACACCTTCTCGCAGTTCGGCGCGGGCACCTTCGTCCCGGGCGTGCGCACGCACCTGGCGCGGCCCCCCCTCCTCCATCCCCTGGCCATGCGGGTGGAGGCCAGCTACCTCGCGGAGCGCGGCGTGCCGGGCGCGATGGAGTTGGCGCGCTAAAAACTACTGTCGCCCCCAGAGACTCGGCACGGGATGCATTCACTGGACTCTATCCGGCGCCATGTCGAATCAGGCGACCCGTGAGAACCACTCCCCCGTGGAGAACTGGGCCTCCAGCACCGCGGCCAGGTGCGTGTCCTCCAGCAGCACGCCCACTTCGATGTTCCGTGTCTGTCCTCGGTTCGTGAAGTTCGCGGACGTCACGAAGACCCACCGTGCGTCCACCACGACGCATTTCGCATGCAGGCTCGCGAAGACACCCCTCCTGGGTGAGAAGCCGTGGCACTCCGGAAAGGGCGGACCGAAGGGCCAGTGCTCCCGCAAGAACGCCGAGGCCACCGGTGCGCTCGCATAGAGCCTGCAACTCACGCCTCGCTGGAGGGCTTCGTGCAGCGGCCCCAACACGTCCGCCGCGTGGTCGAACGCGAACCCGGCCACCAGCACCGTGCTCGTGGCCTTGTGGAACAGGTCCGCCAGCACCACTGCCGTGTCGCGAGCGCCGCTCCAGCGGGTCTCCGGCCCCGTCCAGACCAGCTCTGGCCGCCGGGCACCCGCGCGCCGCTCCATGAGCACCGTGTCCAGCAGCACCAGCGTTCCCTCCCGTCCCAGCGCGTTCAACGCCGCGACCTCCCCCGTCAGCCGCTCCAGCCCCTCTCCCTGGAGCGCCAGTCGGGACAACGGAAACCCGAGCCGGCGCGTGCCGACCACGGCCTTCAGCCGCTCCAGGTCCAGCGTCGCCACGCCGCTCAGGTCCACGGCATCTTCAGGAAGGCGACGTCCTCGTGGCCCAGCGTGGGCACGACGAGCGCGCGATCGAGGTACTGGTTGAAGCGCTCGCAGGAGCACTCGGGGAGGAAGAGGCACCCGTGGCACGCGGCGCCCTCCAGGTCGCGGTCGTCACGGCCCGTGGGTTCGTGATGCGCGCAGACGGGGTCGTTGGAGCAGAGGCGCGCGTCCTCCAGCGCCCGGGCAAGGTGCTGCCCCAGTCGCCGGCCCTCCTCCACCAGGCCTCCCAGCGTGCCTTCCGCGCCCGTGGTACCCGTCATCAACAGGATGCCCGCCATGGGGACGGCGTCGCTGTGCGGCGCGCAGTAGAGCCGCTCGCGGATGGAGCTCGCGGGATAGCCACACTCCAGCGCCACCTCCGTCATCAACAGGTGCGCCAGCGAATGGAGCAGGTAGAGCCGCACGCCCGGGAAGGGGAGCTTCGAACCGGAGCCCTGCTTCCAGCGCTCATATCCAGCCCTGAGCACCTCCTCGCGCCGCAGCACGGGTTCGGACAGCTCCCAGTCATGCACCTGCTGCTCGTCGAGCACCAGCAGCATGCCCTCGCCCTGCATCTCCGTGACGGGTACCCAGTCCCGGTGGAGCGACATCGGAGCGAGGGCCACGTCCAGGTCGTAGCGGCCCTGGAGGTCCTTCGACAGGGGCTCCAGCCGCGTGAAGCCGACCTGGGCCTGGACCTCCCGCAGTCGTCGCGCCAGCACCACGCGTTCGACCAGCGAGGGCAGTCCCTGGGGCCGAGCGATGCGCCGGGCCCAGAAGACCTCGGTGCGGTCCCGGGGCATCTCGCCAGGCTTCTCCTGTGGCTGCGCAAGGAACTGGAGCCACTCCGCGGTGCGGATCTCCGGGACGGCTTCGGGCGCGTGCTCGCGCTCCGCCGTGATGGCCGCCAGCACCTCCGCGTTGGAGGCGGAGCCGAGCGCCGCCTGCACCTGGGCAATGGTCCGGAAGGCCGGCAGGGTCTCCGCGGTGGCTGACTGGAGGATGCTCCACGCGGACTGCACCTTGCGCCGGAGCGACTCCGGTTCAGGGATCGTGATGGCACTGGTGGTCTGCGCGAAGTAGCCGTTGCTGGCGGTGCGGACCAACAGCCGCTGCTTCTCGCCGCAGCGCTCGCGCGCCTCCAATCCCAGCCAGGGCCGCTCCCCATCGCAGTGGTCCTGCTGCTCCTTGAGTGTCATGTCGATGAGGCGCCTGCGCTTGCCGCACGTCGAGCACGCGACCTCGATGTCACTGAAGTCACCGCTCACGCCCTCCTCAAGCTTGAGCTGTGGGGCGTCGCAAGGCTTGCGCTCGTGCATCCACCAGGTCCAGTCGATGTCCGACAGGTGCCCCCGCGGACAGGCCGCGACGAAGCGCACCGGCACGCAGCGCTCGGGCTTCGCGTCCACACCCGCGCAGCGGTGGCGGTACTCCTGGTTCACGCGCTCCAAGCTGTTGGCCCGCACCAGCGTGCGGCAGTGGGGGTTCTGGCAGACAAACCAGCGCGGAAACTCATACACCTGGATGCCGCAGGACTCTGTCGGCTCTCGCTCATCCCCAGCGGGGGGCTTGCGGAAGGGGGCCTCCTTGCTGAGCGGCCACTTGTTGCGGTGGTAGAGCGGTTCGACGATCTCCAGTAGCCGTGGCTCGTTGACCACCTCACCCTGGCCCTTGAGACGCCAGAAGTCCAGGCCGCCCACGAGGACTGCGTCGTTCAGCAGGTCCAGCATGCTGCCCGGACCGAAGGTGGAGACCACCTGGCTCTGGCGCACGCGCCCATCCGGCGGCCGCGTCGAGCGGGCCCTGGTCCACTTCCTACGGTTCGTCATGCGCTACCTCCTCCGTCGCTGCCTTCGGGGCGCGGTAACCGCCCAGGGGTTGACGTGAAATCCACAGGTGCACCGAGGACTCCACGTCACGCATGGACGTGGGCGCCTCGAACTTGAGCTCGTCCTGGGTGAGGTTGTCGGTGGGGTCCAGGAAACCGCGCAGCAGGGGCTTGAGCCCCTTTCCCTCCGGGTCGTAGGGCGAGTACGCGCGCTGGGCGGCGTCCTTCTTCGCCTGCTCGATGATGTTGCGCCACGAGTCGAGCAGGCTTCGCGCGCGCTGCATCACGATGCCGCTGGCGCGCTCCGACTCCTCCTTGGGCAGCCCTCGGCCAGCGCGCTTCGACAGGGTTTCGAGCGCCTGCTCCAGCGCGTCCCGGTGCGCCTGCAGGGACTTCCACTCCAGGGGCGCGGTCATGGCAGTGTCCAGCAGCCGGCCCAGCGCCACCACCACGCCCGCGAGCCCCCGGTCGAGCGCCGGCGCCGAGAAGGGTGTCACCGAGGTGGCTTCGACGAAGCGATAGAACGACTCGTGGTATGTCCCGAAGCGCTCGTAGTGGCTGCGGTCGCGAGGCTTGGCCGCGTTGAGGCACGTCACCACGAGGCCGGGCTTGTTCATCTTGCGGCCCACGCGGCTGGACGCCTGGATGTACTCGCTGGTCGTCTTGGGCTGTCCCGCCACGACCATGAGTCCCAACCGGTCGATGTCCACGCCGACGGAGATCATGTTGCTGGCGAGCACGACGTCGATGCTCTGGGGCTGACCGTGCGTGAGTTCCAGGCGGCTCTTCGATGCCTTGATGTCAGCGGTCTTCTCTCGGCTGGTCAGCTCGATGGGCTCGCCGCGGATGGTCCTGCCCCGGTACCAGGGATGCTCGGCCTCTCTGCCGAAGTCCTCTGGACGACGGCGGACGCGGTCCATCACCAGTCGGCGCACCTCGTCCTCGACCAGCCGGCGCATGCCGCCCAGTTCGCGCAGGCTGTTGAAGTATCCGACGAGCGTCAGGTACGGGTCCGCGCTCACGGCGCCGTGAAGTTGTTCACCGCGCGCGGCGGCGGCGAGCAGGCTGACATAGACGCGCAGCAGGATGGCCTTCATGGGCCGCCCGGGTGCCGCCACGCCCACGTATTGGCGCGCGCCTTTCTTGCCCACGGAGGCGAAGAACGTCTCGGAGGCATCCACGCCTGGCGGAGGGAAGAGCGCGACGTCCCGTCCATAGAGGCGACTCACCTGTTGCCGGGAGCGGCGGACGGTGGCGGTGGAGGCCACCAACTTCGCCCGGGGCGCGAGCGTCAGGACGGCGCCTTCGTAGAGGCCCACCATGGAGCCCAGCGGGCCGGAGATGAGGTGCAGTTCGTCCTGCACGATGAGCTCTGGGGGAGGCAGCCCCCTCGGGAGCGTCACGAGCGCCGCCTTCACGTCCGCGACATCGTTGCACGGGCCGACAAAGCGCTTCCCGGTGCGCCCCAGGACGCGACCGAAGAGCAATCCCGTCTCTCCACGCCACGGCAGCATGGCGAACTTGTCCACGGTAGCGACGAGGAAGCACGGCAGCTCCCGGTATATCTGCTCGTCGACGAAGAGGACGGGGAGCCCTTCCGGGTTGCGGCCCAGGTTGAAGGCGCACGCGATGTTGGCGCAGCCGACGAGCACCTCCTCGGGTTTGGACTTGGAGGGCCGGAGGATGAAGCACTCCCGTTCGAACGGCGTCGCGCACCAGGGACAGGTGGCCAGCGGGAACGGAGATTGCGCGCGGGCGCTGTTGTCGTTCTTGTACTCGGTGATCTGCGTGGAGGCCTGCTCCAGCGTGTTGGCGGTCGCGGAGCGGCCGACCCACAGTCCGATGGAGAAGCGCACTGCTCCCAGGCGTTTCGGCTCTTGCTTGCGGAGCACTTCGAGCGCGCAGATGAGTGTCGCGGCGCGACCGAGTTGGTCGAGTGTGAGCAGCCGCAGCGTGTAGCGCAGCAGCACGGCCACGCCCAGGCCGCCGTGGAGGTGGGCCTGACCTCGGAGGCGGCGCAGAAGCAGGGTGAAGGCAATGAGTCCCAGGTAGGCCTGCGTCTTTCCGCCGCCGGTGGGGAAGAAGATGAGCTCCACGAGCTCACGGTCCGCGTGGCCTTCGTGCTCGACGGAGGGGAGGTTGAGCAGGATGAAGGCGAGCTGGAAGAGACGCCATTTAGGCGCTTCTTCCTGCCGTACCTTGCGTTCCGCCTGGGCCATGACGCTGTTCATCCAGCGGAAGGCGTCGAAGGCGAGGGGTTCCCGTTTCAGGAGTTGGATGCCCTCCTCGATGCGATCGGCCGCGCGTCGAGCCCTGCGGATGAGTTCATCCCGCGTCTCCTCTCGGCGTTCGCTGCCCACGGCGACAGTGGCCTGGGTGGCCACCCATTCACGGTAGGTCCGCACCAGGGGGAGCAGGGCCGCTACGGCCTCCGAGGGTGTCGTGAACGCGGCGAGCTGCTCCATGCCCACCGTGACTTCGTCAATCTGCCGCGCTTCGACAGGGAGCACCTCGACGCGTGGCAGCCAATCCGTTTCCACGCGGGTGACGGGGACGGAGATGGATGGGACGCGCACGGAGATGCCATGGCCCACCGCCCACCGCTGGCGGTCGCGGAACTGGAGGTCGTTGACGCGGTCGTCGTCGTCCTCGCTCCTGGCGTCGCTGGAGTCCTGTCGGCTGACGAAGCCCTGCTCGCATTCCAGGGCGAGATGGGTCTGGAAGGCATAGGCCTCGTCCCGGTCGACGGCGGTGCTGGTGGGAGGGCGCGCGTTGACGAGGAAGATGGCGACCGCGAGCTCGCCTTCGCGCGTCTTCTCCACGTGGCCTTCCAGGCGCAGGCCCCGGCTGTCCTGGAGGTACAGGCCTTCCCGCAGAGCCGCGTCGTTCAGGGACAGGGTGACGGTGCGTTGGTGGAAGGTGCGGCGCCAGTGCTTGCGCCCCTCTGCTTCGACGCGCTGATAGTCCGCCCAGCAGACATGGGCGGTGAGCTGGGTCGTGTCTACGGGGACGAAGACGGACAGGCCCATGGACGCGGGCAGGCGGCGCACCTTCTTGGCGGTCGGGTCGGGGCGGGAGGCTTCCTCGTTGTCCTCGTCATTGCCCGCGGCCAGGTCGTCTTCCTCGTCGTCGGGGTCATCCTCGATGACACCCTGGTCGAGCGGGACGAGGAATCCCGTCAGGTACCAGCGGGACGGTGGCGTGCGGAGCGCTTCCGGGGCGTCCGAGACAGGAGCACCTGGAGGCTTGTGGAACGGACCGACGAGGTCCGCTTCGAGGGCATCAATGAGGTGGGAGCGGACCGCTCCCGTGTCAGGGGCATTCATGGGAAGGCTCAGGCGGTCTGGACGCGGGACTTCGAGGGACGGCGGACGGTGGGGTGAGCTTCTTCGTGGGCACGCTGGGCGTTCAGGTCGAAGAGGCGGTCGAGGACTTCGTCCTCAAAGGCTTCGAGCTGTTTGGGAGTGGCGTCGCAGTACGGAGGGGCGTGGATGTCATTCCCGCCGTAGGCGTCCAGGACAGCCTGGTCCACGGCCACGTGCAGGTCCCGCAGGCGCTGCGTCGCGGCGTCGGTGACCGACTTGTCCTTGAGCCGGTTGTACGTCGTCGTCAGGCCGATGTTGTTGACCTGCATGTATTGGCTGCGCTCAAGATGGAGCCGTTCGCCTATCGCATTGAGCGCTGAGGTGCTTGCGGAGTCCGGGAAGGGGAAGGTCTCGAAGCAGTCGCTCGGTGCGTAACGAAGATCGTTGCGCATGGAGGATGACAGCAAACGTGCCCAGACTTCATGCACACGTGATTGCAACACCGTAAGCCAGTGGTCTTGTTCCACTGGAATGACAACGACGCCCTCACTGAAGATCGTAGAGGACTGCTGCCAGGAGAACATCAGATGCTTCGAGACTCGAGAGGTCGTGAGGCAACGGCTTAGCGGGCAAAGCGCTTCGTAGAGAGCCGGAGTCGTCTCGCCAAATCGCCACCAATACTTTCGGCGAGCATCGCGCTTGTTCTTGTCTCGCTCAGGTTTTACCAATTCCCGTACAATGCGAATGAGGTCGGGCCAGCGCTCAGCTTCGGCTAAATCCATTTGCCCAAAGTTGATGACATGCCTTTCAAGGCTCGGCCTGGGGTCGGAGTTGATTTCTTCTCCGCCCACATAGCGAAAGATGCGTTCCGCGTTCCTCGGTGACTTCGCGACGAGCGTTGCTCGCTGCTCGGAGCTGAGCACGAACCCCATTCCAAGGACGATGCATCCCTGAAAGCTCTTCCCCGTGTTGGCGGTGAGCACCACGGGGTCTGCTCGCTCGGGTTTTCCTCTCAGTCGAGAGTTGAGGTGCTTTACGGGCAGGCGGTCCAGCCGTGGCTCCAACTTCAAGTCTGAGACATGGCCCTTCGCCAGATGCACCACGGACACCGAGACGTTGGCGCCAGCCACCGGCCACTTCATGGAGCGCACGGCGTCGTAGAGGTGGCCGCCGTGGTCCACCAAGTACTTCAGTCCTGTGGCCCTCGTGTCCCCCTGCGCGATGGTGTTGGTGGCGATGAATCCGAAGCTGCCGTGTTCACCCAGCAGATGGAACGCACGGCGGAAGAAGTGCGCGGAGACATCCGCGTTGCCGTGCGCACCCTCATGAACCGCCTGGAGCCAAGGGAGGTAGTTCTCTCCGCCCGTCTCGATGATGGCGTTCTTTCCCGCGAACGGCGGGTTCCCGACGAACCCATCGATCCATGCAGCCTTGTTGGGCTGCTCGTTGTCGAGCGGATCCGGCCGGCTCCCGTGGAAAACCTCCGGGAACTCCAGTGGCCAGTGGAACGTCCATGACGGCGCGGAGAACGCCGCGATGTCTGCCGGCATGGGAGGCGGAACCCCATTCTTCGCCTTGGACAGCCACGCCCCAATCAGGTCCAACCGGCGGACGCGCTCATTCTCCCGCTCCTTGTCCGAGCCATGGGCGAAGAACGCCCCGACGCACGCGTTGGCGATCCGCTTGATGTCCTCCAACGCCGCATCCGCGTCGCGGAGAAGCCCCTCCTTCACCCGGCCGGGCTCCAGGTCCAACTGCAGCGGCTTGCGCTCAGGCCCTTCCAGGTCGAGCGCGAGTTGGAGGATTTTCTCGCGCTTCTCCAGCGAGCTTTTCAGCGCCTTCGAAATGAACGCCCAGGACAGCTCCGACTGCTTCTTGCTGGTCGGAATCCAGTGGAACGCTTGAAGCTGATCCAGGTCGAGCCCGACCAACGAATCCCCGCACTTGAGCGCATGGTCCAGGAATGTGAAGGGCTCCGTCTTCGCCAACGTCACGAGCCACAGCGACAGCTTCGCGAGCTTCACGGCCCATGGATTCTTGTCCACGCCGTACAGGCATCGCTGGGCCACCAGACGACGTGCCCGCATCACCTCGTCCTCGTGCTTGTCGCGCTTCAGTACGCCCTCACGTGTCCAGGCGGCGACAACCTGGTCCGCGAGAAAGCGGCAGGACTCCACCAGGAACGCACCCGACCCCATGGCCGGGTCGCAGATCTTCAGGTTGAGGAGTCTTTCTGAGGACGGCTGCGGCCCCATCGTCTTGAGCAAAGGCTCCAGCGCCCGGCGGACGATGGGTGATGACAGACTTCGAGGCGTGTAGTGGCTGCTGGTCCGTCGCCGCTCGTCGCCAGGCTGGAGTACCAACTGGGATGCTCGCCGTGTCTCGGTCCCCTTCACGCGGTACGGCTCCAGCGCGGTCAAGACCGTCTGCTGCGTGGAAGCCAGCTCCAGCGCCTTCGACAGGGCTTTCACCGCCTTCGCATCGAGGCCCGCCTCCTCTTCCAGCCATGCCGCACGCCGCGTCGAGGGCTGGGCCAGCACCTCGTTCACGGAGACCCATACCTTCGAAGGCTTGAGGCAGATTCCAGGACCAGTCAGGCGCTTCACGTGGAAGCCCATCAGGCCCTCGTACACGGAGCCGATCTGCTCCACGTCGAGCGACTTGAAGCTCAGTCGCTGTCCCTTGAGGAAGATGAGCCGCTCCAGGACCTGGAGGACCGTCTCGTCATCAATGGGAGGCACCCGCGCATCCGTGCCCGCATCGGCGGGACTCGCGCTTCCCAGGAAGGGGAACGTGTCAGGGTCGAAGAGCTGTCCGCGCCGTGCCGGCATTCGCAGCTTGTCGTGCGAGGCTCCGAGGTAGATGCACCGGAAGAGCGCCAGCAACCGAGGCCACGCGCCGAAGCGCCGGTTCATCGAATCGGGGTATTGGCTGGAGTCCTCGACGAGTTGCGCGTGAAGTGCCTTGACCGACAGGTCATCGCGGTATGGCTCCTGGCCAACGGGAAGCAGGCCTTGGTCCTCCGCGTAGAGGATGAAGACGAGCCGCAAGAGCGTGGAGAGGAGCCCGCCGTAGACATGGTCCTCACCTTGCGAGAGTGCCTCGTCCAGGGCCCGGGAGCCATCCCGTTCAGCGGCCGTCTCGAAACCCGCGAGGAGGATGCCGAGCGATTCCAAGACCTGGCCGGCCAGTTCGTCGGTGACATCCGCCTGCCGGCGGCGTGACTGCTCTAGGAGCGCGGGAAGCTGATGCTCGGGCAGCACGCCGAAGAGACGGCGCACGTGCAGGAGCATCACCATCGCGTCGAACAGCGAACGACCGCTGGCGGTGACGATGTCCTTGAACCGGAAGGTGATGTGACCTGACGTCTCTCCGTGGGGCGCATAGACCAGGCGCACGGAGTCCCCGTTGAACAGCAGACCGATGGGGACACGGGCCGCGCGCAGCAGGCGGTCGAACTTGGCGGTTGGCTCGTAGAACCACGCGCCCGTGGTATCTTCCTTCTTGTCCAGGTCCAACCCGGCCGGCAGCTCCCAGGTCAGGAGCGCGAAGCCTTCGGCGGCGCGGCTGATGGGCGTGGAATCATCCGGCAACCCTTCCGGCTTCGCGGGAGGAAGCCCTCGTCGCAACAGCCCCCGCGTGGGCTTGAGCGTCTGTTGCCCCTCCGCGATATCGAGCTGGAGGTCCTCCGGAAACACCGTGGTGAAATCATCCTCGGTGTAGCCCAGTACCTCCCGGAGGAAGCGCGGGACATCCGTCACGCGAGGTGACTCCCGGCCCGCCAGCAGGACGAACCGCGACTGCGCGGACACCGGCAGGCGCTGCATGCACTGCGCGTCCTCGAGAACCGGGATGGAGACCACCAGTCCTTCGATGGGCTGCGCCATCCCCATCCATGTCTGGTGATAGCGACGCTCGACGTCCCCGCCAAAGTTCTGGCCGTTCATCAGCGCGCCCCCGGCCACAGGTAGACCATGCCCACGGGCACCAAGCGGGCGACCCGCACAGCGTAGGTGGCCTTCAAGGATTCAGGCTGTTCGACGAGTTCCCTTCCGAGCGCTGTCAATCGCTGTTCAAGGTGCACCTTGTCCCTCCTCCACTGGTCCTGCTCCGCCCGGGCGTCGAGCTTGAGCTCAAGCTGCGCGCTCAATGCCTCCTGGATGGCCTCCCGCTGCGTCAGGAGAATCTGTGTCAGCGCCTTGGCTTCGGACGCCCCCCGCGCCGCCAACTTCTTGCGAGCCCCCTGCTCTCGCACCGAGGCCTGCTCCTCAATGGCGGGCCAGAGCTTCGAGAAGTCGGACTCGACACTGGCCAGCAGCCGTTTCTGGACAGCCTTGGATATCGCGGAGAGCGCGGGCGCTTCCGCCAGCGTGGTCTCCAGTTGGTCGATCGCCTTGCGGTCCGCCTCGTCCGCGAAGGGCTTCAGGTGCCCGCGGCCGCCGCCGTCCAGCCACCTTGCTGAAACAGAGACCACCTCGTCATGGAGCCGCGCGGCGCCCTCGCCAAAGAGCGACAACCGGCCGAAGACGATGACGCGCGCCACTGCGTCGCGTTGGGTCTGGACTACCGTGACACGGCTCAGGTCGTTCGCGGAGAACCCCTGCGCCAGGAACCGCTGGAGCACCCGCTGGACGAGCGGATGGGACAGGTGCAGGTGGACGAGCTTGCTGGAAACGCCCGGAGGTGCATCGAAGACGACGGGAGACAGGGGGCGCTTACGCCACTCCCATGCTGCCTCGTCGCGCTCCCGGCGCGGACGAATGGAATCCAAAGTCGTGCTCCACGAAGCAGGAAGAGCGGGGACCTTCCAGGCCTCCAGCGTCCGGCCCTCTTCCGTGATGGCCTCCCGCTCCAACCGGCCCGCGCCGGCCAGCTCGAACCCCACGTCCAGCGCATCGCGCAGCAGGACAGGATTGAAGTCCATCACCTGGCCGCTGCGATCGCGGAGCTCTCCAATCGCATCCAGTTCCTTGCGCAGGGATTGGAGCGTGCGCTGGGACTCCAGTTCCCGCTTCGTCACCTCCGTGCGAGTCGAGGTCGCGGCGCGGGCGAGGCGCTCCAGCGTGCCCTTCGTGATGCCCGAGGCGAGGGCATCGTGCATCTGGTCCATCAGCACGCAGCCCAGGCTGCCCAGCTCGCGCGTGATGGTCTCTACCTTGCGCGCGAGGGTGTCGAGCACCACATCCTCGGCGCGCTGGCCGTAGATGAAGTAGCCACAGCGCACGGTGGACGCGGGTTGCAAGGCACGGTCGATTCGACCGTTGCGCTGCTCCATGCGTGAGGGATTCCACGGAACGTCGATGTGGAAGAGGTCCGCGCAGTGGCCTTGCAGATTGATGCCTTCGCGCGCTGCGTCGGTCGCGAGGAGGACCCGCACGGGGAACTCCTCCATCGCGCCGTTGAAGGCGGCCTGCACCTCCGCGCGCTTCACGTCATCAATGCCGCCCGTCAGCATGAGGATGCGCTCATCACCTCGTTGGGTCCCCTCGAAGGCGGCGGTGAGCTGCTCCTTGAGGTAGCGGAGCGTGTCGCCATACTCGGTAAAAATGATGACCCGGCGGGGCTTCCACGCGGCGCCTCGGGTGAGCGGGCATTGGTGCTTGCGAATCCAGTGGAGCAGGGCCCGCAGCTTCGCGTCCCGGGCAGCGCGGTGCCGGGCGCTCAGCTTGAGCATGTCATCCAGGAGCTTGCGCGCCTGGACGCTGGCGGACAGATCCTGACTGTGCTCGCGGATGGTCTCCGCGAACGACAGCTCGAGTGCGTCGTCCGTCTCGCCGTGCTCCTCGGACTCAGGAGCCGTGTCGCCGGTGAGCGCTCCGCCGTCGGGAGCCAGCGCCCCCGCGCCGAAGGCCGCCGCGTGGATGGAGAGGGTGCGGTGGAACGCCTCGATGCTGGAGAGGAGGCGCTTCTGGAGGTTGATGAAGACCAGGCGCCCCTGCTTCGTGCCGGGCGCCATGAGCTCCGTGTAGCGCGCGAGCTTCTGGGACAGTTCCAGTTCCGGGGCGGAGGCTTCGCCCAGGTCGACACGCTGCTCGACGGTCTTTCCGTCCGGGGCGAGCCATTCTGCGTGCCAGCGTCCCGAGTCATGCGTCAGCCGCACGCCCACCACGTGCCGCTCGGGGTAGCGCTGTGAACTGCCCAGGGCGCGAAGGTCGCCCTTGAGCCGGCGCACCATGACGGGAGCCAGCTGTGTTTCGCGGACGCGGGTGCCCCGCGTGAAGCGCTGTGGGTCCAACATCTCCAGCAGTGCGGAGAAGCTGTTGGAGTGGCCGTTGTGGGGCGTAGCGGAGAGGAAGAGCCGGTGCTCGAAGCGCTCCGCCAGTGAGCGGATGCTGCGAGTGGTCTCCGTGTCGATGGCGTACCGGCTGGCCGATGCGGGCGCGACGACGTGTGCCTCGTCGAGCACCAACAAGGACTTGTGGTGACCCTTCTCCTCCAGGAGGGTCTTCAGCGGCTCGAAGTACTCGCTGCGCCGCAGCGTCTGGTACGACACGATGAAGCGTGAGTGCGTGGCCCAGACTGGGACCTGGAAGCCGCGCTCCTGACGGCGGCGGGAAACGAACTCGCTGTTGAAGATTTCGAAGCGCAGACCGAAGCGCTTCTCCATCTCATCGCGCCACTGGAGCGTCACCGACGCCGGGCAGACGATGAGGACGCGGTCCACGCGCTGGCGGAGGATGAGCTCCTGCAACACCAGCCCAGCCTCGATGGTCTTTCCGAGACCTACGTCATCGGCGATGAAGAGATTCACCCGAGGCAGCTCAAGCGCCTTCTTGAGAGGCGTGAGCTGGTGATTCATCAGGTGGATGCCCGCGCGGAACGGCGCCTGGAAGAGCCGGGCCTCGGTGGCGGTGACGGAGCTCCACTTGAGCGCGTGCAGATACGCGGCGAAGTGACGGGGTTCGTCGAAACGCTCAGGCGTTCCCAATCCACCCTGTTCGGGCCGGATGACTCGAGCGGCGAGCTCACGCTCCCACAAGACAGACAGGGGACGTCCCTGTGCGTCATCATCGAGACACGTGAGACGAACGAGGGTGTGTTGCTCCCGCACATCCGAAGGAGCGATGACCTCGTTGACCAGATACTGACGGTGTCGGACTTGCGCGATATCACCCGCGCACGGCATGGGAGCGATGGGCACGGGAGCAACATGCCGATACAGGCATGTATCGGACATACTCCCCCGGAGGTATGGAACTGCGTCATCAAGCCAAATAGGCTGAGGCGCCGATACGTTTATCGGCTCAGCGCAGAAGCCTTCGCAGCCAGGGTGAGGCCTTCTCCGTGGATGCGGCTCGACTCCGCCCCGACGCGAGATCCAAGGCACCGCGCTCGCCAAGGCCTGCAGGCTCGCCGCACGGCGTCACCAAGGCCGCCGACTTGCTGGGACGAGGAACCTGGAGTGATCTCGAGCCCGAGCCTCGCACGGTGGGGGAACGATGGCAGGGAAGCTGAAGACACGGGTCAACTCCAGCGGCTACAACCAGTTCTGGGACAAGGACGAGCAGCGTTGGGTCTTCACGCACCGTCGGGTCGCCGAGAAGAAGATCGGGCGCGAACCCGTTCCCGGCGAGGAGGTCCACCACATCAACGGTGACAAGACGGACAATCGCCGCCGGAACCTCGTTGTCCTCAAGGGCAGCGTCCACGACCGCGTCCACCAAGAAGATCCTGATGCCTGCTTCCGCTGCGGAAGGTCCGGCCACTGGGCTGAGGACTGCTACGCGGCGACGGACTTCGAGGGAGATGACATCGACGAGGACGACGGGGAGGACGACCTCGACGATGGATACGACGATGAGGACGAGGACTGGGACGATGAGGATGACGACTACTGAGCGCCATCGCCCCCTCTGGCCCGGGTAGTACCGGGGTCCCACGTCCCATGCCGGCAGGCTGTTCTTTGCCAGCATCCCCGCGTGACCGCTCCTGAAACGAGCGAACGACCTCACCAGGGCGTTGGGCCAACGCCGGTACCTGCCCCCGGCAAGCGCTGCACAGGAGCAGTGGGGGCCAGTTTCACTGCTGGCCGTGGCCGGCGGCCGCTGGCTTCTACGAAAAAGAAAGCCCCGGCTCGCCTGATGGCGGCCGGGGCCTTGCTACATCCAGTGGAGGCGGAGGGAATCGAACCCTCGTCCGAAAGCCGTCCGTTCTTCGACCCTACGTGCGTAGTCCGCGGTTTGCTACGTCCCTGAGGCTCCCACGGACGGGATACTCAGAGCCGGTCCTGGAAAGGTCTCGCCACCTCGGGTCCAGGCGCCCTCGGTAGCCAGCCTGCATTATGACGGTCTGTCCCAACCCCACAGGCCGAGGGCGGGGGGACCGCGCACTATGGGCTGTTTTTAGGCAGCCAGCGCGAGCTCAACGTTGTCGTTGGCTTTTGTGTCTTTGCCGGGTTGAATTTACGAGCTACCTGACAAGCTCGGCACGCGTCTCGAACTTCATTGCCCCCGTCGAAACCAGGTCGCCCCCGGTAGGTTCACTGCTGGTGACGCGGCCACTCACTGCGCCGCGTCTTCCTCACATTAACCGCTGACGGGGCCGCGTCAATCCTCCTGAATGGCCGCGGACACACCTGGGCGCACGGCCGCAGACACTCCGCGCACAAGCCCCTCCCCCACCGAGCCAGCCGTCGTAGGGTCGCCTACCCGCCGGGTCCCGCTTCTTCCGCCCCGGCCACGAGGCACCTGAATGAGACGACTGCTCCCCCTCCTTCTGCTCCTGCTGGGCATCGCCCTGCCGGCCGCCGCCGCGCCCACCCCGGCGTCGGACGCGTTCCCGTACACCCTCCACACGGACACCCTGCCCAATGGCCTCACCGTGGTCCGCGTGCCCTACCCGTCGCGCGGCATCATCGCCTACGTCACCGTGGTCCGCGTGGGCTCGCGCAACGAGGTGGAGCCCGGCCGCACCGGCTTCGCCCACTTCTTCGAGCACATGATGTTCAAGGGCACGAAGACGCACCCGGAGGGCGAGCGCGAGCGCATCCTCGGGAACTTCGGCTACGACGACAACGCCTTCACCACCGACGACATCACCCTCTACTACTCCTACGGCCCCACCGCCGGCCTGCCCCAGCTCATCGAAATCGAGGCGGACCGCTTCCGGAACCTGGAGTACAGCCAGCCGTCCTTCCAGACGGAGGCGCTCGCCGTGCTCGGCGAGTACCACAAGAACGCCGCCGCCCCCTTCCTCAAGATGGAGGAGGAGCTCAACGCCGCGGCCTTCACCCGCCACACGTACCAACACACCACCATGGGCTTCTACAAGGACATCCAGGCGATGCCCCAGGCCTATGACTACAGCCGCACCTTCTTCGAGCGCTGGTACACGCCCGACAACACCCTGCTCTTCATCATCGGCGACTTCGACGACGCCAAGGTCATGGAGCTCGTGCGCCAGCACTACGGCCCCTGGGACCGCAAGGCCGCCCACGTTTCCGTCCCCGCCGAGCCGCCCCAGAAGGGCCCTCGCACCGCCCACATCGACTGGCCTCAGCCCACGCAGCCCCGGCAGGTGATTGCGTGGCGCACGCCTGGCGCCGGCACCAGCCCGGCCGACGCCGCCATCCAGACGCTCCTCGTGGACTACCTCGCCGGCCCCACCAGCCCCGCCTACAAGACGCTGGTCCTGGACAAGCAGCTCGTGGAGTCCATTGGCAGCGACTACTCCGAGCACCGCGACCCGCACCTCTTCACCCTCACCGCCACCCTCAAGGACGAGCGCCACCGCGACACCGTCCGCAAGACGCTGCTCCAGGAGGTCAGCCGGCTCGCCGCTGGCCGCGTGGACGCCGCGCGCCTCAAGGCCATCCAGGACCACGCCCGCTACGGCGCGCTCATGGCCCTGGAGACACCTCGCGACGTGGGCATCCAGCTCGGCTGGTACGCCGGCGTCACGGGCTCGCCGGACGGCTTCCAGCGCCACCTGCAGAGCCTGCCCAAGGTGACGCCCGCGCAGCTCTCCGACTTCACCAAGCGCTACCTCACCGCCAACAAGCTCATCCTGCTCAGCCTCACCCCCAAGACGGACGCCCAGGGAGGGACGAAGTGATGAAGACCCGAGCGCTCATGTCCCTCACCGCCCTGCTGGGGCTCGCCGGCTGCGCCACCACGCCAAAGCCGCCTCCCGACGAGAATGCGCCGCCGCCCGCGGTGCCCGCCCAGGCGGCGGCGCCCGAGCCCGCTCCGCGGCCCGCGCGCCCGGAGGCCGTGCCCGCGACGCCGCTGCGCCAGCCCAAGCCCATGGAGCAGGTCGTCCTGGCGCGTCCGGACTCGCCCATCGTCTCCTTCCGGCTCGTGTTCCACACCGGCTCCGTGGACGACCCGAAGGGCAAGGAGGGCCTCACCGCCCTCACCGCGCAGCTCATGGCGGAGGGCGGCACGCAGAAGCTCACCGCCTCGCAACTGCTCGAAGCCCTGTACCCCATGGCCGCGGAGCTGGACGTCTTCGTGGACAAGGAGTTCACGACGTTGTCCGGCCGCGTCCACAAGGACTTCCTGACGCGCTTCCAGGACATCTTCACCGACGTGCTCCTGGCCCCGCGCCTGGACGCCGCCGAGTTGGAGCGCCTGCGCGCCAACGCCATCAGCGACGTGGAGAACGGCCTGCGCAGCGCCAATGACGAGGCGCTGGGCAAGGTCGCGCTGGACGCCCTGCTCTACCAGGGCCACCCCTACGCGCACTTCACGGGCGGCACCGTGCAGGGGTTGAAGGCGATTACGCTGGACGACGTGAAGGCCCACGCCCAGCGCGTCTTCACGCAGGACCGGCTCGTCATCGGCCTGGCGGGCGCGGTGGATGACGCGCTGGCGCAGGCGCTCAGCGCGCGCCTGTCCGCGCTGCCCGCGAAGGGCGCTCCGCGCGTGGAGCTGCCCGCCGTGCCGACGACGGCCGGCCGCACCGTCATCATCCAGAAGCCCACGCTCTCCACCGCCGTCAGCATGGGCTTCGTCAGCACCATCCGCCGCGGCGACCCGGACTTCTTCCCGGTGGCCTTCGCCATGTCCAACCTGGGCGAACACCGCCAGTCCATTGGCGTGCTCTTCACCGAGCTTCGCGAGAAGCGCGGCCTCAACTACGGCGACTACGCCTACGCCGAGCACTTCATCGAGTCACCCGGCACCACGTACAACCGCACCAACATCGCGCGCACGCAGCAGGACATGTCCCTGTGGATTCGGCCCGTGGTGCCCATCAACGGCGTGTTCGCCACACGCGGCGCGGTGTTCTTCCTGGACCAGATGGTGAAGGAGGGCATCCCCCAGGAGCGCTTCGAGCTGATGCGCGGCTTCCTCCAGGGCTACACCCGCCTGTGGGAACAGACGGACCAGCGCCGGCTGGGCTACGCCATTGACGGGCTCTTCTACGGCACGCCCGACTTCCTGGAGCAGTACCGCCAGGCCATGTCGAAGATGACGCCGCAGTCCGTCCAGGAGGCGCTCCGCCGCCGCGTGCAGCCCGAGGCCCTCAACTTCGCCTTCGTCACCGAGGACGCGGAGGGGCTCGCCCAGATGCTGCGCTCCGGTGCGCCGTCGCCCATCACCTACGCGTCCCCCAAGCCGGAGGAGCTGCTGACGCAGGACCAGCGCATCTCCTCGTCCAAGCTGCCCCTGCGCCCGGAGGCCATCCAGGTCATCCCCGCGCAGCAGTTCATGGAGAAATAACACACGGCTGTAATCAGCAGTGCCGGGGGGTGGGTCATTTCCTTCCACCCTCCGGAGTCGGGTGCTATGAGCCTGAGACATGCGAGGCTTCAGCTTGCGTGGTTCAGCCACCCGACTCGCCGTCCTGGGCCTGCTTCTGGCCTCGGTGGCTGCGCACGCCGACCACGACCCGTTCGCCCGCGGATTCGACGCCGTTCCCGTCAAGGCCACCGCGGCTCAGCACAGCGGCATCGCGCTGGAAGGCACGAGCAACGCGCTGCCCGCTGGGAGCTTCCGCGCGGCGCTCTTGTTCGACTTCAACTGGCGCATCCTCGCCCTGAAGCTGGGCGACGAGAAGCTGGGCGACCTCTTGCCCTACCGGCTCGATGCGCACCTGCTGTTCGCCTATCAGCTCCATGAGCGCTTGGAGTTGGCGGTGGACCTGCCCGTCACGCTGCTCCAGGGTGACAACTTCCAGTTGCTGCGCGACGCGCTGAACGCTCCCAACTTCCCGGGCGCCGCGGGCGTGGGCCGCACCACGCTGGGCGACATCCGCCTGCTGCCGCGCGTCCACCTGCTGGACCGCGAGACGTTCCCAGTGGGCGTGTCGCTCGTCGCCGAGGTCCGGCTGCCCACCGGCAGCGCCTCCAGCTTCACCGGCGAGCGCGGCGTGCTCTGGGCGCCTCGCATCGCGCTGGAGCAGCGGTTCACCGCCCTCCCCGTGCCCATCCGCGTGCTCGGCAACGTGGGCGTGCGGCTGCGGCCCCACGCGCAGTACCTCAACCTGCTCGTGGATGACGAGCTGACGCTGGGGGCGGGCGCCATCGCGGAGCTGCCCAACATGGGCCGCTTCACGGACGTGGAGGCCGTGGCGGAAATGCACCTGGGCACCCCGCTGGTGCGCCCCTTCAACTTCGACCAGGCCGACACGCTCAAGACGCCGTGGGAGGCGCTGGTGGGCGCCCGCGCCAAGGTCTGGGGCAACTGGGGCATGGAGCTCAACGTCGGCCGCGGCATCAACCTGTCCAGCGGCTACGGCCGCGAGGCCCTGCGGGTGATGTTCGCGGTGCGCTACGACGAGACGTTCATCGACTCGGACGGCGACGGCGTGCCCGACATCCGCGACCGCTGCCCCAACGAGCCCGAGGACATCGACGGCTTCCAGGACGGCGACGGCTGCCCCGACCCGGACAACGACGGTGACGGCATCCCCGACGGCGAGGACGGCTGCGCCAACGAGAAGGGCCCCAAGCACACCAAGGGCTGCCCGGACCCGAACTACGACACGGACGGCGACGGCGTCGTCGACGGCGAGGACGCCTGCGTCGACAAGCCGGGCCCCAAGTCCAACAAGGGCTGCCCGGAGGATGAGAACGACGCGGACGGCGACGGCATCCCCGATAAGCTCGACAAGTGCCCGGACAAGCCCGGCCCGAAGGACTACGACGGCTGCCCGGACACCGACGGCGACGAGGTGCCCGACAACGAGGACGACTGCCCCGAGCAGTTCGGTCCGCCGGAGAACAACGGCTGCCCGTACGACTCGCCGCCGTATGTCGTCGTCGAGTCCGACCGCATCCGCATCAAGGGCAACGTGCTCTTCGAGACGGGCTCCGCCGTCATCCAGAAGCAGTCGTACCCGCTGCTGGATGAGGTGGCGACGGTGCTGCGGAAGAACCCGACGCTGGGTCCGGTCCTCATCGAAGGCCACACCGACAATCGCGGCTCGCGCGCCCTCAACATGGGCCTGTCCGACCGCCGCGCGAAGTCCGTGCTCGAGTACCTGGTGGCCAAGGGCATCGCGCGCAAGCGCCTCAGCTCCAAGGGCTTCGGCTTCGACAACCCGATTGCCACCAACGACACGGCGCTGGGCCGCGCGAAGAACCGGCGCGTCGACTTCCGGCTCGTGCGCGCCGAGGCGGAGACGGAGAAGAAGGAGACCGTGGTGCCGGCGGGTCAGCCGCCACCGCCGGGGACGACGCCGGCCAACGCGGCCCCGGGCAAGGACGGCAAGCAGTAGCCCACGCGAGCAGGGGCGGAGCGCCCGTGAGGCGCCCGCCCCACTCAGCGGACGGGCGCCACCCACACCTCGCCGACCCAGACCTGCTTGGGCGAGAAGCGGGCGCCTGTACACGCGACGGCGACGCGGCCCTCGCAAGGATTCACGTAGACGAACTTGCAGCTGCCAGCGTTCTTCAGCCACGGCTCCCGCTGCGCCTCGCAGACGTGTTCCTTGTAGTGGCACTCGTCGAGCAACTCGTTGCTCTCCCAGTAGAGGCAGTGCCGCTCCACCGGGGAGCCCCCATCCGCCGGCGAAGGCGCGTTGGGGCAGTACCCTGCCTCTCCACGCCGCATGGGGGCGGACGCGTCCTCCCGCGCTCCGGCCCCGTTGACGTGCATGTTGAAGCCCGTCTCCGTGTAGAACATCGGCGGTGTATCCGCGTAGACGGCCTCGAGGGGCGCCACCCATTCGCTGAGGCACGCCTGCAGCGCGGTGCCGCAGCTCGGCTCCGAGGAGGGCAGGTCCGCGCACGGCCCGGCGCCGCGGATGGCCATGTAGTGGCCCCTGGGCGTAGGCTGGTACTCCAGCGTCAGGGCTTCAGGCGTCACGTCATGGAACGCGGCGAGGTTGAAGTAGACGTTGGCGCGCGTCTTGGCGTCCGCGCCGCTCGCCTTGAGCGCGCGCAGGTAGACGGCCAGTGCCTGCTCTTTCCGGCCCTGCTTCTGGAGACACAGCCCCAGGTCCGCCAGCGTGGGGCCGTGCTCCGGCGCGAGCTTCGCGGCGCGCTCGAACAAGGGGCAGGCCTCGCCGAGCTTCTTCGCCCGGTAGAGCTTCGTGGCGCGCAGACGCAGCGCCTCAGCATCCTCCGCCTTCTTCGCGGCGGCACCTTCCGGCGTGGCCGCGAGCAGGGACAGCGTCAGGAACCAGGACATGTGAAATCCCCCCTGTATTCAGGCGTCAGGGCTGCTTCAGCGCGCGCTCGATGCGGCGGCGGATGCCGTCCTCGGACAGCGCGCCGCGCTGCGCGTCCGTCACCTTGCCGTCGCGGTCCAGGAAGTAGAGCGTCGGCAGCGCGCTGACCTGGAAGGCCCGCGCCACGTCGTCGTCCGCGTACACCACGTACGGCGCCAGTTCCGGCAGGTGGTTGCGCATGAAGTCCTCCACCAGCTTGGGCGCGCGGTCGCCGTCATCCCGGCTGGCCGCCACGAAGACGAGCCCCTGCGGCTCGTACTCCTTGGCCAGCTTCACCAGCGCCGGCATCTCCTCACGGCACGGCGGGCACCAGGTGGCCCAGAAGTCCAGCATCACCACCTGGCCCTTCAGGTCCTCCAGCTTCATCGTGCCGCCACCATGGCGCGCCATCTCCATGCTCGGCGCGGTCGTCCCATCCGGCACCAGCCGGGCTCGTTGCGCTTCCAGAACGCCCAGGAACACCACGCCGCCCACGCCGAGCGCCCCCAGCAGTCCCAGTACCAGCTTCGTTCCGCCGCCCACCTTCTTCGGGGCCGGAGGCGGAGCTCCGATGCTATCCGTCACTCGAATCCACTCCTGGTCAGGCGGCAATGCACCCGCCGCAGCACCCACCGCACACCCTCACGCGCCGCCGGGCGCCTCGCCACCCACGCCGCCACGTCAGGGCCCCACCGATAGTAGCCCCGGATGAACACCCGCCCCGGCGCGCTCTTCCGCAGCACGTCGTCGCGGTAGGCGCGGAAGGCCACGAGCTCCGGCGCGCCCTCGCCGAACGCCACCGTGGCCACGAAGCACGAGGACGCCGGGCTCACCCACATGAGCCGCTGGTTGGTGAGGTTCACCACCGCCTTCAGCTCGCGCGCCTCCGTGTAGACGAACGCCAGCAAGTCGCGCCGCGCGGAGGGGAACTCCTGACCGCTGGCCTCCTCGAACTCGATGCGCGTGCTGCCCGTGGTGCCGACCTCGTCCACCGTGAAGAAGTACCGCTTGGAGCTGCGGCCGACCTCCACCTCCAGTCCGCGCAGCTCGCCGAAGTACGCCAGGAAGGGCGTGCGGCAGACCGGACAGATGAAGCGGTTGTAGGCGTGGCTGGTGAGGAACGCGTAGTCCCCCACCCGCTTGCAGCCCATGTTCGGGCACACCAGCTTCACGCTCGCCTGAGGCGCGGGCCGCGGGTCATAGCGCGACACACGCGAGCCCTTGTCGAACACCGGCGGTGGACGCGGCGGCGACGTCACCAGGTGGCGCGTCGGGTGCGCGGCGCGCTCCAGCTCCTGCGCCCGGCGCCAGGCCGTCTCCGCGGCCTCCAGACGTCCGGCCGCGGTGTGGCAGAGCGCCTCGCCGTGGGCCAGCAGCGCGGCCACCAGCTTCTCCAGCGGGGCCACCGCCGAGACATCCCGCCCGGCGGCCAGCGCCTCCGCCAGCACCCGCTCGACTTCGGGGAGCAGGGCCTGAGCCGCCTTGCGGGAAGGGTCCTCCGCGCGGCGGTACACCGGCGGTTCGGGGATACGAACGAAGAGGGCTGAGGCCGCCGCGCGCACCCGCTCCACCGCCGCGTCGCCACGCCCTACGTCCAACTGCGCCGCCCGCTCACGGGCCGCCTGAAAGAGTTCTTCGGGTTGCAAGCGCGCGGACATTAAAGGCCCCACCCCGCGCTGTCAGCGCATTGGACACCGCGGCGGTCGGAAACTGGCCACGCCCTCCCCTTTGGTGTACGAAGAGGTAGGAGGCTGTGAGCGTGAACGCATTGAAGTTCATCATCTGGACGTGCTGTGCGGTGGGGCTCGGCGTCTTCCTGGCTTCGGGCAAGGTGGATGGCCGCACGCCCTTGAACCACATGGAGCGAGCGTGGAGCCGCTCGGTGGGCTCTTCCACGGTTGATCGGCTCAAGGACGGGCTGGAGGACGCGTACGAGGACGCCAAGGACGCCGTCGCCGGAAACAAGGATTCGTCGCCTCGTGAGCGCATCAGCGCCGAGGACCGTGAAGCGGTGAACCGCATCATCGCGCAGAAGAAGTAGTTCGCCTCCGGGCCCGCTTCCCCTGGCCTCCCCTCCTCCTTAGTTTGCGCGGGAGGCGGCTGGTCGGGGTGGAGGCGGGGCCATGGGCAGGGCGCGAGGCAAGAGTGTCATCCTGTTCGCCGCGCTGGTGTGCGCGCTGGTGCTGCCAGCGCAAGCCACCGGCCGCGAGCGAAACCGGCTGTGGGTGGAGTCACAGAACCGCGCCCTCCAGAAGCAACGCTCCACGCTGAGCGACATCGCCCGGCGCGCCATGCCCGCCGTGGTGTCCATCACCACGCAGCAGGCCGCCGACGTGCAGGCCGTCGCCGCTGGAGAAGAAGCGCAGAAGGGCATCGGCTCCGGCTTCATCATCCATCCGGACGGCTACATCCTCACCAGCGCGCACGTGGTGGAGGGCGCGGCGGAGGTCATCGTCTCCGTCCTGCACCCGCGCGGCTATGTGGAGGAGTTCGAGGCCATCGTGGTGGGCGAGGACGCCCGCACCGACTGCGCGCTGCTGAAAATCGCCGCGCCCCGCAAGCTGCCCGTGCTGAAACTGGCCTCCGCGTCGCACGTGCGCTCGGCGGACTGGATTGTCGTCATCGGCAACCCTTTCGGGCTGGCCCACTCGGTGACGGTGGGCGTGGTCAGCTACATGGGCCGCACGGACGTGACGCCCAACGGGCGCGAAGGCGACTTCGACTACATGCAGATGGACGCCTCCATCAACCCGGGCAACTCCGGCGGGCCGGTGTTGGACCTGCACGGTGACGTGGTGGCGGTGGCCAACGCGGTCAACGTCGCGGGCCAGGGCATCGGCTTCGCCATCCCCATCGACATCGCGAAGACGGTGATTCCGCACCTCAAGTCCCACGGCCGCGTGCGCCGCGGATGGCTGGGCATGAGCGTGCAGGACTTCTCTCCGGAGGTGGCCGAGGCCTTCAACCTGCGGCGCGGCCGCGGGGTGGTGGTGACGGACATCGTCGAAGGCGGCCCGGCCGAGCGCGCGGGCCTGCAGGTGGGCGACGTCATCGTCCGCGTGGACCAGCGACGTGTGCGCCGGGCGCATGCGCTGCGCTGGCAGGTGGCCGCCCGGGGTGTGGGCCGCGACGTGAAGTTCCAGGTCCACCGGCTGGGGCGCCCGATGAAGCTGACCCTGAAGCTGGACGAGATGCCCTCCGAGGAGACGCCCCCTCCCACCGTGGCCAGCACCGCGCCCGGACGGCACGCGGGGCCCCCTCAGCCGGTGGTGGACGACCTGCTGTCCCCGGTGCCTCGCTCGAAGGGCCGCCGGGCGACTCCGCCCTCCGGGGAAGCAGCCCCTGGGACGGGGGGTTCTGGACAAGACGCCCCCGCGCCCTGAAGTCCGGACTGGGCCGTGCTGGACCCTGGTTTCCCGGGCTCCTTGCGTTCGGGGGTCATGGGCGCTAGACAGTGCGCCTTTTTCCGTACCCTTGCGGCGGGTCCACCTCGGTGTGGCGCCGCGACTTCGCATCGTTTCGCAGGAGAGTTTCGCAATGGCCGAGGCCCAGACGACCCAGAAGCGCACCAGTTGGCCGCGTTTCGCCAAGAGCAATGGCAAGAAGGCGTGCACCGTGGAGGGCTGCAAGCGCCCGTACCGCGCCAAGAACTACTGCTACTTCCACTACAAGCAGTGGCGCCAGGGCGACCTGCCGCACAGCCGTTACCGCACCTGCTCCAAGCCGGATTGCCGCGTGAAGACGTTCAAGGGCGGCCTGTGCGAGAAGCACCACGGCGAGGCCTTCAAGAAGGACGCGGCGTAGACCGCGACTCGCCGTCGGCGCCGGGGCGGCCTCTTCCTCAGGTAGAGGCGCCCCGCGTCACCGCGCGCTCCAGGTGCTTGAAGGCCGTGAGCCACAGCTCCGCCTCGCGCTGGGTCAGCCGCGCACGCATCAACGTCTGCTCCAGTTCGTTCAGCACATGCTGCGGCGCCTGCGGGTTGAGGAACTCCGCGCGCAGCATGACGTCCCGCATCCGCTTCGCCAGCGCCCCCAGCGTGCCCAGCTTCGCGCCCGGCGCCTCCTCCACCGCGGCCGTGGGCGTCAGCCCCTGACGGTGACAGAGGTACAGCAGCACCGCTGACGACTGCGCCAGGTTCATGGACGGCTGCACCGCCGACGTGGGAATCGCGAGCACGTCCGTGCACCGCGCCAGGTCCTCGTCGGACATGCCCCGCTGCTCGCCGCCGAAGACGAGCGCCACGCGCCCGCGCACGCTCTCCTCCGCCAGCCGCTGCATGGCCTCCTCCGGCGTCAGCACGGTGCGTCCCTTGAGCTGGGTACGAGAAGTCGTGCCCACCGCGTACACGCAGTCCTTCAGCGCTTCGCCCAGGTCGGACGTCACCTCCATGCCCCGCAGGACGAAGTCACTCTTGACCGCGAGACGCTCCGCGCCCTCGATCGACTTCAGCACCGGCTCGGACAAAATCAGCCGTGAGTAGCCGAAGTTGGCCATGATTCTGGCCACGGCGCCGAGGTTGTCGGTTGAACGCGTCTGATGAAGGACAACGGTAAGCTGCTCCCCTGGCCGCATGCGCTGAGTTTAGCTGGTTGATCCCGAAGCAGATCGGTATATTCCCGGTTGATGCGTCGCTGGCTCCCTGGGTTGCTCCTCTCTCTCGTGACGGTCCTCACCGCGTGTGGTGAGGCGGGTGCCCCTGTCCGTGCCACGATGAGCGCGCGGCAGGCCCTCACCAACCCACCGGAGTTCCTTGAGTTCGAGGCGCCCTCGACGCGACTGGAGCTCTTCCGCGAGGTGGCCCGGCAGTCCGTCGTCGAGGCCGGGCAGGCAGCCCAGGCCCTGGTCCTCTTCCCGGTCAGCCATCAGGGCGAGCTGCTCGCCGCGCCGGGCTTTGATCCGAAGATGGACCTGTTCCAGGCGCCCGACGCGGGTGCGCCACTGGAGCTGGTGTTCGAGTCCGGCGGAGAGCGTTGGCCGGATGACCGTCGCGAGGGCCTTCAGGGCCTCTCCGAGCGCGAAGCCGCCGAGTTGGTGGCCCGCACGCTGCTCGCCCACTGGGGCATCGCGCCGAACAGCGCGGTCCAGGTGGACCGGGCGTCGGGCGCGCCTTACGCGGTCGCTTACGTGGACGGAATCCTGCGCATCAACCCAGCTTTCCTCTACCTGGCAGCAGCGTTCGGTCCTTCTTCCCTGCCCGCTTCGCTCCAGTAGAGTCGCGCGCCTCAAGTCAGGCCCCGTTTCCTCTCGCCCTTCCCGCGAGAGAGAGGGGCCGCGAGGCGACAGTGAATACCTCCGCACTTCACGCGCAGCTTCCCCTCACCCTCCATCAGACGGACCTGCCCGCGCTCGGCCAGCACTACCGTGGCAAGGTTCGCGAGACGTACCGGCAGGATGACCGGCTCATCCTGGTGACGACGGACCGGCTGTCCGCGTTCGACCACATCCTCACCACCATCCCCTTCAAGGGCGAGGTGCTCAACCGGCTGGCCGCGTTCTGGTTCGAGCGCACGAAGCACATCGTCCCCAATCACGTGCTGGACGTGCCCGACGCCAACGTCACCGTGGCGCGTGCCTGTCAGCCCTTCGCCGTGGAAGTGGTGGTGCGCGGCTACCTCACCGGCAGCCTCTGGCGCGACTACCAGAAGGGCACGCACACCGCCTACGGCCTGCCCTTCCCGGACGGCCTGCGCAAGGACGAGGCCTTCCCCGCCCCCCTCATCACCCCGTCCACCAAGGCGGAGTACGGCCTGCACGACGAGCCCATCTCCGAGAAGGAGCTTCTGGCGCGGGGGCTGGCCACGCCGCGTGACTGGGCGCGCATCTCCGAGGCAGCGCTGGGCCTCTTCGCCGAAGGGCAGAAGTGGGCGCGCTCGCGCGGCCTCATCCTCGTGGATACCAAGTACGAGTTCGGCAAGGTGGGCGACACGCTCTACGTCATCGACGAGATGCACACCCCGGACTCCAGCCGCTACTGGGTGGCCGACGAGTACGAGGCGCGCTTCGCGAAGGGCGAGGACCAGCGCATGCTGGACAAGGAGAACATCCGCCAGTGGCTCATCCGCGAGCGGAACTTCTCGGGCCAGGGCACGCCGCCGCCCATCCCTGACGACGTGCGCGTGGACCTGGCCGCCAAGTACGTGGCGGCGTACGAGCACATCACCGGCACCACGCTGACGCTGGAGCCAGGTGACGTGAAGACCCGCATCGAGCGCAACCTGCGCGAGAAGGGCTACCTGAAGTAGCCCTCCTCCATCATCGGCACGGAGTGCCTACGCGCTCCGGCCGAACACGCGCTGGAAGACGTCGTCCATGTGGCGCGTGTGGTAGCCCGGGGAGAAGCAGTCGGAAATCTCCTCGGGCGTCATCATCTTCCGCAGGTCCTCGTCCGCGAGCAGGGCCTGCCGGAAGTCGAGTCCTTCCTCGTACAGCTTCATCGCGTTGCGCTGGACGATGACGTACGCGGCCTGCCGGTCCATGCCCTTGCGCGCCAGCTCCAGCAGGAGGCGCTGCGAGTTCACCACGCCGCCCAGCAGCTCCAGGTTCTTCTTCATCTGCTCCGGGTAGACGCGCAGGTCCTCCATCAGCCGCGCGAAGCGGATGAGCATGAAGTCCGCGAGGATGGTGGCGTCCGGGCCGATGACGCGCTCCACCGAGGAGTGGGAGATGTCCCGCTCATGCCACAGCGCCACGTCCTCCATGGCGCTCACCGCGTAGCCGCGCAGCAGGCGCGCCAGGCCGGTGAGGTTCTCCGACAGAATCGGGTTGCGCTTGTGCGGCATGGCGCTGGAGCCCTTCTGTCCCGCGGTGAAGGGCTCCTCCGCCTCACGCACCTCGGTGCGCTGGAGGTGGCGAATCTCCACGGCGAACTTCTCGATGCTCGAGCCCAGCAGCGCCAGCGCGGTGAAGAACTCCGCGTGCCTGTCTCGCTGCACCACCTGGCTGGAGGCCGGCGCGGGCTTGAGGCCCAGCTTGCGGCAGACGTGCTCCTCCACCGCGGGCGGCAGGTGCGCGAAGGTGCCCACCGCGCCGGAGATCTTCCCCACGGCGATGACGTCCCGCGCGTGCTCCAGGCGCGTCCGGGCACGGCGCAGCTCGTCGTACCAGATGGCCAGCTTGTGGCCGAAGGTGATGGGCTCCGCGTGGATGCCGTGGCTGCGGCCCATCTGCAGCGTGTGCTTGTGCTCGAAGGCGCGCTTCTCCACCGCGGCCATGACGCGGTCCACATCCTTCAGGATGAGGTCCACCGCGTCACGCAAGGTGAGCGCCAGCGACGTGTCCAGGACGTCCGACGACGTCATGCCCAGGTGCAGCCAGCGCGCGCTGGGCCCCACCCGCTCTTCCATGAAGGTGAGGAACGCGATGACGTCGTGCTTGGTGGTGCGCTCAATCTCCTCGATTTTCGCCGCATCCTCGGGCGTGAAGTCTCCGGCGCGAGCCAGACAATCCTGCAGCGCCTCGCGGGGCGCCAGCCCGGCCTCCACCATGCCCTCCAGGGCGGCGAGCTCCACGTCGCGCCAACGGCTGTAACGGGCCTCGTCGGACCAGAGGGAGGACATCTCCTGACGGCTGTATCGCGGAATCACTCGTAGACCTTCACGGCAAAGTCCCGCCGCGCCGCGAGCCGGAGGAGTTCCAGCACGGCGTCGGAGGACGGACCCAACTTCCTGGCGGCGGTGAGATTGAGAGACAAGTCCAACCCCTCAGGCTGAACCACCGCCAGCGCTCCTGGATTCACCTTCTCGTGGATGATGCGGTTGGCCAGCCGCCCGGCCTGCTGGCCGATGGCCGTGGGACTGGGCGAGAGCGCCAACGTGGCCCCTTCCTTCACCTGGCTGGGCGTTAGCGCGGCCAACGGCACCCGGTGCGCCGCCGCGAAGGCGATGAGCGCCTGGACGACCGCCGCGTTGCCCACCGTCTTGTCCGCCACCATCAGCAGCGCGTCCACCTTGCCCACCGCGCCGTCCAACGCCTTCTCCGCCCGGCCCCCCGCCTCCAACTCCAGCGGGAGGATGGACATGCCTCTCGAGGCCGCCGCCGCGCGGGCCTGCGTCACCGTCCCCGCGGAGAACCGCGGGTCATGCAGGATGCCCACGCGCTTCACCTTCGGCGACACGGCCTTCAACGCCTCCAGCTCCGGCCCCATGTCGCTGGTGAGGGAGATGCCGGTGACGTTGGCGCCATCCAGGCCGTACTTCTCGTAGTAGGGCACCATGGCGAAGAGGACGGGAACGTCCTCGCCCAGCGAGCGCCGTGCGGCGTTGGCGGCCAGGGGCCCCAGGGCCAGCACCAGCGCGGGCTTCTGCTCCGCCAGCTTCTTGAAGAGCCGCGCGGCCGCGCCCGCGCTTTCGTCCAGCATGACCTCCTGCACCTCGGCCCGGGCCTCCGCCGCGAAGCCGGCGATGACGGAGGCATACGGCGCCAGGTGGGCGGACTTCACCGCCACCACGCGGGGACGGGCTGGCTGCTGCGCCACGACCGCCGCCGGCAGCAGCGCGACGAGGAGCGCGGCGACGCAGCCCTTCATTGCCGCACGCTCGCGCAGCAGCGGAAGCCCACCGCGTTCGAGCGCACGGTGGGCACGCCGTTGCTCCGCGCCGAGCAACGTGACGCCGGGTCCGGCTGGTCGAAGGCGCCGCCCTTCAGCGCGTAGGCCTGGGCGCCGACGCGGGTGGCCGTCCACTCCGCCGCGTTGCCCGCCAGGTCCATCACCGCGTAGCCCGACTTGCAGCGCTCGAAGCGCCCGGAGGCCGCCAGTCCACCCGGGCTCGCCG
Source organism: Myxococcus xanthus (assembly GCF_013116825.1). GTDB lineage: Bacteria > Myxococcota > Myxococcia > Myxococcales > Myxococcaceae > Myxococcus > Myxococcus xanthus_B. Next base: position 32,240 of record NZ_JABFNS010000072.1, read on the forward strand.
CGGTGTTGCACGCGCCCACGGCCTGCTCCTCGCCGAAGGGGAACCGCGAGTTGCCGGGGCCCTTGCACGCCTTCTCCCATTCCTCTTCCGTGCAGAGCCGCTTGCCCTCGCGCTCGCACGCTCCCCGCGCCTCTTCCCAGGCCACGGCCACCTTCGGCATCGCGCCAGCCCGGTTGGGGAATTCGTACTCATCCACGCAGAACGAAGACACCTGGATGCTCGCGACGGGGCGCTCGTCCGGGCTGGCCAGTGCGTCGTCGTCGCTCCGGCCCATCTTGAAGGCTCCGCCACTCACCAGCCGCATGCCCGCGGGACAGCCGCCCACGGGCGCCGCCAGCGCCGCCGCACCACCGGGCCCGGCAACAGGCGCTGTCCCCTGCCCTCTGGATTTCTGCAGCGCCTTGATGGCCAGGAAGCCCCCGCCCGCGCCCAACGCCAGGCAGCCGAGGACGAGCAACACCAACCTCAACATGGAACGCTGGGGCTTCGCCGCGCGCGTGGCGGACCTGGTGAGCACCGCTCCGCGAGGCGCGGCGCGAGGACTGGAGACTTCCGACGGTTCGCTCCGCTTCGCGCCGGAACGAGCGCCCGAGTCAGGCGCCTCCGAACCCCGGCGGCGGGTGCGAACACCTGAGTCCTCGGAGGCACGGCCGCGAGCACGGCTGCCGGTGTCCTCTGCGCCGCCTTCCCGCGAACGAGACGACGCCTCGTCCTGCGCGCCGTCGCGAGCACGCGACCGGGAACGGCCTACCGCGGGCGCGGCGTCCAGCGTGGGCGCGGCGGGGCGGCCCGCGGGCACCGCTGGCGCCTCGTCCAGGGTCATCGCAGCGGAGCGGCCATCCGTCACCGCGGGGGCATCCACCTGCGTGGGCGCCGTGGAGCGGCTCAGCGCGGCCTCGGACGCGGCGCCACGCTCACTGGTGTCCTCGGAATCCTTCCGCGCTGGCGCGGCGCGAGCGGGTACGGGCGAAGACGACGCGGGCCGCGAAGCAGTGCCCTGTGCCGGGGGAGCCGCCTTCGCGGCGACGACGGGCGGCGCGATGAAGGGCAGCGCCTGCTCCGTGAGGTGCTGCGGCGCGGGCGAGGCCACGGGCTTGCCCCGTCCCATGATGGCGGCCAGCGACGCCGCGTCCAGCGGCTGCGTGGCATCCACCGGCGGCGGCAGGTCCGGAATGGGCGCGGGCGGCTTGGGCGCGGCGACACCGGGCGGCGGAGGCAGGTCCTCCTCCTTCACGGCCGGGAGCATGCCCGTGGGCACCGGGGGCGGTGGCCTCGCCGCCTGCCTCGCGGTGTTCGCGGCCGACGAGCCCGGAGGCGCCGGGAGGCTCCGCGCGCGCGCCACCACCGCTGCCGGCGTGCGCGCCAGGATGTTCGAGAACTCGGTGAGGAACTCGCCCGCCGTCTTCGGACGGGCCAGCGGGTTGAAGTTGAGCGCGCGCCGGTACAGGGCCTCGATGGAGGTCGGCAGGTCCGGGTGGTGCATCGTCAGACCGGGGATGACGCCGTCCTCGGGCACGAGCCCGGTGAGCATCTCCCCCACGATGGCCGCGAGCGAGTACACGTCCATGCGCGTGTCCAGCTCACCCCCGCCCACGTACTCCGGCGCGATGTAGACGTCCGCGCGCTGCCCCTTCTGCGCCTGCACGAAGGGCAGGTGCGGCACGGCCAGGCCCAGGCCGTAGTCCGTCACCTTGAGCAGGTCTGGCAGGACGATGACGTTCTCCGGCTTGACGTCGGAGTGCGGTCCGAAGCGGTGCGCCGCGTCCAGGGCCGCCGCCATCTGCGCCAGCAGCGGCTCCACTTCCTTCAGCGAGAAGAGCTGCCCCCGCGCGGTGCGCTGCTCCATCATCCGGCGCAGCGTCATGCCCTCCAGCAACTGCATGGTGATGAAGGGCCGGTCCCCGTCCACGCCCTCCTCGTACACGCGCAGGAGGTTCGGATGATTGAGCTTCTTGGCCACGCGCATGGACAGCGCGAACTGCATGCGCTCCTCGGGCTGCTGCACCAGGCGCGGGTGCACCGCCTTGAGCGCCACTTCGACGTCAATCTCCTCGTCCTGGGCTCGGAAGACGAAGCCCATGGGCCCGGAGCCCACCACGTCCCGGATGGCGTAGCGGCCGGCGACGACGTCCCCTGGCTTGTAGGGTGCGCCGTCCGCGCCGCGCCGGCGAGGCGCCCCGGCGGGGGGACGCGCCGAGGCATCGTGCTTCAGCCCACAGGTGGGGCAGGTGTCTTGGGAGGCAGGAACGAGGCTGCCGCAGCGGTAGCAGAGCAAAGCTGGCGTACTCCAGGAGGCAGTCGGGGGGCCACCTCGGGGGAAGGCCCAGCCTCTTATTCTGCACGCTCCCCTGTCATCAAGGAACGCCGAGCGAGGAAGTCAGCAACTAGCGTCCCGTGGACCCGAAGCCATTTCCACCCCGGGAGGTTTCCTCCAAGAGCTCCACCTCCTGGAGGGAGACCTGCGGCACGGCGGCCACCACCAGTTGGGCCACGCGGTCGCCCCGGCGCAGGGTGAAGGGCTCATGGGAGAGGTTGATGAGGATGACCTGCACCTCCCCCCGGTAGTCCGCGTCCACCGTCCCCGGCGAGTTGAGGAGCGTGACGCCATGCCGCAGCGCCAGGCCCGAGCGCGGACGCACCTGCCCTTCGTACCCAGGGGGTAGCGCGAGCGCGAGCCCGGTGGGCACCGCCAGCCGCTCCAGGGGCCCCAGCACCCGCTCCCCGTCGATGTCCGCGCGCAGGTCCAGGCCCGCGGCCTGCGCCGTTTCGTAGCGGGGAAGTGGCAGGGGCTCCGCATGGGTGCGCACGCGGCGCACCTTCACCGTGAGGGGGGAAGACATGCGCTGGGACTAACACAGCTACCGCCGCTTCGTGCCACGGCGGCGTGACAACCTCGCGCGTCGGCCCCTCAGGGTGTGGGGTCCTTCGCCACGGGCCGCAAGGCGGTGCGGAACTTCAGCGGGTCCATGGGCCGCGCCGCCAGCTCCAACTGGTAGTGCAGGTGGGGACCGGTGGAGCGCCCCGTGTTGCCCGAGTGCGCCACCCGTTCTCCCCGGCTCACCCGCTGTCCAACCTTCACCAGCAGCTCCGAGTTGTGACAGTACGCCGTCGTGACGCCCCGCCCGTGGTCCACCACGAGCACGCGGCCATTCACGGCGTCCTCGCTGGCACGCCGGACGACGCCATCCGCCACCGCCACCACGGGCGTCCCCACTGGTACGCCCAGGTCCACACCGGTGTGCATCTTCCGGCGCCCCAGCACCGGGTGAAAGCGCTCGCCGAAGGGGCTCGTGACACGCGCGCTCTCATGAACGGGCCACGCGAGCCCGAAGGCGGTGGCCAGCGCCAGGGCCTGCGCGGCGCCCACCGACGCATCCTCGAAGCCCGGCGGGAGCTGACCCGACAGGCGCTCCAGCGTGGGCGCCCCACCCTCCGCCTCCACGCGCTCCAGCGCGTAGCGCGCCGGGACGCGACCCGCGAAGAGCGCCATGAGCCGGGCCTCCTCCCCTGGAAAGTCCTTGGACAGCGCGGTGTGCAGGCTGCGCGCGGCCGCCGGGCCCGTCTGCGGATCCAACAGCGACGGGGCGGGGACACCCAGCTCCGCGGCCAACTCCAGCGCGGGCTGGCGGGCTCGCACCTGGGCGCCCTTGAGCGCCAGGTGGGTTCCCCAGGCCAGGGCCTCCGCGTCCGTGAGGGCCCGGGACAGAGGCACGTCGGGAGCCCCCCATGGCGGTGACAGCGAGGTGCCACTGACGCCGTCATAGTACGCGAGCAAGGGCCGCGCGCTGCTGCGCGTCCCCGTGGCCCATGCCGTGGCATTGCGCACCAGCGCGCCCGCGGGCGTGTGGTGGTACGCCGCCCACAAGCACAGCGTCGCCATGCAGAAGTCCAGCAGTCCTTTCGCCTGGCGCGGGAACATGGGCACCTACCGGAAGAAGGACAGCACGGGCGTCGCATCCACCACCGCCGCCACGGCCAGCGGCACCACGACCGCGCAGCCCAGCAGTCCGCGCCGCAAGGCCGCTCTGCCTCCGGCGTCCTCACACACCGCGTCCGCGTGTTGCAGGTTGCGCAGCACCGCGCGCCACCCGAGCGAAACCAGGACACCCACCAGCGAGGCCACCGCCAGTGCCCGCGCCGCCACGTCCGCGGCACCATCCCCGAAGAGTTCACGCCAGGAGAGGTACACCGAGCCCTGGATGAGCCTGGCCACCGCGCACGCGCCCGCCAGCACCACGGCCGCCGTCGCCAGAGGCCGCAGCCACCGCATGGGCGTGGGCTTGCGCAGGCACCGCGACCACAGCTGACGCCACGTCGGACGCGCGGCCTTCTGGGGCTCCAGCACCCTGCGCCATGCCTCCGCCGGAACCGGTGCGGCGGACTCCCGGTAGCCCAGCGCGGGCAGCGCCAACACCACGTCCGCAGCCAGCTCCCACGCGAGCGCGAGGAAGCGCGCAATCCGGGTGCGCTGCTCCAGCGACACCCACTCCACCAGGGGCGCCGTCAACGCGTAGCGGCCCACGAGCGCGTCGAAGCCCGCGTCCACCCGGTCCACCAGCGCCAGCAGCCGTTCATCCAGCGTGTCCGCCGCCGAGTGCACCCCCACCGCCACCAGCGCGACCAGCCCCAGCGGCATGAACGCCCAGCGGAAGGCCCCCAGGAAACGGGAGACGTCCGCCAGGAAGGGCGTGGACGACGACGCAGGCGGTGGTCGAGGTGGCAAACAGCCTCCGTGCGGATGGGGCTCGCACCTCAACGCACGGCCCGCCCGGAAGTGTCTAAGCCACCCCGGCCCGAAACGAAAACACCCCCTCCCGCGCGGTGGCGGAAAGGGGCGTCATGAGCGCCGGGCTCTCAGTGAAGGAGCCCGGGCTTTCGGGCGTGAATCAAGCCTTGGCGTCAGGCTGCGTGGGCGCGGGCGCCGGCTGCGCGGCGGCCTCACCGGCGGCGGCGCCCTGCTGCGCGGCGCGCTCCGCCATGGCCTCCTTGCGCGACAGGCGAATCTTGCCCGTCTTGTCGATGCTGACGACCTTCACCAACACCTCGTCGCCCTCGTTCAGCACGTCGGAGACGCTCTTGACGCGCTTGTCGGACAGCTCGGAGATGTGGATGAGGCCGTCGGTGCCCGGGAACAGCTCCACGAAGGCGCCGAACTCGGCGATCTTGCGCACCGTCCCCGTGTAGATCTTCCCGATCTCCGCCTCGCGGGTCAGCGCCTGAATCATCGCGATGGCGGCCTTCACGGCCTCGCCGTTCGCGCTGGCGATGTCCACGCGGCCCGAGTCCTCGATGTTAATCGCGGCACCCGTGCGGGCGATGATGTCCTTGATGACCTTGCCGCCCGGCCCGATGACGTTCTTGATGAACTCGGGACGAATCTGGATGGTGGTGATGCGCGGCGCGTACTGGCTGATCTCCTTGCGGGACTCGGCCAGCGTCTTGAGCATCTCGCCCAGGATGTGGAGGCGGCCCTGACGCGCCTGCTCCAGCGCGCGGCTCATGATTTCCGTCGTGAGGCCGGTGATCTTGATGTCCATCTGGATGGACGTGATGCCCTTCGAGGTGCCGCACACCTTGAAGTCCATGTCGCCCAGGTGGTCCTCGTCACCGAGGATGTCGGAGAGGATGGCAATCTTGTCGCCCTCCTTCACCAGACCCATGGCGATACCCGCCACCGGGGCCTTGAGCGGAACACCCGCGTCCATCAGCGCCAGCGTGCCGCCGCAGACGGAGGCCATGGACGAGGAGCCGTTGGACTCCAGGATGTCCGACACCAGGCGCACCGTGTACGGGAAGGACTCGCTCTTCGGCACCATGTTGCGCAGCGCGCGCTCCGCCAGCGCCCCGTGTCCGACTTCACGGCGGCCCGGGCCACGCAAAGGCTTCGTCTCGTTCACGCTGAACGGCGGGAAGTTGTAGTGCAGCATGAAGCGCTTGAAGGCCATGCCGCCCAGCATCTCCAGGCGCTGCTCGTCATCGCTGGTGCCCAGCGTGGTGACCACGAGCGCCTGCGTCTCGCCGCGCGTGAAGACGGCGCTGCCGTGGGTGCGCGGGAGCACGCCCACCTCGCACGTAATCGGACGGACCACGTCGTGGCCGCGGTCGCCGATGCGGCCACCGTTGACCGTCATCTCGCGCATGTGCTCGTACTTCAGGTCCTCCACCACCGACTTGGCGTGCTTCTCCACCAAGGGGGTGTAGCCGTCGCCCAGCTGCTCCTTGAGCTTGGCGAGCGTCTCCTTCTTCGTCTTGCCGAGCGCCTCGTAACGCGCGGCCTTCTCCTTGATGCCGTAGCCCGCCTTGATGCCGCCCATGGCCAGCTCACGCACCTTGGCGCGCAGGCCCTCGTCCACCGCGGCGGGCTTCTCGAAGGAGCGAACCTGCTTGTTCAGCTCGCGCCGCAGTTCGTCCTGCAGGTCCAGCGCGGGCTGCGCCGCCTTGAAGCCGAAGTCGAGCGCCGCGACCATGTCGGCCTCGGAGACCTCCTCCGCGCCACCTTCCACCATGACGATGGCCTTGCGGCTCACCGCCATGACCAGGTCCAGGTCGCTCTGCTCGCGCTGCTTCGCGGTGGGGTTGGCCACCAGCTGACCGCCGACGCGGCCCACGCGGATGCCGGCGATGGGGCCGTCGAACGGGATGTCCGACACCCACAGCGCCGCGGAGGCGCCGGTGATGCCGTGGATGTCACCCTCGTTCTCCGGGTCGGAGGAGATGACGCTGGCGATGACCTGCGTCTCGTACGCGTAGCCTTCCGGGAACAACGGGCGGCAGGAGCGGTCGACCAGGCGGCTGGCCAGCGTCTCCTTCTCCGTGAGGCGGCCCTCGCGCTTGAAGTAGCTGCCGGGGATGCGGCCGGCCGAATACAGCTTCTCCTGGTACTCCACCGTCAGGGGGAGGAAGTCGACGTCCTTCTTCTCCCGGGCGCTCACCGCCGTCACCAGCAGCATGGTGTCGCCATAGCGGACCACCACGGAACCGTCGGCCTGCTTCGCCAGACGGCCCACTTCGATGCTCAGCTCGCTCTCGCCAATCTTGACGCTCTTCTTCAACATGTCCGTGCCTCTGGATCCTTCAGGGCGAAGACCCCACCGCGCGCACCCGGTCCGAGAAATGGACCCGGCACCCCGGGAGGGCCCTCGGGGTGTTTGAGCGGTCACCAGGGCCTGGAACAGGCGCCAGTTGAGGCAACCGCCAGCATGTACTGCGGAGGGCGCTTGCGGAGCGCCGGAGGGATGTCTCGGAACTTTTGATCCCTGGTCGCAGGGGCCGACCGCGGTCAGCCCATCCGAACGGAAACCAAAACCTCCGCAGCCACCACTCCCTTGCCCGCCTCCACCCACCGCGCTTCGACTGCTTCACGTCACTGCACTACGGCCTATGTCCTAAACGCGCGGGGCGCTGGTTTCCGCCAGCGCCCCGGGCCCTGCTCAACTGCCTACTTGCGGATGCCGAGGCCGTCGATGAGCTTCTTGTACCGCGCGACGTCCTTGGACTTCAGGTAGTCCAGCAGGCGGCGGCGCTGACCGACCAGCTTCAGCAGACCGCGGCGGGAGTGGTGGTCCTTCTTGTGCGTCTTGAAGTGCTCGGTGAGCATGGTGATGCGCTCGGACAGCAGCGCCACCTGGACCTCGGGGGAACCCGTGTCCGACTCGTGGGTCCGGAACTTCGACACCAGCTCCGACTTACGCTCCTGGTGCAGCGACATGAGACTCTTCCTTGCCCGCTCCGGTGGAGGTTGCTGCTCGCGTCACCACGGTCCGCGGAGGGGTACAGACCGGGTGCATCCTTCTGACGAGCGGGGGGCTTATAAGCTTCACCCCCCGTGGGGTCAACCTTCGACGCCTGCCCGTGAGAAGACGTACAGCCACAATCCCACGAAAAATCCCGGACTTACACCAGGACGCGCAGATAGCGCAGGCGGCCACCGGCCACTTCGGCCACCGCCAGCAGCGCGTCGTCCGGCCCCATGACGCGCACCCGCCCCACCTTCCCGGCGGGGACCTCCACCGGGACACCGTGGGAGACGCGCTTCGCGTCGGCGGCGCCCACCCGGACCTCCGGCAGCTCCACCAGCGCATGCGACATGGTCATCAGCCGGCTGGCCAGGGCGCCCTCCTTCAGCAGCTCCGGCACGTCCGCCAGCGGCAGCGCCTGCGCCAGGGTGAAGGGGCCACTGGCGGTACGCCGCAGCGCCTCCAGGTGGGCGCCACAACCCAGCGCCCGGCCCACGTCCTGGGCCAGGGTGCGCACGAAGAAGCCCTTGGAGCAGCGCACCGACAGCTGCAGGCGCTCGGCGGAGAAGTCCCGCAGCACCAGCTCATACACCGTCACCTGGCGGGCGGCGCGCTCCACTTCCTCGCCCGCCCGGGCCAGCTCGTAGAGCCGCTTCCCGCCCACCTTGACGGCCGAATACATGGGGGGAACCTGGTCGAAAGTGCCCCGGAAGCGCGCCAACGCGGCTTCAATCAGCGCGGGCGTCAGGGCAGGTACAGGCGCCTGCGCCGTCACCTGCCCTTCGGCGTCCAGGGTGTCCGTCTCCGACCCCAGACGCACCGTGGCGTCGTAGGCCTTGTCGCCCTCGGTGATGAAGCCCGCGACCTTGGTGGCTTCCCCCAGGCAGAGCGGCAGCACTCCAGTGGCCAGCGGGTCCAGCGTCCCCGTGTGGCCCACCTTCTTCAGGCGAAGCAGCGAACGCACCTGGCGGACCACGTCGAACGACGTGGGACCGGTGGGCTTGTCAATGACGAGGACGCCGTCCATGGCACGCCAATCGTGGAGGCCCGGAGCTGGACCTACCAGCCTTCCTTGTTGCGGACTTCGCGCAGCAGCCGGTCAATCTTGTCACCTTCGCCCACCGATTCGTCGAAGGAGAAGTAGATTTCCGGCGACACGCGCAGGTTGACGGCGGACGTCACCTCGCGGCGCACGAAGCCCTTGGCGGCTTCCAGGCCCTTCTGCGTGTCCGCCCGCTCCTGCTCGCTGCCCATCATCGAATAGAAGACACGGGCCACGCGAAGGTCCGGGGAGACCTTCACGCCTGTAATCGTGATGTAGCCGATGCGCGGGTCCCTCAGCATGCCCCGGGTGAGCAAGTCACCGATGGCCGCCTGGATTTCCTGCCCCACGCGCTCCGGTCGGGAATGCGTCGTCATTTCTTCTCCCAGTCTCGCGGGTTGCGCAGGGAACGGGCCCGAGCCCGTGCCTCGTCAAACGTCATCCGTCCACCGCTCGACGGAGACGGGCGGCCCGTGCCGCCATCCATGCCACCTTCATGGCGGCTTTCCCACTCTCCCAACCCCTCCGCCTCCGCGAGCGAGCCGCGCTCGCCGCGCAGGAAGCGGGCAATGGCAGCCTCCGAATGCGCCGCCGCCTGCTCTGGGGAAAGGTCCAACTCCTCCGCGTCCTCATCCACGGCCTGCGCCGAGAAGGAACCTCGCGAGGCCGTCTGGCCGCTCGCGAAGAGCTGGTCCCCGAAGCCGAGGATTTCCGTCTCCCGCGACACCAGCGGGGCGACGTACATCTCCTCGACGGAGTGGATGATTTTCTCCAGCTGCTCGTCCACGTGGCGTCGCTCGTTGCCCACCACCGCGAGCGCCAGTGACGCCTTCTGCCAGAGATCCTGGTCCTCGACCTCGGCCACCGCCACGTTGAAGCGGGCCTTGAGCCGGTCCGTCACCCGGCGGAGCACCTGCCGCTTGGACTTCAGCGAGCCACTGTCCGGAATCTGCAGGGTGAGGCGTGCGACACCTACGAACATGAATGTCCCCCTTGCCACGGGTGGCCACGCCCGAAGGCGGTGGCAACCCGGGCATCAGCACCCTGGGAAGATGGGGTCTTCCCAGGGTTTCAGGGAGGCGCCGGGGCTCTCCTGCAACTAGGTGAGGCTCTGCCGAGTCTCTTCGATCTCGTACGCCTCGATGATGTCACCGGGCTTGAGGTCGTTGAAGCTCTCGATGCCGATACCGCACTCGAAGCCCTGAGCGACTTCCTTGACGTCGTCCTTGAAGCGCCGCAGCGACGCCATCTTCCCGGAGAACAGCTGCTTGTTCTCACGCATGAGGCGGACGAAGGCGCCGCGCTTCATGACGCCATCCAGCACCGCCGCACCGGCGATGGTGCCCAGACGCGGCACGTTGAAGGTGTTGCGCACCTCCGCACGGCCCAGCTTGCGCTCGGTGCGGATGGGCTCCAGCAGGCCCTCCATCTCCGTACGAACCCCGTCGATGAGCTCGTAGATGATGGAGTAGCTCTTGAGCACCACTTCCTGAGCCTTGGCCGCGGCCTCCGCTCCGGACTCCGGGTTGACGTTGAAGCCCAGCACGACGCCCTTGGAGGCCGCCGCCCGCATCACGTCGCCCTCGGTGATGGCGCCCACACCAGAGTGGACCACCTCCACCTTGACCTTGTGGGTGGAGAGCTTCTGGACGGCCTGCTTGACGGCCTCGGCCGAGCCCTGCACGTCCGCCTTGATGACGACGCGCAGCTCCTTGGGGCCGCCGCCCGCCTTCGTCTTGGCGAACAGCTGCTCCAGGGACTCGCGGCTGACCTTGGACAGCTCGGTCTGCCGCTCCTTCATGTTGCGGTGCTCGGCGATCTGCTTGGCCGCCTTCTCGTCCGCCACCACGTTGATGGCGTCACCCGCGCCCGGCACGCCGGACAGACCGACGACCTCGGCGCAGTAGCCCGGCTTCACTTCCTTCACCTGCTCGCCGCGGCTGTTCGTCATCGCGCGGACGCGGCCGTAGTGCGAGCCGGTGACGACGGCGTCACCCAGCTTCAGCGTGCCCTCCTGCACCAGCACCGTGGCGACGGGGCCACGGCCGCGGTCCAGCTTGGCCTCGATGATGGCGCCCACCGACGGACGGCTCGGGTTGGAGGTCAGCTCGAGCACCTCGGCCTGGAGGGCCAGGTTCTCCAGCAGGAGCTCCAGGTTCTCCTTCGTCTTCGCGGAGACGGGCACCATGATGGTCTCCCCGCCCCACTCTTCCGGCACGAGCTCGTGGGTGGCCAGGTCCTTCTTCACGCGGTCCAGGTTCGCGGTCGGCAGGTCCATCTTGTTGATGGCGACGACGATGGGCACCTCCGCCGCCTTCGCGTGCTTGATGGCCTCCACCGTCTGAGGCATCACGCCGTCGTCCGAGGCCACCACCAGCACCACGATGTCCGTCACATCGGCGCCGCGGGCGCGCATGGACGTGAAGGCCTCGTGGCCCGGCGTGTCGAGGAACGTCACGTCACCGCGCGCGGTGCTGATGCTGTAGGCGCCGATGTGCTGGGTGATGCCACCCGCCTCGCCCTGCGCGACGCTGGCCTTCCGGATGGCGTCCAGGAGGCTCGTCTTGCCGTGGTCGACGTGGCCCATGATGGCGACGACCGGCGGACGGGGACGCTCGTCCTCGGGACGGGCCTCCACCTCGGGCAGGTAGTCCTCCACCTCGAAGCCCACGCGGTCGATCTTCCAGCCGTAGTCGCCGGCGATCATCTCCGCCGTGTCCGCGTCCACCAGCTGGTTCGCGGTGGCCATCTTCCCCAGGCCCATCAGCTTCTTGATGAGCTCGGCGCTGCGCACACCCATGCGCTGGCCCAGGTCGGACACGGAGATGCCCTCCTGCAGCTTGATGACCTTCTTCTCCTCGGCCATCTGGGTGATCTGCGTCTTGGCGCCCTTCTTCGTGGGCTTGCGCTTCTTGCCACGGATGGGGATGGTGACGCGGCCCCAGACCATGTCCGTCAGTTCCTGCTTGGACACGCTCTGCGTATCACCGCTGGTGCGCTTGCGCTGGCCACGCTCCTTGTTCTTGGAGACGTCCACCAGCTCGCGGCCACGGCCCAGGTGGTCCGGGACCACCTTGTACTCACGCCGCTCGGGGATGCCCGTGCGGCCCGGCGCCATGGGGTACTGCTTGGCCTGACCGGCCGTGGGCGTCACGCGGCGCACCTGGATGAGCGGGCGCGAGATGACGACGGCCTGAGTCGCCGTGGGACGGGCCGAGCCCGTGGGCGACACCTGGGCGTGCGGCACGCCGCCGACCATGATGGTGGGGCCCTGCGGCGTCGGAGAGGCAGAGGCCGAGGCCTGCACCCCCGTGCCGGGCGCCGAGGTCGGACGCACCGGTCCCTGACCGGGACGGCCGGCTCCCTGATACGAGCCCGGTCCCTGGTAGGACGGACGCCCACCCGGACCACCGGGACGACCACCCGGGCCGCCCGGACCACCGGGACGACCACCCGGGCCACCCGGACCACCCGGACCACCGGGACGACCACCCGGGCCGCCCGGACCACCGGGACGACCACCCGGGCCACCCGGACCACCGGGGCGACCACCACCGGGCCCACCACGCTGCTGGTAGCCAGGCGCAGGGCCCCGGGAGACGACGGTCGCGGACGAAGAAGTGCTCGAAGGCGTCCGGACTGCCGGCGGTACCGGTGAGCGTGGGGGGGGTTGGGGCAAGGTGGTGCTCTCCTGAACAGAGGGACGAGGCTGCGCGGCGGCGGGAGCCGGCACGGCAGCGCGAGGAGCCTCCACCGGGGCCTGAGGGGCCTCGGCGACCTGCGCGGGGGGCATAGACGTGACTGCAGCCGGAGCCGTGGGCTCCGGGGCGGCGGCGACCGGGGCCTCGACGCGCTGGGGCTCCGGGACGCTCGGCGGCTCGGCGGCCGCGCGGGGCGCCTCGACAGGCGGAGGCGCCTGCACCGGCTCCTCGGCGGCGAACTCGGGCGCCGACGGCGGCGGCTCATAGGCGGGCTCGGCGGCCTGTGAAGCCTCGACCCCACTGTCCGCGGTCGCACCGGCGGGCGGACCCACCTTGCGGCGCACGACGAAGCCCTTCGCCGTCACGGGCGGCGTGGCCTGCTTCGGCTTGCGCTTGTCCAGAATCTTCTGGACGGCAGCGGTCGCCTGGTCGTCATCGAGAGACGACGAGTGGCTCTTGACGTCGTAACCGAGGCTCGACAGCTCGGTGACGACCTCCTTGTTGTCGAGCTCAATCCCGTGGCTCTTGAGTTCCTTGGCGATTTCGTGGACGCGCTTCTTCGACATATTGCCCTTGATGGCCTTCTGCTCCGCCGACTCCGGGGCGCAGCACCCTAGTCCAAACCCGAAAATGTGTGCGAGTGGCGACTAACACCCACTCCCCCCCGCACCCC
>NZ_JABFNS010000073.1 GCF_013116825.1 Myxococcus xanthus
AACCCCACCCTGGCCGTGCAGGAGTTGAAGCGCATCGGTTGAACTCTCTCACGCGACAACTACCTTGACGCTCACCGGGACCGCGAGCTTCGGCGAGCGCATGCGCTTCTGCCTCTACAATGGGAACACGCCCGAGGAGACGAGCAGCGCCAACAAGGCGCGGAACCCGTCGCAGGTGCTCGATCGGCTCACCCTCCGCCAGTCCCCGCCGCCCATCCTGGTCACCAACACGACCATGCTCGAGTACATGCTTGTCCGGGCGTCCGACATGCCGATCGTCGAGCAGTCCCGTGGCCGGCTGCGCTGGATTGTCCTCGATGAGGCGCACACCTACGTAGGCTCGCAGGCCGCCGAGCTGTCCCTACTGCTGCGCCGCGTGCTGACCGCCTTCAAGGCGGACGCGGAGCAGGTTCGCTTCGTGGCCACCTCGGCGACGTTCGGTGGTAAGGAAGCGAGCGGAGAGCTGCAGCGCTACCTGGCAGATCTCGCGGGCGTCTCCCCAGACCGCGTTGTGTTCATCGATGGCAGGAGGGCGGTCCCAGAGCTGGACGCGGCGATCCCGGCCCGCGCCGAGTCCCTCCCCACGCGTGAGCAGGCCAGCACGCTGGATCCCAAGGCGCTCTTCCAGCGACTCGCGGCGGTGCCTCAGGTGCGCACCCTGCGCAATACGCTCGCCAGGACGGCCCAGGGGCTTGATCAGCTCTCCTCCGAGCTGGAGAAGGCCCAGGCCTTCCAGCCGGGGGAGGACAAGAATGCCGCGACGCTCGAGTGGCTGGATCTGCTGAGCTTCGCTCGGGACGAGCGGGGCAGCCTCCTGCCGCTGCGTGGGCACTTCTTCCACCGGACCCAGACCGGGCTCTGGGCCTGCTGCAACTCCAACTGCCCGGGGCGTGGGGGAGGGCCGCTGGACAGTCCGAGCTGGCGGTTCGGAAAGGTCTTCCTCACCCGCCGGGCCACCTGCGACGCGTGCGACTCGCGGGTGTACGACATGGTCTTCTGTGTCGGCTGCGGCAGCGAGTACCTCTGTGCCGAGGAGCGGAACAATCTGCTGGAGCCGCTCTCGTCGAGCACCTTCGAGTTCGACTCGGACGAGGGGGAGGACGACGACGGACTGGACGACGAGGACAGCGCGCCTCGAGCCCACTCGGTGCTGCTCTGCGGGCGGGAGCCGAACGGCCTGACGTCCAAACCCCTGCGGTTCTCGCCCGTGACGGGCGAGCTGGAGCCGGAGAGGGCGGACAAGGTGACCCAGGTCGTCCTGATCTACCCGCGCAAGGGGAGGCTGCAGTGCATGGCCTGCGGCCAGCGAACGGAAGATCGGGAGGAGCTGTTCCGCCCCGTCCGGCTGGGAGCTCCCTTCTTCCTGGGCGCCGCCATCCCGGCGCTGCTCGAGCAGCTCTCTCCCTCGGAGAAGGTGCCCGAGCGCATGCCGCTCCAGGGGCGGCGGCTCATCACCTTCAGCGACAGTCGCCAGGGTACCGCCCGGCTGGCGGCGCGGCTGCAGCTCGAGGCTGATCGCAACTATGTCCGCAGCCTCATCTACCACCAGTTGCTGGAGCGCAAGAAGGGCGCGGACCTGACCGGCCTCCAGGAGCTGGAGGCCAAGGTCGCTAGGTTCGAGAAGCATGTGCAGGCCATGCCGGAGCTGCAGCAGGACCTGGACGAGCAGCGCCGAGCGCTGGCGCAGAAGCGCGCCCAGGCCCTTCGGCCGTCCATGCCCTGGGCAGAGATGGCCCGCTGGCTGGCCAGTCATCGGGGCATCAAGGAGTGGATGCCGGAGCGGCAGCGCCAGCGCTACCCTCCCGCTGTCCTGGAGGGCGAGGCGCTGGCCTCGCTCTGTCTCTACCGTGAGTTCGTCCGCCGCCCGAAGAGGCAGAACTCACTGGAGACGCTGGGGCTCGTGGCGCTGAGCTACCCCGCCCTGGAGCGGGTGACCGCCATGGATATCCCCAGTGACTGGAAGGTGGCCTCGCTCGGGCTGGGAGCGTGGCAGGACTTCCTCAAGCTGTGTCTCGACTTCTTCGTCCGTGGCCACACGGCGGTCCATGTGCCTGACGGCTATCTGCGGATGCTCGGCACCCAGATCCGCGGCTCGGTGATCGTGCACCCGGACGAGCCGGGCGTGAAGAACAGGCGCTACCCGTGGCCCAAGGCCGTGATGGGGAGGCGCCTGCCCCGCATGGCTCGCGTGCTGGCGCTGGCGCTCCAGTTGGATGAGCAGAAGCCGGAGAACCGGGAGCTCATCGACGGCCTCCTGAAGGAAGCCTGGAGCCAGCTGCGGAAGCTGGGGCTGCTAACCAAGACGGACGAAGGGTTCGTGCTCGCCCTGGACCAGCAAGCCCATGTGACGCTCATGACCGAGGGGTGGATCTGCCCCATCACCCGGCGGGTGCTCGACACCGCCCTTCAGGGCGTCTCCCCCTATCAGACGGAGCGCTGGGCGGGAGGCACCGCGCGATGCCAGAAGGTGGCGCGGCCGCAGCCGCCTGTCGCGCTCACCTTCGGGCGGGACGAGGAAGGGCGTCAGTCACCCGGAGCCATCCTGCGGTGGCTCGCGACGGATCCGCAGGTGAAGGAGGCGCGCGAGCTGGGCGTATGGACGGAGTTCTGCGACCGGATCACGGCCTTCGCGGATTACTACCAGGTGGACGAGCACTCCGCGCAGCAGTCGAAGGATCGCCTAGTGCGGTTGGAGAGCGACTTCAAGGATGGCCGGGTGAATGTCCTGAGCTGCTCGACCACCATGGAGATGGGCGTTGATATCGGCAACCTGTCCGCCGTGACGATGGCCAACGCGCCCCCGGGGCCCGCCAACTTCCTCCAGCGCGCCGGCCGCGCGGGGCGCCGTGGGGAGGCGCGCGCGGTCACGCTCACCATCTGCCAGAGCGCCCCGCACGCCGAGGCGATCTTCCAGTCGCCGCTGTGGCCGTTCACCACGCCCGTGCACGTGCCCACGGTCTCGCTCCAGAGCGAGCGGATCATCCAGCGCCATATCCAGTCCCTGCTCCTGTCGCACTTCCTCCGGCGGTTCGACGCGGACAGCATCCAGCTCACGTGCGAGTGGTTCTTCCTGCCCACCCCCGAGGAGACGAAGCCCTACGCGGAGAGCTTCGCGGACTGGCTGGTGGACAAGGCGATGGAGGATGGGGAGATCGAGGCCGGGCTGCGGCGGCTGACGGCCCGCTCCTCCCTGCAGGGCGTGGAGGTGCTGCGCCTGCTCCAAGCGGCGGAGGCCAACCTGCGCCAGATCATCGAGCGCTGGAAGGCGGAGCACGAGGCGCTCGAGTACGAGCTGGAAGAGGCGGGGGGCCGGCCCGACAAGGATAAGAAGAAGAGATCCCAAGCGCCGGGGCAGGCCGCGCGGTGGGCGATCTGGGCCCAGCTCCGGAGGCTGGAAGGGGAGTACCTGCTCCGGACCCTGGCCAACGAGGGCTTCCTGCCCGCGCATGGGTTTCCCCTCCACGTGGTGCCGTTCGTCAACACCACCGCCGAGGAGCTGGAGGCACGAGCGCAGGCCGAGAAGGACAAGCGCTCAGAGCGCGAGGAGGGCTACGGCCAGGCGCGCGGCTACCCGGCCCGGCACCTCGCGGTGGCGATCCGCGAGTATGCCCCGGGCAGCAGCGTCGTCATCGATGGAATGGTCTACGACTCCTCGGGGTTGACGCTGCATTGGCGGCTCCCGCCCGGGGACGAGGATCGCAAGGAGTTCCAGATCCGGCGCATCGCGTGGCGGTGCCGCCGCTGTGGTGCCTGTGACACGGCGGCCTCGAAGCCCGAGGCGTGCGAGCGCTGCAGCGCCAGCGATATCTCGTGGATGAAGCTGCTGCAGCCCTCGGGCTTCGCCGTGGACATCTTCAGCAAGCCGCACAACGACTTCTCCCGGCAGCGCTTCATCCCTGTCCAGGAGCCCTGGATCTCCGCGGGCCGGGCCAGCTGGCAGCCCCTGGCCCACCCCGAAGCAGGGCGCATCCGGTACGATCCGGAGGGCCTCATCCTCCACTGGAGCGCGGGGCTGTCCGGAAAGGGCTACGCGATCTGCCTGGAGTGCGGCCGGGCTGAGTCCGAGATCGTGGAGGAGCGAGAGGGGCCTCCCCCCACGCAGCTCGCCGGTCACACCCGGCTCCGGGGGGGCCGGGGGCATCAGGAGTGCGAGGGCAATTCGGACTCCAAGCTCGCCATCCAGCGAAACATCTGCCTAGGGGGAGCGCTGCACACGGACGTCGTGGAGCTCCAGCTCCAGGAGCCCACCACCTCCGTGCCCATCACTAGCGAGGTCGCGTGCTCCTCGATCGCGGTGGCGCTGCGCCAAGCGCTCGCCGCGAAGCTCGGTGTCAGGCCGGAGGAGATCGGTTGGGGGACAGTGCCGGCTCGATCGGAGCAGGACGCGGCGCGCCGCTCGATCCTCCTCTTCGACATGGCCGATGGGGGCGCTGGCTATGTCTCGAGTGTTCCCGGGAGCTTGCCGGAGCTGCTGAGGCGTGCCAGGGAGATCCTCGAGTGCTCTAAACACTGCGATCAGGCGTGCCACGCATGTCTGCTCGCCTTCGACACCCAGCACATGCTGGACAAGCTGAGCTGGCGTGAGGGGAGGGAGGTCCTCACCGACGCCCTGCTACAAGCCCTGGCGCTCCCCGCCGAGCTGGCGGTCTTCGGTCCGGAGACCCAGCTGGAGGCGGTGCCGCTGTCCACCGCGCTCATCTCCGAGATGCGGCACAGCGAGGCGCAGGAGTGCAGGATTCACCTGGGTGGGGCGGTGGCGGACTGGGAGATCGGTGACTGGCGCCTGTGGCCGCACCTGGCCCGGTGGGCCGCGGAGGGCATCCGTGTCTCCCTCTTGATCCCGGAGGATTGCGCCGCCCAGCTGACCTGGGATGAAGGGCGGGCCCTCGTCTCACGAGCCGAGGGAGCCCGCATCTCGCTGCTCATCACACCGCCGGGAGGGGCAAGCATCGCGGGGACCCGGCTGATCGCCGAAGTGGGCGGAGCCCAATATGCCCGGCGCTGGGCAGTGACCTCGGAACAGTCGCTCCTCCCCGGTCCAGACTGGGGAGCCTTGGGTGCCACCGGACGTTGTGTCACCGCGAAGAACCCCCTGGCGCTGACGCCGCCCACCGCGCGTCCTCCCCGGCCCGAGGAACTGGCCAAGGCAAGGCCCGGCGAATTCCGGGAGCTGAGCATCCAGGCGCAGCTCAACGGCCCGATCGAGACGCTCGGGGAGCGGTTCTGGCGGCTGCTGATAGGGATCGTGCCCGAACTCGGTGAGCGGCTGCAGGCCGGGCAACCCCTGGCCGAGGTGAGCTACACCGATCGCTACGTCCGCTCGCCGATTACCGCCCGCCTCCTCTTCGAGGTGCTGCGTGGGCTGCAGCGGTACACCGGAGGGCTCCGCCCGAACAGCCAGGTCAAGGTGCAGGTGGCGGAGCCAGAGCCCAGCCGCAATCCACGGTCCTTCCTCAACCAGGATTGGGACAACCGGCAGGCCCAGCAGGATGTCCTGAGAAGGTTGCTCGGGCCTCTCGGCGCCACCTCCGTGGAAGTTAGCGACCGGAGGAACGTGGCTCACATGCGCGAGCTGCGCCTGAGCTGGCCGAATGATGAGTACCTGGTCATCCGGCTGGATCATGGACTGGGCTTCTTCCGGATGGACCGCCAGCTGCGGCATGAATTCCGAAACGACGCGGAGCGGCAGGCCCGCGCCATCCAGCAGGCCACCTTCCGCATCGAAAACCACGCCCTGGGGGTGGTGCCGCTCTACACCACGGGGGTGTTGCAGCGCTGAGCACGCGGGAGGCGCTTCAGAGGGGCGAGTGCCTGCCCCAGCCACTCAGCCACAGCGTCTCACGCGCGCGCGTGGCACCGACGAACAGCAGGTTCCTCTCCCGGGCCTGATGCTCCTCGACAGCGAGTTCATCGTCCAAGAGTTCTGGCCTGACCGGCAGGGGGAAGCGCTCATCTCCCAAGCCGCAGAGCAGCACATGGTGGAACTCGAGGCCCTTGGCTCGGTGCAGGGTGCACACTCGAATCCCGGGTCCCTCATCGAGCTCGGACTTCTCGTGCACCAACATCACGGGGAGCCCTGCCTCCTTGAGCCGTGCCTCATACTGGCGTGCTAGCTCCCGTGTCCGGACCAGAAGCCCCACGGATTCGGCGGGAGCGTCCTTCAAGAGCGTGCGCAGGTGCTGCACCACGGCCTGGAGCTCGGAGCCCTGATCCGCGAACCACACCTCCTTCGGCTCTGGTCCGGAGAGCACCGAGCTATAGCCCTTCAAGCTCTCCTCACCCCCATCCAGATCGTCCCGCCGCTGCTCCCCAAAGAGCCGAACTGCGTAGCCGCGGATCTCATGTGTGGTGCGGTAGTTGATCTTGAGCGTCTTCCCTCGCCCTCGGATGTCAATGCCTGCCGAGGACACCCGAACCGGTGGCGCATACAGCCGCTGGTGCGCATCTCCCACCAGGAACAGATCATTGGCACCGGTGGGTGCCAGTGTCCGCAGGAGCTTGAGCTCCTCCAGTCCCAGATCCTGGGTCTCATCCACCACGACCGCCTGGTACGGAAAAGCGCGTTCCTCCTCGAGCCGCTTCCTGGCCAAGCGCACCACGTCCACGAACTCGTGGAGCTGCCGTGATTGGAGCGCCTCACGGTAGGCTGTGAACACCGACCACAAGAACTGGCGATCCTCCTTCTTGAGCGGCGTCCCGCCGCGTCCGCGACGGCTCGCACGGAGATACGCGGTTTCTGTCTGGATGTCCTGCGCCTGGACCACGCGCTCCCACTCCTGCTGCACGAAGGCGAGCGTGAAGCGAGAGAGTCCGGTGACGCCGGTGGCCTCTGCCCAGGCCTCCCGCACCTGCTCCTCCTGGGCAATCTGCAGCTTCACCCCCCGCTCACGGAGCCAGCCAGCGGCCCAGGCGTGCAGGTGCGTCACCTCAATTCGCGGTGGATCGTTGCCGTTGCACAGCTTGCGCAGGTTGCGCCGGAGATCTCGGGCCAGGTTCTGCGAGAAGGTCGTGAAGAGGATGCGGTGATGCGGCGCCGTCCACACCTGTTCCGCCAGGTACCTGGCCCGGTGCATCGCTACAACGGTCTTACCCGTTCCTGGGCCGCCCAGTACCCGCGCCGGCCCGTTGAAGGAGTGGGACACAAGCTTGCGCTGATCGGGATGGAGGAAGACACGCCAGGCCTCGACGTCCCTGGACAGGAGCTCCTCGAGCGCTACTGCGGAACGAACCTGGACGAACCGCCGCTGGGTGCTCGGCTCCTCCAACGCTGCCCCCAGGTCGTCCACGTCCACCTTGCGCTCCGGGCGCCCTACCGCAGCTCGGACCTCCTCGAACGAGTCGCCATGCAGCAACCAGGTCAGCGCCTCGGCGGCCTCCTCGGGCAGGTGCGGCGCAAGCTTCCGCAGTGAGGCCTCGTCACGCACTCTCCTTACCGAGGGCAGGAGGACCTCTGGAATCCCCAGCTCTACAAGCTGGGGATCCTTCAACTTGTCGAAGGCACCCGGCTCTCGCCCCGCCGGAAGCTGCTCGACCGCCGCCGCCGCCGCCGCTACATCCACCACCTGTAGCGAGCCCACCACGGGGTGGACATCGAAGACCTTGTTGCGCGCCCAGCGCATAGCCTCGTCGTGGTGGTCCACATAGACCAGCAAGAAGCGGTTGCCAGTGTCCGGAGCAATGATGATGGCCCGATAGTCATCACCGACCCTCGCGGTTCGGGCCCGCTTGTCCTTGAAGTCGTGGATGGACTCCAGGTGACGGGCCGCTGAGCGTGAGTCTTGCTCGAAGTTCTCGACCAGCTCATAGACCTTGCGCTGCACCTTGTGGGGCAGCCGGGGCAGTTGCAGCAGCAGCTCCCTGCTAATTGCCAGCTCTACGGACGGCATCAGCGGGCCTCCTTGAGGAAATCAATCAGCGACTGCACATCCAGGGCAGCGTCCGCAACCCAGAGCCTCCAGCCGTGCGTCTGTGCGTCCTGGGCATCGAAATCAGGCGCCAGAGATTCAAGCAGCAGGGCCGCCTTCTGCTCTGGCCACGACAGCTCGGCCTGTCCCCACGCACCGCGGGTGGAACCGGGCCGGGCCAGCTCGGACAGAAGCTCTGGAGTCGGCACTTCGACTTGGGCCAGCGCCTGCGCGGCTTCCCTTATCGATGGATCCACCTCTCTCACCCAGCTCGGAATCCCTTGCGTCTCCCGTGCGGGGCTCACGGAGCCATCCACGGCGAGCGCCACCGCTCGCGATGTCTGGACCGTTCCCTCCGGAAGCACCTGCATCCAGTTGAACAGAGCCAAGAAGAGCCGCCATCCGTCGCGGAAGTCCTCCCGCTCCAACGCGTCCGGGTGGTCTAGCAGGTGGAGCACCCACCGCACGACCGCGCCGGGGGTCTTCGGCAGCTCGGCGCTCGCGCGAGGCAGGTCCACGCAGACGGACAGACGAACCGGGCCCAGCTGGCGCTCCCCATATCCCCACCTGCCCTGTGCCGCAACGACACGAGCCTCCAACCCGCGGGCCTCAAGCTCCGCCCGATAGAGTTCCCAACCGCCATCCGAGAGGGTCACCCGGGCTGAGAGCAGCGACGCGGAAAGGCCGGCGCCAAGCTTCGTCCACACCGCTTCGTCCCATTCGGTGAAGAGATCCAGGAGGAGGAGCACCGGGTTCCGGCGCAGCGCCTCCCGCTCAGCGCTCATGAGAAACGGCAGCTTCGAGAACAGGCTCGAGGACTGCTCCGCGAGCAGCTCGGGACCAGCTATCTGGGCCAACGCAACACCGTCCACGTCCGCCCAGGTGGTGCTCCAAACGCGATACCTCCCGCTCCGCACGATGGCTGTCCGCTTGGCTACGTCCTCATGGACGATGGAGTCGCCGCCATCGAGCTGGGCATGAAAGCGGTAGCCGTCACAGAAGACCGCCACGGGCAGCCGCTTGGAGGCAGTCCCGTCTGCCTCGGTCAGCGCCTCCAACACGAAATCCGGCCTGGAAGCGAGCTCCACCCCTTGCTCCCGTCCCAGCAGCACCTGGCGGACGATCTGGACCACCTGCTTGCCTCGCTCCAGCCGCCAGGCATCGAGCCCCCGTACCGCGACCCGCTGTGTCGTGAAGCCCCGGGACCGGGCCACCTGGAGCGATGAGCCCAGGAACAGCTCCTCGAACTCGCTGTCCGCCACCGGCTCCACTGAGATGTCCGAGAGAGATGCCACCTCTTGCAGCTTCGGCTCGGGGTGGAGCAGGAATGCAATGATCTCCAGGGCCGCGCGCTTGGACAGTCCATCCAGCTGGCGCCCCTCGGCTCCGGTGAACAAGCACCGGTAGCACCCATCTCCTGGAGGCTCTCCCGCCCTGGTATTGCCCCGGTTGCAGGAACAAGCCCGCATGCGGGTTCGCGCCAGCTCGAAGAGCTCCAGGAAACGGGCCGGCTGCTCGGCGAACTCCTTCAGATATCCGGTTCCTCCCTCCACGTTGTCGTAGAGGATCAGGAATCGCCGGCGAGCGCCGGTCGAGGCCGGCTCGGAGCTCTCATCCACCTGGAGATGGACGGGCTGTCCACCGAACTTCTCACGCAGTCCGAGGCGCAGACACGCCTTCAGGTGTCGCATGCGGCTCTCGATGTCGAAGGTGACCACCGGCAGCAGCACGCGGATGGCCTCGCTGTGCATCTCCCGGTAGAGGAACACGTCGCGCCATCGCTCCTCGCTGGTCTTCGAGCGGCAGCGGAACAGGTGCCGGGGCGTATGGTGCGTGTTCTGCCGGTCGCGGACGATGCCGCAGTCGTCGCACACCGAGAAACCGGGGGCGGGGAGGGGGGCTCCCTGCAGGTCCAGGTCCGGGCCTCGCTCCCGCTCCAGCCCGAGATTCAGCTCCCGCAGGCGGACCGAGGCCAACCACTCGAAGCCGAAGACCCGATCCGGATCCGCCCAGGCGCGGTGGGGCTTGCCCGGGTCGATCTCGAACAGTGCCTGGACGCGGTAGCGCTCCTGGGCGCGCTCGTCCGTGTCATCCAGCGGAAGGCTCGAGTGGTGAGGCTGGCGCGCGCCTACCTCCTGCAGGCGCAGCACCTCCCGCACCTGGCCTTGTTGCCCGAAGCCCTCGGTCCCGCACAGGGGGCAGCTCCGAGGAACATCCCCGGCTGTCCACAGGGTTGTGTGCGAGCACTCCGTGCAGAAAGACCACCGCTCGATGCGCGAGTGGTCACGCGTCCCCGCGCGGACCTGATCCACGACCACCTTACGCCGCTTCGCGTAGAAGGAGTTGAAGGGCGCCAGCTCCCGCAGGGCGCGCCCCGCGGGACGCTGCAGCTCGTCGCTGAGGCGCCGGGAGCCGTCCGCGCTCGGGGCTCCGGTGATGACGTAGCTCAACGTGACGCCGGGCTCCGCCAGCGCGTAGTTGGGCAGGAAGCCGTTGGCTACCAGGTAATCGAGGCCCCACTGATTGTTGAGGTCGCGGAGCCGGGTCTCCACCACGCGCAGGTCCGTCTCGAGGTCCTGCCGCTCCAACTCCTGGCCTTCACGTGTTAGGGAGGGGTCCGGCCGCTCCAGCAGCGCCCGTTGGCGCTCCTTGAGGCGCGTGCGCAGGCGCTGCAGCTCCTCGACTGTTTCGCGGGTTTGCCGCAGCCGGCTGCCCAGCCGATCTCCAAGCTCGCCTGCCGCCTCTTCCAACCGGACGCGGTTGGGCGCCGACAGGGCATCGCCGAACATCCCCTGGAATTGGCCGAGCAGCTCCTCTCGCCGCTCTTCCACCCAGCCGAGGAAGCCGCGTGGAAAGCGGCCGGCGACCTCCGCCGAGAGCATGGCCGCCACGTTGCGGGGGATGACCGCGCGTGGTTCATTGCGGGCCCATTGGTCCAGGCAGAAGGCGTTGAACTGCCGGATAAGCATCTCCGGAGCGTCCAGGAAGGTCCCTGGCGCGGTCACAGATCCGGCGATCATGTCTGGCGGGTGGAGGAAGAAGTACTGGTCGTGCGAGCGGGCCCGGGCCAGCGTCAGCAGCAGCGCGTTGCCCGTGTCCCGCCCCGCGCGGCCCGCGCGCTGGACGAAGTTGGCCACCGTGGGCGGCACGCTTGCCAGCAGGGTGCCCGACAGATCGCCGATGTTGATGCCCATCTCCAGCGTGGGGGTAGCGGACAGCAGGTTGGGGGCGTCTGCGGGCTGGCCCTCTTTGAACTCCTCCTCCACCTTCTCGCGCTCGCCCCGGGTCAGCAGGCCCGTGTGCTCCTCGGCGAACACCCGCTGGATGTCCGAGCTGGCGTAGACCGCGCGGTAGTAGTGCTGCTCGGGGCGGGTGTCTCCCTGATAGCGGCCCACACAGCGGTACCCCATGCAGCGGCCGCCCTCGAGCACCCAGGCCTCGGCCAGGCTCAGGGTGAGCAGGTGGCCACAGACGCCGCACCGGAGCATGCGGACCTCTCGCGTCACCCGGCAGGAGGAGAGCGGAATGCCGAGGCAGTCACCCCGATCGCGGCCGTAGTCCCGGAGCAGATCCTCCGCGACCAGCCGCTCCTGGATGAGCCCGAAGAAGTTCTGGAGCAGATCCAGATCCCCCACGAGCCGCTCGTGTGAGAGCGCCTCGTCCAGCGGGTGCGCTTCGTCCACCAGCGCGCGCAGGGCGAAGTCGTACGCCCAGGTCCGGTGGGGCTCGGGCGAGGCCCAAAGGTCCAGCGTGCGCTTCTTCTTGTGGCGCGAGAGGAACCGCAGCGGGCGCTCCGAGAGCGGAAGCGGCGGCAGTGCCGGGTTGCGGTCTCGCCTGAGAATGAAGTCGTTAGCGCCCTCCCGGAGGAAGGCGTCGAAGACGGGGTGGTGCACGCCTCCGCGCGAGGCCACCCGATGCACCAGCGACAGCGTCAAACGCCTGAGCGCGAGCGCGGGATCGTCACAGTGGCGGAACAGGCCCGGCAGCTCGTTGGGCAGCAAGTGGGCCAGGTACGTGGCGGCGCGCTCCAGGGCGTCCGGGGACAGGCTGAGCGCCGCGCTGCCGACCTTGTAGAGGCTCCGGCCGACGCGGGCGTTGTAGCCGAACTCCAGCACCGCCTCGATGGAGGCCCGCTCCTGGACCGCCTGCTCCAGCGGGCGGGGCCGCTGCGCGGCCGGGTGCTCCATGAAGGCCCGGTAGGCCGGCTCGTCATGCCGCTCGGGGGCGAAGAGGGTGGCGGTGGACCGGGCCACTCCCAGCCGCTGGTCCAGACTCGCGATGGTGAGCGGCCCCACCTGGTCGAGGGGGACATGCCCCTGCTCGGGCAGGGCCTGCAGGAACGCCGAGCGAAGGGAAAAGCGGTAGGTCCGGCCCGTGAGAAAGCCCGCCTGGTGCGAGGCGTCCTGCACCGAGTCCGTGAAGGCCAGGAGCTTCTTGTCCGCGGTGAGCTTCGAGGAAAAGAACTGGGCCACGCTGACCGAGTTCAGCGTCGAGCCCTGCGCGCCCACCATGATGAGCGCCTGATCGGTATCACAGGCCGGGCAGCGCTTGGAGTCCCGGCCCGTCGAGGTGGCGTGGTGGTGAAGGTGGACCTTGAAGCCCCCCTGGGCGGGGGCGTCTTCGAGCCGCCGCAGCTCCAGGGTGGAGGCGTTGAGCCACTTGGGCGGCTCCTCGGACTCCAGCGACTCGTCACCCAGGGCTACATAGCGCAGCCACTCCGAGCGCTCGAAGTAGGCGCGGAAAATCTCCTTGGGGTTGGGGGACAGCTGGCGATCTCCCTGGTGCTGGAGGCTCACCCACCCGGCATGGCCACACTCCCGGCAGTAGTAGGTGGGGAGTGCCACCGCGCCTTCCGGGAGCCGATCCTCGGGCCAGCAGAAGGCGACTTCGGTGGGGTGGACCCGGCGCAGCAGGCGCCGCAGCTCTCGCGTCCACAGGTGGACCTGCACGGTGAGCAGCGGCAGCTCGCGAACTCCCTCCCTGCGGCGAGCCCAGGAGATGATCGCGACGAAGCTGTCCAGGGCGGCGAGGCGGGTCTCGGGGGGAATGGCCTCGAAGTCGGGATCTCCCTGGGCGAGCCGCTCGCAGAGCTCGGCCTCGGTGCGCACCCCGCGCTGGCCCTGCCGGATGAGCAACGGCAGGAGCGGGTGGCCACGAAGGTACTCGGCGGCGGAGAACGGATCCGCTGCTCCCTGGGGTCCCAGCCAGAGGGCGGCCTGCCGGCGGCAGTAGGCGTCCAGCGGCTCGTCGCTTCGGGGCTCGAGCTCCGAGCGCTCGCGAGGGTAGGAGGGCGGCTCGAAATCCACGGAGGCGCGGAGGTAGGCGTTCAGCCCCTCGCGCTCCTCCTTGATGATGGCGTCGCCGGGAAAGGGGACTCCGAATACCTGGCCCGCGAACCGGAGCAACTGCTGATCGGACTCGGAGGCGTCGTCTCCCGAGACCACGGTGGCGGATGTACCCACGCAGGTGAAGCCTGGCTCCCGGGGG
Source organism: Myxococcus xanthus (assembly GCF_013116825.1). Taxonomy (GTDB): domain Bacteria; phylum Myxococcota; class Myxococcia; order Myxococcales; family Myxococcaceae; genus Myxococcus; species Myxococcus xanthus_B. The sequence goes on from NZ_JABFNS010000073.1 coordinate 13,392, forward strand.
GCAACCCCGAGCCGCGCGCGCAGGCGGCGGATGAGACAGGAGACGTCGCTGCCCTGGGCCCCGTCATAGGTGTGGAGCTCGTCCAGCACGAGGTAGCGGAGCGTGCGGGAGCCGTTGTCCTTCCAGAGGACGCTGTCCTCCGGCCGCAGCAGCAGGAAGTCCAGCATCCGGTAGTTGGTGAGGAGGATGTCCGGCGGCTGGGCCCGGATGGCCTGCCGATCGGTGAACAGCATCGACGCGATCAGGGATTGCTCGTCCTTGCCTGGGGTCTCACAGGCCTCCTGGTTGCCGCCGATGTAGAGGCCCACTCGGACCTTGCCTCGCACCCGGTCATCGTTGGCGAGGATGGAGGCGATGCGCCGCGCCTGATCGGTGGCGAGCGCGTTCATGGGGTAGAGGACGATGGCCTTGATGCCTGGCTGGCCATGGTTGCGGACGCAGTGGTCCAGCAGCGGGTATAGGAAGCACTCCGTCTTGCCCGAGCCGGTGCCGGTGGTGACCAGGGTGTGCCGCGGCTCGCGGTCCTCGCGCGAGGAGAGGCGCTCGAAGGAGCGGATCTGGTGGACGAAGGGAACGAAGGGGGGGGGGACGTCCAGGGGGACGGGTTCGCCCGCCGGGGCCTTCTTGTAGGGCAGGCGGATGGAGAGGTAGGGGCCTTTGAAGAGGCCGCGCTCCGGGTCCAGGAGGAAGCGCTCCAGACCGTCGCGCAGCTCGCTACGGGTGAAGGCGAAGGTCGTCTGGAGGTAATCGACGATCGAGCGGCGGACCTGCTCGGCCACCTGAGAAGGCAGCATCAGGCCACCTCCGAATCTGCCTCGGAGTGGCGGCGCTGGAACTCCGCGTAGGCTTGGCGCATGTCCGCCTCGCGATCGCAGCCGTCAAACGGCAGGAGATAAGTGATGGAGAAATCGTTCGGATCCGCAATCGTTCCCTCGGCCTGGCCTCGCTTGGTGACCAGGTTCAGGACCGCAGTAGAGACGAGACGGCCGGTCTGGTCGTAGCGGTTCTCGCGCTCGTAGCCTTGGAGGACGGGGAATTGGGTTCGGTAGAGCTGGCACAACTCTTCGGCCGACATACCGAGCGCAAGCGCCGCGAGAGCTTCGATTTCGATCAGCGCTTGGCGGCGCTCAAAGTCATTGCGCAAGGCAGACTGTCTCGTCCAGGTAGAACTAAGAGCAGTAGACGAGAGTCGATGGTCTCGCTTTGTCCAGTTGAGCTTCCGGCTCCTGCCGCTCCAGTTTTTCTCCCAGAGTGCACTGTAGTGCTCGGTGAGGCAGGTAAGGCTCAAAAGCCTGTCGATCGCATCCTGCGGCATGCGTACTGCGGGAAGCTGACTGAAGTCGGCTCCGCGCAAATCCGCCTTTCCTGTTGAACGAACAAGAAAGTCGGCAATCACGGTTGTTGCAAATGCCGATGTCTCAAGCAGCAGCTTCTCATCATCGAAGGTGACGGACGTGACTGAGTCGAGGTGACCCGCCCCGGGGGGAATAATTGTGGAGATGAGGGTTCTTTCTCCCGTGACTGCGAGCCGACGCCGGTGGACATGCCGGTAGTAGTCGGTGACAGGGCGCTCTTTGAATGTCGGCGTGCGCGCGCGGTACTCCTTGGAGCTGCATTTGGGGGAGTAGAGGGTTCGTGGCAGGAATTCATCCGGTATGTGGGTGAGGTCAACCTGCGCGTAGTCTTGGTTGTGTTTGCATCCCGGATTGGGTGTCTTGTTGAATGGGCGGGCCACATAGAAGTGTGGTCCAGAGACGATCCATTCCTCCGGTTTGCGGCAATCATGCTCCTTGGCGACGATTGTCCCGTCATGTTGGCGATTGGTTTCGTCCCACATAACTGTCGCGAACCACTGGTCCCTGATGTCGGCGAGTTTGGGAGCCGCCGCCAGCCGTTCGAGTACCCGGAGCATTTCTGTGCTGTGCACCACAGGGAGTCGGGCTTCTCGAGCTGGAGTTCCAGGTTCGTCGTACAGTTTGGCGAAGAGACCCAAGGTCTGCTCATCGATGTTGATAATTCGATGACTGTGGCCTCTAACGTCCCAGTTATCGCTTTCGTCCTTAATTCCGGGTACCGCTCCTACCCCCAGGTGGATCAGGGAGTCATCGATGACTTTGGGATGTAGGCAGTTGCCCATCATCTTGAAGGAGATGGAGATCCGAGGCCGGCAGGTGGAGATTAGCAGTCCGTAGTGCTTCTGGTCTTCGATCTCCTTGAACAGCATCAGCTTGTTCATGAACTCGAAGCGGAAGCGCAATCGTTCATAGATGGCGGCACGTAGCGCTCGGCCCTTGGGATCATCGAACGCGCCCTCCTGGTGGATGAAGCCAGCCACACCGCTGTTCGATCCCAGCGTCCATCCCAATGACAGGAAGTTCTTGTAGAGGTTGGCCTGTACGCCCTGGAGGAGCGGATAGCATTGATTCGCGCCCAGGAGCGATTTGAGCCCGAGGGTCTGAGTCAACTCGTTCAGGTAATCCCGCGTCCGCTGCTCGTTGTTCAGCAGCGCTTTTCTCATCTTCGCCAGTTCTGCGGCGCTGTGGTCTCGCACGCCCAAGGTGGCGTCGAACTCGGAGAGGATGCCCGCCTCCCTCCATTCCAACTTCACCCACGGTGGGTTTCCGAGCAGCAGATCGAAGCCACCCCGGTCCGCGAAAGCTTCAGCGAAGACGAGCTCCCAGTGGAAGAAGCCGCCGCCTACGTGTGCAAGCCATGGGTGAGCCTGTTTGACGGGCGCCACGTCAACTGGGCCCTCAGTTGCGAGCAGCGCCTCAAGCCCGGAGAGCCATTCCTCCCGCTTCGGCAGCTTGCCCACTTTCTCCAGAGGCCAGTTCCACAGCGCACACCATGCGTCCATGGCCAGTTGGAGCCGTTGCCCCGCAGAGCCTGGCTGGCTCAGGTCTTCAGTGACGATGCGCTCCCGCTCGTCGGGGGTCAGGTGCTGTGCCGCCGCCTCTGGGGGCTGCCCCCAGACTGGAACCGCCTGCGCGGTCCGGGCCAGCACGCGGCGTCGATCTTCCACATGGCGCTTCCACAGCCGGTCCGCTGATCCACTCAGGGAGCGCAGCCGCTCCACCTCCTCCTTCGTCCATGCGGCGGAGATGAAGGCCTTGCGCCACTCCTTGAGCTTCGTGACTTCCTTCTCGGCGAGTGACTTCGCCACCTTGTCGTCCGCCACGGCTCCCATCCCCTCATCGGGGAGCAGGAAATGGAGGATGCCGTCTTCCGGGAGCGGCTGGTCCAGGGGAACAGCCTCTGGCACCAGCCCGAGAAAGTTGGGCGCCGTCTTCGTGGGCTTCCGGAGCACGTCCTTCGCCCGGAAGACCTGCCGACGACAACCCACCAGTGAGTTGCCCACTCCCAGCCGCAGGTCGAACCACGGCACTGGGATTCCAGGCCCCAAGATGTTGAGCCACAGCGAGACCTTGGCTAGGTTCACCGCCACGGGGTTGAGGTCCACGCCGTAGGCATTGTGCGTGGCCAGGTACGCTTTCACCCGCTGGCGCTCGATTGCGTATTGAGCCTGAGGGATCCGCTCTCCGCGCTCCGCCTGCTTCTTCTCGAGATACGCGTCCGCGATCTGGTTGATGCCCTCGTTGAGGAAGGCCCCGCTTCCCATGGCCGGCTCACACAGCGTGAGCTTGAGAATCTCGTCCGCGCTCTTGCCGGGGAGCAGCTCCTTCAGCGCGTACTTCACCACGCACCGCGTCAGCACGTCGGGCGTGTAGTACGAGGCGGAGCGTTCCCGGTCCCGGCCCGCCAGCCGGTAGACGAACGAGCCCTTGGGGTACACCTTCCTCTTCGTTTTCCGCTCGGGATCCAGCGGATCCGGAATCTGGACGAACTCCTCGTCCTTGAAGCGTTCCACCTCCGATGCCCGGGCGAAGAAGACCTGCTCCAGCACGTCCCCGTCGTCGTTCTTGCCCTCCTTCTTGAGCTCGTAGAGGTTCTCGCGGGCAAAGAAGCCGGTGTAGCTGAGCAAGCCCTCGTACACCGCGCCCAGCTGGTTGATGCCCAGCCGCGCATACGAGATGCGGCCACGGCCCCGCTTGCGCCCCTTGCCCTTGGCGCCCTCGCGGGACAGCGAGAGCAGCTGCAGCACCTGCTGCATGACTTCATTGGGCAGGCGAGCCGAAGACAGCCGTGGGGTGTGCCGGGGGTCGAACAGCGCAGAGTCCAGCGCGGGCACCTCGAACGTGAACTTCTGGTTTCTCAGCGCATCGCTCTGCGCGAAGCGCTGCCCGCGGTGCAGCAGTGCGAAGAGCTGCTCGATGCTCTCGTGGATGAAGGTGCCCCCGCGCGCCTCCGCCCCGTGCAGCGGCACCAGCTCCAGGTCGCGCAGGTGCTCCAGGCTGTAGCCCAGCCGGTAGCTCTCACTGTTCATGGGCAGCACGCCCAGCTCCTCACCCCGCGCCTCCGCATAGAAGATGAAGAGCAGCCGGTAGAGGAACGTGAGGCACTCATTGGTGAGCTCGCGGGCGAGCGTGTCGTCGAACAGGCTGGTGCCATCTCCCTCGTAGAGCTTCTTCTTGGACTCACGCTGGTGGCGGACCCAGGCGTTGCCGAGCAGCTCCACCGCCTCGCGGAGGTTGTACTTGAGGTCCTCGGACACGCCATACGCATGGCGGTGGGAGTTCTCGTCCAGCAGATCATGCGCGGCAGTGCCCTGCTCGGGAGCCACCGCCTCGCGGCAGAGCAGCGCCGCGGCCGCCGTGAGTTCGAGCGAGGCGCCTCCGTCCAGCACGGTGTCCAGGTCGAAGTGCAGATAGCGCCCCTGGCCCCACCGGCTGCGCTCCGCCAAGAGCACCTCGCGCCCGGCCATGGCCAGCACCCAGCGAGGCGGCTCCTCCAGGGTGAACAGCGTGCTGATGAGCTCCTCCAGGTCCTCCTGGAACGACGTCTCGCCCTCCGTGTGGCGTACCGTCGAGGGAGGGAGCGGCCGTGCCTCCAGCAGGCTTCGCTCCGGCTCCAGCATGGGGGCCTCCACCGCCACCACCCGCCGCTTGCCGTCCACGGACAGGTCCAGGAGCACCCGAGCCAGCAGGTCCGGTTCGAGTTCTACGTGGAGCTCCCGGTCATCCACCGGGTAGCCAAGGACGGTGAGTAGCTCCTGGTGGAAGGACTGGGTGAGCCGCTCGCGGTCCGCCTTCTCGGCGCGGCGCAGTTGCTCGTACTTCTTGCGCAGCCCCTTGAGCGCCTTCTGAGGGCTCTCCTCGCCGAAGTGCTGTAGGAGCCCCTTGAGGTCCTTCTCCAGCAGTTCGTCCAGGTAATGCTGGCTGTAGAACTCGCCTACGTTCTTGATGCCACGCGGTGTGAAGGCCATTTCGTGTCTTCCTCAGCGTGCGACCAGCACGGCGATGAGCTTCACGTGGGCGCGCTCATCGGTGGAGAGGGTCTGCTGGATCCAGGTGTGTCGTTCCTTCTTGCGCTCCAGCACCTGGGCCTCCTCGCGGTCCAGCCGCTCCCGGCGGCGCCGCGCGAGCCCCGAGGTGCCCTGCGCGCCCAGCCGCTGGCGCGCCTCCTCGATGGCGTCCAGGCGGGACTGGGCCCACTTGCTGCTGCGCTCCTCGGCTTGCCGCACTTCACCTTTGATGGAGGCCATGCGCTCAGAGCGTAGGCGGCGCATCTCCGCTTCCGTGGTTTCCCGCCAGAGCGGACGGGCCGCCTCCAGGGACGTCAGGAGCTGCGCGGACAGGCCCGGGTTGGCAACCTTGCCGCGCAGCCCGGCGAGCTCCAGGACTTCCTCCAGGCCGATGATCCGCGCAACCTCCAGCTGCTTCCCCAGTTTCGTGCCCAGCCCCATCCAGCGCGTCACCGCGGGCTGCGCGCGGCGGTTGGTGAGTGTTCCCTCCACGAGCGCCACGGCGTCCACCTCGAGCCGCTCTTGAAGGGAGGGGATGACCAGGACCGGCGCCTCCAGCCGGCCGAAGGAGAGGGAGACACGATCCGCTGCCCACTCGACCGCTGGGTGCTGGCTCCACAGGTACTGGAGCTCGGGCCAGCTTCCCTGGCGGTCCCGGCTCTCGGTGATGGCGCGCTCGACAGCCTTGGGATCCGCGGACAGGTGCAGCCTGCCCTCGCGCGGCCGGGCCTGGGGAGGCATCGAGCTGAAGCGGCGCTGCAAGTCGTCGGGAGCGCGGAATGTGACCTCGTCGCGCTGAGGGTGCCAGGTGAGCTGGATCGGCTGTCCGGAGTCCTTCAGCTCGGGCTCCAGGTGCTCCAGCGCCTCGCGAAAGAAGGCGGCGTCGCTCGGATAGAGCGAGGGCGGCTCCGCTGTGAGCCGCTCCGTGGAGGTTGTCTCCGTGCTGTGCGCGAGCAGATCGAGCAGCCAGTTCGCGGAGAGCGCATCCTCGGCCTCGGCGCCAGCGCGCTCGGCCTGGAGTGCCTGTACTTCCTCATCCAGGTCTTTACCCGAGGAGATGGTGCTCGCCACGAAGTCCTCCTCGCGCTCCGCGTCGAAGAGTCCAAGCAGCGCCCCTTCGTCGCCCAGGTTGTTGCGTGCCTCCTCTTCCTTCTTCAGTAGCTTCTGCACCACCTGGAGATCAGCCTTGGTCCGCCCGTTCTGGGAGCGGGTAAGCAGGAAGCGCATGTGGGGCGTCTCCGACTGGCCATAGCGGTCGATGCGCCCATTGCGCTGCTCCAGCCGGATGAGGGACCAAGGCACGTCGAAGTGAACCAGCCGGGAGCAGAAGTAGTGCAGGTTGATGCCCTCGGAGGCCATGTCCGAGGCGAGAAGCACCCGGACCTTCCCGTCCTTCGAGCCGAAGGACTCGAGGATGGCGCGTACATCCGTGTCCTTCTCGGACCCGCTGAGCACCGCGAGGGTTCCATCCCCTGGAGCGTCCAGGTTGCGCTGGACGCCCAGCCGGTTGGAGAGGACTGTCTCCAGCAGCTCCAGGGTGACCAGGCGCTCGGAGAAGATGACGACCCGTGGATCTCCGGGCTTGCCCCGGACTCCCAAGGCGGGGAGGGTGTGCTCCAGGAAGAGCCGCAGCTTGGAAAAGCGGGGCAGGTCGATGGCGGAGGCCAGCGCGTGCAACTGGTCCAGCGTCTCCAGATCCTTGCGCCAGTCCGAGGCGGCCTCGGGCTTCGAGGCGATTCGCTCGCGGAGGTTCTTCCGGCGCTGCTCCACGGTCTCCAGGAAGGCGAGCGGCGAGGAGAGCAACGCCTTGAGCAGCGTGGTGCGGAAGAGCACGTCCCGCGCTCGGCCCTTCCTGCTCAGGCGGACATGGCGGTCCAGGGTGTGGAAGCGGGCCTCCTCGAGGGCGTCGAAGACGGACTCCTCCTCGGGGGAGGCGTCCGCCCAGGCCAGCTGGGCGTCACGCTGCTTGAATGCGCCCTGGACCTGCTTCTCCACGTCCTTGCGGAAGCGGCGCACGTACAGGCCCTTGATGTCCTCCGGGCCGTAGCTACTGGGATTGGCCACCGCCGTGGGCTCCAGCATGTTCATCAACGTGGCGAAGCTCTCCGGCTTGCCGTTGTGGGGCGTGGCGGAGGTGAGGATGAGCGCCTCGGTACGCGAGGCGAGCAGCTCAGCGACCCGGTTCCGCCCGGTACCTGGGTTGATGGCGTTGTGGCACTCGTCCACCACCACGGCGTCCCACTGGCACTCTTCCAGCCAGTGGCGGTACTCGCGCTCGTTCTTGAGGGTGTCGATGCTGATGATGGCCCGGCGGTAGTGATGGAAGGGGTTCTTACCCGCGGGGATGTGCTGGCGAATCCTCTCGAGGCCCTCGCTGTCGAGGCGCATGAGGGGAATGGAGAAGCGCGTCCACAGCTCCTTCTGGAACTGGGCCAGGACGCTCTTCATGGCCACGACAAGGATACGCTCGGCCCGGCCGCGGGCGATGAGCTCGGAGAGCAGGACGCCCGCCTCGAGCGTCTTGCCCAGGCCTACCGCGTCCGCGATGAGGATGCGGGGGCGAAGCGAGGAGAGCGCCAGGGAGGCCGGGTCCAGCTGATAGGGGGATGGCTGCATCGCCGCCCGATGGCCGCGCCAGAGCAGCGCATCCGTGGGCGCCATCTGTCGCAGCAGGCTCTCCAGGTAGAGCCGCGAGCGACGGTAGTGGGGGCTCGTGTCCTGGACCAGCTTGGTGTCCTCCACGCGCACCGGCTGGATGTCGCGGTCGACCTGGGTGAGGAAGATGGCCTCGTGTTGTCGGACCAGATCGGAGACGCCGATGCAGTGGATGGCGTAGTGGCCATCTCCCATGGGCTCGCAGGTACGTACTCGCCATTCCTCGTCGCGGACGCGGATGCGGGTTCCAGGGGCAAAGGCAGAGGCAGAGGCTTCGCGGGCAGCGCGGGCGGGTCTCATGGCGGTGGTGTGGGAGTTCAGGGCTCGAGATACCGCAGGGCGGACTTCAGGACTTCGGCGTCGTCGTCAAAGCCGACCGAAGAGCTCAGGTCATCCTCGGCGTCATCCGATTTCACGAAGTAGAGGATGGCTGCCGCCGCGACGATGCGCCGCTGAGGAGGGAGTGTCTCCAGTCGCACGGTGAGCTGGCGGGCAATCTGCGCCAGGGAGCGTGCCATGTCGAGATCGATGAACTCGTTGCTCCGCTGGGCCTCCTCCACGGCATCGAGGTGGCCGGCGATGGCGGCGAGGAGGTCCGCGGAGGACACCTCCTGGGCTCGCCTCTCGAAGCGCCGCACGGCCGTACGCGCCGGCGGACGCAAGGTGGCGGCCCAGGATTCGAGCGCGACTTCCGGGAGCAGCGAGGCCTGGCGGCGTGTCAAGTCGGACTCCTGAAGACCCAGAGGGTGGAGGGCCTATAGCCAGGAGAGACTTTTACCAGAATCCGACAGCTTCTTTGGAGTCCCACCTGAGATGGACTGCCCCTGAGGCGCACTGTGGGTGCGTGCTGATCGAGCAGCGGACAGAAGCCTTGCCCTCGGCACTGTCCTTCAGGGTAGGCGCTCAGACACCTTCGAGCGCTCCGTAAACCACTGGATGAAGGCCTTTCGCGGCTCGCTGCTGTAGTCCGGTCGCTCCCGCTCGATGAGGCAGTCGGGGCCCGCCACGCTCTGCTGGCTCGCGCAGCTGCCGCACCCCTGCTGCCCTACAAGGGCGCGCATGCGCTCCGGGAAGCGCTCCAGCGGCTCGTCGAAGCGGCCCAGCTTCCAGCGCTCCTGGCCGAACATCCTCCCGCAGGGGTACACGTCCCGCTGCATGTAGATGATGTTGTTGAAGCCCGCGCCGCAGGTGCTGCCGAACATGGTGCAGACCCTGTCCGGCTTGCCCGCGATCGCGCGGCGGTAGGCCTCCAGGTTGCCGATCTCAAGGCGAGTCAACCCGTAGGCCTCCTTCAGTTCGGCAATACGGCGCAGGGCCCGGTAGAACTCAGGAGTCGAGACGGCCACGTCATCCGGTACGTCGACGAGGCGATCGAAGATGACCTTCTCGAAGCCCTGCTCGGCGATGAACTGGAAGTACTCTTCGAGGTGATTGACGACGTTGCGGCCCAGCGTGGTGTTGATGGCCACCGGCACTCCCGCCGCGCGAAGGCGCGCGATGCCGCGCATGACGCCTGCGTGAGAGCCCCTCCCGTTGTGCCGTACCCTTGCGTGATCATGGAGGCTCGCCGGGCCATCCAAGGAGACACTCGGGCTGAGGCCTATGGCCTTCATCTCCGCGATGATCGTGTCGGTCAGCAGCAACCCGTTGGTGACCATGTAGAAGCGCAGGCGGTGGCCTGGCGTCGTGGCGTGCAGCTGCTCCACCGCGGTGCGGATGGCTGTCCACGACAGTAGCGGCTCACCGCTGCCCACGAAGTTGATCTTGATGCGCTTGTCCACCTCAGGCCGGAGGCTGTAGCGGTGGATGTTGTCCAGGATGGTGCCGATCTCCTCGGCCGTCAGCGAGGCGGGCCCAGGGAGCCCCTCCGGCTTGGCGAAGAAGTAGCAGTAGTTGCACTTGAGATTGCAGACGGAGTTGACGGACAGACAGACTCGCTCGATGGCGTCGCTCATTCTCTGCCTTTCGGCTCGTGCGTGAGCCGGGCCTCCTGGCCCTTCGAGGGGAGGGTGCCGAAGAGGCGGTTGCCGGTATCCGTGGCGCCCACGCCCGTGTACTGGTTCTCGGAGACGCGGGCGAAGAGGAAGTGGACGTCCGGAAAGGCGCCCTCGAGCCGCTTCGCCGTCGCCACCGGCCCAACAAGTGCGACCGCGATGAGCTGGCCAGCGCCTCGCTCCCGGAGCTGTCGCAGGACAGGTTCGAGCGAGGCGCCCGTGTTCACCACGGAGTCAATGAGGATGAAGGTACGGCCTGCAATGGGGGGAAGCTGGCCCAGCTCTGCCTCGGACAGGCCGGTCTCTCGCTTCGGAGAGATGTGGACGACAGGAGCCAGGCGCAGCACCTCCCGTACACCATCGGCGGCGTAGAGCCCGGCACGCAGAAAGGGCAGGAGGACGATCTCCTCCTCCCGGGCCACCTTCCACCCCTTGCGGATGCCTTGTGGGTGCTGGATCTCGCAGGGCTCGAGTTCCAACAGCTCGACGAGCTCGCCCGCCAGGAACCTGCCCAGCTCAATATGGGACTGTGTGAGCTCCCACGGAGTGATGTCGGTGCGGCGCGAGCGGGTGGCGAGCAGGCGCACGAGATGGCGATTCGTGAACTCTCTTAGAGGCATACGGCCCCTCCTCCGGTGCTGGAATGGCCGCGGCAAACCAGCCGGTGGGCGCTCTCGAAGGTGAGCTGTGGAATCCCGGGGGCCGCCTGGCCGCCCGGAGCAATGTGGTGGAGCGAGCGGTGACCCGTGAGGTGGGGCAGCAGGTCCGCGCTCATCCGGTGATTGAGGACGACCACAGCATGATCCGCCGCCAGCATCATCTCCGTATCCACATCAGAGTCCCCGAGCGCCATCACTTCGGCCCCAGCGCTTCGGAAGAGCTGGCAGACGCGCCCTTTTTCCTGGCGGCCGAAGACGTAGGGAAAGCAGGGATCAATGCCGCCAATCACACCGATGTTTCCCAACCCCTCTCGCTCGAGGAGGCCCCGCCAGATGCGAGGAATGCCCGCCGAGATGACAAAGACCGTGGCTTCCTCGGCCGCGCGGCGGAGGAAGTCCGCCGCTCCGGAGTGCAGCGGAGCTTCCCGGGCCACGGCTGCGCCCACACGATCGAAGGTGAGTGCATCGAGTTCCAGGTGAACCTCGGCGTGATAGCGGAAGGCGCTGAAGCAGTAGCCTTCGAGCTTGAAGCGGTTCTGGATGGGCTGCGGATCCATCCCCGCCTGCTGGAGGAACAGCCGGCTGGTGTCGATGGGCGAGAGGGTCCGGTCTCCATCCGCCAGGACGACTGGACGGCCACGCGCCGCGTGCACCAGAGGCAGGATGGCGGCATCGAGCCGCTCAAGATTGGAGGCCTCGTCCAGAGGGAGCATGGGCATCAAGTCAACAGCTCCTTCAGGCGGTAGGTGATCGCGAGGTCATCACCTACAGGCAGTTCATGCGCCTGCATACCATGGGTGCGGGCGATGCGGTAGCAGGCCGCCCGCTCGCCAGCGAGCTCCTCGCGGAGGAGTTCGGAGTCCAGGTTGCGGCGTTTGGACGGGTCATCGCGGCGGCGTTGCAGGACGACCTCGGCTGGGGCCTCAAGCAGGATGAGCTCGCGGAAGAAGTTGCAGTCCAGTTGGGTGAAGACCTGCTCGGCTTGTCGTGTGGAGGGATTCAGGAGGGTGGTGTGCCCATCACACAGGATGTGGCGTCCGGTGCGCTCCTGGCGGCGCTCCATCCACCGGATGGCATCCTCCCGGTAGCGCTGCTTGACGTCGGGGGGAAGACTGTCGAACTGCGCGAAGGCTTCGCCGGCTAACTCCCGGAGGATGGCCGAGCCGACGACATAATCCATCATCGGCAGGTCTGGCAGAAGGGAACGAATGAGGGTCGTCTTGCCCACCCCTCGGACCCCCACCAGACAGATGCGTCGAAGCGATGGATTGGCTGACATTCATTTCTCCTGGGATGGCAGTACGCGCATGAGCCGGAACGAGACGCGGTTGGCTTTCTCTCGCTTGGAGTGGAACTGACGGCAGGAGCATCGGAAATGCTCCTCGGCACGGTTGCCATCCCGAAAGGGATAGCGGCCCCAGGCGCCACCCCGCGCGCCAATGTAGTCCGTATCAAGGCGCCCCACAGGATCGACGGCCTCACCACGCTGAAAGGAGCGCAGATCATCACGGACGGACTCGTAGACGAGCCCATGCATGTCGTGCAGGCCCCAGGCGTTGGCCTTCAGCTGACCGACACGGTGCAGTTGTGCCTTGGAGTTCAGCTTGCTCCAGGCATAGTTGTTCAACAGCTGGGGATCGTTCCCGAAGCAGTAGTCGCCCGTCGAGCCAGCGCGGCAGGCGTATTCCCACTGCGCCTCCGTGGGCAGGTCAAAGCCGCCGCTTCCGGGCAGGGCGTTCAGTCGGCCCAGGAATCGTTGGATGTCATGGAAGTCTACATAGACAATGGGAAACTCAGGATGGCGCTCATTGCTGCGCAGGTGCGGCAGGCTGCCCATGACGGCCTCCCACAAGCCCTGAGTCACGGGTGTGCGGCCCAGCAAGAAGTCCCGTGTCAGCACTACCCGGTGCCTGGGCCGCTCAGAGGGGACCCGGTCATCGCCCATCAAGAAGGCCCCGGCCTTCACGCGCACCATCCCCGAGAGCGCTTGCTCCACAAGCTGATGGGTGGCCGCGGCCGTTCCACGCGAGGCTACTAGAGCGGGTCCGACTGCTGTAGGGCGGCTCGTGCTGGCGGTTTCCCGAGGCTTGGGGGCGGGTTGCTCAGCCAGGGCTTTCTCGGCCTGCACCAGCAGTTGCTCGAGGAGTTCCTCGTCAGTGGGAGCGGTGTAGGGCTGCCACAGATCTTCGCTGGAGGGCAGGAGCAGTCCAAGCCGCTCGCCCTCCTCGCGAAGCCAGGGGAGGGGATCCTGCCCGACGAAGTGCTCCAGGCGCTGGAAGCCCTGTTCGCGTGCCTGGGCCCCGGCATCAGCTCCACCTTCTTTGGAGAGCTCATCCCGAAGCAACGCTCCGATGTACTTCGAGGCATCGGGGACGAAGTCCAGCTCCGCGCGGACCGAGTCCAACGCATACCAGGCCTGCATGCCGCCGCTGATCCAGGCGTAGGGCTGCCGCGCGCCCCTGCCACTCTCCTCCGGAAGGAGGACGTCCGGCCACTGCCACAGGAAGCGCCCGAGAAGGTCGCGGACCACAGGTGGACACCAGAAGGCCACGCCCAGCTCGCGGGACTCGTAGCGTCCCTTCTCGCCGCCGTAGGAGAGCAGATTCTCAGAGGTGATCAACCCGCGGCAGCCGTCCACCAAGAGGAGCTTGGCGTGATTTTCCATCGGCTCCCGGCGGGTGAGGAGTTGGGGGCCAAGGATGTTCTGGGCCTCCACCACGGCGAGGCGCGCCCGCTGGAGCTGCTCCCGGGTCTGCTTATCCGTGGGCCTCTGTCCGGCCCATTCCCGGCCCCACACCAGCCGTACGAGCCTCTGGCGACGTCCCTGTGTACCTCGGAGATCCCGCAGGATTGCGCCATCCAGCGCGCTGTCGGTGAGGCGGTCTGATGCGAGGAGCAGATCCTGGCGGGCTGACTGCGCCTGGGCCACGAAAGCGTCACGGGTCTGGTGGGCGTCGGCCAACTCGATCCGGGTCCGCACGAGGAAAGGGTGGAGGGCCGCTCGCACCGCGCGGAGCGCGGATGCCCAGACCCGGGGGGAGGGAGTCCCTTCCGACGGCAGCGCACGCGAGAGCAGTCCGGCCGCGCGCTTCAGACGCTCCAACTGGCGCTGTGCCGTCTCGCGGGGCGAGGACTCCGCCATGCCAGCAGCTCCCAGCGCCTCACGGAGCGAGGCCGCCGCCTGAATGGCAGCTTCTCCCTCGAGGTTGTCCTCGAGCCGGCTCAGCAGCGTGAGAGCGAAGGTCCGGTCACGGCCCGCGAGGCTGCACTCGAACACGACAGAGCCCGGGCGGCTGCTGGCCGGGTTCCAGCTCCCTATCAGCCAGTCTCCGTGGCTTGTCAGGATGACTTTCTCATGGGAGCGGCGTTTCGCGGCGACCAGGATGCAGCGCTCGGCTAGAGCCGCATTCAGGCTGCGGAGGCGCTGAAGGTACGCCTCAATCTCCTGCTGTTGCTCCGCAGGGAGCGCCTCGCTCGCATGACCGTAGACAAGCAGGATGCGCGTGGAGGGCGGAGCCTCGGCGAGCGCCGCAACCAGGCCTTCTCCCTCTCGGAGATTGTCCGCGTTTAGGAATGCGCTGGTGAGGAGCACCCATGGAACATGCCGAGACTCAGGCGCTGAGCCCCGTGCCAGTCCGCGGCACAATTCGGCCAGTGCGTCGAAGTGACGATCCGTGGGACCCGCCACGGGGCTCACCCGTTGGCCCTCGGCAAACCAGCGGATCCATTCCTCGTCCGCAGTGCCACGCAGCAGCTCGCTCAGGTGTTCCACCCGGTCCGCGACGAGCGGGAGCGGCCCCAGGGCGACAGTATCCAACGGGAGGCGCTCCAACTCGGAGACGAACCGCTCGAGAGGGCTGTGGGGGACATGCACCAGCCGCGGCCGTGGGGCAGAGCGTTGCCCGAAGAGCTGGGGGGCGCGTTGGAGCAGGGCGGGCTCCAACTCGGCAAGCTCGTCTGGAAGGATGCGTTCCGCTTCACCATATAGCGGGAAGAGGATGCCCTTGCGTCCGCCGATGCGCAGTGGATTCCCGAAGAAGGCCCGACCTCGTGCGGACTGGTTCAACTCTATCGCGCCGAGTTTGCGCACGAGATCGACGAGATCGTGCTCGCCCGAATCCAGGAGTTCCTGGGGAGACGCCTGGGGCTCCAGTTGGAAGTCCGCTGTCTTCTTGTAGTCCCAGTCGAACTGCATGGCGGTTGCGCGCGGCAGAAGGACGCCGCCGACGCCATCCATCCACCACTCGCCGGGCATGACCTGGGCCTCGAACAGCTCGCGGGCCAGACCCTCTTTTCCCTCAGCGTGATAGCGTCCCAGGAGGACTGGATCGATCCGAAGTCCTCCGGTACCCCAGTCCGGGACGGCCCAGCGCAGATCGATGAGCTCGCGGGTGAGCTGGCGTGCCAGCAAGGCATCTGGGGGGACCGGCCAGGGAGGACTCCGCTCGAGCTGGACGAACGAGGCGCCTTGGATGAGTTGCTCCAACCAGGCCAATAGCCAAAGAGCGTGGGGATGGGCGCGGGGAATGCAGATGCTGGCTGATACAAAGTATCCGGGCAGCAGAACGAAGGTGCGGCGCACGCCGCGTGGGGCAGAGCCCGACGAGCGATTACCCATGGCTGTCCAGCTCCTCGGGAGACATGATCCGCGCGCACCGCGCATCAGCTGTCTCCTCCACGTAGGCCTTCCATACCGCGTGGAGGTGGGGAGCTTCGTTGACGTGGCGGTTGATATGGGCCGAACAGCCTACGACGACCTGCCGGAAACGCGTCCGGGAGAACATCACATTGAGCCGCTCGGGCTCGGTCATGAAGCCCCAGGCCCGAGCCCCTTGGCTGTTGTTGCGAACGAGAGAGAGCACGGTGAGCTCCGCCTCTCGCCCCTGGTACTCGTCGGTGGTTCGCACCACCTGCTCGAAGGGGCTGTCCGTGAGGCTCCGGCACACCTCGCGCAGCTCTCGTGAATCGAGCAGTAACCGTTTCTGCTCGTTGTAGGGCGTCAGGATAACGAGATCCACCTGGCGGGAGGGGTAGAGGCGGCGCAGGTAGCGGAGGATGACGTCACGCTCATAGAGATTGTTGCGGGCACCTCTCTTCTCGGGATCCTCCGTAGCCTCTGGGCGCAGGGTCATGTGCGGCGTGTCGATCCAGAGCAGCGGCACGTCCAGTTCCTGAGGAAGCACACCTTCGAGAGGGTTGCTGGCCAGCTTGCGGTGCACGAAGGGCCGCCCATAAAACACCTTGCCCACGAGACGTGACAGCGGCGCCTCCATGCGGAACTGCTCTTCCAGGCGGTGCCGTTTGGCGAGCCGATCGAACAGGTATTCGAAGGGGCGCAGCCACGCAGTCTCTGCCGGGGAGACAGGGCCATGCTCGCGCGCCAGCGTCTCCAGCTCAAGGAATGTGTCGCCAAAGCGTGCCTGTAGTGCCTGGCGGAATTCAGGCCGGCGGCGCGCCTGATCCAGCGTGGCTTGCCAGGCCAGGACAGCCGCACGGGTCTGGCGCTCCTGATACGGAGGGAGTTGCCGCTGGTCCCCGATCATCAGCACTGTCCGCCCGAAGCACAGGGTGTGGAGGAGCTCGGAGGGGTAACACTTGCCCGCCTCTTCGACGATCACCAGATCGAAGGAGGTCTGCCCTGTCATGTCGAGAAGGGCCGCGTCCATCGTGGTGCAGAAGAAGAGGTTGGCAGCTTTCTCCGCGAGGGAGAGCAGCCGCTGGTCATGTTGGTCGAACGTGGACGCCTGGAAGCGCGTCCATCCGGAGGACTCGGGAGCCCACGCCCGCTCTGCGAGTTGGCCCACGAGGGTGGTGCCCAGGAAAGGGGTTTCCAGCTCGGCTCGTCCACGGCGCCGTCGCGCCAGAGAGACGGAGCGGAAGGCCCGGTAGGAAATGCAGTCCTGGTCCAGCGCTTGCGTGAGCTTCCGGAGGATGTGGTCCAGGGCGAAGTGTTCCTTCGCACAAATCAGCACGCGGCCTGCGGGAGTGGCCGCCAGGAAGCGCCGAACCACCTGGGTAGCGAGGTGGGTCTTCCCGGTTCCGGGAGGCCCTTGAACGGCGAAGACTCCTCGCGTGGCGAGGATGGCATCCTCCAGGACATCTCGTGGCCGTGGGTTTCCGGTGAAGGGCTCCGGGCGAGCCGAGTCCCTGAGGTGAGCCGCCAGCAGTGGGTGTCTACCGGCGAAGGCGGTGAAGGCGCGCTTGCGCCCCATCAGCGCGAGGTCTCCAGGCTGGTGGGGGTGGACGTAGCCTGTGGCCGGCACCTTCACCCCATCGCGCCGGACGTAGATCCAGGGCTGGTCTTCGTGGACACCGATCCAGCGGGCGATCGCCTCCGGGCTGTGTTTGTGGAGGAGCGGGTTGGGCAGCCCCTGGGAAACAGCGAGCAGCGGCGTCGTTCGAGACTCGTCGAGCAGCGTGTCCCAGAGCTCATGGGGAGTGGGTCTCGTGAGGGTCGGGAAGTGGGCATCCTTCCACCGGGGCTCCACCTCCAGGATGAGCTGCCCGCGGGTGTCGAGCCCCAACCGATCCGCCTCCTCGCGACGAAGCAGGCGGTACCTGTATACCTGGGCGAGCCTCTCCAGGTGCTCGGCCTCGGTGAGCATGTGGAGAAATGAGGGGGCGTCCGGAGCTTGCCGTTTTTCGCGCAGGGCTTCCTGTTGTTCCGCTCGAATGAGCCGCTCGACTGCGGCCGCATCCGCCGAGCCAAGAGCGGCACAAATGGAATCCACACGCCGCGTATCCCAGTCGCTATGGCGTGATGCTTGCCGGGACTGCGAGCGCACCCAACTCTGAGCGTGGCGGAGATCCTGTCGGCGCTCCTCATCGGAGAGCGCACTGGGCGGCCGAGGGAGGAACCATGAGACGGGAGGAACCCAGCGACCAGAGACGGGGATAAATGGTGCGAAACCGGCGACCTGGTTGGCATGGCACTCGAGCAACGTGAGGAGCGCGGGCAGCAACTCGTCATTGCGCCAGCGCCGGAACGAGCCTGGAGGGGGCTCTGGCGGGGACATCGTGCTGACAAGCTCCGCTTCGCTTGGGAACAGCACGTAGAGACCGCCGTCTTCGTACTGGACATCGCTGGCATGAAGCAGGCCGATGGGATAGGCCCGCAGCAACCTGTGCCTGTGGCGCAGGTAGTCCTCGAACAGTGTCCGGTGGCTCGGATGGATTTGGATTGGGCAGCGGAGGGTGTTGCCCTGGCGCTGCCAAGCGGGGAGCGGGGTCATCGGACAGAGACCGGCACCGCGTTATTCGTCGCCATCATCCGAGTCCTCGGCATTCTGGGCGGCAGCTGAGGCAGCTCTCGCTTTGAATCCCTGATTGGTGCCGGTGCGATCGGCATAAGACTGGATGGCACGGGCTCTCTCGACGGTCATGCGTACGGAACTGCGCGAGTTCCGCGCCCCTGGCATTTCGCGGTCGCCTCCTTGCCGGTTTCGGCCTCCGTGAACGGCTCGCCCGTCACTGCCTCGGCTCATCGGTCTCTCCCGTGTACTGATCAGCTCCAGATAAGAACCCATGTGGTGAAGCGGGAACAAATCCAGGTCCCAGCACTATGGGGTGATCCTGACCCGATTCTATGGCACACACACACTGTTTGGCCGCTCGTGCACACTCCCGCTAGGATTTTGGTGTCCACGCGGGGGGATCCATGCCGCTCAGTGCCGCTGCTCTTCCATACGCTACGCCGCATGATCCCTCCGAGGATGCTCCTTCCAGCGTCGATCCACTTGGGACGCAGACCGATTCGGAGCGCCTCGCGGACGTGCTGCTCCCGGGCTTCACCGCTCGTATGTGGAAGTTGCGGTTCGTCACCTTTTCCGCAGTGGCCTCATTCGTCGCAGACCGTGTCGTGGCGGCGCTCGGACGAGAAGAGTTCCGGCTGGATGCACGACTCGGCTTCGAGCGCTTGTACGTTTCTTCCCTGGTGCGCGCTCATGAGGAAAATCCCAGCGCATTTGGGAGAGCGCCGGATCAACTTCCCGGACGGAGGTTGGCTCGCGCGGCGCTGCTGGCAGAGGAACCTCTGACAAAGGGGAACTTCCTGCAAGGTCAGGCCATCAACGGCCCCTTTGGGGTGATGGCACGGTTGACGCGGCATCTCGGGGTCGTCGATGACGAATCCCGCCCTGGGCGCTCCGCGACCAACCTCGTGCTCGACTGGGCTGTTGATGAGGGTCTTCCCGGAATTCTTGATAATGAAGGTTCGCGTGAGGGGGCGGGAGCCCAGTGGAAGTCCGAGGTGTGCAGGGCGGTGTCCGCGCACGTCTCCCGGTCGGACTGGCCCAGGCGTGGCCACCGGATATGGGAACTCCTGGCACGGCCTCTGCGGCCAGACGTTCTGGGGAAGCGCGAGAAGGCGAACCTCTCTTTGCTGATTCAAGCTGATTCCCTCCGGCAGCGGATGATGGCGCTCCTCACGGACGGGCAGCAGGCCTATGCCACCGCCTCGAATCGGGACGGCAAGCGGGGACCTGTCGAGCGGCATGTCCTGCTCCACGCCGTTGCCCCCGCGCTGGGGAGCGAGCCTGTGGATCGCCTGCTCCGGGCTACCATCGACATGTCATCCGCCTACGAGGATCTAACCGGGCTGCTGCAGCAGGCTTTCGATGCCATCCGGTGGACGCTCGTCCTGATGGGCGGGAGGGCCACTCCCCAAGCTGTTCTGGGCCATCCGGTGACGAAGGCGCAGCTTGCTCGAACCGTGGTAGAGCTCCGCCGGGTCATCCCTGAGTTCACGGCGGCTCGCAAGACGCTTTCTCAGCAGCCCTCTATTCGCCCCGAATTGCTCGATGCGCTAGACCGCCTCCAGACGGATGCTACGGGATGCGGCGCTCCGGACACGCTGGCAGAAACCGTGATGAGCAGGCACCACCGGGTTCAGAAGGCCAAGCGTAAGGCGGATTGGGTGGATCGCGACTCACACTGGACCCTGATGCCCGGGTTTGGCATTTCCGGGGAAGCGCCACCCAGCTACCAGGGCAGTTGGATGCATCCCTTTCGCGTCATGAATGCCTATTCGGCATTGAGTGATCTCGGCAAGGTCAGCGCCTTCCAGGAGGTGTCCGATGGCGAGGCGTAGGACCGAAGCCAAGGTGCCCGTGCTCGCGGAGCTGTGGTCGGCCCCGGCTGGGCTCCCCGTTGGGGAGGCAGGACAGCCCGTGGGGTGCATCACGACCACCTACACCTTTCATGCCTCCCTTTTCGAGGCGGAGCTGCTGCCCCGCTTCCTTGGGCTGAAGTTCGATCAGACGGAGGGTGAGCGGCCGTTCATCGTCGAGAGAGAGACTGCACTCGGCACCTGCCACGCCACCGTGCTCGTTGATGCCAGCCAGGTGGATGGGGCTCAGACCACTTCCCGGTGGGCTCAGCTTGCGGTCTATGTCCCGGGAGGCATCCAGCACGCCAAGGTGAGCCTCCTTGTGTGGGAGCATTGCGTGCGCCTGATTGTGGCTTCGGCCAACATCACCCGCACGGGCTACCGACGGAACCGGGAGATGGCATCCAGTCTCGACTTCTACGACGCCCCTGAGTCGGTTCCGCGCTCCTTGGCTCTGGAGGGGGTCGAGTTCCTGGAGGGGCTGCTGGAGTCCGGGTGGACGCTGGGCGTGCCAGGGGCCGTGGAACGGGCTCGCGGCTTCCTGGAGGCCACTCGCCAAAGGCTCGGGCGCTGGACGGGGATGGCGGCGGACTTCTCTCCAAGAGAGGTTCCTCGCGCTGCCTTCGTGGCCTGCATGCCGCGGCGGGGTGGGCGGCGGGCCCTGTCGCCGTTGGCGAGCGTACGCGAACTCTGGGGAACACGGCGCGCCCAGCAGGTCGTGGTCATGACCCCCTTTGTCGGCCAATCGCCAGAGGAACAGGGCCGCGTCATCGAGGAGCTCCGAAGCATGCCCACCACGAGGGATGTTTCCCCTCTGCTTGCTCTGCCCGGGCGTGCCTCCGAGGCGGAGCCGCAGCGAAGTGTGGTGGGGGCTCCCCGGATGTTCCGGGATGCGTGGGCTGGCGCATGGGGGCTCAAGCCCGAGGAGGTGATGGTGTGCGTTGTCCCCCCTTACCGCCAAGGGGAGCCCCGCATTGCACGGGAACTGCACGCCAAGGGGCTGCTGCTCGTCAGTGACACGATGAAACTGATGATGTGTGGGTCGAGTAACTTCACTCCTCACGGCATGGGCGTGGGGGCCTTCAACGTCGAGGCCAACCTGTGCTTTCTGGACGAAGTGGGAGCCAAACGTAACGGGTTGCTCCTCAAGGATCGATTCCCGGTCTGCTGGGACAAGGATCTCGCCGAGGATCCCCAATGGCCGGATACAGCGGAGCCGCTCGAGGAAGATGTGCCGTCCCGCGCTCCGCGTCTCCCTGCAGCCTTCGCCTGGGTCAGTTGGGAGCAACGCGCCGCCCGGCTGACGTTGGGGCTGAAGCCCGGGGAACTCCTGCCCGCAGAGTGGTCGATCCGGCTACCGGGCGCACAGTCCGAGCAGATGGCTCCGCTGTTCTCGCATGAAGAGGTATCAGAACAGGCCCCCCCGGAGAAACTGACTCGTGAGTTGGACCAGGAGATGCGCGCGGCGAGCATCACCACCCTTCGTGTCACTTGGCGTACGTCCGAGAATCAGCTCGCCACGGGACTGTTGCCGGTTCAGGTGGAGGCGGCCGAGCACCTCCTACCACCCGAGGAGTTCCTTGCGCTGGATGCGGATGCCATCCTCCTGTGCCTCTTATCGGGCAAGAGCCCGGCCGAGTGGGTCGACTCGCGGGAGCGGGGCACGGTGGATCAATCCGCGTCAGCGGGCGGTGGACTGGATGCTCTGCGCGCCAATGACCCGAGTGGCTACACGCTCTATCGCACCCGACGCCTTGGACGTGCCCTGGCGAGCATGGGCGAGAAGATTCTGGCGACCCTCCGAACGCGTGATGCGATGGCCTATCGTCTCCGGCAGGACCCGCTCGGTCCATTGCTGCTGGCGAATGCACTCATCCGAGACTGGTCAAGTAGGCCTGGAGGAGGGGATCAAGAGGACGCCGCCTTGCTGTTCTCTCTTGCGGAGATCTGTCTCACGCTCGCGCATGTGGGCAAGCGTGTTTCAAGCGAGCGGCGCGCGGGGGATCCCGATCTGCGTTCGCTGTTCGCGGAGCTGATCGACGAGATAGGGGGGATGCTCGCTCCCTTGCAAGAGCGCGTGGGAATCGGCACGAACCTGCGCGCCTACGTGAAGTCAGTGAAGGATGAATGCGGGCGGCTGGTGGGCGCCCCAGAGGGATCCCAGCATGCCGGTTGATTGGCCATTTCAGGAGGGTGTTCTCCAACTCGGGGGAACGGGTGCACGAAAGATCGCAGCGGAGGACGGAGCCCGGCAAGAAACCACGGCACGGTCCATTCTCCGAGACCTGGCTCAGCAGCCTGGTTTGGTATTGGCAGACGAGGTCGGGATGGGCAAGACCTACGTCGCGCTCGCCGTGGTCGCTGCGGCGCTTCCCTCGGCGCGGGAGACCGGGCGGCCGGTCATTGTCATGATGCCGCCGGGCCTTGCCAGCAAATGGCAGCGGGAGTGGGACCACTTTCGGGCGAGTTGTTGTGTGCGCCCGGAAGCCCTCTCCTGGGTCAGGGACGAGCCCATCGAAACGCCCATTGAGCTCATCAGGAAGCTCGAGCTTCCGAAGAGCCGTCGTCCGCACCTCATCTGGATGACAACGGGTAGCTTTGGCAAAGCTCTGGAGGATCCGTGGATCAAGCTCGCGTTCATCCGCTTGGCCCGGCGCCACACGCGCATGGACGAAGAAACGCGCAAGAGCGTTTGCAAGTGGGCGACCTCCCTCGTGCGCCTGAAGTCCGAGTGGCGGCTGACCCCGGAGTTGGTCGAGCGGCTGCTAACCACGGAGATCGAACGGTGGGGGAACATCCTCGGCAATGAGGGTATCCTGGAGGCTGATGGGGAGGCCCTTGTCCCCGAGGGCCTGCTCAAGCTCCAGGACAAGCTCTCCTGGAGCGAACTGGCCGCACAGCTCCACGACGTGCCAGGCCGCCGGGGCCCCGTATCCGAGCAGCGATTGAAGGAGTCGCGGCAGGCCTTCAACCAAGTTTGCCAGGGAGTGTATCGCGCCTGGCTCGCGTGCGCGGGGTGGCGTGCCTCGCTCCTCGTGCTGGACGAGGCACACCACGCCAAGAACGACAGTACACGCCTTGCCAGGTTGCTGCGCTCGGAGGACGCCGAATTGCTCGTGGGAGGCGGATCGGAAGCCGAGAGGCCCCTGCTGTGGGACAAGTTCGATCGCATGCTCTTGCTGACCGCAACACCCTTCCAACTCGGGCATCACGAGCTGATCCGGGTGCTGCGCACCTTCGCCGCGGTGAATTGGGGCGGTCCCGCTGCGCCGGACTTCTCCCGGGAGCGGTTCCTTGCGGACATGGAGGAATTGGAGGGGCGCCTGGACGCCAACCGTCGGGGGGCTCGCAGGCTCGACCAGCTCTGGGGACGGCTGGAGCGCGACCGAGTCGTGCCGGGGGACGGTGAGTTCGCGGTACACCTTCAGGAGTGGTGGGCGCGTGTGAATGGCACCGGCCCGCGATCCGCGCTGGAACAGGAGATCTTCCAGGCGGTCGAGGACTGCCGACAAAGCCGTGCCCGAGCGGAGGATGACCCGCTTCACCCTTGGGCGAGCCTGCGCACCTGGGTCATCCGCCACAACCGGCCTACCGAATTGGCGAATCGTGCGGACGGGGAGCGCGTCCCCCGGCGTGTGGTCCGGCCGGGACGAGCCTTGGGCGACACGGCAGAGCGGAATGAGGTCGCGTTCGACGGGCTGCCGCTGACCACCGAGTCCGCTCTACCGTTTCTGCTCGCCGCGCGTGCACAGGGGGAGCTTGCTCATGGAAGCGCCAGCGCCCGCGCCTTCTTCGCGGAAGGACTTTGCTCGAGCTATGAGGCCTTCCACCATACGCGCGACAACCGCGGCGACGCACGCGACGTGGGCGATGATGGCGTGGAGGTGTCGGAGGGGCAAGGGGTAGGTCGGCCTGAGACAGAGGGGTTGGTGCCGGTGTCTTGGTACGAGGAGCGGATCGCATCGCTTATCCCCAGCCGGTCCGCTGCTGAGGCCGTGCGGTACGCCCATCCCAAGTTGCGCCCCGTTGTGGAGCGGACCGTCGACCTCTGGGCTGCCGGGGAGAAGGTCCTGATCTTCTGCTTCTACCGGGAGACCGCGCGCGCCCTCCACCGCCACCTTCGACGCGAGGTCGGGCAGCGCATCCTGACGTTGACTGCGGACAAGCTCGGGCTCGAAGGTGAGCGCCGGCTCGAACGTGCTGAGGACGCACTCACGCGCATTGCACGCCGACTCTCTGATGCGCGCAGCCCATTCCACCAGGAGGTCCAGCGGCATTTGCGAGCGCCGTTCGCGTCCAAGGAGTTCCACGGCTTGAAGCAATGGGAGGAGCAGTTGGTCGGTTTACTGACCGCCTATGTCCGCTCTGCTCCGTTCATTGCCAGATACCTGCCGCTCGAGAGCCCAGAAGTGCGCAGGGCCTTCTCTGAGGATCGGGCCTCGAACGATGAGTCACGTGCCGGCGTGGCCGCGCTCGGGCACGCCCTCACCGAGCGCATGGATGGTTCGGCCCTCACCATGGCGCATCGGCTTGAAGAATTTCTTCGGTTCACCAAGGAACTGGCGGAGCGCGCCAGATTCCAGAGCGCCGATGAGGGAGAGGATCCGGAGACTCGAGTGGATCCGCTCAAGCAGTACCTCGACGCACTGGCAGTGTACGTCCGGCGCGGGGGAGAGCGCGATGAGACGGATGATGATGATGCCAGTGGTGCCGCCGACGGCTCCTGGCGCATGCAGGGAACGGTGCGCCTCGTCTATGGGCAAACCAAGCGTGAAGCGCGAGAGCGACTCATGCTCTCCTTCAACAGTCCGCTTCTTCCTGAGGTGCTGGTGAGTAGCTCGGTGCTCGGGGAAGGCGTCGATCTCCACCGATTCTGCCGATACGTGATCCACCACGATCTATGCTGGAACCCCAGTACGATCGAGCAGCGTACCGGGCGGTTGGATCGGATCCGATGTAAGGCCGAGCTTGCCGGACGCCCCATTGTCATCTACGAGCCCTACCTTGCGGGCAGTGCCGACGAGCGGATGTTCCGAGTGGTACGGGATCGCGAGCGATGGTTTCAGGTCGTCATGGGGCAGAAGTTCGAATTTGATGAGGCCACTGCAGAACAGCTCGCGAACCGAGTTCCCCTGCCTGAAGCGCTTGCGGCGGAACTTGTATTCGATCTGCGGCGTGCAAAGTCGGCGGGTTAGGGCTGGCGCACATGTGGATATCGGTAAAGCAGGAAGATCTGACCTGCTGACCTACGGCCCGGTTTCCGTGTAAGCCAGCAGGAACCGCTCCAAGGCTTTCTCCGTGACCCGAACCGCATTGGAGATTCGGATGTGGGGTAGTGTGCCCCTCTCGCACAGTCGGTACACGGTGGCCCGGCACACCCCCAGCCGTTCCGCGACCTCCCGGACGGTCATCAACCGGCCGGAACCCGGGGCCACTGGCGCCACCGGGGCAGGGCCCAGCAGCAAACTAGCAGCAAAAATCCTGGGGTCCTGGGGTACTGGATGGGACGGCTGGACAGCCCCGGGCGAAGAAACCCGAGTGTTTACGATGGGTTGTGGATGGCTGGTAACCGCTGGACGGTCCCCGAGGTTCCTTGGGGTGCAAGTGGTCGCAGGTTCAAATCCTGTCGCCCCGACCATCGAAGGCCCTGGAGTCCTTGGCGAAAGCTAAGAACTCCAGGGCCTTTGTTTTTCCCGATTCTGGAGTAGCTCCGCCGGCGAAGGATGTCGGTTTGATGCGCACTGTGGCTTCCGCCGGACGGAGGGCTTCTCGGGCGCGGCGGGCTCGACGCGGAGCGCCTCGGCTGCTGGGCTCGACCTGAAGGCGCCTCGGCTAGGGGGCGCCGGGTTCGGCTGGATTGGGCGCTAGCAGGCGCGTGAGTTCGTCTTGGAGCGCCTGCCTCTTGGGGACCCAGAGGTCGACAGGGATGATTTCAGGGTTTCGTTCATTCGCAACGATGCCGAACAGTTCTCGTGCGGCCTCCTTCAGTCGAGCCCCATAAGGGGCGTCCATCCAGAAGCCGTTCATGTGTAGCGCACCATCGGAGAACACGCTGATCGGTGAACGTTCGCCCACATGCGCGTACTTGGGGTTGAAGGACCCTCGCAGAGCGCCCGTGCCCCAACTGAGGGTGCTCGCGCTTTGGGAGACAGCATCGAATAGCGCGCGGACGGCGTTGGATGCGTCGGGCGGTAACCGCCTTCGTACGTCGTCGAAGAACTCGGCCTCTGTCCACTTTCGCCGTCCGGAGAGCGCGCTCTTGAGCTCCCGCGCCTGTGGAGTCGTGTTGAGTACGTGCGGGACGAATGCCTCCATTCCGCCAGGGGTGGCGTATGGACGAATCTCAAGGGTGAGCACCTCTGTGTGAGTCATTTGCTCATTGAGGAAGACCGCCATCTGGTAGAGCTCGTCAGGAATCCGGTCGGCGACGAATATGAGCCGGACATTTCCGGACCGTAGGTTCGCGTCCGCGCGAGCCCAGAAGTCAGTAGCCGCTTCCTTCGAGCCACAGAGCTTCAGAACCGTCTGGTCGAGGATGTCTGCGTGGGACTCGCGGGCAAGCTGCTCTAAGCGATTGGCTGGCCAGTGTCGCTTCGCATTCGCGGCGTATTCAATGAGTTGCCCCACGACTTCACGGCGGATTCGTGCGTCCGAGCTACGCTTCACTTCAATGAGGGTAGGGACAGCGTCGTGGTCGATGAAGACATGGTCGATGCTCCAGCGATCGCTCTGTCCTAATCCGCCTGGGATTCCTACCTCACGCCCGATGAGTAGCCATCGCCGCGGGTCTTCCGGATCTATCTGGTCACCGCGCAGCAGTTCGGGATGGTCGGCGATGAGCTTCTGAAGTTCAGCCTCTGATGCGTACCCGTTCTTGGCATCAAACGGGTTGAGCCCTCCAGCAGCATCTTTGACGAAGATGGGGCCAGGATGGGTTGGGTTGGTATCCCCAGGTTGACGGGTCGACATGGCGGGGCGGGTAGCGGGCTTGTTGATTGGCCGTCTTGTGGTTGATGTGTGTGCTTGTTTGTGGCGGCTGTGCTTCGACTTCACTCAAGTCGAGACACAGCCTGGCAAGCCTACTTGGATTCTGGCGCTGTCGTATCGGCGCGAGCCGAGTAGCTCGGTCAGCGCGCTTGCGAGTGCATCGACCCTGGGGGCCCGTAGGACGCTGTAGTGATCTCCCTGAATGACGCGCACCACGAGCTGAGCTGCGTGGCGGCTCCATCCACGGTCTTCCGTCTCGGAAGGCTCCAGTTCCGTGTCGCTGCCGCGCAGGACGGTGAGAGGTCCTGGGAAGGTATCGAGCGTATGCTGTTGGAGCGCACGAAGATTAGCGGTGAAGACACGAAGCAGTGCGTGGAGCTGGGCCATGCCGGCGTCTGGGATGAAGACACCCGCGTCGCGACCCTCCTGGAGCACGCGTTCCAGAAGTGCCTTCGTGTCGCTCACGGAACCATCGGAGATCGTCGATGGAGAGATTCCCGCCGTGCGCGCCAGGTCCAGCGCGAACATCGTCGCCGCGGCCATGTCGTCGTCGGCCGTGACGCCTTGGGCCAGCGAGGTGGAACTGGGCTCAATCAGGGCAAGGGCGTCCACCTCCTCACCACTTTGCTGTAGCAGGCGGGCCATCTCGAAGGCGATGACGGCTCCGAGTGACCATCCTCCCAAGCGATACGGGCCCTGGGGTTGCACGGTGCGGATGGCGTCCACGTAGCTGGCCGCCATGACGTTGATGGACTCGTTCGGCGGTAGCGTTCCCTCCAGCCCCTGGGACTGCAGTCCGTAGAAGGGCTGGTCAGGGCCGAGCCTCCGCGCCAGTTCGGTGTAGCAGAACACCGTGCCGCCCACTGGGTGGACACAGAAGAAGGGCACCCGCGAGCCACTCCGCTGGATGGGAACGAGCGGCGTCCAGGGCGCGGGCTCGCGTCGAAGGAAGGCGGCCAACCCCTCGACAGTGGGGTCCTGGAAGAGCGCCGTGACTGGCAGGGTGCGTCCCGTGCGCGCGCGCAGCATGGACTGGAGCCGTACCGCGAGCAGTGAGTGTCCCCCCAGCTCGAAGAAGTCGCTCTTCGCGCTGATTGGCGAGGCACCGAGCAATTCCTCGAAGAGACGGGCCAGCTCCAGTTCGTACGTGTCACGTGGCGGGACGTACGCCTGGTGCTGCGAAGACGTCTCCTCGGGGAGCGGAAGCGCCTTGCGATCCACCTTGCCGCTCGTGTTGACCGGCAGGATCTCCAGCGCGACGAACGTCGTGGGCACCATGTACTCGGGCAGTCGCTCCTTGAGGAAAACGCGGAGCTCGCTTGCGTCCGGAGTTTGCTGTCCTTCCAGATGCACCATGTACGCCACCAGGCGTTGCAGCCCTGGTGTGTCTTCGCGGACCAGGACCACGGTGTCACGAACCGCAGGGTGTTGTCGCAGCGCGGACTCAATCTCTCCCAGTTCGATGCGGAAGCCGCGCAGCTTCACCTGGAAGTCGATGCGGCCCAGGAACTCGAGTTCGCCCTGGGGCAACCAGCGAGCCCGGTCTCCCGTCCGATAGAGGCGGGCGCCGGGGGCCGTGCTGAAGGGGTTGGGAATGAACCGGTCGGCGGTGAGCTCAGGACGATTCAGGTAGCCACGCGCCAGGCCCGCTCCACCAATGTAGAGCTCGCCTGGCACACCTACCGGTACAGGCTGCAGGTACGCGTCCAGCACGTAGGTCTGAGCGTTCGCCAACGGACCGCCCAGCGATGGAGGCAGGGGCGCCCCGCGCACGGGACGCAGCGTGGAGTCCACGGTGCACTCGGTAGGGCCGTAGACGTTGAAGCACTCGATGTGGGGATGGGCGGAGAGCCGGGCCCAGAGCGCCGCGTCCAGTGCCTCGCCGCCGGCCAGTACGCGCAAAGGGCTGTGTGCGGCCAGGCCCTCGTCCAGCAGCAGGCGCAGCAGCGACGGGGCACAGTCCAGCACGTCCAAGTCATGCTGCTCCAGCCACGCCAGCATGCCGCGCGCATCCTCGCGAGCGATCTGCGGCACCACGCACAGCGCATGTCCGTCCGCGAGCTGCACCAACTGCTGCACGGAGGCGTCAAAGGACAGCGACGCATTGAGGCTGACGCGGAGGGGCTTGTCCACACCTGCGTAGGCGGTGGTCGCCAGCGCAGCGCGCAGGTTCATCACCGAGGCATGCTGCACCATGACGCCCTTGGGCATGCCGGTACTGCCTGATGTGTAGATGACGTACGCGAGGTGTTTGGGTTCACTGCGCCTCGGTGGATTGGATTCGGACCGCGGCTCGTTCGTGAGAGCGGCGTCGTCCACGCAGAGGACTTCCACCTTGTGCCCGGCGAGCTTGCCCGCAACGCGCTGCTGCGCGAGCACGCAGCCGACATTCGAGTCACTCACCATGTAGGCCAGGCGCTGGGCGGGGTAGGCCGGATCCATGGGGACGTAGGCGCCGCCCGCCTTGAGGATGGCGAGGACGCCGACGACCATGTCGACCGAGCGCTCCATGCACAGGCCCACGCGGACCTCGGGCCCTACGCCTCGGGTACGCAGGGCCCAGGCGAGCTGGTTGGCGCGGCGGTTGAGTTCGGCATAGGTGAGCGAGTGCTCATCGTCCAGCACAGCGAGCGCATCGGGAGAAAGGGCCGCGCGGTCCTCGAACCGCTCGTGCAAGCAGCCTTCCCAGGCGACCTCTCGGTGCGTCGCATTCCACGTTTCCAGCAGCGTGTTGCGTTCGGCTTCCGGCAGCAGCGCCGCCTGCTCATAGCGGCTGCTTGGGCCCGCGGCCACGGCCTCCAGCGCGCGCAGGTAGTACTGCCCCAACTCCCGCGTCCGCTCCGCTTCGTGTCGAGTGCCCGTAGTGGAGATGGAAATCGACAGCGAGGAGGTGTCCGGGTCCTGGGTGAAGGTGACGCCCAGCGGCAGCTCCATCCAGGCGGCGCCCAGCATCTCGTCGACGAAGCGCAGGCCCTTCTGCTGGGAGAGCCCTCCCGCGACGTGGAAGTGGATGAAGTTGAAGAGCGTGTCGAACAGCGGCTGTCCGCCGCGCTTCTGCTGGAGCCGCGCCATGGGGTAGCGGCGGTGAGGCATCAGCTCCTGCTCATGCTTCGCGACCTGCTGGATGAGCTCCAGCCATGTACCTCCAGGCAGCGTCACCGGGAAGGGGACGCTATTGAGGAACAAGCCAATCATCCGCTCGCCATCGACGACTTCGGGGCGGCCGTTGGTGACGATGCCGGTGACGACGGAGGTGCTGCCTTCGACGAAGCCGCGGACGCGCAGATGCACGGCCAGCAGCACCGTCTTGAGGGACACGCCCGCCTCGTGGGCCACGCGTAGCAATGCCTGCTGGAGAGGAGCGGGGATGCGCACGTCGTGGGTGTGCAGCACGCGTTCGTCGTCCCTGGCCCGGTTCGGACGGGGGCTTGGCGAGTCCATGGCTTCCATGCGCTTCAGCCAGAACCGCTCACTCTCCGCGGACTGTTGGGCCTCACGTTCCAACGCGATGAACTGGCGGTAGGTCGCAGCCAGGGGCTGTGCCGGGGGCGTGTTGGAGTCGTCCTGCAATTCGAGGTAGCGGCCGAAGAGCTCCGAGAACAGGGTCGCGGCGCTCCAGCCATCCAGGATGGCGTGGTGGAAGACGATGGTCAGCTGAACGCTGCGGTCTGTGCGGCGATGCACGGCGACATGGAGCAAGGGCGCCTGGGTCCACTCGAAGGGCCTGATGCGCTCCGCTTCCACCCACTCCCGCAGGAACGCGTCCTGCTGAGAGGGCTCCAGATGCCGAAGGTCCTCGATGCGCAGAGGCGGCATGACGTCACGGTGGACGAGTTGGAGGGGCTCCTCGTAGCCATCCAGATGGAAGGAGATTCGCAGGATGGCGTGTCGCGCAATCAGTTCCTGAAACGCCTGACGCAGCAGTGGCTCGTATAGCTCCAGCTCCAGGTGGAAGCTGAACATGTCGTGGTAGATGCCGGCCGAGGCATCCAGCGCGCTCTCGAAGAGCATTCCCGCCTGGAGGGCGGCCAGTGGATAGGCATCCTCCACGTCTTCCGGCAGCCGCTTGCGGTCCGCTTCGGACACGAAGCCGAAGGGGGCCACGTCATGTGCGGCAGGGGCGGACCATTCGGCGTGCTTCACCGCGCCGGAGAGCTGGCGGATGGTCGGGTGCTGTAGCAGCTCCATGATGGGCAACTCCAGGCCCCGTTCGCGCAGCTTCGCGATGACCTGGATGCTGCGGATGGAGTCGCCGCCCAGCTCGAAGAAGCTGTCGTCAATGCCGACCTGGTGGAGGCCCAGGACCTCGGCCCAGATATCGGCGATGGCTTGCTCGGAGGCATTTCGTGGTGCCTCGAAAGATGCGCCCATCAGCGCTCGGTCTGCGTCGGGGGCAGGCAGGGCCTTGCGGTCCACCTTCCCGTTGGCCGACAGCGGCAGGGACTTCATCGGTATGAAGATGGCGGGGACCAGATACTCGGGCAGCTTGCGCAGGACGTGGTCGCGCAGGGCACGCGCATCGACAGACTGCTCGCCGTCGTCACCCACGACGTAGGCCACGAGGCGCTTGTCGCCAGGAGCGTCTTCCCGAGCGAGGACGACGGCCTCCTGGACGCCCGGGGCCTGCTGGAGGACGGCCTCGATTTCGCCCAGTTCGATGCGGAAGCCGCGCACCTTC
>NZ_JABFNS010000074.1 GCF_013116825.1 Myxococcus xanthus
ACAGTGCTGGGGGGGCAGGCCGACCTCCCCCTCTTCGAAGAGGCCTTGGGGCGGCGGGAACTGGGCCCCGAGCGGTTCCTCCTGGCTGGCACCTTTGGCCATCCCGGCCTCATGGAGGAGGTACTTCACGCCATGGAGTCCGGTGGGCCAGCGGTTGCGGCGGCCGCCGCCAACTCGTTTCGGAAGCTGACGGGCCTTGATGTCAACACCGCCCATCGCGTCGCCGTCCTCTCCACCCAGGACCTGGAGGAGGCGGAGGCCTCCACGGAGGAGGTGCACATTCCTGATGCGGTCGCGGCTCGCAATCATTGGGGCCGCCTCAAAGGCGCCCTCTCCGGGGTGCCCCGCCTCTGCATGGGCACCGATGCCCTGAAGGGCTGGACGCAGGAATGGCTGCTCGGCCTGCCCCTGGATGCGCGGTGGGAGCATGCGCTCCGGGCGCACTTCGAGACGGGGCAGGGCGGGGGCGTGTTCGCCCTCGAGCGGTTTCCTCAGCTACCAGGGTGAGCGCCGAGGCCTTGTCGTGTCCCCCTCGCAGTCAAGACACGCTCGTCGGCGGAACTGGGCTCAATGGGGTCACCCTTCCGCACTGTCACGTGCGCGGTGCCGCTCAACGCTTCGATGCACTTGGAGGTCACTCAGCTCGCCTCTTGTTGAGCCACCCAGCCGAAAGGGGCGAAAGTCGAGTCTGTGCACGGGGCGAGATGCCCGGCTCCTTGGGATTCTCATCATGGCGTGGCTTCGCGTGCTCGCTGTCCTGCCTCTGTTCGTTGCGGCGGATGGCTTCGCCACCTGTCCCCCGAAAGGAAGCACCCGGGAGTCACTGGCCGCCCTGAAGGCGAAGAAGTTCGCCGTCCCGAGAAGCTGGCGCCCGCCACCCTCGCGGCGTTGAAGCAGGTGCCGTGAGCTGGCGCGGCCTTACAGCCGCCCGGCCTTGAACTCCTCCACGATGTGAGCACTGGCCCGCACTGCGATGGCCATCATCGTCAGCGTGGGGTTCTGCGGTCCCTGGGACGGGAAGCAGGCACCGTCGTTGATGAAGAGGTTGGGCACGTCCCAGCTCTGGTTGTAGGGATTGAGCACCGACGTCTTCGGGTCCGCGCCCATGCGCGCCGTGCCCACCTCGTGGATGGCCATGCCCGGCGTGGACAACGTGGCGTCGGCCTTCTCCACGGTGAAGCCGGCCGCCTCCATCATCTCCTTGCAGGCCGCCAGCGCGTCTTCGGCCATCTTCAGCTCGTTGGTGGAGTGCCGGCATTCGATGTGCGCGGCGGGGATGCCCCAGCGGTCCTTCACAGTCGGACTGAGCGTCACGCGATTCTCCGCGCGCGGCACCATCTCCCCGAAGGGCACGAAGTGGCAGTTGTCTCCAAAGGTGAAGACCTGCACGCCGTAGCCGCGGGCGAAGTCCTGCTCCTTCGTGGCCACGTTGCGGAACTGGGGGATGTACGCCCAGCTATGCTCCTGCCGCTGGGCTTCGGGAGGCAGGTTCATCTTCGCCTCGATGCCCAGCATGTACGTGTGGTCCATCAGGTTGCGGCCCAGCTGCCCCGACGAGTTCGCCAATCCGTCCGGGAACGCGCTGCATCGCGAGTGCAGCAGCAGCCGCGTGGATTCAATCGCGCCCGCCGCCAGCACCACCACCCGCGCGTGGGCCTCGTAGGACTTGCCCGTCCTCGCGTCGAGGTAGTGCACCCCCGTGGCGCGCCCTGTCGCCGCGTCGTACAGCACCTGGTCCACCACCGCGTTCGTGCGCAGCGCGAGCCGGCCCGTCTTCAACGCGGCGGGCATCGTCACGGGCGCTCCCGCGGTGCGGCGGACGATGACGCGGCGTTCCGGCCAGCGGCGCTCCACTTGTTCCTTCAGGCGCTGCTCCGCGGGCGTCATGGTGATGGCACCCGCGAAGATGGAGTCCGGCAGAATGTCCAGGCCATCCGCGTTGCCGTGGATGCCCATCCACCGCTCCACCGTCTCGTAGTGCGGCGCCAGCTCCGCCAGCGTCAGCGGCCAGTCCGGCCCCTGCCCATCCTGCGTGCCTGCTTTGAAGTTGAAGTCAGACAGCCGGTAGAACTGGCGCCCGTGCGCCTTCACGGACGTGCGCCCGCCCACCTGCCGTGCACGAATCCACGTGAAGGGCTGGTCCTCCGGCGTGGTGTAGGGATTGTCCACGTCGTCGACGAAGGCGTGCGGGTGGAAGGGCCACGCGAAGGTGGTGCTCTGCACCGACTGGCGCACCTTGCGCTGGTCATCCGTCTCCGCCAGGTAGCCAAAGGACTGGCGCACGCGGTGGAGCATCCACAGCATCCGGTCCGCGCCCATGCCTCGGCCCGCTTCGAGCACCAGGACACGCAAGCCTGCTTCCGTCAGCTGCTTGGCTGTCCATCCGCCGCAAGCGCCTCCACCCACCACCACCACGTCGAACATCGTCCTGGATGTGCCCACAGGTTTCCTGGCGCGACAGTGCCGTCTTTGATGGCACTGTGAGTTGTCTATAGGGAGTGTAAGCTGCTCGGTACGTGGCGGAGCAACGTGGGTCCCGTCTGCACTCCTGGGGTTCAAACACCCCAGCTTCCTTCCGCGAGGTCCAACGAAGATGAAGTGGCGGTGGCTGCTGGGTGGAGCGCTCGCGCTGGGGCTGCTGGCCGCGCTGGCGGTGTTCGGTCGGGCGCTGCGTCATTCCGAGGCCTACTTCCACTACCCACGTCCCAGGGCCGAGCGCCCCGCTGACTTCGCCGAGGCCAAGGACGTTTCACTTCAGACGTCGGACGGGCTGACGCTGCGGGGCTGGTACGTGCCGTCCCGCAATCGCGCCGCCGTGGTGCTGGCGCACGGCCTGTCCCAGACGCGCGCGGACCTGCTGCCCGAAGCGCGAATCCTGCGGGCCGCGGGCTATGGCGTGCTGCTCTTCGACCTGCGCGCCCACGGTGAAAGCGAGGGCGGTTTCTCCACCTGGGGAGACCTGGAGCGCCGGGACGTGCGGGCCGCGCTGGACTTCGTGCGCGCCCAGCCGGACGTGGACCCGGAGTGGGTAGGCGCGCTTGGCTTCTCGATTGGCTCCGCGGCCGTGGCCGAGGTGGCGGCGGAGGACCCGGCGGTGCGCGCCGTGGTGCTGCTGTCTCCGTTCAACACGCTGTGGCTGGCCGCCGCGTATGACTTCCGCCGCTTCGGCTTCGTGTCGCAAAGCGGGGCGCTGGTCCCCTTCTGGCGGCGCGGCATCGCCCTGGAAGAGGTGCGCACCATCGATGCGGTGGAGCGCATCCGCCCCCGGCCGCTGCTCATCGTCATGGGGACGGAGGAGTCAGGACAGCCGCTCGCCGACGAGCTCTTCGCCAAGGTGCGCGAGTATGCCCAGACATGGCGCATCCAGGGCGCCGGGCACGGGAACTTCAGCGCCACCGAGCCGGAGGCGTACCCCCAGCGGTTGAAGACGTTCCTCGACGCCGCGTTGCTCGCGCGCTGAGCGTCAATCCGCCCGCGGAGCCGCGCTCGCCGTGGACTCCAGCTCCGTGAGCTGCGCCAGGAAGGCGCGGCCCTTGGCCGGGTCCGTCATGTGGATGAAGGCGGCCATGCCCTTGAGCTGCTCCAGCGACTCGCCCTCGCGGCCCGGCTTGCCCTTCTTCCGGTTGTGGATGGCGGCGCGCAGCTGGCGCACCACGTCGCGCGGGACTCGGGCCGCCGGCGCGTCCTTGCCCGCCGCATTCACGACCAGCCCCGTCACCCGCTGCCGCGTGCCCTTGCGCGCCACGCGCGTCTTGTCCGGGTGCACGCGGAAGCCCTCCGCCTCCACCACTTCCTGCACGCGAGACAGCAGCACCGCCACCGGGGGACGCTGCGTCCGCCGCGCCTTGGGCTGCTTCGCCTTCGTCCACGAGAAGGTCAGGTCGTCCGCGTAGCGCGTGTACGTGAAGCCCAGCCGCTTCGCGAGCGCGGACAGCCGCTTGTCCAGCTTCAGGCACAGCGCGTTGGTGATGCCCGGCGACGTGGGCGCGCCCTGGGGCAGCGCGCGCGGGCCCTTGGCCACGTGCAGCAGCTTGCCCCGGAACTGCACCGCCTCCCGCGGCGCTTCCGTGGACAGCAGCGACAGCAGCGTGGACGTGCCCTCCGGCAGGCCGCCCTTGCGCAACAGGCCCTTCACCCGGCGCCAGGTGACGGAGGGGAAGAAGTCCTTGAGGTCCACCTTCACCACCACGTCCGCGCCCTGGTGGGCCAGCGCGTTGGTGAGGATGGAGCGCCCCGCCACGAAGCCGTGCGCCGCGCCGTGCACCGGCAGCCGCTCCACGACGTTGGACAGCACCCAGCGCTGCGCCTCCTTCAGCTCCGGCTTGGGGGACGTAATCGTGCGCTTGCCGCCGTCCCGCTTCGGAATCGTCCAGCTCACGTAGTGCGTGGCCGTGTCCACCTCGCGGTGGAACGCGAACCAGCGCAGCTTGGACACGCTGAGCCCCAGCGCCTTCGCCAGCGCCTCCGCCGAGTCCAGCTCCGTCAGGCCGTTGGTCCGGGCGCGCTCCTCGCGGTGGGGCACGTCGAATGCGTCGGCCGGGCGGTCCTCCGCCCAATGCACGCCCGCGCCCAGGTGGCCCACGTGCGTGGCCTTCCACGCCTCGTGCGCCTGACGCTTCAGCGCGCGGCGCTCGGTGGCCTCGGCCTTCTTCTTCTCCTTCCAGGCCTTCTTGTCCTTCTCGGAGGCGCTGGAGAAGTCCAGGTCCTCCACCGCGAGGCCCTTGGAGACGAGCTGCGCCTGCACCCAGTCGTCGGCGCCGCCCGCTTCGTCGATGGCCTTCGCGCGGACGAGCAGCGCTTCGTGCGCCAGCCGGCGGGCTTCACGCTTCGCGGCCGCGTCCGGCGACGGAGCGGTGGGTTCGGGCGTGGGCACGGCCTGCGGCGAAGCTGCGGGGACGAACGGGTCCAGCCTGGCGGTCATGTCTGCACCTTGGGCGGGCGCGGCGATGGATGACGGGACATGGCGCGAGCAGTCGAGGGAGGCCGGGAAAGCACCACCATCTTACCTGGGGCACGGTAGCCTCACCGGCTCTCCCCTCCTAGGCACTACTGCCGGGGTGGGTAAACGGCGGTCGCGTCGTTGGCTCCGCTACCCACCCTGGCAGTAGTGCCTAGGAGGGAGAGAGCCAAGAACAGGCTACCTTGCGGAGAGTGTCCTGCATTTCAACCGGAGCGGCGCAACGCCGCTCCCGCGCTCGAGGCGCTCAGGCTGATGCACTCCGGACCTCTCTCGGCTGCTCGCGCGTGAAGCGCACGTCGTCGTCTCTTCGTCGCACCTGTCCTGCCGACCGCTCGTGGCGGCCGGGCCGTGGTTGAAGGGTTTACACCAATGCCGAGGCCGCGTCGATGTAGCCGTCAGCCGCCAACTTCTCCAGGCGCGCGAAGTACGCTCCGCGCGCTTCCGCATCCGAGTCGAACCAGAGCCGCTGGTGACGCGGCGAGCCCGTGCGCGGGCCCCACTCCACCGCCACCACCTGACCATCCAGGGAAACCCGGTACACCGTCTCCAGGCCGCTCTCCGCGTCGCGTCGCACGTAGGAGCGCGTCTCCGCGCGGATGAGCTTGCGGCCCTCGGGCGTCTGCCGCAGCGCCTCTTCCTCCGCGCGGCGGCGCGCGTAGGCCAGCCGCAGCGCCAGCAGGTGCTCGCAGGGGCCTTCCCGCAGGCCGGAGCGCCGGTGGTGCGGGCACCCGCAGCTGGCGTCCTTCACGCGGCCTTCCAAATCCAACGTGAAGCTGGGGAAGAAGCTGCGCAGGGCCTCGCGGTCCACCACCTCGCCGTGGATGCGGATGCCCTCGCCCACCACGTCGTGCACCTTGGTCAGCTTCACCTCGCCCGCGCCCGGAGCGCCGTCGCCGCCCAGCAGGCGGTGCGCCCGCGCTTCCAGCTCGTTGCCGTAGCGGATGACGGCGGCGTCCACCGGCGTGGGCATCAGCTCGCGCGGACGGTACTGGCCGCGCGCCACGTCGAAGAGGATGCGTCCGCGCAGGCACTCCAGTTGGAGCGCCGCGCGCACGGACTCCTTGGGCGCGCCGGCATTGGCGGCGAGCGTGTCGAAGGGCAGGGGGCCTTCGGTCCGCAGCCGGTTGCGAAGCTGCTCCGCCAGTCCGTCCGGTACCGCGCGGGGCATCAGCACGTCGAAGGCCGCGGCGGAGGACCAGCCGCTCTCCGTCCAGCCCGTGAGGCCCAGCGTGAGCGTGGCCGCGCCCATGTCGATGACCCAGAACACCGGCAGGCCGGGGCCCATCAACTGCACCCGCACCGACTTCGCGTGGGGCAGCAGGCGCGCGAGCGCGGCCAGGCGCTGACGGCCGAAGGTGCGCACCACCGCGGGCGCGGTGCCGTTGTACGTGCCGCCGTGGCACTCCAGCACCAGCTCCCACGGCTCCAGCACCAGCCGGGGCGGGGCGCCGGGCACCAGCTCGAAGCGCAGCGCGCGGGGGGCCTTCTTCGCCTTGCGAGCGCGCAGGGCGAAGAGGAGGTTGTAGAGGTCGATGGGCGCCAGCTCGCAGGTGCTCGCGGGCAGCGTGGCGGCGGACTGCACCTGGAGGAAGCCGCGCAGCCATGCGTGGGGCACCTCCACGTTGCGCGGGGCGCGGGCTGGCTGCGAGGCCGGCGTGGCCAGCGCGACGTGCGCCTCCAGGGAGACGGGCACGTAGGTGCGCAGCCGGTCCACCCGGGCGGGCAGCTCCGGCGGCACGTCCAGGAAGGTGGAGCCGTGCGCGGCCTCGCGGCCCTCGAAGAGGCGGTTGTCGAAGGACAGCCGGGCGTAGGCGCTCTCGTCGCGGGAGAAGACCTCCAGGGACACGCTGTCCGGGTCCACCGTGAGCACGGGGTCCAGCACCGCGTCCTGCTTCTTCTCGCCGTCCAGCGCGTTGTCCAGGAACGCCTTCTGCGCCTCCCAGATGAGCGCGCTGGCCCGCTTGCCCTGCTTCATCAGGTAGGCGAGGTACGCGGTGCGGTCCTTGCCCCGGTAGCGCAAGTCGCTGGCGAGGATGCCGAAGGTAGCGGCCAGCGCGTCGCGGAAGAGGGCGGCGTCGGTGACGCGGCCGCTCACGCCCACGGTGCCGCGCGAGCCCTCCAGGGCCAGGCGGACGCGGGAGCTGTCCGTGCCGGACTCGACGTCGCTCGCGGTGGCGTAGCGCAGCTCGACGGGGTGTCGGGTGGCGGTCGTCACGACGGGTTCCCTTCCTTCCGGTTCCGGGCGCGCTCAGCGGCCCGGCGTGCACGTTTGTGGGCGCGCCAGGCGGCCTTGCGCAGCTCCACTGTTTGCGACTTGTCGAAGGCGGCCTCGTGCAGCAGCTTCGCCGCGTCGTCTCCGCCCAGGCGACCCAGCGCGGCCCACGCGTCCTGCCGCGTCTCCGGCTTCGCGTCGCTGGCCAGGGACTTCAGGGGCTCCAGCGCGTGGGCCCCCAGCAGCGTCGGCACCGACAGCCGGCGACCCTCGGAGGTGGCCAGCAGCTCTCGCGACGTCCGGGCACCCATGGGGCCGAAGGCCACCGCGTCGAAGGGCTTCACTTCCAGTGCCCAGGCGGTGGCGCGCTCGGGGGCGAGCTTCGCCAGCGCGTCCGCCGCCGCCGCCCGCACCCGCGCGTCCGGGTCCACCAGCGACTTGCGCAGCGTGTCCGCCGCGGCGGCGCGCTCCTTCTCGTTCGTCAGCACGGTCGCCGGGGCCTGTCCGGTGAGCGTCAGCGTGCCCCCCGGCGTACCCAGCCGGCCCAGGGCGCGCGCGGCCTCCCGGCGCACGGTGCCCGGGGCCGCCGTCTCTCCACCCTGGAGGAGGGTGCGCGCGGAGTCCGCCATGCCCGCGGTGCCCAGCCGGGAGCCCGCCCACAGCAGCCGCTCCCAGGCGCCCTCCAGCACGGCGCGCCTGGACGGCGCGGCGGAGGTCCAGTCCGTGGCCGTGCGGCGCTCGGCCGTCACCAGCGCGCGGGACAGCGCGGCCAGGTCCACCGTGCCGGGCTCGCGGGCCTCACCCGTCCAGGTGCCCACCAGCAGCGCGGCCTCCTCGCGGGCCTCCGGCTTGTCGTGGCCCAGCAGCGCCACCACTTCCGGCAGGGGCAGGGCGCCCCGCCGTGCGAGCCCGCGCCGCAGGCGCAGCCGCAGCGTCACGTTGTCCAGCGTGGCCAACCGGGGCACCAGCAGCGCCGGGTCGCCTTCGTTGGCGAGGTAGGCCGCGGCGGGCGCGGAGATGTCCGGGTAGCGGCTGGCCACCGCGTGGAACTCCACCCGCGTGCGCTCGGTGGGGAACAGCACGTCGAGCGCCTTGCGCGCCTCCTTGCGCAGCTCCTGCTGGGGCGCGTCCAGCGCGGCGGCCAGGGCCGTCTCCGCCGCGGTGTCCTTGAGCTTCCCCAGCTCCTGGGCCGCGGTGAGCTGCACCGGCAGCGCCGTGCTGGTGTCGCCGAGCAGCGCCTCGATTTTCACCCGGGCGCGCTCCCCGCCGATGGCGCGCAGGCCCTTCACGCCGGCCTGCTGCAGCACCAGCGTGGCGCCCTCCACCGCGGCGGCCTCCACCTTCTCCTCGACGCGGCGGCGCTCCTCACCGTCCGGCAGCTTCGCGGCGAGCCGGCCCAGGCCCTCGATGGCGGCCGACACCATGCTCGGCTCCACGGGCGCTTCCGCGGTGCCGCCGGCGGCCACCGTCTCCAACTCGGCCAGGGCGCGCGCGTCACCCAGCGTTCCCAGGGCCAGCAGGGCCCGCTCGCGCTGGCCGTCCTCGCCCGCGCGGGCGTACAGCATCAGGGGCCGCAGCGCGCTGGCGCCGCCCTTGAAGGCCACGCCCTCCGCGGCCGGCAGCATCAGGTCGCGCGAGCCGCCGCGCAGCACCGCCTCCAGCGGCTCCGCCGGGGCGCCGTGCTCGATGACGCGCTTCGCGTAGGCCTCCACGGCCGCGCCGCTCACGGTGGGGAAGCGGTCCGTGAAGAGGCTGACCAGCAGCTCCGACTGGCCGGCCTCCGCGCCGTGCTCCAGGTGCCGCAGGGCCTCCAGCCGCACGGCGACGTCGAAGCTCTTCACGGCCTGCCGCAGGAACGACACGGCCAGCTTCACGTCGCGCTTCTTCACGTCGGTGCCGGCCACCGTCATGGCCGCGGTGACACACTCGCCGCGGATGACGCCCTCTGCGTCCGTCTGGCACTGGCGGGCCAGCACCTCCAGCGCCTCGGGCCGGCGCGTGTTGCCCAGGGCCGTCACCAGCCGCTTGCGCTCATGGGAGTCCTGGGCCGCGGGCAGCCGGGCGGCCAGCGCGGCCACCGAGGCGGGCGTGGCCAGCCGGGCCAGGGCCTCCGTGGCGCGCTTCGCGGCGCTCGCGTTCTCCGCGCGCAGGAACGTGGCGAGCACCTCCACCGCGCGGTCATCGCCACGCCACGCCAGCAGCTCCGAGGCGCGCAGACGCAGGTCCTCGTGCTCG
This sequence comes from Myxococcus xanthus, assembly GCF_013116825.1. Taxonomy (GTDB): domain Bacteria; phylum Myxococcota; class Myxococcia; order Myxococcales; family Myxococcaceae; genus Myxococcus; species Myxococcus xanthus_B. The sequence goes on from NZ_JABFNS010000074.1 coordinate 9,408, forward strand.
CTGGCCATGGCGCGTCCCAGCGCCTCGGTGACGCGCGAGTCGTTGGCGCCCGCCAGCCGCTCGATGACGCCCACGCGCAGGTCGGCGTGCTCGCTGCCCAGCGCGGCCAGCAGCGGCTCCAGGCTGCCGGGCGGGCTGAGCTTCTCCAGCAGCTCGAAGGCGTAGCGGCGCACGTCCGTCAGCGGCGAGTTCAGCGCGGCGGTGATGCGCGGCTTCGCGGCGTCACCCCGCGTGGCCAGCTCATCCAGCGCCGCGCGCGCCACGTCCGGCGCCAGCGAGGCCAGGGCCAGCGCGAGCGGCTCATCGCTCCCGGCGGGGAAGAGCTCCTTCAGCCCGGCCAGCGCGGCCTTGCGCACCAGTTGGTGCGGGTCCTCCAGGGCGCGCAGCAGGGCGGCCACGGCGGCGGGCGTGCCGGCGAAGCCCTCCAGCGTGAGCTTCACCACGCGGTCCACCGCGTCGCGGCGCACGCGGTGGCTCTCATCGTCGCCCGTGGACACCTGCCGCAGCAGGCCGACGTAGGCACCGAAGGCCAGCCGGCGCAGGTGCTGCCGCTCGGCCTGGGCGGAGGCCTCGGGCGAGGCGGCGGGGGCGTCCGTCTTCACGGCGGAGAAGATGCGCCGCAGCCAGTTCTTCGCGGGCGTGGCCTGCACAGGCGAACTGGAGGGTGCCGTCTCCGGCTTCCAGGGCGCATCCAGCGTGCTCGGCCGCGCCACCTTCTTGGCGTGGCGGAAGTACTCCAGCGGCTTGTCGCGCAGCAGCAGCACCTGGGCCGCCGCGTAGCGCTGCTCGGGCTGGAGGCTGGACAGGGCCTCCGCGAGCCCGACGACGTACTTCACGCGCTCCTCTTCGGCCGGCCAGTCCTTCATGTCGGCCACCTTCTCCGGCCGAGGCGGCAGCAGGGCTTCCACCAACTGGGCGCGCGCCGCGTCCGGCTCCGTGCGCAGCTCCAGCGCGCGGGCGGCGGCGTAGCGGACCTCCGGCCTGCCGCTGGAGAGGGCGCTGGTGAGCAGGTCGGGCGGCTCACCCCGGCGGCTGGCGCGCAAATCACGGGCGAGGACGATGGCGAACACCATCTCCTGCACCTCGCGGGCGCGGTCCTCCAGGCCGTGCAGCAGGCCGCCGTCGCCCTCCGGGCCCAGGGCCGCGAAGGAGAGGATGGCGCCCAGCCGGATGGGGAGGTGGTCGTGGCGCAGGTTGCCGGTGAGCACCGGCAGGGCGCGCACGTCACCCAGGCGGGACAGGCCGTCCGCGGCCCAGGAGCGCACCGCCACGTTGGCGTGGCCCAGCGCGTCCAGCAGGAAGCCTTCGTCACCCCGGCGGGCGGCGGTGGCGAGTCCACGGCCGCCCTGCTCCTGCATGTCACCCAGCTCGTGCGGCAGCAGCACGGTGGCGAAGAAGGTCAGCAGGCGCCGCGAGCCCAGTGATGCCAGGGCCCGCGCGGCGCGGATGCGCAGCGGCACCAGGAAGGCTGGAGGGTAGAGCCGCTCCAGGTCCTTGTCGGTGATGAACGCGCGCATCGGCTCGATGATGTCTTCGGCGCCACGCGGAGCCAGCAGCTCCACCGCGCGCACGCGCACCGGCAGCGGCGCCGCGGAGAGCCCGGCCAGCAGGGGGCCGTTCTCGTTGGGCACCAGCTTGTCCAGCGCCTCCAGCGCGGCCACGGCGACGGGGACTTCCTCGTCCTGGACGCGCTTGAGCAGCGGCGAGCGCAGGGGCTCGATGGGGGCGTGGATGGCGCCCTTCGCGGCGTGCTCCCGCAGCGGCGCGTGCGTGGTGGCGAGCGCCGCCAGGTGGGTCTCCGCGTGCTCCTTGCCTACGTGCTTCACCCACGCGTCATACGCGGCGGTGGCCACGCTGGTGTCGCGGTCCTCCACGGCCTTCTTGAGCCGCTCCAGCGCCCAGCCCTCGGCGGCGCGCTGTGCCAGCACCTCCACCGCCCGGTGGCGCAGGTCGGGGAAGCGGCCCGCCAGCGCGCGGTCCAGCGCCTTCTCCGGCGCCTTCTCATTCCAGGCCCACAGCGTGCGGAAGGCCTCGCCGCGCACCTTGCCGGATTCGTCCTCCAGCGCGTCGCCCAGCAGCGCCTCCGCGCCCGGCGTCGCCGCGCCCAGCTTCACCAGCCGGTCCAGGCCCCGCACTCGCACGTCCTCGTGGCCCGAGCGCAGGGCGGCCTCCGCCGACGCCAGCGGCGCGTCCGCGTCCAGCGCCACCACCGCGTCCAGCGCGGCGGCGCGCACGTCCGCGTTCTCGTCGTCCAGCATCCACACCAGCCGCTCGCGAGCGCGCGCGTCCTGGAGTGCCTGGAGGGAAGAGGCAGCCACCCGGCGGATGGCGGCGTCCGGCTCGCGGGAGAGCTGGAGCAGCGCGCCCAGCGCCCGTGCGTCGCCCAGCTGTGCCAGGCCGCGAGCGCCGCGCACGGCCGTGTCCGGCGTGCGGCAGGCCATGGCGGCCAGCAGCGGCTCCAGGTCGCTCTCGGTGATGGCCGCGCCCGTGGTGCCCTGCGCGGGCATCGCATCGCGTGCGGTCTGGAGCTCCGCGTCGGTGATGGGCGGATTGCCCGCGACGCCCTGCGCCCGGCGCGCGCGCTGGACCAGCCAGCGGGAGACTTCCTTGGTGCCCCGGCCGAAGTCCTCGTCGCGTGACTCCAGCGCGTGGGACAGCGCCCGGCGCTCCATGACGCGCACGGTGAAGGCCGTGCGGCGAACGCCGGGGTCCGCGTCATCCAGCGCGCGGGCCACCAGGGCCTGCAGCTGCGCGTGGCCGAGCAGCCCGCCCGCCACGGCGCGGATGAGCACCTCCACCTTGAGCTGGGAGGGGCCGCGCTCGAAGGCGGTGCGCAGCGGCTCGGCGCCGTCGCCCGGAATCACCTGGGTGAGCGCGTCCAGCGCGGCCAGGCCGACCGCGCCCTGGTTGTCCGCGAGCTGGCCGGCGATGAGGCCCGGCACCAGCGGGGACGTGCCTCCCAGCTTCGCCAGCAGCTCCAGGCCCAGCACGCGCACTTCCGGGTGCTGCGAGCCCAGCGCCGCGCGCGGCGCGGACAGCGGGGACTCAGGCTCCAGCGCGACGAGCGCGTCCAGCGCGGCCTTGCGCACCATCGGATGCGAGTCGTCCAGCCGCTCGCGCAGCTTGGGGCGCGCGGCGGTGCGGCCCTTGTCCGCCAGCTCGCGCACGGCGAGCCGCCGGACCTCCGCGTCCTTCTCCGAGGACAGCACCTGGAAGAGGAAGTCCAGCGCCTCCGTCTCCTCCAGCGCGGCGGCCTCGCGCACCGCGGCTTCGCGGCGGGGCCGGCCGGCCTTGAGTGACTCCGTCAGCAGGTCGATGCCGTGCTGGGACGTGTCGTGGTCGCCCGCGGGCGAGCCATCCGCCGCGAGGCCGAAGCGGTGCGTGCGGCGGTCATCCCCGCCCGTGAAGACGGAGCCCAGGGACGTCTTCGCCAGCCGCGGATTGGCCGGCGGCACGAAGGCGAGCGCCTGCACGGGCTTGCCCCCCGCGTCGAGCGAGCGCGGCTTGCGGCGAATGTCCAGGCGCCAGACCTTGACCTGGCCGTCGCTGCCCGAGGACCACACGCGGTCGCCGGGCTCTTCCTCCCCCGGTTTGGCGGTGGGCGTGGGCGGGAAGAGCAGGGCGAGCACCGGGCCGGCATGGCCGGTGTCCTTCTCGCCGCGGACCTCGAACTCCACCGCGCCCACGAGGTACCAGATGCGCAGCTTGCCGTCGTCACCGGCGGACACCAGCCGGCCGTCGCGCGGCGTGAAGGCGAGCGCGCGCACGGCGCCTTCGTGGCCGGCCATGTCGCGCTGCGCCCCAGTGGCCACGGTGAAGACGCGCACCACGCCGTCGTCACCCGCGCCCGCCGCGTAGGTGCCGGAGGGGTCCACGGCCACCGCGCGCAGGGGCTGGGTGGACGCCTTCCACTCGTGCATCTTGCGCGTGGACTCCCAGTCCCAGGCGCGCACGACGCCGTCCGCGCCCGCGCTGAAGAGGAGCGTGCCATCCGCGCTGGAGGCCAGCGCCGTGACGCCGCCGGGGTGCACGTCGTTGAGCTGGAACTGCACCTGCCCGTCGGACAGCGTGCCGATGCGCACCGTTCCATCCGCGCCGGCCGCGGCCCACTGACCGCCGGCCAGGGCGAGCGCGTTCACCGCGGAGGGCAGCTCCGTGCTCCACAGCACCTTGTTGGTGCCGGGCTCGAACGCGGTGAGGCGGCTGGCGGTGGATGCGCGAGCGCCGCCCACCAGCAGCAGGCGCGCATTGGCCGCGAGTGCGCGGACCTTCTCGATGTTGCCGATGGCGAGTACGGGCATCACGCTCCTCAGTGGCTGCTCTTCTTAGCACCAGCGCCCTCAATAGAAGAGCGCACAGTGAAGGGGTTCGCGGGGCCGCGCGCCGTCAGCGCCCGTTGCCCCGGATTCCCGTGGAGCGCAGATAGAACCGGGCCGTCTGCGCGAGGAAGCGCAGGGGATATCCAGGGTCGGCGAGCTGGCGCTGGAGTTCACCGCCCAGCTCCGACAGCAGCGTCCGCAGCAGCGCCAATTTGCTCGGGTCGTCCAGCGTGGAGGCGCGCCCCAACGAGGGCATCCGCCGCCGCCACACCGGGCTGCTGGCCAGCGCGGCCCTCACCCCGTCGAGGAGGTCCAGGAGCGTGGGCGGCATCAGGCCGATGGAGATGGACAGCGCCTCCTCGGTTGCCTGCGCCATGTGCCAGTGCCCGCCTGGGATGTAGATGAAGTCCCCGGCGCCCAGCGAGTGCGTCTCGACGGGCGTCTTCTCCTGCGCCGCCAGGGAGCCGCTGGGCACGGACTCCGGCAGGGGCGCGGGGTGGAGCGTGTTCTCCCGCAGCAGGTAGTCCTTGCGGCCCGCCGTCTGGAGGATGAACACCTCCTCCGGGTCGCAGTGCCAGCCGAAGCCGTGGTGTCCCGCGGGCGTGCAGTAGATGTGCAGGTTGATGCGGCCGTGCAGCTCCGCGCTGAAGGCGCGCGCCAGCTGGGCCAGGTCCGGGTGATGCAAGTCCGGCTGCCGCAGCGCGAGCGTGTAGCCCTGCGCGAACAGCTCCCGCGCCGCCTTCGCCGTCGTGGGCCTGTCTCCCGGGTAGGGCACGCCCTGGCGCGCGAGCAGCACGTCGCAGGCCGTCTCCTCGACGAGGAAGTCGATGGTCTCCCACGTCCCCAGGCGCTGGAGGCGCTCCGCGGCGGAAGCGCCGGTGAAGGGACGCCGCAGGTAGTGCTCCTGGAGGAAGCGCTCCCGCGGAAAGCCATTCAGCAGTTCATCGAGCAGCATGGGCGTTCAATCTGCTCAGGCGCTTCCGAGTTGCGCATCCGGGTGCGCGGCCCGCAGCTGCACCAGCGAGGCGAGGCAGCTCTGCCATTCCCCCTTGGCCAGCGAGCCGGTGAACTCCTCCAGCACCGGCGCCACCACGCGGGCGAAGGCCGCGTCGTCCAGGCCCAGGTCGCGCACCAGCTCGATGACGCGGCGCTTGGCCACGCTGGCGGACAGGCGCTTCTGAACCTCTCCCTCGCGGGCCTCCTTGGCGCGGCCCGGCGGCAGGCCGAAGAGCATCTTCCGCAGGAAGGTGCGCAGCGCGTCCACGTTGGCGAAGCGCTCCGTGCCACTGGCGGCCGGGGCCTCCTTGGCGCCCGCGGGCTTCCACCCCTCCGGGAGGTGCGTGGGGCGGTGCTTCTCCCAGAGGAGGCGCACCGCGAACAAGCCCACCTCGCGGTCCGCGCTCTGCATCAGCCACGCGAGCCGCTCGGCGCCGCCCAGCCGCGCGTAGTGCCGGCGGATGAGCTCCACCGCGACCTCGCGCGTGCTGCGCTTGGTGCTCTCCGTGAGGGAGAACACCTTCACCGGGTCCAGCTCCTCCGGCTGGAGCGTGTGCCGGGCGTCCGCGCCTTCCTCGCCCGCGCGCAGCAGGGCGTCATAGGCCAGGTTGCGGACCTCCTTCGCCTCGGCGTCCGCCAGCTCGTACACGCGCGTGTGCCAGCCCCAGGCGCGCAGCTCCGCGCGGGCAATGGCCAGGGCGAAGCGGCGCACGTCGTCCCGCGAATCGGTGAGCGCGGGCCACAGCAGCTCCGGCGTGTATGCCTTGCGCGGCGCGCGGGGCTTGAGGTTGTAGGACTTCGACTCCGGCTGCTCCGGCCCGATGACGGGGTGGTGGCAGCGCAGGTACGTCTGCGCGAAGGCGCGCACGGGCGCCGGCTGCTTCGCACCCAGGGCCAGCTCGAAGAGGCGCTCCAGGCCCGCGGCCGCGTCACCCGCGTCGCTGAAGTCCGCGGGGGCCACGTTCTCCAGCAGGTAGCGGTGCGCGAAGCCGTGCAACTCCGGGTCGGCGCGGCGGGCCAGCGCCAGCAGCCAGGGCACGGTGAGCTGGCGCGCGGTGAACAGCTTGCGGTTGCCCAGCAGGCCCAGCGCCACGCCCCGGTACTTCGCGCTGAAGACGCGCGCCTTCACCTGCTCCACGTCCAGCCCGGGCAGGCTGTCCGCGCGCATGAGCGCCTGGGTCGCCATGTGGCTGATGCGGGGATGGGCGGCCTTCTCCAGCAGCCACTCCGGACCGATGGCCGCGGCCGGGTAGGCCGACAGCGCCCGCATCGCCAGTCCTTCCACGGGGTGGGGCTTCTTCTGCAGCCGCGGGTCGTCCAGCAGCGCCTTCCAGAAGTCCGCGGGCAGCTCGGTGGCGCCGTACTTGGAGCCGATGAAGCCCTTCACCCAGTTGAGCTGCTCACCGGTGCCCAGGTACATGTCGCGCAGGAAGTCCCCGGGCAGCTCGGCCCGGTCGAACGACTGCGCCAGCGCGCCCGCGGCGAAGCCCGACGTGGCCTTGTGCTGCAGGAGCCGCCCCAGCAGCGCCACGCCCAGCTCGCGCGGGTTGCGCTTCTCCAGCGTGGCCGCGGCGAAGGACTTCACGTCCGGGGCGCCCTGGGCCACCAGCTCCTCCAGGCGCTCCGCCGGCAGGTCCTGCGCGTGGGCGCGGGCATACTCGATGGCGTAGGCGCGGGCCTTGGCGCTGGGGGACAGCAGCAGCGCCAGCACCGCCTCGTGCAGGCCGAGCTCGCGCAGCCGGCCTTGGTGGAACTCGGGCGAGCCCTGCAGCGTCTCCACCAGGAAGTCGTGCGCGCTGCCCAGCGGCCGGCGGGCGAGCCGGTCCAGCCACGCGGGCGTCACCTTGCGCAGCGCCTCCGGGAAGTCCTTGCGCAGGCCCTGGATGGCGAAGCTGGCGGCGGGGTCCGACTCACACACGTCCAGCAGGCGCATCAGCGCGTCCGGCGAGCGCTTCCACGCGTCCGGGAAGGCGCGGTGCTTCACCATGTCGCCCGGCGGCGGCATGGCGAAGGAGTCCTGCGTGTACTTGCCGCTGCCGTGCGCCCAGATGTGGTGGGCCACCCAGACGCCGTACCAGGAGGTGTCCGGCGCGTAGTGGCGCAGCACCTCCACCGCGAACTGCGGGTAGAGCTCCGGCACGGCGGCGCCCAGGTGGCGCAGGTAGCGCCACGCGCGGCGGCGCAGGTAGGTGAGGGTGCCGCCGGAGACTTCCCGGCTGGCGCTGGGGCGGTGGCGCTCCACGTCGAAGCGCCAGGCGAGCACGCCGAACAGCTCCGCGTCGTGGTGGGCCTCCGCCAGCTTGTAGATGCGCTTGAGTCCGCCCCACAGGCCGAAGCGCAGGTCCGCGCGGCGGGCGATGTCCATCAGCGCCGCGCGCGAGGCCTGGGTGCCGCGCTGGTAGAGCGCCACCAGCAGGTCGGCCAGGGCCAGGCGGGGAGGGCGGGGCACGTCCTGCTGCGCCAGGTAGCGCTGCCACGCCTCGGAGGAGGCCTGACGCCGCCCGTCCGACTCGTAGTGCGCCCGGGCCTGGGTGAGCGTCCGGAGGAGCGCGTCGAAGGTGAAGGCATCCTTCGGCAGCGGCTTCTCCGGCGTCTGCTCGGGCTGCTCGAGCAGGGCGAGGACGGCATCGGCCAGGTCAGGGGACTCGGCGCGGACCAGCCGCTCCAGGTCTGCCGCGCTCAGCGCATCGCTCGTGGACGTGGACATGGAGGGGGATTTACCACGCTACTTCTTCCAGAACATCAACGCGTCGAACAGGTCCAGCCCCGGGCCCAGGGCGGCGCGGGGGCTGTTGTTCTCGAAGTACGTCAGGTCGACGAGCAGGGCGACGGCCAGCACCAGCTGCCGCAGCCGGAAGTCGGTGCACTGGGGCTGGAAGTCGAGGGTGAAGGTGTCCGCGGCGGAGAAGCTCTCCTGGAGGAAGCCACTCCAGCGTTTGCGGACCACGGCCACTTCCACGTCATTCTGGAAGATGCGGAAGGTCCAGGGTCTGAAGAGCGGGCCCTTCACGGTGGCGATGACGGCGCCGCCGGGCGTGACGATGTCCAGGTGGCGTCCCAGCAGGGTGAAGCGCTGCTGGATGCGCGCCATCCGCCGGCCGTCCCAGGCCAGGATGTCCGCCTTCGTGAGGAGGAGGCTCCAGGGGCGCTCCACCACGAGCGCCACGATGCCGCCCAGCGTCATGCACTCCATCCGGGCCTTGTAGAAGGGCGAGAAGGTCCGCCGGAGCATGGCGCCGAAGCCACGGGCCTCTTCCTCCACGTAGAGCGCGACGCGGCCCGTATCGTCGCACACCTCGTAGCGGTTGCGCGTCTGGGCGCCGAAGATGAGCTCCAGCCCCTCGCGCATCTGCCGCATGCGCAGCGCGGGCGTCTCCATCATCCCCTGCACCGACTGGCGCAGCTCGATGCTCATGTGGCGCGGGTCGCCCGGGAGCCCCTTGCCCGCGCCGGACGGCACCTCGACCTCGGCGCGCGGCTCCAAGGCCGCGCTGGAGGGCGCCTCCGGCTGGCGGGGAGCGCGGCCACGCCAGTCCAGCTCCAACTCGGTCGTGTCCGCCAGGGGGCGCTTGTCGCTCATCCGGTTCACTTAATCGCAACCCGCGCTCAGGGCAGGGGCCGTGGCGTCACCTGGATGTCCCGCTCCAGCGTCTCCCCCTCCGCGAGGAAGAGCTCCTCCCGGTGGACTGTGAAGCGGGCGGGCTTCCCCTCTTCCAACAGGACGATGAACGTGTAGGCCCCAGCTGGGAGCTGCTCGTACACCAACACGCCCTCCAGGCTCTTCGTGGACGCGCGGATGTCTCCGAAGCGGGCCCGCGTGCGCAGCTCCCGGCCGGACACGGTCGGTGGCACCGTGCCCGACAGCAACGCCTTGTAGATCCCCACGCCCGGCTTGAGCGGAGGCACCCGGACGCCGAGTCGCATCGTGCCGCCACCGGTGGTTTCCGTGAAGGTGAACGTCACCTTCCCCATGGGGGGAACCTTCACGCGCTGCGGGAGGAAGGCCACGCTGCGCCCTTCCGCGTTCTGTCCCATGGACGCCGACAGCGTGTAGGTGCCCGCCGGGACGTTCCGGGCCTGGAACGTCCCCAACGCGTCGTCCACCGAGGCGGAGTAGTCCCCGTCGTTGGCCACGAGCTGCACGATGGCCTCCGCGGGCTTCCCGTCGCGGTCCTTCAGGGTGCCGTCCACCTGGGCGCCCGGGTAGATTCGCAGCTCCAGTGTTTCGTCACCGGTGCCAATGCGCTGGCGCATCTGGGGGTGGCCCTGGTTCGTCTGGACCAGCAGGTCCAGCGGGCGTGTTTCCAGCGGAGGGAAGGCGAAGGTTCCGTCCGTGTCGGTGGCCTCCGCGGCGATGGGCGCGACCTCCATCATCAAGCCGCCTTCATCGGGCGGGTGGACCTCGACGACGGCGTCCTCGATGGGGCGCGACGTCTCCGCGTCCACCACCCGGCCGCGCACGTGGCGTCCGGCCTCCAGCCTCACCTCGCCAAGGTCCACGTCCGCGCCCGCGGAGACCTGCACCTCACGCATCGCGCGTGTCAGTCCGGGGGCCTCGAAGGTCAGCCGCTGCGTGCCCGCGCGCTCGGCGGCGAGCCTGAACGCGCCCTGGGGGTCCCGGAAGGCGCGCTGGTCAATGGTGAAGCGGGTGATGGGCGAGCCATCCCCGCGCACCACGCGGCCGCGGATGTGGCCCTGGCTCCGCAACGTCAGCCGCACGTCGTTGGCCCCGGACCTGGCGAGGACCGCGGGCTCCGTGGCTTCGAAGGCATATCCGTCCTTCGACGCGCGCAGCGAGCACGCGCCCTCCGCCAGGTGGTGCAGGATGAAGCGGCCCTCCGCGTCGCTGGCGGTGCTTGCGAAGACGCCGTCACGGCGTGTCGGGAGGTGGGTCCCGTCCACCAGCGCGTTCGCCACCGGTCGCCCGCGCTCGTCCACGACGATGCCGGACACCGGGGCCCCCGTCTCCAGCCGCAGCGAGGCCTCCACCGTTTCAGCCCCCTGCACGGTGACGGTGCGCATCACATGGTGCTCGGTGTCGCCGAGGTCCGAACCGGAAATCAGGGTGTACGTGCCCGGGCCCACCTCGGTGATGGAGAAGCGTCCCTCCGCGTCCGTTTCGATTTGCTGGGAAGCAACCGTCTTGCGGGTGTCCACCAGACTGAGCGTCATGCCGGGGATGGGCGCGCCCTGGGTGCTCGTGACGATTCCCTCCACCCGGCCCGCCGCGCGCAGCGCCACGCTGAGCGCGGGGCCAGGCACCTTCACCTCCACCCGCTCTTCCACGTGTCCGGGGAGGGTGAGGCCGAGCGTGTAGTTCCCGGGGGTGGGGAGCGTGAGCTCGAAGCGGCCGTGTTCGTCCGAGGTGGTGGGGTCGACGTGTTCGTGGAAGGTCTCGGTCTCGGCGTGAATCGCGTCATTCACGCCGATGTCCACGCCGGACAGGGGGTTGCCCTGGGCGTCGGTGACGGTGCCTTGGAGGAGGTGGGCGCGCGCGAGGGTGAAGTCCACACGCCCGCCGGGGCTGGCGACCCCGTCAAGGAGCTGGCCCTGGTAGCCCGGGGCCATGACGTTGAAGATGTAGGGCTCCAGTCGCAGGGGGCCTATCCGGAACCGGCCATCCTCCGCCGTGGTGACGTAGTCCGCGGGCGGCGCCCGTCCCCTGGGCGCGCCGGCGCCTACCCTGGCGCGAGCAATGGGGTGGCCGGACTCGTCACGCACCGAGCCTTCCACGTAGACGAGCGTGCCCAGCCGCACGGTGGCCTCCGCGTCCCCGCCTTCCTCGGTCAACGCCACCGTGGCGAAGCCGTACTCGCCCTGATGCTCCGCGCGCACCTCGTAGTCACCCGGAGCAAGTGGCTCGAAGGAGAAGCGGCCCTCGTCGTCCGTCACGGTGACATGCGGCGTGTACTCCACGTGGACTTCCGCCCCGGACACCGGCTTGTCCTGGGCGAGCACGCGCCCGGACAGCCGTCGCGGTGGATGAAGGACGATGGGGTCGAGCTTCTCCGCGTCCACCTGTTGGAGCGAATCCGTCAGCAGGCCCTCGCTGGTGGCGACGACGGTGTATTCGCCCGGCGGGAGTGGGCCGAAGGCGAAGCGGCCGTCCGCGCCGGCCAGGGCATCGAAGAAGCGGGTGTGGTCCTGGTGGAAGAGCGTCAGGCGCGCGCCAGGCAGCGGCGTCCCGGTCTCGGCGACGACGCGGCCAGGAAGAAAGAGGCCTGTTTCGAGCACGAGCTGCACGTCCTGGGCGTCGGTGCGGACATCCAGCGCCAGCGTGGCGTGGCGCTCGCCGATGGCCCAGAGCGCCACCATGCCCTCGGGGAGGTCCTCGAGAAGGAACGTTCCGTCCGCCGAGGTGAGGGTTTGGGCCACCAAGGGCGCGGCGCCGTGGCCGGCTTCGACGAGCGCGCGGACCATTTCCTCGGGCTCGCCGATGCAGCCTCCGGAGGACAGGGGCAGCTCCGGTGAGCGCGTGTCACATGCGCGCGCGGACAGGGACTCGCCAGGCATGTCGCGCGTGGCGGAGACCTGGATGCCCGCGGCGGGGCGGCGCCGCGAGTCGACCACGCGCCCACGGAGCGAGTGGTTGCCACGCGGTGGTGGTGTCGGGACGCCGAGGTCGCGCCGTGACGGGGGGCGCTGCGGGGTGGAGGTCGCTGGCCGCTCGCCGGTGTCCTCCCACCGGTGGACGAGCGCCACGGCCAGGAGCAGCGCGAGCCCTCCGAGTGCGACCATCACCAGTGGCTGTTTTCGCATGGCGTCCCCCGGAGCACGAGCCCCGCCTCGAACCCGGAGCGTATCTTCGCCTGGGGCTCGGGCCGGCGCTATGGGGTCGCGGCGCCGGGCGTCAGGGCCTCGATACGCGCCTTTTCCGAGACGATGAGATTCCGGACGTGGTCACGCAAGGCCGCCACATCGGTGAAGGCGCTGGGGTCGACGGGGGGCATGACCTGGACGTGACAGCGGGCGGTGGTCTCCAGCACCAGGCCGTGCTTGGGCAGGGTGCGCGCGGTGCCGGTGAGGACCACGGGGATGACGGGGCAGCGCTGCTTCATGGCCAACGCGAAGGCGCCGTCCTTGAAGGGCTTCACGACGCCGTCGGAGGAGCGCGTGCCTTCGGGGAACATGAGGATGGGCACGCCGCGAGACAGCCAGTATTCGCAGTCAGCCAGCATCTTCATGATGCTCGCCTTGTCACCGCGCACCAGGGGGACATAGCGGTTGAGCCGCATGTTCCAGCCGATGAGGGGCAGCTTGAAGTTCGACGCCTTGGAGACCCACTTGAAGGGGCGGTAGAGACCGAAGAGGACCAGGATGTCGCCGAGCGACTCGTGGTTGGACACGAGCACGGCCGGGCCCCGCCAGGGCAGGTGTTCGCGGCCGTCGACCTCCAGGTGCCAGAGCGGGTTGACGTAGAAGTAGAGCTGCGCCCAGAAGCACGAATACAGGTGCAGGACGCGCCCGTCGCGGTCGAACGGCAACGTGACGAGCCAGACCAGCACGGCGCCCACGAAGAGCACGGCGCTGGAGAGCATCAGGAACGCCCAGAAGACGATGGAGAAGAGGAGTCGAATGGCGCGCGCAGTGTGCCACAGGCGCGTGGGGTGTGGGCTTGTACTTGGAGGTGTCTCGCGCCGGTCCGCTTCGGGGCTCACGCCGATGACCCCGTTCCACATCATCTGGCTAACCCGTCTTCAGCACGGACACGGGCGCGGGCGGTTCGCTCGTGGAGGCGTCCAGCGCCTGCACCCGCGCGCCCTCGGCGGCGAAGGCGTCTCGCAGCCAGGGATGGCAGGTGAAGGCGATGACCTGCTGGTGCTCGGACAGCTTCGCCAGCAGGTGGATGGCGCCGCGCGCCCGCTCCGGGTCGAAGTTCACCAGCACGTCGTCGACGATGAGCGGCAGCGCCCCGCGCGTCTCGCCGAAGTCGCGCACCACCGCCAGCCGGAACGCGAGGTAGAGCTGTTCGCGCGTCCCTCGGGAGAGCTGCGCCGCGCTCCAGTCCCGCTGGCCATCACCCACGCGCAGCTCGCGCTCCTCTCCCGTGGGGATGAAGACGCGCTGGTAGCGGCCCTGGGTGAGCGCGGCGAAGTGCTCCGAGGCGAGCTGCACCACCCGCGGCTGCTGCTCCTCCTCGAAGCGGCGGCGCGCCCGCGCCAGCAGTGCCAGGGTCAGCCGGTCCGCCGCGTACTGCTTCGCCAGTTCGGCGGCCCGTGCGCGCAGGGACTCCTCGACGATGCGGAGCTTCGCCAGCGCGTCGTCGTTCTCCCACTGCTCCAATTGGTGGCTGAGCGCGCCGCGCTCCGTGAGCACCGCCTTCAGCCGGTCCTGGGCCTCCGCCTGTCTGCCGCGCAGGGATTCCAGCTCCGCGCGCAGGCCCTGCTCGCCGCCCACGTCGATGAGCGCCTGCCGCGCGAGCGTCTCCGACAGGCCCGTGCGCGCCTCGATGCGGTGTGACAGCTCCCGCGTCCGGCCCGTCAGCTCCACGTAGCGGCGTGCCTGCGCGGCGCGGCGGCGGAAGGTCTCCTCGTCGGCGCTGCCACCTTCGGCCAGCAGCGTCGTCAACGCCGCTTCTTCGTCGTGGCACAGCCCGTCCAGTCGCGCCTTCTCCGCGCGCAGTTCGTGCCGCCGCTCTTCCAACGTCCTGCGCTCCAGGCTCTGCGCGCGCTCCGCTTCCAGCGCCGCCGCCACCCGCGACGCCAGGGGCTCCATGACGCCAGCGTCCAGCTCGCGGGCCTCCGTCGCGCCCGGGATGAGCTCCGCCACCACGGCCTCCGCCCACAGCCGCGACGTCACCAGGGCGCAGACCTGCGCATCCACCGTGAGCGCGGCTTCCTCCGCGCCGACGTCCAGGAGTCGCTGGCGGAGCGCCGCCGCGTCGCGCCACAGCGCCAGTGCCGCGGACGCGGCCAACGTGGGAGGGAAGCGCCGCTCGGACAGCAGGGCCGTCAGCTCCGCGCCCAACTGTTCCTGCCGCGACTCCGCCTCGCCCACCGACTCACTCGCGCGGTGCTCCTCGCGTCGCGCGGCGGTGTGCTCCGCGTGCAGTGTCTCCCGCTCCCGCTGGAGCTGCTCCCACCGTCCCGCTCGCTCCAGCGCATCCGCCAGCACGGCTTCCCGCGCCGCCATGTCCGCCGCCGTCGCGACCAGGTTGAGTCCGGCCTCGGACGCCGCGGACAACAACTCACGGTGCAGCAGCTCTTCCCGCGCGGACAGGCTCATCAAGGCCGCTCGCAGCCGCTCCTCTTCCTGCTGCCGCCAGCGCTGGCGCGCGCGTTGTGCCTCCACGTCCGCGTCGCGCGCCGCCTCCACGCGGCGCCGGGCCAGCTCCAGCACGCCCGTCAGCAGCAGTCCGCCCGCGAGGCACAGCGCGCCCACCACATGGCCCGCCAGCAGCCACGCCGTCACCGCGAGCGCCACCACCACCGCCGCGACCGCCGGCACCCACCACGTGGGCAGCACCGCCGCCGTCGCCTGTGGCTCGCCCTGGGTGCGGACGCTCTCGAATTGCCGGTGCAGCTCGGCGCGCTGCTCCGACAGGCGCTCCATCTCCGCGCGCACGGTGCGCAGCCGTCCCAGCCCCGCCTGTTGCTGACGAATCCGCGACGCCCGCTCCTCCGGCAGCGTGGACAGCTCCGCGTCCACTCGCGCCAGCGCGCCGTCCAGCCGCTCACGCTCCGAGACGGCGCGGGCCCATGCGCCCTCCGCCTCGCGGCGCGCGACCTCGGCCGCCCCCAGCCGGAGCGCCAGTTCCTCCAGCGTCACGCGGACGCTCACGCTCAAGTCCAGCGCCAACAGGCCGGGCCCATCCACGGGCAGGCCCAGCTCGCGCAAGGCCAGCTCCACCTGCCGTTGTTTCTCAGCCAGGGCGGCCCGGCGGGAGGGCAGGGCGCGCAGCAGCGCGGCGCCCTCGGTGTACGCCGCCAGGGCCTGGCTCAGCGCCTCCTCGCGACCCCGGACCCCGGACGGCGCGGACAGCCGCTCCAGTCCGGCTTCCACCGTGGCCAGTCGCTCCGCCAGCCGAGCGCCTTCCGCGCGATAGCTTCGGCGCCGGTGCAGGCCGTCCTCGAGCCGCGACTCACCCGCCTCGGGGAAGGTCTCCAGCGCGGGCAGCGTCGCCAGCTCGGCGCGGGCCTGCGCCAGCGCCGCCACGTCCCCGAGCGCCGCCTCCAGCCGCGTCAGCCGCTCCAGTCCGGTCCCCGTCTCCAGCAGCACCGCTTCGAGCGTCCGTTGCTCCTCTACCAGCGCGCCCATCCGCTCCTTCTCCGCGAAGTAGCGCGCGGGCCGATCTCCCTCCTGTCGCAGCCGTGCCTGGACGTCCTCCAGGGCCTTCAGCGTCTCGTTCAGCGAAGGCTTCACGCCGTTGGGCTTGTAGATGCCCTCGGTGCTCTTGCGGAGCTGGTCCATGACCTCCGGCAGTCGGCGCGCGCCGCGCATGCTGGCGGCCACCAGGGCCTCGGAGGCGCCTCGTTGTTCGGTGAGCCGCTCGAAGCCGGCCAGCTCATCCAGGCGGAAGGCGAACACGTCGAAGAACAGCTCGCGTGACACGTGGGCCAGCGCGCTCTCCAGCGACTCCTTCGACAGCTCCGTCCCCTCCGCGTCGCGCACCGACAGCTCGCCCTCCGACGAGCGCCGGCTCGCGATGCGGCGCACCAGCAGCGGTCCCGCGTGGGTGGTCAGCGTCAGCTCGCCGCCGAACGCGCCGCCGTGAGCGGGCTCGTAGCGCTCCGGTTGCCCGCGCTTCTCGAAGCCGAACAGCATGCTGCGCAGGAAGGCCAGCAGCGTGCTCTTCCCCGCCTCGTTGGGGCCGTACAGCAGGTGCAGTCCCGGCCCCAGGTCGCGCGTGAGGCCGGAGAAGCGGCCGAAGCCGAGCACGCGCAGCGCGTCGATGCGCAGCCCCGGCTTCATGACGTCTCCTCCTCATGCAGCGACTCCACGCCGTGCAGCCCCGCTTGCACCACCCACTCCGCGCGAGGCGCCTCCAGCGCGTCCACGCCCAGCCGCTTCAGCCGCTGGCTCAACGCGCCCAGGGCCTCCTCTTCCCACAACCGGGCCAGCGCCGCCGGGTCCTCCGCGAGGAAGCCCACCTCGTCCAGCAGCGTGCGCGCGAAGCCGCCCGCCGCGCACACCGCCTCCAGGTCCACCTCCGGCCGGCTGCTGTCCCGCAGCGACTCCAGCAGCACCGGTGGGTGGCTCCTCGCGAGCTGTTCGCGCAGGTCCACCTCCAGCTGTGCCAGCGCGCCAGGGCGGGCCAGCTCGCGGTGCAGCGGACCTCTTCCGGTGAGGGTGAGTCGCACCGCGTGGCCGTCCAGCTCGGGCGCGCAGCGTGCCTCCACGCCCTCCATCGCCGTGGCCAGCAGCCCGTCCAGCGTGCTGACGCCGGTCAGCGGCACCTCCAGCTTGTGCCAGCGCACGCCGTCCACCGGGATGAAGCGCCGCCGCATGCCGCCGTCCTCCACCTCTACCAACATGCATCCGCGCGGGCCGGTTTCGTTCGCGTGCCGGCCCTGCGGGTTGCCGGGGTACACCGCCACGCCGCCGCCGGGGAGCATGTGCTCGGCGCGCGTGTGGACGTGGCCCAGCGCCCAGTAGTCCAGCCCGCGCGAGCCCAGGCCCGCGGTGGTGCAGGGCGCGTAGTTGGCGTGGCCCTCCGCGCCGCCCAGGTTGGCGTGCAGGAGCCCCACGCTGAAGCCGTCCCCGGTGCGGCGGAAGCGCGCGGAGAGGTCGTCGCGCACCTCCACGTCCGGATAGGAGATGCCCTGCACGCGGCACAGTCTCCGGCCCTCGCGCTTCACCTCCACGTCTTCCCAATCCGGGCCGAACACCTTCACCGACGGCGGAAGCCCCAGCGCGCCGGTGTCTCCGCTCAGCGGGTCATGGTTGCCGTGGACGATGAAGGTGGAGATGCCCGCCGCGTCCAGCCGGCCCAGCTCGCGCCGCAGCGCCAGCCGCGCGCGCACCGAGCGGTCCTTCACGTCGAAGAGGTCTCCGGCGAGCAGCAGGAAGGCCACCCGCTCTCGCAAGCACACCTCCGTGATGCGCGTGAGCGCTCGGAACGTCGAGTCCTGGAAGCGTCCCAGGAGCGGTCCCTGGGTCGCGACGCCCCGGAAAGGCGTGTCCAGGTGCAGGTCGGCGGCATGAACGAACTTGAAGGGCATGGCTCGCCGCACAACGTACCCGATGCGGGCGGGTGACCCGACATTCCGGCCCGGACGCACGGTCGCTGGCCGACAGCGACCCCTCCCTTTGTGCCCGGGTGGCGTCGACTCGCGGCCACACGGGGTGTGCCGGGTAGGACAGAGCCGAAGGTCCGGAGAGAATCCTCACGGGTCGGTGTGGCGGACTCGCCGGGTTGTTCCGAGCGAAGGCCCAGAAGCGGAGCGGGGCCCGGGAGCATCCCGGACCCCGTGGGTTGCTTGCTCGCGGCCGTTCGTGAGCAGGCGGGCTACTGCTGACCTTCGGGGCTGTGCGTCCCGGTGTCCTGGGGGTTGTGGTCGTTCATCATCCCGGAGCCGCCGGTGCCGGCGTCGTAGCCTTGCATTTCGTGGCCGGAGCCGCCGGTGCCGGCGTCATAGCCCTGAATCTCCCGGCCGGTGCCGCCGGAGCCGCCGGTTCCTCCGCTGGGGTGCGGCTGCGTGCCCTGGCCGCTACCTCCGGTGCCCTCCGCACCCGGGGTGGTCGTCGTCCCTTGGTGCTCACGGTTCTGATCCCTGCATCCTGTAACGGACATCGCCACCGCCACTGCACCGAGCACCATCCACCGATTGAAAGCCTGCATCGCGTTTCCTCCCTGAGTAGCGACTGGCCCAAGGCTGGAGGCGACCCTCGCGTGTTGCACCCCGTCCCCTCGGCCGTTGCACACGTACGCCCGGGCTGCGTCCAGGCGGCCAGGGGCAGGCTTTCGCCGGAGATGTCGCGGCCTCAGTCCACCCGCCGGAGCACGAGCAGCCCGTACTCCAGACCGCCGTCCATCAGCGCCTGCTGCAGGCGCAGGTGCTCGCGGCTGGACTCTCCGCGGCCGGCCTGAGCGAGCGCACGCAGGGGATGCTGGGAGGGGTGGGCCGAGGCGCGCTCATGCACCATCAATTCCAGCGTCAGCGACCAGAAGCCCACCACGCGCGAGGACACGTCGTCGCGCACCTCCAGCTCCAACCCCGCGGCGTGCGCGGCGGACAGGTATTCGTCGAGCGAGCCGATGCGCGTGCGCCAGTACCGGTCGAAGCCGGGAGCCAGCTCCGGACGACAGAGGAAGCAGTCGGCGATGGCCAGCACGCCGCCTGGCTTCAGCAACGTCCGCGCGTGGCGGAACCACTCTGCGCGCGGCAGGTAGCAGGTGCTCTCCACCGCGACCACCGCGTCGAAGGCCGCGCGGCCCGGAACGGAGAGGGCGTCACAGAGGATGGGGCGCACGCGCGTGCTCACGCCCGCGGCCTCCGCGAAGCCGCGCACCAACGCGACATGCGAGGGCACGTTCGTCACCGCCGTCACGCGCGCCTGGTGCTCGGTGGCCCAGTACATCGCGCCGCCACCCAGGCCACAGCCGACGTCCAGCACCTCGCCGCCGTCCGGGAAGCGGCCCACGGCGCGCGCCAGCTCCACCAGCAGCGCTTCCTGCGCGGAATGGACCGTGTCGCGCAGCACCTCCGAGGGCGCGCCGGGCGGCGGCACCCCGTCCACCAGCCCGGAGTGATAGTGCACGCGGGGGCCGGGACCATAGCGCTGGAGCAGCCGCTCCGTCTTCGCCTCGTAGTACGCGCTCACCTCGTCGCGCCTCCACTCGGGTTGCACGGCTTCGGCTCTCATGACTCCCCCTCTGGCAGCATCGGTTCGATGCGGCGCAGCGCCGCGTCCAGGCAGCGCAGGTTCAGTCGGCGCAGCGTCTGCGCGGCGGCGCGCGCCCAGGCCACCACCGCGTGACGGTCCGCCCCGGGCATGCTGGTGAAGCGCACGTCCCGCGTGCGGATGTCCTCCGCCACGTGCGCGGCCACGCCCAGCGCCCGGCCCGCCGCCGCCGCGCGGGGCTCCAGCACCGTGCCCGCCCACAACACGCGCAGGTACGCGGCCCACTGCTGGCCGGCGATGCCCTCCGCCACCTGGCGGAACAACGGCGCCGTCCAGTCGCTGGCGCGCACCTCCAGCGCCTGCGGGCCGGCGGCCACCGCCAGGGTGCGGACCGCCTCTTCCAGCACCGGGCCCGGCAGCCGCGCCTGCGTGCCGCACAGCGTGGCGAAGGCCAGGTTCTGGAGGATGAACTGCACGCACGGACCCACGCGGATGGGTGGGTCGTGGTACGTGCACTCGCCGTCGATGAGGTCGTCGGCGAGGTTGCCCGCGCTGAAGCTGAGGAAGAGCCCGGCGCCGCGCGCCATCAGGGCCTCGCGCGACAGACCGGCCTCCGCGCCCGCCTCGTAGAAGAGGGACAGGGGGCCCGGCTGCGCCGCCTCCAGCGCCGCGAGCACGTCCCGCTCCGACACCTCCGGTAGGCTCAGCCGGCGGAGCGCGCGCAGCGACTCCTGGTACAGGGCTCCGCCGCTCATCGGTACTCCCTGGGAAGGACCATGCGGAGCACGGCGCCGCCCCCGGCCGCGTTCTGCCGGTGCAGCATGCCGCCGCTGGCGCGCAGCAGGCACTCGCTGGTGTAGAGGCCCAGGCCCGTCGCGTGGGACTTGCTGGTGTACAGCGCCTCGGCGGGGCGGCCGAGCTGGCCGGGCGGGAAGCCGGGGCCATCATCCGTGATGGTGACCTCCAGGCGCCCGCTGAGCGGCTCCACGCGCGCATGGATGAGGACCCGCGCCGCGCCTTCCTCGCCGTTGCCCTCGCAGGCGTTGAGCACCAGGTTCTCCACCACCCGGCGCAGCGTGGGCGCGCCGCCGCGCATCAGGGCGCGCAGGGGCGGGGAGGGCTGCTCCACCTCCACCTGGATGTCCACGTCCGGGAAGCGCAGGCCCACGCTGGCCTGCACCGAGTCCAGCACCGGCGTCAGCTCCACGGGCTCCGGCTCCATGCCGGCATGGCGCCGCCCCTTGTTGCGGGCGTCCATCATCATGTCCCGTATCTGCGTCAGGTTGTCGTTGAGCTGCCGGAGCAGGTCGTCGAACTCGGTGCGGCCCGGGCCCGGGCGGTGCGCGCCCACCACGGCCAGCATGTCCGCCGCGCTGCCCGCCGCCATGAGCGCGTTGTCGATGTCGTGGTGGTAGCCCAGGATTTCCGACAGCGCCTGCGACAGGCGGCCCACGTCGCGCTCCTGCTGCTCCAGCAGTTGCGCGTGCACGGCGGCGCGCAGGCGCTCCGCGTCCGCGCGGGCCCGGTCATGCTGCACGGCGAAGGTCCCCAGGTAGAGCTGGGCGGTGAGCGCCGCGGGGCCGATGACGCCGAAGAGGGCCAGGTGTTCGTCGCTGCCGCGCAGGGGCAGGGCCAGCGCCAGGGCCAGCGCGGTGCCCAGGGCGAGGAAGGGCTGGCGCGGCGTCACCCGGTGCAGGCGGCCATGGAAGGCGGTGGTGAAGAGGAAGAGCGAGGCGATGACGGCGGCCCCTGGCGGCGCCGACAGGGCCATCAGCGCGGCCACGAAGAAGTGCATCGCCGCCACGCTGAAGATGAGCCACACCCAGCCCCAGGGCTCGATGCGGCGGCGCCGCCGGTGGACGAGCGAGAACAGGACGCCGCTGGCCAACATGGGCGCGGCGCACAGCAGCGCGGTGCCGAAGTGGATGCCGAAGAAGCTCCGCGCGCCGGGGGCCCAGGCCGTCATGGCCAGCAGGCTCGGCACGAAGGCGCAGAGCGCGAGCCACGCGCCCAGGCCCGAGGCGGCCAGCACCTCCGCGGCATCCTGGGCGCGCGTCCACCGCCGGAACGAGGACAGGACGGCCTGTCGCCCGGCGGAGCGCGGACTCATACGGTGGCGGACAGGATGTCACCCGCCGTACCCAGGCTGGACGACTCCTCGGTGGCGCGTTCGGCCCGGAGGTTCAGTTCATTGACGATGTCCGCGTTGCCGCGCTGGAGCAGCTGCACCGACACCTCGCCGCCCGCGAGCACGTGGTGGAGGGCCTCCACCACGGGCCGCAGTGCGGGGTTGAGCGTGCGCGCACCCAACGGGCCCTCCATCGCGCCCAGCTCATTGCAGCGCGCCAGGTAGGCGGTCAGCGCGTCGTCACGGACCGTGTCACCGCGCGGGCCGCCGAGCTCTGGCTTGAACGCGCGGCTTCGAGGCCGCGGCGTCGCGAGCGCGCCCGTGCGGGCATCCCAGCGCGGTGGGCATTCTCGTCGCGTGCGAAGTGGATGGAACCGGATTTCTCGGACTCTTGGCGTCATGCTGGCTTCCCCCCCCCGGGGCCCGGCACAGTCGTTTCACCCCCGAGCAAAGCGAAGGCGCCCCCGCGCCGTCAAACTCCCGGCCAGGCGAGTGTTGTCCAGCGTGTTCTCTTCACCCTTCAGGGCAGGCGGGTGATACGGGATGGACAGAGGGCGCGGTGGAAGAGGTGCGCGGAATGTCTCGAGTCTTGACGAAGCCGGGGCCGGTCACGGTGGCGGTCCTGACGTTGCTCGTCGCGATGGCCTCCATCCAGACGGGCGCTTCGCTGGCCAAGCAAGTCTTCCCCGTCTTGGGCGCGGCGGGGGCCACGGCGCTTCGCGTGTTCTTCGCGGCGCTCATCCTGGCGGCGGTGTTCCGGCCCTGGCGGCAGCGGCTCACCCGCGAGGACCTGCGGGCCGTGGCCATCTACGGCGCGGCGCTGGGCGGGATGAACCTGACCTTCTACCTGGCGCTGGAGCGCATCCCGCTAGGCATCGCCGTCGCCATTGAATTCACCGGGCCGCTCGCCCTGGCCATCTTCTCCACGCGACGGGCGCTCGACTTCGTGTGGGCGCTGCTGGCCCTGGCCGGCATCCTGCTGATTCTGCCGCTGTCGGAGACGTCGCGGGCGCTGGACTGGATGGGCGTCTTCTGGGCGCTGGTGGCCGCCACCTGCTGGGCGCTGTACATCCTCTTCGGTCAGCGGGCCGGAGGCACCGTCCACGGTGGCACGGCGGCGTCGCTGGGGATGTGCGTCGCGGCGCTGCTCGTCATGCCCTTCGGGGTCGCGCACGCGGGCATGAAGCTGCTGGACGTGTCGCTGCTGCCCATCATCCTCTGCGTGGCCGTGCTGTCGAGCGCGCTGCCGTACTCGCTGGAGATGTATGCCCTCAAGGCGCTCCCCACGCGCACGTTCGGCATCCTGATGAGCCTGGAGCCGGCGCTGGCCGCCGTGTCCGGGCTGCTGCTGCTGAAGGAGCGGCTGTCGCTGGTGCAATGGGCGGCCATCGGCTGCATCATCCTGGCGTCCGTGGGCAGCTCCGCCACGTCTCGCAAGCCCGTCGAAGTCGCCGCCGCGAGCTGACCGGAAGGGTCCGCCGACACCGTTCCCCGGGGGCGGGCCTGTCTTCGGGCTCGCAATGGGGCCCGGCGCCGGGCTAGAGGACGGCCTCATGCGTGACCGAATCCAGGCCGTGCTCCGCCAGCTTGCCCAGTCGCCCGACATGGAGGCGCGCTGGCTCCACACCCTGTCCCTGATGGAGTTCATCGGCGCGCGGAAGATTTCGCGCACCGTGGCGGACCGGCACCCGACGCTGGAGGTGCTGGGGCACCTGGCCGACGAGACGCGCCACGCCTTCGCCTTCAAGCGCCTGTCCGCCGAGGTCGCCGGCGCGGAAATCACCACGTTCCTCTGCCCGGAGGCCGCGGGCCGCTACTTCCAGGCGCTGGACCACGAGCTGGCCACCTGGGCGACGTCCTTCACGGGCGCGCCGGACGTCTATCTGCACTACCTGCTCACGACGACGGCCATCGAACGGCGCGCCATGGTGCTGTACCCGCTCTACAAGGCCGCGTCCCGCCAGCCGGCCGTGCGCGAGGAGCTGGGGCGCGTCGTCACCGAGGAGCAGAGCCACCGGCGCACCATCGAGGATGCGTGTGTCGAGCGCCTCACCGCCGTGGGCGCCACGCTGGACGCCGCGCTGGCGCTGGAAGAGCGGCTCTTCGCGGCCTTCATCGGTGAGCTGGAGGCCGCCGTGGCGCGGGAGTCGGGCGCCCAGTCCGCCTTCGTTCCGGCGCCTGGCGAGGACGTCGCGGCGCGGTCGCCGCAAGGGTGACTACAGCGCGTCGTCGTCGCTCACAGGCGCGCCCGTGCCATGGGCGCCTGACAGGACCAGCGTGCCGTCCATCAGCTCCGCGCGCAGGTTGCGGGCCTTGCGCGCCCGCTTGCGGCTGAGCTCCACGCCCACCGCGTCCAGACCCAGCGCGTTGGCCACGGCCAGCACGGTGCCGTGGCCACAGAAGGGGTCCACCACCGTGCGCGTGCGGGTGTGCTCCAGGATGAAGCGGCACGCGATGAGGCACGCTTCCACGCCCATGCCGCGCGTCCACGTCACCTCGCCCGCTTCGGGCAGGACGTCCGGCGTGGACTTCGCCATGTCCACGCGGACGCCGCGCGAGAAGCACAGCATGTGGGAGTACGCGGGCCGGCCGAACGTCACCGTCCCGGGCGGCCGCCGGCACACCACCTTGTGCCAGAGCAGGTCGACGCCCACCTCCTCCGCGGCGCGGGCCACCAGATAGCCCTTGTCCACCCAGGTGCCCTCGTCCTTCACGTCCGTCTGGTAGAAGATGGCCACCCCTTCGGGCGGCACGCGCGCGAGGATGAGCGCCGCGGCGCGGATGAACCAGGCCTTCCACTCCGCCAGCGAGAGGGACGGGAACTCGGACCAGTCCGGCAGGGACGCGATGGCCGAGCTGCCCTCCAGCACCGGCCGCGCCTCCAGCCACACGAGTGCGTCTTCGCAGTACACCGTGCGCTTCGCCGCGCCCGTGGCGCCTGCCTGTTCGTCCACCATGAGGCGCCGGAGTCTGCCAGAGCCGCGCGCACTCCGCGTCGGGCTGGTCAACACGCCCAAACCGTGGCTTGCTAGTGCTTCTGTAGATTTCTACAATCCTGTTTTATCTCGTTGCAACGGAGAGACGGAATGCCCACGACTTCAGCGAAAGACGGGACTTCGCTCCACTACCGTGTCGTGGGTGAGGGTCCGCGCACGGTCATCCTGGTCCACGGTTGGATGGTATCAGGCGCCGTCTGGGACGCGCTGGTGGAGCGCCTGGACCTGACGGGGCTGCGGCTGGTGATTCCGGACATGCGGGGCTCCGGTCAGTCGGGCCGGCCGGACGGAGGCTTCAGCCTGGAGTCGCTGGCGCGCGACGTGCTGGCCGTGGCGGACGCCGTGGACGCGCGGCGCTTCACGCTGGTGGGGCACAGCATGGGCGGCCAGCTGGTGAAGTGGGTGGCCGCGGAAGTGCCGGCGCGCGTGGAGGGGCTGGTGCTCCTCAACACGGTGCCCGCCGCGGGGCTTCCGCTGCCTCCGGATGCGGCGGGGCTGTTCCGCACGTCGGCGGACAGCCGCGAGAAGAAGCAGACCATCCTCGGGCTCGCGTGCAAGCAGCTGTCGCCGGAGGCCCTGGAGGCGTTGGTGAAGGACTCGATGGGCGTCAGCCCGGCGGCCATCGAGCACGTCTTCGACGCGTGGACGGCGGGTGGCTTCGCCGACAAGCTGGCCTCGATTACTGCGCCCACGCTGGTGTTGGCCACGGACGACGCCTTCCTGCCGGCGGCCTTCCTGCGGGAGGCGGTGGTGTCGAGGATTCGCGGCGCGCGCCTGTCGTACCTTCCCGGCCCCGGTCACTACCCACAGGTGGAGCGCCCGGCGGAGACGGCGGCGCTGGTGTCCGCCTTCCTCGCCGGCTCCCTGCCGGCCTGAGCGCCCGCTTCGAGGAGGCAGCACGATGGCCTGGAACATGTCCTTCGAGTACGACGCGCTGAACGACGTCGTCACCGCGTACTTCACCGACTGTGTGTTGGTGAATGAGGCGGACGTCCTTCGCTGGCGGAAGGAAGTCGAGGAGCACCTTTCCAAGTATCCGCCCAAGGTGGACCTCCTCATCAACCTGGACGGGCTGGTGGTGAAGTTCACCGCCGGCCGCGTCTTCGGCAAGGAGCGGCGCGAGGTGCTGGAGCGCTACACGCACCGCTCGTACCGCTTCGGTGGTGATGAGATGACGCGCATGTTCGTGCTCACCAGCGGCGCCATCAACGGCGCGGCCGTCAATCACTACGCCACGCGCGACGAGGCGCTGGCCGCGCTCCACGCCGAGCGCGAGGCGCTGCGCAAGCGGGGCTTCTCGCCCTTTGGCGGTGGCTTCGCCGGCAGCAAGGTCTGAGGCGGGCTGAGGGGGCCTCACACGCCCGCGAACCACTCGTAGCCGCGGTCCTCCCAGTAGCCTCCGGAGGGCTCGGGCAGGAAGTTCACCTCGGTGAGGTACTTCACCATCTTGTAGCCCAGCTTCACGCCCGAATAGAGGCGCAGCGGCGCGCCGTGGCCGGGCGCCAGCGGCTGGCCGTTCATTCCGTAGGCCAGAATCGTCTGCGGATGGAAGGCGCTGGGCCGGTCCCAGGACGAGTAATAGCCCGCGTCGAACGAGCGCAGCTCCACGTAGCCCGCGCGGGTGTCCGCGCCCACGTGGCGGGCCAGCTCACTCAGGCGAACGCCATGCCAGGACGCCACCGCGCTCCAGCCTTCCACGCAGTGGTGGCGAATGCGCAGGTCCGTGCGCGGCAGGCGCTGGAGGGCGTCCAGCGTCAGCACGGTGGGGCGCGCCACGAGCCCGCCCACTCGGAGCGCCCATCCCGAGGGCGCGAGCGGCACCGTGTCGGAGATGAAGTACTCGGGGAACTTGCCTGGAGGCGTCGTCTCTTCGGGGGGCAGCTCCGGCGCCAGCCGGCGTTCGTCGAACAGCGCGGCCTGAGCGCGCGCGTTGAAGCGCTCCATGACGCCCAGGAAGCCCTCGCGAGGGCGGGTGCTGTCGCACGCGCTGGCCGTGAGCGCGGTGGTGCCCAGCAGCGCCGTGCGCCGCGTGAGGAGGTGTCTAGGCATCCGGCTTCCTTCCGCCCGTCACCATCTCCGCCAGGCTCCGCGGGTGGAGCAGCACCAGGGCGATGTGGCCCACGGTGAAGAGGGCGAGCAGCGCCAGGACGATGAGGTGGATGGCGCGCGCCGCGTCGTAGCCACCCAGCAGCGAAGTGAGCGCGCCGAGCTGCACGGGCTTGTAGAGGACCAGCCCGGAGAGCACCGCGAGCAGCCCCAGCGCCAGCGTGCCCGTGTACGCCAGCCGCTGGAGGCCGTTGTAGAGCCCCTGCGCGGGTGCGTGTCTTCGCACGCGCAGGTAGAAGGCGAGCGTGTCCAGGGCGTTGCGTGTATCGCGGCGGGGCAGGAAGAGGCGGCGGCGCCACTCACCGCTGAGGGCGAGGTAGAGCACGTACGCCACGCCGTTGAGGGTGAGGAACCACGCGAAGGCGAAGTGCCAGTGTCGGGCGCCGGCCAGCCAGCTCCCCAGCCGCATCCATTCGGGCGGGGGGATGCCCTGGAAGGGATACCAGCCGTAGGGCCGGCCCTGTGGGCCGAGCATCGGATAGGCGACGAGTATCTGGAGTCCGCTGGCCGCCATGATGAGCAGCAGCGGTACGTTGAGCCAGTGGGTGACTCGGATGAGCCACGGCTGAGGCCTGCGTCGTTCAGGGGCTTGCACGCGCGCGGAAGAAAGCACCCGGCGCCACGCGGGGTGGGCGCGGCTCGTCCCGCGTTGGTGGGCAGCCGTCATTCCGGGCGGGTGCCGTTCTCCCTACGTCGACGTGAGGACGGGCCCTGGCCTCGCGGGGCAGGGAGAGGCGGCGGGATTTCAGCGCGCACGATGCGCTCGAGCCCGTTCGTGCAAGTTGCAACCTGGAGAATGGTGGCAGGGACACAACCCCCTGGAATGACGGCGCCTTCGTGAGCCGTCGCCAGGCACGGCGCGTGCTCTTGGGGAGGGCACGACCATGCTCTCTTCTCCGCTGACCTCCCTGGTGTCCTCCCTGTTGTTGTCCCAGGCTCCCTCGCCGGAGCCGTCTCCCGCTGCCGAAGCCCCGGGCCTGCTGTCTCGCCTGGAGGTGGAAGGCGGGGTGGACGTCTACTTCGGCTACAACGCCAATCGCCCCGCCGACGGCGCCAGTTTCATCCCTGGTACGGGCACCACCGCCCGGCGGGACAACGAGGTCTCCATCAACCTCGCGTCGCTGGGCGTGTCGCTCGCGCCCGAGCCCGTGGGCTTCAAGGTGTTGCTGGGGTTTGGCACCGGCATGGAGGTGCTGCACCAGGCCGAGCCGGAAGGCCCGGCCATCGGGCCCGAGGTGTGGCGCCATCTCCAGCAGGCCACGGTGTCATACGCGACGGGGCCCCTGACGCTGGAGGCGGGCGTCTATCCCAGCCACATCGGTCTGGAGTCGTTCCAGTCGCAGCTCAACTGGACCTATACGCGCTCGTGGATGGGCGAGCTGTCGCCTTACTACCAATCCGGCCTCAAGGGCACCTGGGCCTTCGATGACGCGTGGAGCGCGCAGCTCCACCTGCTCAATGGCTGGCAGACGATTGGAGAGAACAACCGCGGCAAGGCGTTGGGCACGCAGGTGGCCTACGCGGGCACGCGGCTCTCCACCGCCCTCAACACCTTCGTGGGCGAAGAAGGTGACGGTGGCCTGCGGCTCTTCGTGGACGCCGTGGCCACCTGGAAGGTGACGCACGCCCTCGCGCTGGCCGCCACGGCGGACGTGGGCCGGCAGGCGCGTTCCGGACAGTCCGCGGCCTTGTGGTACGCGGCGGGCTTCAACGCGCGGATGCAACTCTCCGACGTCGTGGCCGTTGCCGCCCGGGTGGAGGCCTATCGCGACGAGGACGGGCTCATCACGGGGGTCGTCCAGACGTTGGCGGGCGGCACCCTCACCCTGGAGTTGAAGCCCGCAGAACACCTGGTCCTCAAGATGGAGGCGCGCCGCGACACCTCCACCGCAGACGTATTCACCGGCCGCGCCACGGGAGGGGATGGCGCACCCACGCTCGAGGACGCCGAGACGCTCGGGGTGCTCAGCGCCGTCGCCTGGTTCTGAACGGGAGCCCCATCTCATGGACCTCGTGCTCGTCCTTGTCACCACCGCTTTCTTCGCGCTCGCGTGGGCCTACGTCCACGGCTGCGAGCGCCTGTGAGGCACTGCCCGATGACTTTCGAATACGCCGCTGGCGCCGTCCTGTCCGTGTTGCTCGGTGCCTACCTCATCTACGCGCTGCTCCGCCCGGAGCGCTTCTAGGCCCCCACCATGTCCTTCATCGGTTGGTCGCAAATCCTGTTGTTCTTCGCCCTGGTGCTGGCGGTGACGAAGCCGCTGGGGGCCTATCTCTTCCGCGTCCTCGAAGGGGACACCCGTCCGCTGCCGCGCGTGCTGGGGCCCGTGGAGCGCCTGCTGCTGCGCCTGTGTGGCGCGGCGGACCGGCGCGAGCAGACGTGGGGGGCCTACGCGAGCTCGCTGCTGGCGTTCAGCCTCTTCAGCGTCCTCATCGTCTATGGCCTCCAGCGCGTGCAGCACCTGCTGCCGTTCAACCCGCAAGGGCTGGGCGCGGTGGGGCCGGAGCTGGCTTTCAACACCGCCGTCAGCTTCACCACGAACACCAACTGGCAGTCGTACGCGGGTGAGTCCACGCTCAGCTACTTCACGCAGATGGTGGCGCTGGCGTGGCAGAACTTCGTCTCCGCCGCCGCGGGCATGGGGGTCGCGCTGGCGCTGGCGCGGGGCTTCACCCGCCGTCCCGGTCCGGACGGGCAGAAGACGTTGGGCAACTTCTGGGTGGATGTGATGAACGCCACCCTCTACGTGCTGCTGCCGCTGTGCCTGGTCTACGCGCTCTTCCTGGTGTCGCAGGGCGTGCTCCAGAACTTCACGCCCTATGCGCAGGTCGTGACGCTGGAGGGCGCGAGTCAGACGCTGGCGCAGGGACCGGTGGCCTCGCAGGAGGCCATCAAGACGCTGGGCACCAACGGCGGCGGCTTCTTCAACGCCAACAGCGCGCATCCCTTCGAGAACCCCACGCCCCTCACCAACCTGGTGCAGATGCTGTCCATCTTCGCCATCCCAGCGGCCCTCACGTACACCTACGGGAAGATGGCGGGTGACCACCGGCAGGGCTGGGCCCTGCTCGCGGCGATGTCCGTCCTCTTCCTCGTAGGCGTGGCAGCGGTGTACGCGGCGGAGTCCCAGGCGAACCCGGCCGTGAGCGCCGCGGGGCAGGTGGCGCAGGCTGGGAACCTGGAGGGCAAGGAGGTGCGCAACGGCGTCGCGGCCTCCGCGCTCTTCGCGACTGTCACCACCGCGGCCTCGTGCGGCGCGGTGAACGCGATGCACGACAGCTTCACGCCCCTGGGCGGCCTGGTGCCCATGGTCAACATGCAGCTGGGCGAAGTCGTCTTCGGCGGCGTGGGCGCGGGCCTCTACGGCATCCTCGTCATGGTGGTGCTCAGCGTCTTCATCGCCGGGCTGATGGT
This sequence comes from Myxococcus xanthus, assembly GCF_013116825.1. Lineage (GTDB taxonomy): Bacteria > Myxococcota > Myxococcia > Myxococcales > Myxococcaceae > Myxococcus > Myxococcus xanthus_B. Next base: position 39,153 of record NZ_JABFNS010000074.1, read on the forward strand.
GGGCCGCACGCCCGAATACCTCGGCAAGAAGATCGAGGCGCGGGAGATGAAGCTCGCGATGCTGTACGTGCTCATCTTCCCGCTCTTCACGCTGGGCTTCAGCGGGCTGGCATCCGTGCTGCCGCAGGGCGTGTCCTCGCTCAACAACGGGGGGCCGCACGGCCTGTCGGAAATCCTCTACGCGTACACCAGCGGCACGGCGAACAATGGCAGCGCCTTCGCGGGCCTCAACGCCAACACACCCTTCTGGAACATCACCCTGGGCGTGGCGATGCTCGGCGGACGCTTCCTGATGATGGTGCCCGCGCTGGCCATCGCCGGCTCCATGGTGGGGAAGAAGGTGGTGCCAGCGGGCCCGGGCACCCTCCCCACGCACGGCGTGCTCTTCACCGGTCTGCTGGTGAGCGTGATTGTCGTCGTCGGCGCGCTCACGTTCTTCCCCGCCCTCTCCTTGAGCCCCATCGTCGAGCACTTCCTCGCCGGGGCCGGAAAGCTCTACTGAGATGTCCTCGCCTGCCTCGAAACCGGCGTCGCTGCTGGACGCCTCCCTGCTCAAACTCGCGATGGTGGACAGCCTGCGCAAACTCCACCCGCGCGACGTGGCCCGCAACCCCGTCATGTTCGTGGTGTGGGCCGGGAGCCTGCTCACCACGGTGCTGGTGGTGAAGGACGTGGTGTCGCCGCGCCCGGATGCCGCGCCGCTGGGCTTCACCGTGCAAGTGATGCTGTGGCTGTGGTTCACCGTGCTCTTCGCCAACTTCGCGGAGGCCGTGGCGGAGGGCCGCGGCAAGGCCCAGGCTGGCGCCCTGCGGAAGATGCGCAAGGACACCACCGCGCGCCGCTGGAAGGACGGGCGCGAGGAGCGCGTGCCCGCGCCGGATCTGCGCAAGGGGGACGAAGTGATTTGCGAGGCCGGGGACCTCATCCCCGGTGACGGTGAGGTGGTGGAGGGCATCGCCAGCGTGGACGAGTCCGCGATTACCGGCGAGTCCGCGCCCGTCATCCGGGAGTCGGGCGGCGACCGCTCGGCGGTGACGGGCGGGACGAAGGTGCTCTCCGACCGCATCCGCGTCCGCATCTCCGCCAACCCCGGCGACTCCTTCCTGGACCGGATGATTGGCCTGGTGGAGGGCGCGGCCCGGCAGAAGACGCCCAACGAGGTGGCGCTCCACATCCTGCTGGTGGGGCTCACCCTCATCTTCTTGTTGGCGTGCGTGACGCTGGTCCCGCTGGCGCTCTATTCGGGCGTGCCGTTGTCGGGCACTGCGGTGGTGGCGCTGCTGGTGTGCCTCATCCCCACGACGATTGGCGGCCTGTTGAGCGCCATTGGCATCGCGGGCATGGACCGGCTGCTGCGCAAGAACGTGCTGGCCATGAGCGGCCGCGCGGTGGAGGCGGCGGGTGACGTGGACACGCTGCTGCTCGACAAGACGGGGACGATTACCCTGGGCAACCGCATGGCCACGGAGCTGCTCCCCATGTCGGGCGTGCGGATGGAGGAGCTGGCCGAGGCCGCGCAGCTCGCCAGCCTCGCGGATGAGACGCCCGAGGGACGCTCCATCGTCACGCTGGTGAAGGACACGTACAAGATGCGCCCGCGCGAACTGCAGGCGCACCACGCGACCTTCGTGCCCTTCACCGCGCAGACGCGCATGAGCGGCTGTGACCTGGTGGACCCGCACCCGCGCAGCATCCGCAAGGGCGCGGTGGACGCCATCATCGCGTACGTCCGCTCCCAGGGCGGCGCGGTGCCGGACGAGCTGGCGCAGGCATCGGGCAGCATTGGCGACGCGGGAGGGACGCCGCTGGCGGTGGCGGACGGTGCGCGGCTGCTGGGCATCATCCACCTGAAGGACGTGGTGAAGGGCGGCATCAAGGAGCGCTTCGACCGCTTCCGCGCCATGGGCATCCGCACGGTGATGATTACGGGCGACAACCCGCGCACGGCGGCGGCCATTGCACGCGAGGCGGGCGTGGATGACTTCCTGGCCGAGGCGACCCCCGAGGCCAAGCTGGCCCTCATCCGCACCGAGCAGGGGCGCGGCAAGCTGGTGGCCATGACGGGCGACGGCACCAACGACGCGCCCGCGCTGGCCCAGGCGGACGTGGGCGTGGCGATGAACACCGGCACCCAGGCGGCGAAGGAGGCCGGGAACATGGTGGACCTGGACTCCAACCCCACCAAGCTGCTGGAGGTGGTGGAGGTGGGCAAGCAGTTGTTGATGACGCGCGGCACGTTGACGACCTTCTCCATCGCCAACGACGTGGCGAAGTACTTCGCCATCCTCCCGGCGCTCTTCATGGGGGTCTTCCCCCAGATTGCGCCGCTCAACGTGATGGGGCTGTCCTCGCCGTTCAGCGCGGTGTTGTCGGCCGTCATCTTCAACGCGCTCATCATCATCCTGCTCATCCCCCTGGCGCTGAAGGGTGTCCGCTACCGCCCGCTGGGCGCCGAGGCCCTGCTGCGGCGCAGCCTGCTGCTGTACGGCGTGGGCGGCGTCATCGTTCCCTTCGTGGGCATCAAGGTCATCGACGTGCTGATTGGCGCCATGGGTCTGGCGTGAAAGGACTTATCCCCATGTTCTCCACATTCCTCACGGCCCTGCGCACGTGCGTCGTCACGATGGTGCTCACGGGCCTGCTGTACCCGCTGGCCGTCACCGGGCTGGCGCAGCTCCTCTTTCCGGGGGAGGCCAACGGCTCGTGGGTGAAGGACGGCCGGGGCCGCGTGGTGGGCAGCGCGCTCATCGGCCAGGGCTTCACCCGGGCGGGGTACTTCCATCCGCGTCCTTCCGCCGCTGGCCCGGGCTACGACGGCGCGGCGTCCTCGGGCAGCAACCTGGGGCCCACGTCGCTGAAGCTGAAGGAACGCGCGGCGGCCGAACTGGAGCGCCTGCGCCGGGAGAATCCGGAGGCGGCGGGGGCCGTTCCCGCCGAACTGGTGACGACGTCCGCGTCCGGGTTGGACCCGCACCTGTCGCCGGAGGCGGCACGCTGGCAGGCGGCGCGGGTGGCGCGGGCGCGGGGCCTGGCGCCGGAGCGGGTGCTGAACGTGGTGGACGCGCTGGTGGAGGGGCGGACCTTCGGCGTGCTGGGCGAGCCGCGCGTCAACGTCCTGCTGTTGAACCTCGCGTTGGACAGGCGCTTCGGGCCGCTTCCGGACGCGGCGCCGGGCGTGGGGGGCGGAGCCTCACCGGGCCAGGGCGCACCTTGAGCGACGTGGGGGCACGCGCATTCACCACGTGAGATTCGCCGGGCGCGAGGGCATCCTTGCCCCGGCGCCCCACCGGATGGGCAGAGGATGACGATGACGCGGCGCTCGCGCGCGGAGGACTTCCTGGAGCTGGTGGAGCGGGGCAGGCGCGGCCGGCTCAAGCTCTACATCGGCTTCGCGGCCGGGGTGGGGAAGACGTACCGGATGCTGGAGGAGGCACACGCGCTGAAGCGGCGCGGCGTGGACGTGGTGCTGGGCTTCGTCGAGTCGCACGGCCGCGCGGACACACAGGCGCTGGTGGAGGGCCTGGAGGTGGTTCCGCGCAAGCAGTACACCTACCGCGACGTCACCGTGGAGGAGATGGACCTGGACGCGGTACTCGCGCGCAAGCCCCAGGTGGCGGTGGTGGACGAGCTGGCCCACACCAACCTGCCGGTGTGCCGCCACCGCAAGCGCTACCAGGACGTGCAGGCGTTGCTGGACGCGGGCATCAACGTCATCGGGGCCTTCAACGTCCAGCACCTGGAGAGCCTCAACGACCTGGTGGAGCGCGCCACCGGCGTCACCGTGCGGGAGACACTGCCCGACAGCTTCCTCAAGGCCGCCGACCAGGTGGTGAACCTGGACCTGGCGGTGGAGGACCTGCATGAGCGGCTCCGGACGGGGAAGATCTACGCGCAGGACAAGGTGCCGCGGGCGCTGGAGCGCTTCTTCAAGGATGAGAACCTGGCCACCCTGCGCGAGCTGGCGCTGCGTGAGGTGGCGGAGAGCCTGGAGCGCGCCACCGCGAGGCCGCCTTCGGAGGAGGGAGATGAGGGGCCGCAGCGGGGCGCGGCGTGGGGCCGGGTGCTGGTGGCGCTGTCCAGCTATCCCCGGCACGCGGCGACGCTGCTGCGCCGGGGCTCCCGGATGGCGGGCCGGCTGAACACGGACTGGTTCGTCGTGTACGTGGAGACGCCGCGCGAGGCGCCGCACCTCATCGACGCGGAGGCGCAGCGGCACCTGCTGACGAACATCGAGAAGGCGAAGGAGCTGGGCGCGGAGGTGGTGCGCCTGCGGGCCACGGACCCGGTGAAGAGCATCCTGGACTTCGCGCGCTCGCACGGCGTGGGCCACATCATCGTCGGCCGTTCGCATCAGCCGTGGTGGAAGCAGCGGCTGGGGCGCGCGGTGGACATGCGGCTGGTGCGTGAAGGCCGGGGCTTCGACATCCACGTGGTGGCCTTCGAGCCGCGCGAGGAGGGACGCCGCCCATGACGCTGCGAGCCCGGTTGTTGTTGGCGCAGGCGCCCCTGGCCCTGGCGCTGTTGTTGGTGGGCGTGGTGGCGGTGGTGACGTTGTCCCAGGTGGGGCGTTCTGGGCCTCGCGTGCTTCAGGACAACTACCGCAGTGTGCTGGCCGCGCAGGAGATGATGGCGCATCTGGAGCGCATGGACAGCGGGGCGCTCTTCATCATCGCGGGCGAGCGGCGGCGCGGGCTGACGCAGCAGGCGGCGCAGCGCGAGCGCTTGGAGTCGCAGTTGCGGGTGCAGGAAGGCAACGTCACCGAGCCCGCCGAGGACGCGGCGACGCTCCAGTTGCGCGCGGCCTGGCGGCGTTACCAGGAGGCCTACGACGGGTTCCTCGCCCAGTCATCGCCGGAGGCGGCGCGGGAGGCGTACTTCGGTGTTCTCGAGCCGGCCTTTCTGGAGGTGACGGGAGCGGCCCGGGCCATCCTGGACCTGAACCAGGACGCCATGGTGCGCAAGAGCGATGCGTTGCAGCGGCAGAGCGCGCGGGTGAACACGGTGATGGTGGCGGCGGTGCTGGTGGCCTTCGTGGTGGGGTTGTTCGCCTCGCAGTCGCTGACGGACCGGGCGCTCCGTCCGATGTCGGTGCTGTCGCAGGCGGTGCGGCGCCTGGGCGAGGGCGACTACGCGGCGCGCGCGGTGGTGGAGGGACAGGACGAAATCGCCCAGGTGGGGCGGGACTTCAACGCCATGGCGGAGGCGCTTCAGCAGTACCGGCGCAGCAGCCTGGGGGAGTTGCTCCAGGCGCAGGCGGCATCTCAGGCGGCCATCGACAGCCTGCCGGACCCGGTGGTGGTGTTCGGCGAGGACGGAGGGCTGCTCAACGTCAACCGCGCGGCGGAGGACGTGCTGCGGCTGTCGCTGGAAGCGGGCGGGGACATGCTGGGGCGGGT
>NZ_JABFNS010000075.1 GCF_013116825.1 Myxococcus xanthus
CCGTTGCCCCCCCCGCCGGTGTCCCCGATGCCTCGGCCATGGCGCGTGCCGTGGCGGACTTCCTGCGCGCCGCCGGCCTGAACCTCCAGGATGTCCACCTGGCGGACACCCCCACGCGCGTGGCCGAGGCCTGGACGGCCGAGTTCCTCGACGGCTACAGCCGCACCCCGGAGCAGGCGCTGGGGGAGACGTTCCCCGCGCCGCCGGGCTCCTCCGGCGAGCTGGTGGTGGTGACGGACCTGCGCTTCCACTCCATGTGCCCGCACCACCTGCTGCCGCTCACCGGGCGGGCCCACGTGGCCTACGTGCCGGGCAAGCGGGTGGTGGGCTTTGGCCGGCTGTCATCGCTGGTGGACTGCTTCGCGCACCGGCTCATCCTCCAGGAGGACATGGCGCGGGAAGTGGCGCGCTCCCTGGCGCAGGTGCTGGGCAGCCCCGCCACCGCATGCATCATCGAAGCGGAGCAGGCGTGCCTGCGCCTGCGCGGAGACAAGCAGCGCGACGCCGTCACCCACGCGGAGGCCTATGAAGGCACCCTGCGGCGCGACGGTCCCCTGCGCCGTGAGCTGTGGGCCCGGTTGGGGGCCCGGCGATGAGCGCGCCCCCGCCGCGCGTGGAGCCCGGCCGCGTGGCCCGCGTGCGCGAGGCGTTGGCCACCGTCCTGGCTCCGGAGCAGCTGCGCGTGGATGACGCCGCGCTGGCCGCCTACGCCCGTGACGAGTCCGACAGTGGCGTCCATGCGCCGGACCTCGTCGTCTTCCCCGCGGACACGCGGCAGGTGTCGCAGGTCTTCAAGGCGTGCGCGGTGCACGGCGTGCCCTTCACCCCCTGTGGCGCGCGCAGCGGCAAGAGCGGCGGCTCGCTGCCCTTGCATGGTGGCGTGGCGGTGAGCCTGGAGCGGATGAACCGCATCCTCTCCATCTCCCCCGAGGACCTCACCGCGGTGGTGCAGCCCGGCGTCATCACCGGCGACCTGATGAAGTCCGTGGAGGCGGTAGGGCTCTTCTATCCACCGGACCCGAACTCCTGGGAGGTGTGCACGCTGGGCGGCAACGTGGCGGAGAACGCCGGCGGGCCTCGGGCGCTCAAATACGGTGTCACGCGCGACTACGTCATCGGACTGGAGTGGGTGCTCCCGGACGGCGAGGTGGTACGGGTGGGCCGGCGCACCATCAAGGGCGTGGCGGGTTATGACCTGGTGGGCCTCTTCGTCGGCTCGGAGGGCACGCTGGGCGTCGCCACCGAAATCACCGTCCAGCTCATCCCGCTGCCGCGCGAGGTGCTGACGGCCCTGGTGGTGTTCCCGTCCGTGTTGCACGCCGCGCGCGCGGTGTCCGCCGTGCTGGCCGCGGGCATCCTCCCGCGTTGCCTGGAACTCATCGATGACGTGGCCCTGCAGGCGGTGAACGGCCGCGGCTTCCAGTTCCCTCCGGGCGCGGGCTCCGCTGTCATCGTGGAGGTGGACGGCAACGGCCGCGAGGGCTTGCTCGCCGAGCTGTCGCAGTTGGGTGACATCTGTGCCAGCCACGGCGCCACGGAGACGCTGGTGGCCCAGGATGCTTCCCAGCGTGAGAAGCTCTGGGCCGCGCGCAGGGTGATTTCCCCGGCCCTCCGGGCCCTCAAGCCTCACAAGATTTCCGAGGACATCGTCGTGCCCCGCTCGAAGATTCCAGAAGTCATCGAGCGCTTGAAGGCCATGGGCGCGGAGCTGGGGCTCACCGTGGCCACGTATGGCCATGCGGGCGACGGGAACCTGCACGCCAACATCCTCTACGAGGGCGCCCACCAACGGCCGCTGGTGGATGAGGCCCTGCGGCGCATGTTGGTGATGACCGTGGAACTGGGCGGAACCATCACAGGCGAGCACGGTGTGGGGCACGCGAAGCGGGAATATCTTTCGCTGGAGCAGTCCCCCGCGCTCATCGACCTGCAGCGCAGGCTCAAGGCCTTCTTCGATCCATCAGGGCTGCTCAACCCGTCGAAAATCTTCCCCGCGCTCATGCGTTCTTGATTCGTGGCCGACGCGGCTCGTTTTTGTCCCGGCGTCGAGCGGCTTACCGTCCAAAGCGTGGGAAGGGCTGGGAATGTCGCGCGAAATGCCTAATCGGACCTGGAATGAGAAACCCTTTCGCTCGTTGCGCGTCTTAGTTCCAGGTGGACGCGAGGCGGCGGGGGGAGAGCGCGTCCGGCATCGAACGGAGGACGGGAAATCATGGCCAATTCGACGAAGTACGCAGCCGAAGGCCTGTCGCACTACCTTCGGAACCTGGGCGGGCACCAGCAGCTGACGCGTGAGCAGGAGTACGAGCTTGCGCGCCGCGCCCGCAAGGGTGACGAGTCCGCGCGGCAGACGCTTGCCAGCTCCAATCTGGCCTTCGTGGTCGCCGTGGCGAAGAAGTTCGCCAATCGCGGCGCGCGACTGGATGACCTCATCCAGGAGGGCAACGTCGGTCTCATGAAGGCGATCGAGCACTTCGATCCGAAGAAGAACGTGCGCTTCGCCACCTATGCGGTGTGGTGGATTCGCGCCTACATCACCCGGTACCTGAAGGACAACCGCAGCCAGGTGCGTGGTGGTGAGGCCGAGCGCGGCAGCATGGTGGACTTCTCGCTGGACGCCACCATCGACGAGGACGGCGAGACGACCTTCCTCGACCGGCTGGAGGACAACAGCCCTTCGCCTCAGCAGGTGTTCCTGGCGCACGAGCAGGACACGGAGATTCAGGAGGCGCTCGCCAAGGTGCGCAAGCGCATTGGTGACCTGGGCTGGGACATCCTCACGGAGCGGCTGACGCAGGACAAGCCGCTGACGCTGGAGGAGCTGGGCCAGCGGTGGGGCGTGTCGCGCGAGCGCGTGCGTCAGGTGGAGCTGAAGACGAAGAACTTCCTGGAGCGCTACCTGCAGGCGTTCAACGAGAACGAGGAGCACCTGGGCGAGCGGGCCGCCGACGCGGCGTGAGCGGCCATCCAGGGCCCTTCCCACCTGGGAAGGCGCGTCATCGGGGCGGGACGGACCGGGTCATTCCGGGCCGCTCCCGCCTCTTGTCGTTTGGCGGATGTTTGGCCGCCGATGGTTTGCTACCGGGCAAAAGTGCGTGCTAAGCCCGGCGCTTATGCGCCTGATTTCATTTGCTTTGAGCCTCCTCCTGAGCCTGCCTGCCTGGGGGGCTGAGGCCTCTCTGTTGTCCGAGCTTGACGCGCTGTACGCGAAGCGCGGCGAGTCCGGTGGGGAGAAGGCCTACGAGGGCGCCTTGAAGACGGCGCTGGACGCCGCGCCGGAGGACTACGAGCTGGTCTGGCGCAAGGCGCGCATCCTCCAGTGGCAGGCGGACGGGGCGGCCAACGAGAAGCTCAAGAAGGTGCTGGGCCGCCAGACGTGGGACTGGGGGGAGAAGGCGGTGAAGCTCAACCCCGCCCGGGTGGAGGGCCACTACTACGCGGCCACCGGCATTGGCGCCTACTCGCAGGCCGTGGGCATCATGAAGGCGTTGGGCGAGGGGCTCGAGGGCAAGTTCAACGAGCGGCTCGACAAGGCCATCCAGATTGACCCGGGCTACGACCGGGGCGCGCCGCTGCTGGCCAAGGGCCGCTACTACTACGAGCTGCCCTGGCCCAAGCGCGACCTGGCGAAGTCCGCCAGCCTCTACGAAAAGTCCATCGCGAAGCACCCGCAGATGCTGCGCGCCTACTACTTCCTGGCGGAGACGCTCCTCAAGGACGGCAAGGCCGCGAAGGCGCGCGAGGCCATTCAAAAGGTGAAGCAAGGCAGCATCGCGTACGACCCCGCGGAGGGGCGGCGCGTGCAGGAGTGGTCCAAGAAAGTCGAAGCCGATATCGAGAAGGAGCTCAGATGAGGGCAGAGAATCAGGTAGCGGCTTCCGCTACCGCGGGGGGTGATGCGACGCTGGTCCAACTGCTCATTCAGCGCGCGAAGAACGCGTCGACGGTGGGCGCAAGCCACAAGAAGGACGGCCGCTGGCAGGACGTCACCTTCGCCCAGTTCTTGGACGAGGTGAAAGCGCTCTCCGCGGGCCTGGTTGCCCAGGGGGTGAAGCCCGGGGACCGGGTGGCGATTTTCGCGAACACCAGTCTGCAGTGGCTCATCTGCGACGTGGCCATCAGCGCCGCGCAGGCCATCACCGTCCCCATCTATGCGTCCAACACGCCGGAGGAGTGCCGGTACATCCTCAACCACTCCGAGACGACGCTCGTCTTCGTGGACAACGACGAGAAGGACGCCCGGCAGGCGGGCCGGCTCACGCGCCTGCGTCAGACGCTGGCGGAGTGTCCGGCGCTCCGCCGCATCATCGCCTTCGAGGGCCCCGTCGCCGGTGGCACCGAGCTGTCAATCGCCGACGTCGTCGCCCAGGGCCGCACCGAGCACGCCGCCCGTCCGGACGACTTCGACGCGCGGGTGGCGGGCGTGTCCATGGAGGACACCGCCTCCATCATCTACACGTCCGGTACGACGGGCGACCCCAAGGGCGTCATCCTCACGCACCGCAACTGGGCCTTCGAGGCGAAGGCCGCCCAGTCGGTGGGGATGATGGTGCCCTCTGACTCGGTGATGCTGTTCCTGCCGCTGGCGCACGTCTTCGCGCAGGTGGTGAAGGCCGCCTGGCTGAGCATGGGTTACCGGCTCGTCGTCGCGGAGTCGGTGGACAAGCTGCTGGCCAACCTGGTGGAGACGCGTCCCTCGGTGCTGCCGTCGGTGCCGCGCGTCTTCGAGAAGGTCTACAACAACGTGGTGGCCAACGGCTCGGCGGCCCCGGGGCTCAAGGGCCGGCTCTTCCGCTGGGCCTTCCAGCTGTTCGACGAGTACGTCGAGGCCCGCAGCCAGGGGCGCGAGTACGCCACCCTGGGCTTCGCGTTGGCGAAGAGGCTGGTGTTCTCCAAGGTGCACGCGGCCATCAGCGAGAAGCTGGGCGGCAACATGCGCGTGTTCATCTCCGGCGGCGCGCCCCTGTCTCCGAAGATTGGCTACTTCTTCGACCTGCTGGGCCTCAAGGTGCTGGAGGGCTACGGCCTGACGGAGACGTGCGCCGGCACCACCGTCAATCGCGAGCACAAGATCAAGATTGGCAGCGTGGGCGCGCCCGTGCCGGGCATGGAGGTGATGATTGCCTCCGACGGCGAAATCCTCATCCGCGGCCCGGCCGTCATGAAGGGGTACTACAAGAACCCCGAGGCCACGGCGGAGGCCATCGACGCGGAGAACTGGTTCCACACCGGTGACATCGGCGAGCTGGACGCGGACAACTACCTGCGCATCACCGACCGCAAGAAGGACCTCATCGTCACCGCGGGCGGGAAGAACGTGGCGCCGCAGAACCTCGAGAACGCCCTCAAGACGCACGCCATCATCAGTCAGGCCATGGTGTACGGCGACAAGCGGCCGTACCTGGTGGTGCTCATCACCGTGTCGGAGGAGGGCGCGCGCAAGCTCCTCCAGGACCAGGGCGCCCCCGTGGGCAGCTACGCGGACAATGCCCGGCGTCCGGAGGTCCAGGCGGCGGTGAAGGCCGCGGTGGATCAGGTCAACACGCAGCAGCCGCCCTACGCCACGCTCAAGCGCTTCACCGTGCTGGAGAACGACTTCAGCCAGGAGACGGAGGAGCTGACGCCCAAGCTCAGCGTGAAGCGGAAGGTCTGCACCCAGAAGTACAAGGCGCAGCTCGACCGGATGTACGAAGGCACGACCGTGGTCGACTGAGCCCACGCCACGCGCAGGGCAAAAGCGAACGCCCGGCCCACCCCTCGTTCTAGGGGGTGGCTCGGGCGTTGCGCGTTTCAGGGCACTGCTCACGTCCTGCCGGGGGGGGCATGGCCACCCGGCGGCGGATCAGACGTGGCCGCTGGGCGTCTGGCTCTTGGTGACGTCGTTCTGCACGCCGGTGCTGCTGGAGAGCGTCCCGGAGCCCTTCTTGTCCCCAGGGGCCGCCGCGTCCTCGCCCTCACCGCCAAAACCGCGCTTGAAGTTGCGGATCGCGCTCCCCAGCGAAGAGCCCAGCTGTGGCAGGCGCGACGCTCCGAACAGGAGCAGCAGCACCCCCATGATCAGCAGGATTTCCATTCCCTTCAAACCCATCACTCGGCTCCTTCGCGAAGACGCCAAGGAGCATACCGACGGGCGCCGCCGACCGCCAGCAAGACCAGCGGGCGATTCAAGCCTGCATGGTTGCTGGAGAACCGAGCGCCGCGACGGGGGCCTGGGGCAGGGTGAGGAAGAGGGTGCTGCCACCTCGGTCCGACTCGACGCCCACGCTACCCCCATGGGCCTCCACCTCCTGCCGGGCCAGGTAGACGCGCAAGGGGTCCTCCAGCCGCTTCTCCCGGAAGGCGCGCTCCTCGCGCTGGAAGACGGCGGCGACGTCCTCGTCCGTCAGGGGCGCCCCGTCCCGGCGGACCTCCACGCGCACCCGGGGCGCGAAGTCTTGGAGGCCCAATCGGATGACCTCACCCGGTTGGGCGCGGGCCAACTGGTACTGGATGAATGACTCCACGGCGTGTTGGATGCGGGCCCCGTCCACGACGACCACGGGCACCGCCTGCGCCGGATTCAGGCCCAACACGAGCGCCACCTGGGCCGCGGAGGCCGCGGCGCGCTGCCGCTCCACCGCCGCGTCCAGCAGGGGCAGCAGGGATTGGCGCTCCTGCTCGCAGGGCAGGGAGCCCAGGTCCGCCCGGCTGGCGTCGAAGAAGTCCTGGGCGAAGGCGAGCGAGCGGTCCGCGTTGCGGAGGATGGTCTCCAGGCCGCGCTGCACCTTGGCCTCCAGGGGCACGCGGCCGTTGAGCAGCAGGGCCGCGTACGAGCGCACGTTGGCCAGTGAGCCCCGCAGGTCATGCGACGCCATGGACAGGTAGCGCACGCGCCGCCGCACCCCGGCCTCGTCCCACGCCAGGGGCGACGTCCACAGCAGCAGCGCGTGGTCCTCCAGCGTCTCCTCGCCCGCCATCAGCACCTGGCCGTCCCGCTCCCAGAGGCTGCCGCTCCCAGGGCGCCGCTGGAAGCCCGCCACCGCCATGAGCTCCGGCAGGGAGTCCACGCGGCTGGGGAGCGCCTCCAAGCCGAGCTGCCCCAGCAGCGAGCGCCCGAGCAGGCGCGGGCTGCCTCCGCGAGGCAGGAGCAGGAGCCCGGGTGCCGCCATGTCGCCTGCTTTCAGCTCCCCCTCGCTCGCCACGTTCCGCACCCCCAGTCCATCAGGTCACGGAAAGGGTGGGCAGTGACTGTCGGTTTTGCAACGTAGGCCCATGTCTGGCGGCGTGGGCGCATTTTCTTGCGCGGCCGTGTGGGAGGATGGTGGAAGAATCCCAGCGTCGCACCTCGGGAGACTGCTCTGACCTTGCACAATGCACAGCATGCGAGGGCCCCGGTGGTCCTGGTCGTCGATGACGACCCGGACATCCTGGAGGCCCTTTCAGAGATTCTGGAAGCCGAAGGCTTCGAAATCCGCCGGGCGCGGAACGGGAAGGAGGCGTTGGACCGGCTCGAGCCGGAACCGCCCAACCTCATCCTGTTGGACTTGATGATGCCGGTGATGGACGGCTGGGAGTTCGCCCAGCGGATGCGGCAGAAGCCGCCCGAGGTGGCGCGCATCCCCCTCATCGTCCTGAGCGCGGACCGCAACGTGGGCAGCAAGGCCTCCGACATTGGCGCGGTGGGGCATCTGGCCAAGCCGTTCGAACTCAACGATTTGTTGGACATGGTTCGCCGCTCGCTGAACCCCGCCGCCGCGTCCACCATCGCGTGACAGATGCCGCATCCGTGTCTTGACCTGTCAGGGGGGCGCCATTACGGTCCCCCCTGTCTTTGATTTTAAAATCAACGATCAGGCCAAGGAGTGTGTCGTGAGCGCGAAGGACATCATCGAGAACCAGATTCCGGAGACCCTCAAGGCGAAGCCGGAGCTGGCGAAGGAAATCAACGCCGTCATCGTCTTCGACGTGTCGGGTGAGGGCGGCGGGAAGTGGACGCTGGACGCCACCAAGTCGGAGGGCTGGGTGACGGAAGGTGCGGTCGACAACGCGAAGATGACCATCTCCGTGAGCAACGACGACTTCGTGAAGATTCGCGAGAAGAAGCTCAACGCGCAGATGGCGGCCATGCAGGGCAAGCTGAAGTTCAAGCCCATGGACATGGGCCTCGCGATGAAGCTCGCGAAGCTGCTCTAATTTCCGGCGGACCGGAGCGCTGCGGGTGGACTCCGCCCGCTGGCTTCTGCCGCACGCGGCGCGTCTCCTTCACAGGGGCGCGCCGCAGTCGTTTCCACCTCCCCGTCGCTCGCTCCTGAGGAATGCCCATGTCGTCGCTCCCGCTCACAGGCCTGCGCGTGCTGGACTTGTCGCGCCTGCTGCCCGGCCCCTACGCCACCCTGGTGCTGGCGGACCTGGGCGCCACCGTGGACAAGGTGGAGGAGCCGGAGGGCGGGGACTACATCCGCCAGATGCCGCCCCTGCGGGATGACGTCAGCGGCCTGTTCTACGGCCTCAATCGGAACAAGCGCTCCCTGACGTTGAACCTGAAGCAGCCCGAGGGCCGCGAGGCGCTGAAGCGGCTGGTGCGCCACTACGACGTGCTGGTGGAGAGCTTCCGGCCCGGCGTCATGGACAAGCTGGGCGTGGGCGAGTCCGTGCTGCGCGCGGAGAACCCCCGGCTCATCTACTGCGCCATCTCCGGCTACGGGCAGACGGGGCCGGACCGGCTGAAGGCGGGGCATGACTTGAACTACGCGGCCCGCGCCGGCCTGCTGGGCTACGGCGGTGAGGCCGGCGGCGCGCCCGCGTTTCCTGGCGTGCAGATGGGGGACATTGGCGGCGGCAGCCTCTTCGCGCTGGTGGGCATCCTGGCGGCGCTGCACGAGCGTGAGCGCACGGGGCAGGGGCGCTTCGTGGACGTGTCCATGACGGACGGCGCGCTGGCCTTCCTGCACATGCACCTGGCGTCGCGCCTCTTCATGGGGGCGGAAGGCGCCGCCCTTCATCGGGGCAAGGAGGCGCTCAACGGCGGCTACGCGTGCTACGGCCTGTACCGCACGGCGGATGACCGGTGGCTCGCGGTGGGCGCGCTGGAGCCCAAGTTCTTCGCGGGCGTGTGTGAGCGGCTGGGGCGTCCGGAGCTGCTGGAGGACGCCTACGCCCCGGGCGAGCCCGGCGCGCGCGTGAAGGCGGAGCTGACGCGCCTGTTCGCCGAGCACCCACTGGCGTACTGGCAGGAGCGCTTCGCGGGCTCCGACCTCTGCATCGAGCCCGTGGCGGAAGGGGACGACGTGCTGAAGGACCCGCAGCTCCAGGCCCGGGGCCTCTTCGTGGAGACGGAGGACGCGGTGCTGGGCCGCAAGGTGACGCACCTGCTGACGCCACTGCGCATGGGCGACACGCCGCTGCGCGCGCCGCCCGCGCTGGGGCAGCACTCGCGGGAGATTCTGGAAGCGGCGGGCTTTACCGCGCAGGAGCTTGCGCGGCTGGGGCACTGACGGCGGGCGTCCGCCACAGGGCCTCGCCGCGCGCGGCGTGGCAGGTGTCGCCCAACAAGTCCAACGCGAGCTGCGGCTGCCGTTCGGCCAGCGCTGGCCACGCATCGAAGGCGCCACCGGCTTCCAGCCGGCGCACGGTGTGCTCCAGGGCCGTGCGCGCCCGCTCCACCGTCTGCTGCTGGGCCTTCGTGGGCCGCCACCGGGTGTCGTCGCGGTAGCGGCCGAGCGTCTCCAGCAGGTGACCCTGGAACTTCAGCATCTGCACCAGCAGGGGCAGCCGGTGCGCGAACGGCGCGTCGGCCAGCGCGGCCTCGTACTGCCGGCCTTCCGAGTCCAGCCGGTACAGCAGCACGTCCACTTGCGCGTCCAGCCGCTTGCGCCACGCCTTGCGCACGGAGGCATGCCGGGCCCAGCCCGCCACGGCCTGGAAGTAGTGAAGCCCGCCGCACGGGTGGGCGTAGATGCCCTGCTTTCGCTTGGGGACCTGCGTCCGCCCCGCGCGCATCGCCGCGGACAGCTCGGCCTGGGCGGCTTCGAGCGTGGCGAGCGCGTTCCGCATCACCGTGTCGATGTGGACCGTCTTGCCCTCGCTGGTGCGGAACGTGGCGCCGGGCTCCATCGCCAGGGACAGGGCGTCCAGCGCCCAGGCACCCTCGGGATGGGCCACGAGCGAGGGTCGGAAGTCGAGCTGCAACTGCTCCACCAGCGCCTGCACCATGACGGGGCCCCAGGACGCGTTGAAGCGGTGGCGCACCGGGTAGCCCGCGTGCAGCAGGCTCTTGAGCTGAAGGGCAGGGTGGGGCTCCACCGGCGTGCCGTTGGCGGTTCGGCTGTCGAAGAAGAGCCGCTGGGCAGCGGCGGGGGAGTGGGACGGGGGCGGTGTCCGGCGCAGGTAGCGCGCGATGATGGCATCCGCCGCAGGCTGACCGTCGCGGGTGCGGAAGTCCCGGCCGTCCAGCGCCAGGCCATGGGCCAGCGCCCAGGGGTTGTCGGGCGAGGCGGCCCACTGCCTGCACCGGGAGGCCAGCAGCGAGGACACGTCGGGCGGAGGCGCCGCACTCCCAGGGGCCCGCAACTGGACGGTGGACGGCGCCACCGCGGGCCACGTCACCTCCGCCCGCGCGCCAGCCGGGGCGGCGGCGCCCAGTCCCAGGGTGAGGCTCACGAGGAGGATGGCGGTCATCGTCATGCGGTGGGCTGCCGGGGGGAGCTTATGCGCTCGGTCGCGCCAGCGACACCCTCGGCGTCCTTCGCGCGCCGACCCGTGGCATGGGCCGGCGCGCGTGAGGGCACAGCTCAGCTCGCCTGGGAGTCGCCCCTGGCCGATTCCGCCTCGGCCGTCAGGCGCGCCAGCATCCGCTCCAGGATGCCGAACACGGCGTCGCGGTCCTCGGGGCTCATCAGGCTCAGCACGCGCCGCAGGCTCGCGTCCAGGCCCCGGTCGATGCGGGCGAAGACGCTGCTGCCCTGCTCGGTGAGGCGCACGACGACGGCGCGCCGGTCCTCCACGTCCCGGGTCCGCTCCACCAGACCCATGCTCTCCAGGCGGTCCACCACACCGGTGATGGTCTTCCGGGTGATGCCCACCCGCAGGGCCAGGACGCCCACCTGCACCGGACCGTCGTTCCCCAGCCACGACAGCGCATGCATCTGCGTGGGCGTGAGCTGGAGGTCCTCGCAGATGCCCGCCAGCGGGTTCTTCAGGGAGCGGTAGCGGCTGAACTC
Organism: Myxococcus xanthus; assembly: GCF_013116825.1. Taxonomy (GTDB): domain Bacteria; phylum Myxococcota; class Myxococcia; order Myxococcales; family Myxococcaceae; genus Myxococcus; species Myxococcus xanthus_B. Next base: position 11,199 of record NZ_JABFNS010000075.1, read on the forward strand.
AATCAGCAACTCGTGGAGGCGCCGCGACTCGGGCGTGGAGGCTTCGACGTCCTCCTCCAGCAGACCGTGGCTCTCCTCGGAGCCACCGTCCTCGGGAGGGTCCTGGCCCTCCGCGCCCGGGTCGCCGCGCCGATTCGCGAGCGCGGCCGGCTTGTCATCCGGCCGCCGCATCAGGCGGTCTCCACCCGGGCCGCGGCGGCCACGGAAGGCGACTCAGCGCCGTGCTTCGGACCCACCGCGTGCGGCGTACCGGAGGTCGCGTCCGGACCCTTGCGCCGCTTGAACTTCTCGGTGAGCTGGTCCATCAGCGAGTACACCACCGGCACCACGCCCAGGGTGAGGAACGTGGACGTCACCAGACCGCCGATGATGGTGATGGCCATGGGCGCGCGCGTCTCCGCGCCGTCACCCTTGGCGACCGCCACCGGAATCATGCCGGCGATCATCGCGATGGTCGTCATCAGGATGGGACGCAGACGCACGGGAGCGGCCTGGAGCAGGGCTTCCGTCGCCGTCTTGCCTTCCTCACGCAACTGCAGCGTGAAGTCGACGAGGAGGATGCCGTTCTTCACCACCAGACCCATGAGCATGATGATGCCGATGAGGGCGAACATCGACATGGCCTGACCGGTGACGAGCAGACCGCCAATGGCGCCGATGAGGGCGAAGGGCAGCGACATCATGATGGTGAAGGGGTGGACGAAGCTCTCGAACTGCGCCGCGAGAATCATGTAGATGAGGATGATGCCCAGCAGCAGGGCGGAGCCGAAGGCCGCCACGGCCTTGCCCATCTCCTTCGCGTTACCCTCGAAGTCGTAGATGACCGTCTTGGGCAGCTCCTTCTCCGCGTACGCGTTGAGGAAGTTGATGCCGTCGCTCAGCGCGTAGCCCGAGGCCAGGTTCGCCAGCAGGGTGATCTGCCGCTTCTGCGACTCGCGGTCGATCTGCACCGGGCCGTCGGCGGGGGTGATGGTCGCGAAGTTGCGCAGCTCCACCAACTGGCCCGTCATGCTGCGCACGGTCAGCTTGCCCAGCGCGTCGGCGGAGGCCAGCGTCTGCGGCGGCAGGGCCACCTTGATTTCGTACGTCTCGCCACCCTCGCGGTAGTCGCCGAACTTGTCGCGGCCCAGGAAGGCACGCAGCGTGGCGCCCAGCGAGGCCGCCGGGACGCCCAGGCTGGCCGCGCGCTCGCGGTCCACCTTGACGTCGTACTGCGGCTTGCCGGAGCGGAACGTCATGTCCACGTCCACCAGGCCCGGATTCTGGCGCATGGCGCCCTGCACCTGCTCGGCGGCCTTCACCACCTCTTCCCAGTTGTCACCGCGGAGGTTGAACTGGATCTGCTGCGTGCGGGCGCCGCCGCCGCCCACTGCCGCGACGTCCTGCACCGTGACGGTGACGCCACTGCGGGGGGTGATGGCGCCGCGCAGGTACGTCTTCAGTTCGCCCTGGTTGAAGGAGCGGTCCTTCAGCGGCACCAGGTTGATGAGCAGCTCGCCCTTGTGCACTTCCTCCTGCACGCCGCCACCGGCGGTGGCGAAGGTGGAGTCGATGCCGGGCAGGGCGCGGACCTGCGCGTCCAGCGCGTCCAGCTCCGCCTGCGTCTCCTGCAGCGTGGAGCCGATGGGCAGCTCCACCGCCAGCTTGATGTTGCCGTTGTCCTGCTCCGGGATGAACGTGAACTTCAGGAAGCTGGCCATGAAGAGGGTGACGAAGAGCACCACCACGGCGATGACCAGGGTGATGGCCCGGTGCCGCAGGATGCTGGCCAGGATGTTCCGGTAGCCCGTCTCCGTGGCGACCAGCACCTTCTCCACCGCCGCGGAGATGCCCGTGGGGTTGCCATGGTGGCTCAGCATGCGCGCCGACAGCATGGGCGTGAGCGTCATGGACACGGCGTAGGAGATGAGCACCGCCACGGCCACCGTGACGCCGAACTGGTAGAAGAACATGCCCATCGTCCCGTCCATGAAGGCCACGGGGATGAACACGGCGACGATGGCGAGCGTCACGGCGAACACCGCGAGCGCGATCTGGCTGGCGCCCTCGAGCGCCGCCTGCATGGGCGTCTTTCCCTCTTCCAGGTGACGGACGATGTTCTCGATGACCACGATGGCGTCGTCGATGAGCAGACCGATGGACAGCGTCAGCGCCAGCATCGTGATGACGTTGAACGTGAAGCCCAGGGCCGCCATGACGGCGAAGGTACCGACGACGGACACCGGCAGCGCGATGGCGGCCACCAGCGTGGAGTTCAGGTTGCGCAGGAACACCAGCACGATGAGCACCGCGAGGAAGCCACCGAGCACCAGGTCGAACTGCACCGCGGCGATGGACGAGCGGATGAACCGCGAGTTGTCCGTCACCATCTCCGTGCGCACGCCCTCGGGCAGCAGGCTGTTGACCTCTCCCAGGGACTCCTTGATGGACTCGGCCACCTGCACCGTGTTGGAGCCGGACTGCTTGCGCACCACCAGCGCCACGGCGCTGCGGTCACCGCTCTTGGCGCTGGAGCGCGCCTCTTCCGGACCATCCACCACGTCGGCCACGTCACGCACGCGCACCGGCGCGCCGTTGGGGCTGGCGATGATGATGTTGCGCAGCTCGTCCACGCTCTTGGCCTCGGACGTCAGGCGCACCACGCGCTCACGGCCGCTGTCCATGGTGCGGCCACCCGGGACGTCCAGGTTCTGCGCCTGCACGGCCTGGCTCACGTCGCTGACGGCCAGCCCGAAGCCACGCAGCCGCTCCGGATCCACGACGATCTGGATTTCGCGCTCGCGGCCACCGACCACGTCGATGCTGCCCACGCCCGGCTGACGCTGGAGGGCGGGCTTCACGACGTCCTCGGCGACGCGCGTCATCTCTTCAATGGGGAGCGCGCCGGACAGCGACAGCGTCATGATGGGCGCCGCGCCGATGTCGAACTTCTCCACCACCGGCGTCTCGATTTCCGTCGGCAGCTTGCTCAGCGTGGCCTGGACGCGGTCGCGCACGTCCTGCGACGCCACGTCCACCTTGGTGTCCAGGGTGAAGCGGACGACGATCTGGGACACGCTCTCCAGGTTGATGGAGCGCAGCTGCTCCACGCCGTTGAGGGTGTTGAGCGCCTCCTCCAGCGGGTCACTGACGTTCTTCTCCATCGACTCCGGGTCCGCGCCGGGCAGCACCGTGGTGACGGTGACGACGGGGAACTCGACGTCGGGGAACTGATCCACGCCGATGCGTGGGTAGGCATTGATGCCAAAAACGACCACCGCGAGCATCAGCATCGCGGTGAACACAGGGCGGGTGATGAATGTCTTGAGCATTCAGGAGCTCCGAACTTGAAGGGGGAGGGCAGGCGTCACTGCACTACGCGGACGGCCGTGCCCTCCTTCACGTCCAGGGAGGAGTCGGCGAGCACGCGCTCGTCGGCGCCCAGCCCCTGGAGGATGCGGACGTAACCAGGCAGCACTCGCTCGACGCGCACATCCCGCTTGCGCACCGTGCCGTCCTGCACCACCCACACGAAGCCCTCCTGGCCCCGGGCGCTGACGGCCTGGGTGGGGAGGAAGAGGCCCTTGTCGTCGGCCTCGCCCGCGCTCGAGAAGTCCAGCTCCACCAGGGCGCCGGGACGCAGCGCCGTGGAAGGCTCACCCACCACGTCGGCCAGCACCTCCACCGTGCGGTTGGTGGCGTCCACCACCGCGCCCACGACGGCCACCTGCACGTCGAAGCGCGCGCCGCTGGGGCTCAACGTGCCCTGCGTCTTGCTGCCCACGCGGACCTTGTCCACCACGGACTCGGGGACCTGCGCGCGCACTTCCAGCCCCGTCGTGTCGACGATGCTGAACACCGGCGTGGAGGGCGTCATCGCCACCGAGTCACCGATGTTCTTCGTGCGGGCCGTGATGACGCCGTCGAAGGGGGCGACGATGGAGTGGTCGCGCAGCATCTCCTCCGCCAGCCGCAGCCCGGCGGCGGCCTGGGCGGCCTGCGCGGCGGCCTGCTTCTGGCCAATCACGGCCTGATCCAGCCCCGCGGCGGCCACGCCGCCGGACTCCGCCACCTTCCGGGTGCGCTCCAGGGAGGACGTGGCCAGCTCCAGCGCCGCGTCCGCCGCCTGCTTCACGGCGCGCGCCTGCTCCACGCTGATGGCGACGTTGGAGGCGTCCAGCACCGCCAGCACCTGGCCCTTCTTCACCTTGTCACCCACCCGCACGTTCATCTTCGAGATGGTGCCGGTCGCCTGGGGCCCCAGGACCGCCTCGTTCTTCGAGCGGATCTGCCCCGTCACGCGGGTGACGTCGGCGCTCAGCTCCGTGGCTGGAGTGATGGCGCGCACGCCCAATGCCGCGGGACCCGTCTGCTCCGGGAGGGCCGGCTTGTTGCTGGCCTTGCCACAGCCCGTCGTCACCACCGCTGCCACTGCCGCGGCCATCCACATGCGTCGAATCACGGTCGTCATGCTCCTGCCGGTCACGGGGCTCTTGTCCCCTGGGAGACACAGCCGGGCCGGCTTCTACATGGAAAGTCTGCGCCCCGGAAACTACAGTCTCTGAACTGTCTGTCAAGGGGATACTCCGGAGTGCGGACTATCTTCTCCCCGGCACGTCTAACGGCCGTCCGCCGAGCGGGCAGGTGAAAATGACACGACGCGGTGCGTCCGTCCTCTGTCCTCAAGGAGGGGCGCGGTGTGCCTGGGCCGCGGTGCTTGTGGCACCTAGAGGCCCCTGTTATTGATTCAAGAATCAATCCTTTCGCGCCGAGGACACCCCATGCCCCACCCGTTCACCGAGGAACACGAGGCCTTCCGCAACACGGTGCGCAGCTTCGTGGAGAAGGAGATGACGCCGCACGGCCTCGAGTGGGACCGGGCGGGCATCTTCCCCAAGGAGCTGTTCCGCAAGGCGGGGGACCTGGGCTTCCTGGGCATCAACCACGACCCGAAGTACGGCGGCAGTGGGCTGGACTACTGGTACGTGACGGTGTTCGCGGAGGAGTTGAGCCGCAGCCTCAACGCGGGCGTGAACATGGCGCTGCTGGTGCAGAGCCAGATGGCCACGCCCATCATCAACGAGATTGGAACGGACGAGCAGAAGCGCGAGTTCCTGGAGCCGGCGCTGAAGGGTGAGAAGATCGCCGCGCTGGGCGTGAGCGAGCCGGGCTGCGGTTCGGACGTGGCCAGCATCAAGACGACGGCGCGCCGGGACGGGGATGACTACGTCATCAACGGCTCGAAGATGTGGATCACCAACGGCACGCGGGCGGACTTCATCACCCTGGCGGTGCGCACGGGCGAGGCCGGCTACGGCGGCATCTCCCTGGTGACGTTCCCCACGGACGTGAAGGGCTTCGGCGTCTCCAAGAAGCTGGACAAGGTGGGCAACCTGTCCTCGGACACCGCCGTCCTCTACTTCGAGGACTGCCGGATTCCGGCCCGCTACGTGTTGGGCGAGGAGAACGAAGGCTTCTACCACATCATGACCAACTTCCAGGGTGAGCGCCTGGTGGGCGCCATCACCACGGTGGCGGGCATGGAGCGGATGGTGGAGGACTCCATCCGCTACGGCAACGAGCGCGAGGCCTTCGGCCGGCCGCTGATGAAGTTCCAGGTGTGGCGCCACAAGTTCGTGGAGCACCTGACGGCCATCGAAGCGGCCAAGCGCCTGACGTACCACGCGGTGGACCTCTTCGACCGGAAGGAGAACCCGGTGAAGGAGGTCTCCATGGCGAAGCTGTTCGCGGGCGACCTGGCCCAGCGCGTGGCCTACGACTGCCAGCAGTTCTACGGCGGCATGGGCTACGTGGAGGAGACCTCCATCGCCCGCATGTGGCGCGACGTGCGCCTCATCACCATCGGTGGCGGCACCTCCGAGGTGATGAAGGAGATCATCTCGAAAATCTACGGCTTCTAGCGCCGCGCGCTCAGGTGCCGTGGCCCAGGCTCATCCCTTCCAGGGGCTTGGGCCCGCTGTCGAGCTCGGCGTGCATGACGGTGTCGTCACGCACGCCCTCCCACTTGGACACCACCAGCGTCGCCACGGTGTTGCCGATGACGTTGGTGATGGCCCGGGCCTCGGACATGAAGCGGTCCACGCCCAGCAGCAGGGCCACGCCTTCCACGGGCACCTTGCCGTTGAGCGCCGCCAGCGTGGCCATCAGCGTGATGAAGCCCGAGCCCGTCACGCCCGCCGCGCCCTTCGACGTCAGCAGCAGCACGCCCAGCAAGGTGAGCTCCTCGCCCAGCGAGAGGTCCACGTTCACCGCCTGGGCGATGAAGATGGCCGCCATCGTCAGGTAGATGCACGTCCCGTCCAGGTTGAACGAGTACCCGGTGGGCAGCACCAGCCCGACGGCGCCCCGGTCGCAGCCCAGCGTCTCCAGCCGCTTGAGCAGCCGGGGCAGCGCGGACTCCGATGACGACGTCCCCAGCACGAGCAACAGCTCGCTGCGCATGTAGCGCAGCAGCTTCCACAGCGAGAAGCCGGACAGCCGCGCCACCAGCCCCAGCGCCAGGAACACGAAGAGGGCGCAGGTGACGTAGACGGCGATGAGCAGCCGGCCCAGGGAGCTGAGCGATTCGACGCCGAACTTGCCCACGGTGAAGGCCATGGCGCCGAAGGCGCCCAGCGGCGCCAGCTTCATGATCATCCCGACGATGCCGAAGAAGACCTGCGCCAGGTCATCCGACAGGTCGAGCACGCGCTGCCCCAGGTGCCCCAGGCGGGTGAGCGCCACGCCCGTCAGCACGGCGACGAGCAGCACCTGGAGCAGCTTCCCCTCGGTGAAGGCCGACAGGAAGTCATGCGGGATGATGTCCAGGAGGAAGGGGATGGTGCCCTGCTGCGACGCGGACGCGCGGTACTGGGTGATGCCGGAGGTGTCGATCTGCGCCGGGTCGATGTTCATCCCCGCGCCGGGCTTCAGGGTGTTCACCACCACCATGCCCACGACGAGCGCCAGCGTCGTCAGGACTTCGAAGTAGATGAGCGCCTTGAGGCCGATGCGGCCCACGTGCTTGAGGTCGCCCATCTTCGCGATGCCCGCGACGATGGTGAGGAAGATGACCGGTGCGATGATCATCTTCACCAGTTTGATGAAGCCGTCGCCCAACGGTTTCATGGACTCGCCCAGGTCGGGCCGCAGCCAACCGAGGATGATGCCCACCGCGATGGCCAGCAGCACCTGGACGTACAGATTCTTCAACCACCGCATCCGCACCCCTCTCTCGGGAGGGCGCGGACTATAGCGCCCCGGTTCGGCGCTTCGTTGGCGCCAGGCGCCGGCGGACCGCGGGACTTCGGGTGGCGGGCTGCGTCACTTCTTGCGGAACAGCGCCTCCGCGGCGTTCAGCAGGGCATCCCGGCTCTCCTTCTCATGGATGCCGCCTTCGCCAATCTGGAACAGCTCGCAGAAGTTCGCGCCGTCCTTGTCCTTGGGGACCTCGGCGAAGGGCTCCTTGCACTCCTTCGCCACGCCCAGGTCGAAGTGACGGCAGTTGCGGCACGAACGGATGTCCTCGCCGCAGTGGGGGCAATGGTCACGCCGGCCTACCTGGTTCGCGATGATGTCCAGTCGGTGTCCACAGTGCGCGCAGCCGGGCATGGCCTCCTCCATGAAGCGGGGACGCCATTGTGCCAGCGGGCCGCGCCCGGCGGCGAGCGCTCAGCGCTGCGGACTGGGCATCAACGCCTGGACGGGCTCCGGGGAGGTGGACTCCCGGGCGGCGCCTTCGTGTGCCCTGCCGCCCGTGGCATCGAGCAGCTGGTCGTTCAGCCGCTTGAGGAGGAACAGGAGGTACGCGGAGACGGCGGCCAGCGCGGCGATCAGCACGCCCAGCAGCATCCCGCGTTGCCATCCGTGAGCCTTCTCCAGGATGGCCCGGCGCTCCGCGAACGTCTTCAGTTGCGCATCCGCCGCGGCGCCGTCGAACCGGGTCGCGTAGTCCTCCGCCTGGGCGGTGCCGCGCTCCATCAGCCACTGGCCCTGCACCTGGAGGGCGTCCGCGCGGGTGTAGCAGTAGGCAGCGCCCCCAGCCGACAGCAGGGAGATGCACAGCGCCGTCATCACGCTCCGGGTCGTGCCCATCCTACGTCCTCCGGACTGGCCGTTGCACGGGGAGTGACACCCGCGACTGCTCCGGCTTCCCGAAGACAGTAGCGGATGCTAGGGAGCCCCCCTGACATGGGCAAGCCCTACCGTCCTAAAGACCACTATTTCCAGAAGGCCAAGCAAGAGGGCCTGCGGGCACGTTCGGCCTTCAAGGTCGATGAACTCATCAAGCGCTTCCCCATGGTGAAGAAGGGGCACGTCGTGCTCGACCTGGGGGCGGCGCCGGGAGGTTTCCTCCAGATATTGGCGGACGCCGTGGGACCGAAGGGCCGCGTCATCGGCGTGGACATCGTCGACATCCGGCCCTTCAGCCAGCCCTTCGTGCAGACGGCGGTGCTGGACGTGCTCGCGGACGACTTCGACGCGAAGCTGACCGAGCTCCATGCCGGCCCCTTCGACGCCGTCATCTCCGACATGGCGCCCAAGACGAGCGGCATCAAGGCCACCGACGAGGCGCGCAGCCTGCGGCTGGCGGGCAAGGCGCTGGAGTTGGCCGCGGCGCGGGGCCGGCCCGGGTCGTCCTTCGTGGCCAAGGTCTTCATGGGCCGGGACTTCGAGGACTTCCGCAACCAGGTCCGCGCCCTCTTCGAAGAGGTGAAGGTGGTCCGGCCGGAGGCCACCCGCGGCGCGAGCATGGAGGTCTACCTGGTGGGGCTTCGCCGCCGTGCGCCAGAGGCCCCGGAGGCGAACTGACGTTCATTGTGGAACGTTCGGGTGTCCAGCTGTGTCTAGAGTGCCGACATGCATCGGACCCCCTGGACCCGCGCACCCATTGTTCGCTTCTGGCTGTTCGCCCTGCTGCTGTTGACCTCGCCCGTGCTGGGGCAGGGCAAGGCGCCGCCTTCGTGGAAGGCCATCGAGGGGATGGTCGAAGCGCAGAAGCTGGAGGCCGCCGCCCAGGGCGCCGAGGCCCGACTGGCGCAGGCGAAGTCCAGGGGCGACGAGGCCGAGTGGACGCGCGCGCTGGTGCGCACGGTGCAACTGCGCGCCGACTTGCATGGCTACGAGACGGCGGTGCGCTTCCTGCGCGAGCAGCCCTGGCCCAAGGGCACGTTGCCTCGCGCGACGCTGAACCTCTTCTACGCGAACGCGCTCGTCGCCTATGCGCAGGCCTACGGCTGGGAGGTGCGCCAGCGCGAGTCCGTGGCGTCCTCCGGGCCGGTGGACCTCAAGGCGTGGACCTACGAGGAGATTCTGACCGAGGCCCAGCGGGCCTACGAGGAGGTGTGGAAGCAGCGGCAGCAGCTCGGCGGTGAGCCCCTGAAGGCGCTGTCCGAGTACGTGAAGCCCAACACCTATCCGGAGGGGCTGCGCTCCACGTTGCGGGATGCCGTGTCGTACCTGCGCGTGTCGCTGCTGACGGACAGCTCGCACTGGGGGCCCGAGCAGGCCAATGCGGTGTACCGCCTGGACCTGGGCGCGCTCCTGGAGGGGACGCCCAAGGTGGCGCTGACGGACCCCGGCGTCCATCCGCTGGTGAAGGTGGCGGCGGTGCTCGGGGACCTGGAGGCGTGGCACCAGTCCGCGGGGCGGCGCGAGTCGGCGCTGGAGGCCCGGCTGCAGCGCTACACGGTGCTGCACCAGCACTTCACGGACACGGCCGACCGGACCCGCATCCGGCAACACCTGGCCGCCTTGCTGCCCGCGTTCCGCGACGTGCCCTGGTCGACCATGGGGCAGGCCCAGCTCGTGGAGATGGAGCGCGCGGCGGACCACGCGGTGCGCGCCCACTCGCTGGCGAAGGCGTGCGCGGCCACCTACCCCCAGTCCACGGGGGCGGAGCGCTGCCGCGTGCTCATGGCCGCCATCGAAGCGCCCGAGTTCAGCATGGGCTCGATGGCGTCGGACGGGCCGCGCCGCCGCTCCGTCGAGGTCACCCACCGCAACGTGTCCATGCTGCACTTCCGTGCGTACTCCGTGGACCTGGAGAAGCGGCTGGCCCAGGTGGATGACTACAACCTCATGCCGGACGGCGCGCCGTTGAAGGCCCTGGTGAAGGGCCAGCGGCCGGTGGCCACCTGGAGCGTGCCGCTGCCGAAGACGGAGGACTTCCGGGAGCACCGCACCTTCGTCACGCCGCCGCTCACGGCCCGGGGGACGTACGTCATCATGGCCTCCGCCCACGAGGACTTCCGCGCGACGAACAACCGCATCGTCGCGGCGTACCTGACGGTGACGCCCTGGGTCATCGTCGCGCGGCCCTCGAACGGGGACCTGCTGGAGGTGCGGCTGGTGGACGGCGACACCGGCGAGCCCGTGCCGAAGGTGCCCCTGCGCCTCATCCGCGTCGACTACAGGCAGGGCTTCAAGGAGGCGGCGCGCATCCTCTCGGACGCGGACGGCGCGGCCACCTTCGACTCGGTCCCGGGCGATGGCTACCGCAGCTACGTCCTGGTGGCCGGCGTCGGACGGAACGCGCTGCTGCACCCGGGCCAGGTGCCGTTCTACGAGCGCCACCAGCCCGGGGAGGTCCATTCGGCGCTCGTCTTCACCGATCGCGCGGTGTACCGGCCCCAGCAGAAGGTGCTGTGGAAGGCGGTGGCCTTCAGCGGCCGGGGCGAGCAGGCGCGCTATCAGACGCTGGCGGACCGCCCGCTCCAGGTGACGCTGTTCGACCCGAACCACCAGGTGGTGGAGTCCCGGGAGGTCCGCACCAACGACTTCGGCTCCGCCGCGGGCGAGTTCACGATTCCCACCGGCCGGATGCTGGGGGCGTGGTCCGTGATCGTGAGCGCGGGGGGCCGCGCGGCGATTCGCGTGGAGGAGTACAAGCGGCCCACCTTCGAGGTGACGCTGAAGGACGCGAAGGCGCAGCTGCGCCTCAACCGGCCCGCGACGTTCCAGGGAGAGGCCCGCTACTACTTCGGCATGCCGGTGACGTCCGGCTCCGTGCGGTGGCGTGCGTACCGCGAGCCGGTGCTGCCCTGGTGGTGGTGGGGCCCGCCGTCCGGCTCCTCGCAGCGGCAGGTGGTGGCGACGGGCACGTCGCCGCTGGGCGCGGACGGAGGCTTCACCATCGGCTTCACCCCTGAGGCGGATGAGCGGTCCGCGGCCACCCCAGGGCTGACGTGGAACTACCGCATCGAGGCGGACGCGACGGACGAAGGCGGTGAGACGCGCTCGGCCAGCCGGGCCTTCCGGCTGGGCTTCGTCGCCGTGGAGGCGCGCGTGGACCTGGACACGGGGTTCCTCCGCGAGGGCACCGCGGCCGAGGTTCGGCTGACGCGCTCCACGCTGGATGGCGCGCCGCAGCCGGGGCCGGGCAAGTGGCGGCTGGTGGCGCTGAATCAGCCCGCGCAGCCCCTGCTGCCCGCGGACGAGCCGCAGGGCCTGCCGGAGTACAAGGACCCCGAGGCGGTGTTCACGCCCACGCCTGGAGACAACCTGCGTCCTCGGTGGTTCGGCGCGTATTCGCCGGAGTCCACCATTCGCGGCTGGACGGATGGGGCCCAGCAGGCGGCCGGCTCGGTGCAGCACGACAAAGAGGGACTGGCCGTGCTGAAGCTGCCGTCGCTCAAGGCGGGCGCGTACCGGCTCCACTACGAGACGACGGACGCCTTCGGTCAGACGTACACCGTGGGGCGCGAGCTGGTGGTGGCCGGGAAGACGACGCCGCTCGCCGTGCCCGCGATGCTGGTGGCCGAGCGGGAGACGGCGCGGGTGGGGGAGGTGGTGCGGTTGATGGCCGTCTCGGGGCTCAAGGGACAGCCGCTGCTGCTCGACATCTATCAGGGAGAGCGGCGCATCTCCCGGCGCAAGCTCACCGCGGGCCAGTCGTCCGGAGTCGTGGAGGTGCCGGTGACGGCGGAGCTGCGCGGCGGCTTCACCGTGGCGCTGTCCACGGTGCGTGACTTCCAGTTCCTGCTCTTCTCGAAGTCCATCTTCGTGCCCTGGGACGACAAGGAGCTGCAGCTGGAGTTCGCCACCTTCCGCGACACGCTGCGCCCGGGCGCGAAGGAGACCTGGCGCGTGACGGTGAAGGGGCCGAAGGGCGCGAAGGTGGAGGCGGGCACGGCCGAGCTGCTCGCGTACATGTATGACCAGTCGCTGGACTTGTTCGCGAAGCAGACGCCGCCCAGCGTGGCGTCGCTGTATCCCCAGCGGCACACCTCCGTGGACATGCAGTCGTCGGCGAGCCAGGGGGACACCCGGTGGGTGGTGAACGCGCGATATGGCGAGGTGCCGAGCTGGACACCGCCCGCGCCTGACGCCTTGCTCTTCGGGGAGGGCTTCGAGGTCGGCGGTCCAGGTCGTCGGCGGATGCGGCAGATGGTTCGCGGTGGGATGGGCGGCATGCGGGAGAGCGCCGTGCCAAGGGCCACCATGGCGCCAGCGCCGGGCGCCCCGCCGCCCCCGCCGCTCGCCGAGGCGCCTGTCCGGGCCGAAGCGAAGATGCAGGCGGACAAGGAAGAGGGCTTTGGCAGCCGGGGCGCGACTCCGGACGCGCCGCAGCCGCTGCGCTCCAACTTCGCGGAGACCGCGTTCTGGGCGCCCCAGGTGCTCACCGGGGCGGATGGCTCGGCGACGCTGGAGTTCACCGTGCCGGACTCGGTGACGGCGTGGAGCGTCTGGGTGCACGCCGTCACGCGTGACTTGAAGGGCGGCTCGTTGCAGCGCGCCTCCCGGAGCGTGAAGGAGCTGATGGTGCGCCCCTATGTGCCGCGCTTCCTGCGCGAGGGCGACCGCGCGGTGTTGGAGGTGATGGTGAACAACGCGGCGTCGCGCCCGATGCAGGGCACGCTCACGTTGGACATCCAGGACCTGGAGCTGCAGAAGAGCGTGCTGTCGGACTTCGGCGTCCAGCAGGCGTCGCAGTCCTTCCGCGTGGAGGCGGGGAAGGGGACGCGCCTGCGCTTCCCGCTCACCACGCCCACGCGGGTGGGGCCCGTTGCCTTCCGGGTGGTGGCGCGCTCGGAGAATCACAGTGATGGCGAGCTGCGCCCGCTGCCGGTGTTGCCGGGCCGAATGCACCTGGCGCAGTCACGCTTCGTGACGCTGAAGGGCAAGGACTCCAAGACGATGCAGTTCGAGGACCTGCGCGCGGGCGGCGACCCGACGCGGGTGAACGAGCAGCTGGTCGTCACGGTGGACACGCAGCTGTTCTATTCGGCGCTCCAGGCGCTGCCGTACCTGGTGGACTACCCCTACGAGTGCACGGAGCAGACGCTCAACCGCTTCGTGTCGACGGGTATCCTGTCCAGCCTGTACGGGCAGTACCCGTCGGTGGCGCGGATGGCCAGACAGCTGAGCGAGCGCCCCACCCAACTGGAGACGTGGGACGCGGTGGACCCCAACCGGAAGATGGCGCTGGAGGAGACGCCCTGGCTGGAGATGGCGAAGGGCGGCGCCGGGCCGGAGGCCGGTCTGGTGAAGGTGTTGGACCCGAAGGTCGCCGCCGCCGAGCGCACGTCCGCGCTGGCGAAGCTCCGCAAGGCGCAGACGTCTAGCGGCGGCTTCCCCTGGTGGGCGGGGGGGCCTCCGTCGCCGTACATGACGCTCTACATCGTGCATGGCCTCTCTCGCGCGATGGAGTTCGGCGTGGAAGTCCCGCCGGAAATCACCCGGGGCGCCTGGGGCTACCTGGCGCGGCACTTCCGGGAGGAGTACGCGACGAAGCTGATGAAGGAGGAGCGCGGCTGGGAGTTCCTCACGTTCCTCAACTACACGGCCTCCGCGTATCCGAACGCGAGCTACACCGGTGAGGCCCTCACCGCGGCGGAGCGGGAGCGGATGCTCGCGTTCAGCTACAAGCACTGGAAGAAGCACTCGCCCTACCTCAAGGGCTACCTGGCGCTGACGCTGAAGCGCGCGGGGCGCGGCGCGGACGCCAACCGCGTGTGGGAGAGCGTCATGGACTCGGCGAAGACGAGTCCCGAGCTGGGCACCTACTGGGCGCAGGAGGACCGCAGCTGGCTCTGGTACAACGACACCACGGAGACGCACGCCTTCGCGCTGCGCACGCTGACGGAGCTCAATCCGAAGGACGCGCGCCGCGAGGGCCTGGTCCAGTGGCTGCTGCTGAACAAGAAGCTCAACCACTGGAAGTCCACTCGCGCCACGGCGGAGTCCGTGTACGCGCTGGTGAAGTACCTCCAGGCGGAAGGCGCGCTGGGCGTGCGCGAGGACGCCCAGGTGACGGTGGGCCCGCGCGTGGTGCGCATGTCCTTCGCCCCAGACGAATACACGGGCAAGAAGAACCAGGTCGTCGTGCCCGGGCCGGAGTTGAACCCGGCGACGATGAGCTCGGTGGTGGTGGAGAAGACGACCCCGGGCTTCGCCTTCGCATCCGCGACGTGGCACTTCTCCACGGAGAAGCTGCCGGACAGCGACCGCGGGGACTTCTTCCAGGTGTCGCGGCGCTACTTCCTGCGCGAGCGGCAGGGGAAGGACGCCAGGCTCGTGCCGCTGGCCGAGGGCGCCGTGGTGCTCCCCGGAGACGAAGTGGAGGTGCAGCTCTCCCTGCGCGCGAAGCACGCGGCGGAGTACGTGCACCTGAGAGATCCGCGCGCCGCGGGCCTGGAGCCGGAGAACGTGCAGTCCCGCCACCGCTGGGACTTGGGCATCGTCTGGTACGAGGAGACGCGGGACTCCGGCACGAACTTCTTCTTCGAGCAGCTGCCCGCGGGTGAGTACACCTTCAAGTACCGGCTGCGCGCCAACATGGCCGGCCAGTTCAAGGTGGGCCCCGCCACGGTGCAGTCCATGTACGCGCCGGAGTTCACCGCGTACTCGGCCGGGGCGGTGCTCACGGTGGGCGCGGCGAAGTAGCGCGGTCCACCCCGGGGAGTGGGCCCTTCAGCCCGGGCTCATTCCCCGCAGGTGGCCTTGTCGTCCGTGGGATGCAGGGTGGCGATGCCGTAGGTGCCATTGCGCGTGCCGCACCAGATGCGCCAGTTCGTCCCGCCCAGGTCCGGCGCCGAGTACACGCCGCCTTCCTTCTTGGCCCCGCCACGCGCGCAGCACCGGGCGAAGGCGCGCGTGCCAATGGACATCAGGCCCACCGCGTCCGGCGCGCGTGAGAAGCCGCCGACGCGCTTCTCACCGCAGGACCAGGGCGCCACTCCCTTGAAGCGGATGAGGTAGGCGTCACCCTTCAAGGCCCCGGCGCCGCGCACCGGGCCCTGGTAGCAGAGGCGGCCCTCCGCCTCGAGCTGGGCATAACGCGGCAGGAAGTGCAGGCCGCCAATGGGGCCTCGCTGCCAGTCGTCGCCGCAGAAGACGTGGGTGAAGGCGTTGCGAGGCCCGGTGCTGACCCAGAGGCCCGTGAGCCAGTCGATGTTGGCCTGCCGCGCGCCGGGCCGGCCCGCCACGGACAAGGCCCGCTGGAGGCGCGGGTCGTCGTAGTGGCGCGAGAGGAATCGCCGCACGTCGCCTTCACTCACGCTGACGTCGGGGCGCGCGGGGCACAAGTCCAACACCTCGCGGTCCATGGCGGACAAGGGCGGCGGCTTCGCGAACAGGGGCGCGCTGTCACACGTCGTCGCGCAGCCGGTGGCCGGCTTCCAGCTCGCGGAGCCGGCCAACTCCTCGTCGCCGTCGTTGTCCGCGTCACGCGCTGCCACGTTGCCCGCGGGGCCCCGCATCACCACCTGCCGCGCCGAGTGGGCCCGGTCCGCGGCCACCAGGGCCGCCGCGGTTGGAGCGGCGGGCGCGGTGGACTCCGGCGCGCCTTCACAGAGCACCCAGCCTTCGGCGGACGCGCCGCTCAGCTTGCACCAGGCGCGGTTGGGGCCGCCCTTCTTCAGCAGGGGGTAGGGCCTCCCGGCCTCCACCGTGAAGACGACCTTGCGGGACTCGGGCTGCTCGAGGGCGTCCACCGTGACGTCGGACACGAAGACGCCGCGGCCCGCGAGGGCCGGCAGCGAGGCACCCAGCAACAAGGCGAGGCAGGGGAGGGAAAGACGCATGGCGCTCGGGAGTGTACAGCAGTCCCCGCCCTGCCCCTCAGAGGAGGGGCAGGGGGGCATGTCCTGCGCCTGCGACGGCCGTCACCGGCCGGAGATTCAACCGAGCTTCACGCGGGCTGCCTTCAGCTTGCCCACCTGCACCGTGTACTCGCCGGCGCCCAGCTCCGCCTTGACGTCCTGCACCTTCTCTCCGTTGACGCGCACGCCGCCCTGCGCCATCAGCTTGCGCGCCTCGGTGGCGGACGCGACCAGCTTCGACTCCGGCAGGAGCTTCGTCACCGGCAGCTTCTCCGCGCCGCCCAGGGACACCTCCACCAGGGGCAGCTCGTCCGTGGACAGCTCCTTCTTCGCGAAGCGCTTCTCGAAGTCCTCGGCGGCCTTCTTCCCGGCCTCCTCGCCCTGGAAACGCGCCGTCATCTCCTGCGCGAAGCCGACCTTCACCGCCTTGGGGTGCAGCGCGCCGGACTCCACCTGGGCGCGCATCTCCGCCAGCTCCGCCCGCGTCTTCGCGGAGAGCAGCTCGTAGTACCGCCACATCAGGTCGTCGGTGATGCTCATCAACTTGCCGAAGATGGTGTCCGCCGGCTCGTCGATGCCCACGTAGTTGTCCAGGCTCTTGGACATCTTGTCGCCGACAATCTTCCCGTCGACCGTCTTCGCGTTGAGGCCCTCCAGGATGGGGCCCGTCATGATGACCTGGGGCGCCATGCCCTCTTCCTTCATCAACTGGCGGCCCACCAGCAGGTTGAAGAGCTGGTCCGTCGCGCCCAGCTCCACGTCCGCCTTGAGCACCACCGAGTCGTAGCCCTGCAGGAGCGGGTAGAGGAACTCGTGGATGGAGATGGAGACCTCGCTGCGGAAGCGCTTCTTGAAGTCGTCGCGCTCCAGCATGCGCTGCACGGAGTAGCGCGAGGCCAGGCGGATCATCCCTTCCGTCCCCAGCGAGTCCAGCCAGCTGGAGTTGAAGCGCACCTGCGTCTTGGACTCGTCCAGCACCTTGAAGACCTGCTTCTTGTAGGTCTCCGCGTTGGCCTTCACCTCGTCACGCGTGAGCGCCGGGCGCGTGGCGTTGCGGCCCGTCGGGTCGCCAATCAACCCCGTGAAGTCACCGATGAGGAACACCACCGTGTGGCCGAAATCCTGGAAGCGCCGCATGCGCGTGAGCAGCAGCGAGTGGCCCAGGTGCAGGTCCGGCCGGCTCGGGTCGAAGCCCGCCTTGATGACCAGCGGCTTGCCGGTGTCATACGAGTACTGAAGCTTCTTCTTCAGGTCCTCGGGCACGTGGAGGTCCACCGTGCCACGGGTCACTTCTTCGAACTGCTCCTCGGGGGTCGCCTTGCGCAGCGCGTCCGGATTCATGGCGCCGCAAGCTACCCGAAGTGCGTCGGCCGTGGACGCACTTCCTCCAAGGGGTTTCAGGTGCCTGGCAGGTGCTCACGCACGCGGTGGATGCTCCGGCCCCGTCCGGTGGCGTCGTCGATGTCCACCACCACGCCTTGCAGGTAGACGAGCCGCTCCGCCACCTCATAGGGCGCCGGCTTGCCCAGGAAGCGCGCCAGCGAGGACTCCTTCTTCATGCCGATGACGGAGTCCAATGGCCCGCACATGCCGACATCCGTGATGAAGGCCGTGCCACCGGGGAGGATGCGCTCATCCGCCGTCTGCACGTGTGTGTGCGTCCCCACCACCACGGACACCCGCCCGTCCAGGTGGACGCCCATGGCGTTCTTCTCACTGGACGCCTCGCAGTGCATGTCCACCAGGATGCAGGGCGTCTGCTGGCGCAGCTCCTCCACCAGCCCCTCCACCACCTCGAAGGGGCTGGCCTCGGTGCGCATGAAGACGCGCCCCTCCAGGTTGATGACACCCAGCGCGCGCCCATCCGGGAGCTTCACCACGCTGTGGCCCTTGCCCGGCGTGCCCTTGGGGTAGTTGGCCGGACGCAAGAGCAGGTCCGGATGCTCCTTCACCCAGGGGAGGATGGCCTTCTTGGAGTAGAAATGATTACCGCTCGTCAGCAGCTGGACGCCGCTGTCGAGCAGGTAGTGGGCCGTCTCTGAAGTAATGCCCGAGCCCTGGTCGCTGTTCTCCGCGTTGGCGACCACCACGTCCACGCCGTGCTGCGCGCGGACCCTCGGAAGGAGCGTGCGGACCGCCTGGAGACCCGGGCGGCCCACCACGTCCCCCATGAAGAGGACTTTCACGTATCGAGGAAGTCCCAGTCGCGGTACAGGCCGCGCAGGGACTCAGACTCCGTTACGACCAGGTCCATGTCGACGTCATCCCCGGTCGTGGGCAGCACGGGGACGACCTGGTCATTGAAGGCCAGGCCCACCCGACGACTGCGCTGACTGGCCGCGCGGAGGGTGGCGTCGTAGTAACCGCCCCCGCGCCCCAGCCGCTTGCCTTCCCGGGTGAAGCCCAGGCCCGGCACCACGAAGAGGTCAATCTGGTCCACCGCGATGAGGTCCGCGGAGTTGGTGGGCTCTCGCACCCCCAGACGTCCCGGTTCCAGCTCGCTTTCCGACTTGATGGCACGGAACGAAAGAATCCGCCCGTGAACATGTGAGAGCGGGTAGCAGACAATCTTGCCGTCTTGCAACGCCGCAATCAGGATATCCCGGGTTGGCACTTCCCCCCGAATGGGGGCGTACAACGCCACCGTGCGCGCCTTCTGATAGTACGGCGCCGCCAGAAACCGAGACTGAACCTTGAGCCCCCGCGTATCGATGAGGTCCGGCGTCATCGCCTTCCGGCGCGCCGTGAGCTCCTCTCGCAGGGTCTGCTTCCTCGCCGCCGCCTCTTCCACCACCGTCTCGCTCACCGACGCCGCTCCAAAGAAAAAGTCCCCCGCAGCATGGCCGTGTGCCCGGCGTCCATTGAACCCTCAAAAGCCAGGTGGGGACCGAAGTCATGCCTCCGCAGGCTTCCCTCATCCCCCGTGAGGAGGGAGGGCTTGCACATGGAGACCGAAACGGACCCCGGAATGGACGTATCGGTTCGAATTTCTGCCGAGCATCACGCGCCCCGCAGGGGACAGCCCTTGAACAAAGCTACAGTGCTTCCAAATCCTCGAATCTATTGGGAATTCCCGCCAGAGTCTTTGGAAATGATAAGGACGGGGGGCGACGGGGTCAAGGCATCCTCGCGCGTTTACAAGGCAGGCGCGGGACCTCTATGATGGAAAGAGCCCGAATCCACCCACATATGCCGCCCTCGCTATTGAACAAGGGTCTTGCGACGGTTCTTTCCGTTGCCTCCGGCCTCGCGTGGGCGGGACCGCCCACGGTGTCGAGCTCCTATCAAGGGGACTCCTATGGCGTGGTGTCCCTGCGCATGCAGGGAGACCAGCTGGTGGGGGTCGCGACTGGCGGACCCTGCGGATTCGAACCCGACACGGAGGTGCTCTCTGGCGAGTTCCAGGACAACGTCCTGGTGGGCCAGGTGTTGCTCTGTCAATTGGGGCCCCACTGCGAGCCGCGGGTGAATCAGCCCGCGCTGGTCGTGTTCAACCCGGACGACGGGGTGATGACGGCCCTGTTCCGGTTGAAGGACGGTTGCCGCTCGCCGGTGTTGAAGAACGACTCCCTCCTGCTCCTGCGGCCGTTGTCCCGGGACGCGGAAGCGGTGGTGCCGGCGCGCGCGGCTTCGGCGGCCACGGCCTCGGCCGCCTCGACCACGCCGGATGGCGCGAGCTCGTCCGCGGCGCAGGTGGCCGCGGGACTGGGCCGGCAGGGCGAGGTGTCACCCTTGGAGGAGGGGCAGCGCCAACTGGCCGCGGGCAACGCGGCCGTGGCGCAGCGCCACTTCGAGCTGGCCCTGTCGAAGGACCCCCGCAGCGCCGCCGCGGTGGTGGGCCTGGGGGCCAGCCAGCTGATGCTCAATGACGTGAGCCGCGCGGTGAAGACGCTGGAGGCGGGCAGGGGGTTGGGGCGCGCGGACGTCCATCTGTGGCTGGCCTATGCGTATCAGCGCGAAGGCAACCGCAGCCGCTCGCGCGAGTCGCTGCGCAAGGCCTTCGAGCAGGGCTGGATGCCCGCGGGGCGCGCGGCGGAGGCGGTGGCGGAGCAGGCGCTGCGCGAGGACATCAAGGACATCGAAACCCTCATGCAGCAGCAGCGGACCCGGAAGCGGGTTCCCGTCCGCCCGTCGGCGGGGGTTGGAAACACCACGCCGTGAGCCAGCCGACTTCCCCGCAGAAGACCACGCGGGTCTTCGGCAACTACGAAGTCCTCTCCGTGCTGGGCAAGGGCGGGATGGCGGAGGTGTACCGGGCCCGGGTGTTGTCCGGCCCGCGCGAGGGCTGGACGGTGGCGCTCAAGCGCCTGTTGCCCGCGCTGACGAGGGATCCAGAGTCCGTGTCGTTGTTCGCCCGCGAGGCGCAGCTGTCCAAGCAGCTCCACCACCCGAACATCGTCACGGTGCTGGATGCCGGCGCGCTGGAGGGCATCTACTTCATCGTGATGGAGCTGGTGGACGGCCGCGACCTGGGGCAGATCCTCCGGCGCTGCAAGGTGCGCGGGATTCCACTGCCGCTCGACTTCGCGGTGTACCTGGGCAAGGTGCTGCTGGAGGCGCTCGCGTACGCGCACTCCGCCACGGGGCCCCAGGGTGAGCGGCTGGGCATCGTCCACTGCGACGTGTCGCCGTCCAACCTCTTCATCTCCCGCGTGGGCGAAATCAAGCTGGGCGACTTCGGCGTGTCGCGCGTGCTGGTGGACGGCAACCTCCAGGGCGGCGAAGTGCTGGGGAAGCCCTACTACCTGTCCCCTGAATCGCTGCTCGGCGAGGTGAGCCCAGAGGCCGACCTGTGGGCTGCCACGGTGGTGCTCTACGAGCTGCTGACGCTGGAGCGCCCCTTCACCGGCACGACGCCGGATGCCGTGTTCAACGCCATCCGCGCCCGGCAGTACCGACCCCTGCGCGAGCTGCGGCCCGACATCCCGGAGGCGCTGGAGGCCGTGGTGGCTCGGGCCTTCGCGGAGCGCCCCGAGGACCGCTTCCCGACAGCGGAGGAGTTCGCCCAGGCGCTGACGCCCCACTACGACGAACGCGTGGGCACGCCGCTGGCCATCGCCGCCGTGGTGCGCGGTCTCTTCGGCGCCAGTGACGAGGCACCCGCCGCGCCGTCGCCCAGCGGAACGCCGCCGACGCCGGGCTCGCGCGCGGGGTAGGGGAGCAGGCATCCTGGTGTCCGCTCCACCGTTCCTCCCTACCTTCCAGGACGATGACGACCTTTCCTTCCGCCGCGCGGTGTCGCGTGGAGGGAGGAGTCCAGATGGTCAACGAGCCCAAGCAGCCGAAGCCGGAGCCGTCCGCACCCGAGCCCGAGGAGAGCGCGCGTCCGCGGCCCTCCAAGGCGGACGAAGCCCGGGAAGATGGGATGCCCGGTTATGGACAGCCCGATGAGGACGTGCGCGAGCAGTCGCTTCCGGAGCAGTCCTGGTAGCGATGCAGGGCGTGAAGCGCGGGTTTCGCTCGCGCGTGTCCAACAGCGTGCATCTGGCGTGTGACGGGGCCCTGTAGTCCGATGCAGAGGCTTGGCCCTGCGCATCCGGGTTGTTAGTTCTCGAAAAAGGGAGCGCGCTGAAAGTGTTCCTGGGCGCGCTTCTTCCAACCGCCAATACAAGTGATGGCTCCTGAATGGATCGCCGGACGTGGTCGCTCTTCGAGACGGGCATCCCGAGTTTCGACACGCTGCTGGGCGGAGGCATCCCCAGGCGACAATCCATCATCGTGGCTGGAGATCCGGGCAGCGGGAAGACGGTGCTGTGCAGCCAGATGGCCTTCCTCGCCGCGGCGCGAGGCCTGCCCGTCGTGCTGGTCACCGTCACGTCCGAACCCCATGACAAGCTCGTGGGCGAGCTGAGCAGCTTCAGCTTCTTCAAGGAGGAGCTGCTGGACGAAAAGCTCTTCGTGATGAGCGCCTACTCATCGCTCAAGCAGGGCGCGAAGGAGACGCGGGACCTCATCATCCAGACGGTGCGCAAGCGGGGCGCGAAGCTGCTCTTCATCGATGGCCTTCGCTCCATCCGGGACCTCTGGCAGGACGAGGCGCGCCTGCGCGAGTTCCTCTATGAGCTGGGCATTGGCCTGGCCGCGGCGGATTGCGTCGGCCTCTTCACCACCGAGTACCCACTGGAGAAGCTGCTGACGCTGCCCGAAGCCACCACGGTGGACGGCATCGTCTCCCTGGCGGTGGTGAAGCACGGCGCCCGCCGCATGCGCCGCGTGGAGGTCGTGAAGCTGCGCGGCCGGCCACACCTGTCGGGGGAGCACCTGATGCGAATCGACGGGGACGGGGTGTCCTTCATCCCGCGCCTGGAGTCGCTGGTGTCCGTTGGGAGGGACGTGGAGCCGCCCGAGGAGCGCGTCAGCTTCGGGTTGCCGGAGCTGGACGTCTTGATGGAGGGCGGCCTGCCCCGCACGAGCGCCACGCTGCTCGCGGGCAGCATGGGCATTGGCAAGACGCTGCTGGCCGCGCACTTCGCGGTGGAGGGGGCGCGCCGGGACGAGCACTCCCTCTTCGTCTCGTTCCATGACTCCACGGAGTCGCTCGCCGCTCGGGCGCGGCGCATCCAACTGGACGTGTCGCGCTTTGTGAGGAGCGGGCTCCTCATCTACCTGTACATCCCGCCGACGGAGCAGGAGGCGGACCTGGTGCTGGACCGCATCTTCCAGGAGGTTGAGCGGCGGAACGTGAAGCGGCTCGTCATCGATGGCCTCACGACGCTCGAGCAGTCCATCACCGAGCGGGAGCGCAGGCCGCTCCTCCTGGGGGCGCTCGCGGAGAAGCTGCGCCGGAAGGGGGTGACGACGCTGTACACCCGGGAGGTCTCCAAGGTGGCCGGCACGGAGCTCGACTTCAGCGACGCGCCCGTCTCCATCCTCGGGGAGAACTTGCTCCTCCTGCGCTACGTGGAGCTGCGCGGGCGCATCCACCGCATCCTGTCGGTGCTCAAGATGCGCGACAGCAAGTACGACAATGAGTTGCGCGAGTTCCGAATCGCCGACTCGGGGATGAAGGTGCTGGCGACGATGCGCTCCGCGGAAGGGCTGCTGACGGGGCAGGCCCGGCCCATTGGGACGAGCATCGGGGCCTCGGAATGAGTGGCGTCCTCATCGCGGAAGACGAGGAAGCGCTGCTCGAGGTCTTCGCCGAGGTCGTGGAGGCGCTCGGCTACCGCGCCATCCGGGCCCACAATGGCGAAGACGCGCTCATGCTTGCGCGCACGGAGCCGCCAGACCTGGTGGTCAGCGACCACATGATGCCCCGCCGCACGGGGATGGAGCTGCTGCGCGCCATGCGGGCGGAGCCGAGCCTCGCATCGGTTCCCTTCGTGCTGCTGAGCGCCGCGCGGCCCGCGGGGAGGGAGAAGGCGGACGTCTTTCTCGCCAAGCCCGTGGACCTGAGCGCTTTCGAAGAGGCCATCACCGGTGCGCTTCGCTCGAGGCCCCCCGTGGCCGTGCCCACCTTCCCCGAGCCGAAAGCCTCCACGGACACGCGCAGGGGGGGCTTCCTGGCCCGTGAGGAGGTGCTCAACTGGGTGGCCCATGAGCTGAAGACGCCGCTCTCCTCGGCCCGCCTCAACGCCCAGGTCCTGCTGCGCAAGGTGGAGAAGCGGGGCGAGGACGATGAGGTCCGTTCGGTGGACGCCGTACTGCGGCAACTGGATCGGATGAACCACCTCATCTCCTCCATCCTGGACGCCTCGCGCCTGTCCGAAGGCAAGGTGGAGCTGAGGCCCAGGCAGTGCGACCTCGCCGTCTTCCTCCGGGAACTCATCCAGGAGTGGCGCGACCTGGAACCGCAGGTGGACTTCGTGCTGCGGGGCGCCGAGGAGCCCGTGTTCCTTCCCTTCGACGGGGAGCGGGTGCGGCAGGTGCTCAACAACCTGCTCTCCAACGCGGTGAAGTACGGGGGTGAGACACGGCGGGTCGAACTGGGTCTCTCTCTGCACCCCGGGCTGGTGGACATCCACGTCCGGGATTGGGGGATCGGCATCTCCGCGGGGGCGCTTCCCTCCGTCTTCGAGCGCTTCCAGCGGGCGGACGGTGAGCCTGCCCAGGGGCATGGCCTGGGGCTCTACATCGCCTCGTCGCTGGCGAAGCTGCACGGCGGCTCGTTGTCGGTAAAGTCCGTGCTGGGGGAGGGGGCGACCTTCCACCTTCGGCTGCCCCTGAGCCGGCGCTCCGTGTCCTAGCCGGCCAGCGCGCGGACCTGCGGCACGTGCCGCACGAGCGCGTCCACCACGCGCGCCACGTCCGCTTCCGTCGTGCCGGGGCCCATGCTGAAGCGGAGGCTGCCTCGAGCCTGCGCGGGCGACAGGCCCATGGCCCGCAGGACATGCGACGGCGTCAGCGTGCCGGACGCGCAGGCGGCGCCGGAGGACACGCAGATGCCCTCCAGGTCCAGGGCGATGAGCAGCGACTCACCCTCCACGCCGTCGAAGCGCAGGTTGCTGGTGTTGGGCACGCGCGGGGCCGCGCCGCCGTTGATGTGCACGCCGGGCAGTCGCGCCGTCACCTCCCGCTCGAATGCATCGCGGAGCGTGGTCAGCCGCGCCGTTGTCTCAGGCAGCTCCGCATCGGCCAACGCGAGCGCCAGCGCCAGCGCCTCCGCGTAGGGCACGTTCTGCGTCCCTCCGCGGCGGCCGCCTTCCTGGTGGCCCGGCGTGAGCGCGCGGACGTCCACGCTCTTGCGAACCATCAGCACGCCCACGCCCGGAGGGCCGCCGAACTTGTGCGCGGACAGGGACAGCAGGTCCGCGTCCACCTCGCGCAGGGACAGGGGCACCTTGCCCGCGGCCTGAACCGCGTCCGTGTGGAACAGCACGCCGCGCTGCCGGCACGCGCGCGCGACCTCCCTCGCGGGCTGGAGCACGCCCGTCTCGTTGTTGGCCCACATCAACGAGCACAAGGCCACGTCCGGCGTCAGGGCCGCCAGCATGTCGGCTTCGCGCACGCGCCCGTCCGGACCGGGCGCCACCCGCACGACGTGGGCGCCTTCCCGCTCCAACTGCGCCGCCGCGCCCAGCAGGGCGGGGTGCTCCACCGCGGAGGTCACCACCCGCCGCCGCTCGGGATGGGGCCGCAGGTGCCAGGCGCCCACGAGCGCCAGCGCGTCCGCCTCGCTGCCGGAGCCGGTGAAGCTGACTTCCTTCGGCTCGCAGCCGAGCACGCGGGCCACCTTCGCCCGTGCCGCGTCCAACCGGGCCCGGGCCGCGCGGCCCTCCTGGTGCACGCTGGACGCATTGCCATAGCCGCTCGACGCGAAGGCGCGCGACAGCAGCGTCGCCACCTCCGGTCGCACCGGCGCGGCCGCGTTGTAGTCCCAGTACGTCACGAGTCCTGCGCGTACAGCAGCGACACCGGCCGCTCGTCGGCGACGCCGAACGCCTCCAGGAACTTGGCCACCAACTCGCGCTTGAGCGCCTTGCGCTGCGCCAGCTTCCCGGACAGCGGCAGCCGCGCGCCGGCCATGCTGCCGTGGCCGCCGGACGAGCCGCCGTAGTCCTCGCAGATTTCGCGGATGAGGCGCCCCGCGTTCATCCGCCGGTCCTTGACGCGCAAGCTGAGGAAGAGCTGGTTGCGGTACGTCCCGAAGGCCAGCGACCACTTCATGCCTTCGAGGAACATCAGCCGCTCGGCCACCTCCGCCACCATGTCCGGGGAGTAGACCTCCTCCAGGTCGGTGATGATGGCCGTCCCGTACACCTTCGCCCGCTCGTAGGCCGTGTGGTACAGCTGGAAGTAGCGCGCGGGCAGCTCGGGGTGCTCAATCTGCGCCAGCAGCGTCTTGTCCATGCGCGGGAACAGCCACAGGTAGCTGTCCACGTCCGTGGGCGTCGTCTCCCGGCCCAGGTCGCGCGTGTCCGCCTTGATGCCGTAGAACAGGGCGGTGGCCACCTCCGTGGAGGGCTCCAACCGGGCCGCGCGCAGGTACTCCACCAGCATGGTGGACGTGGCTCCGAAGTCACCGCCCACGTCCGCGAAAGGGGCCTCCAGGCTCTCCTGGCGCAGCGGATGGTGGTCCACCACCAGGTGCGCTCCCAGGCGCGCGGGCAGGGAGTGGTTGCCTACCTTGGGCTGCGTGTCCACCAGCCCGAAGAGGTCGTACTCGTCGAAGTCGATGGTCGACACGTGTGAGACGGGCAGGCGCAGCACCTTCACGAAGGCGATGTTCTCCGCCCGGCCGATGATGCCGCCGTAGCCGATGTGGGCCTTCAGGCCCGCCTTGCGCTCGAGCAGGTGCGCCAGGGCCACCGCCGCCGCCAGCGAGTCCGGGTCCGGATTGTCGTGGGTGAGGATGAGCGCCTTGTGGTGGCCCTGGGCCACTCGCAGGAGCCGTTCCAGCTTGTCACGGGCTGGCATATGGGCCAGCCGCGGTGGCGGGGGCTCCGTCAGCTCGCCTCCCGAGCTTCCGGTTCCGCGGCGGCTGTTGAGGGACTGTGTCACGGGCATGGGTATGCTTCTTACTTCCTCCCGTCCAGGGATTCGAGGATCCGGGGGCTGTTGCCAACACCCCAATGGTGTCGACGGACCCCGCATCCTTCACGGCGCGCGAGGGGAGCGTGAGCCTGCTCGCTCCCTCGCCGGGCCGCCGCGGGACGTGGGCTAGCTGTTCAGGGCCTTGTACTTGCGCCCCAGGTCCCGGAAGTACTTCATGCCGTTGTCGAGCGAGTTCTCCATCGCGTCCATCAGCACCGTCCGGAAGCCCGCCACGGGGCCCCGGAAGGACTCGTAGTAGCGCTGCCGGTCGATGGAGTGGATGACGGCGGGCATGTAGCCGTTGCGCAGCAGGATGAGGTTGCTGCACATGCGCCCCACCTTCCCGCTGTGCTCGGTGAAGGGGAAGATCTGCACGAACTTGTGCTGGACCGTGGCCGCCTGCTTGATGGGGTGGAACTCGCGGAACTCGGCGCTGGCCGTGTAGTCCACGAGCTTCTCCAGCTCCGGCTGGATCTTCGCCGGCTGGGAGATGTCGTGGAAGTACGTGCGGTGCAGCGGCATGTCCTTGCGCAGCCCGGACCTGTCGCGTTCCTTGGCCAGCTCCTTCTCCGTGCGCTCGCGGCGCTCCATGCGCGCGCGCTCCGTCTGGGCCTCCGGCGTGTTGCCCAGGAAGAGGTCGTGCATCCGCTTGATGGTGGTCAGTGTGATTTGCGCCTGCTTCTTGGCGCCCGCTGCCTCCTCACGGATGAAGTCACAGACGGCCTTGTGGTTCCGGATTTCGAGGACCACCGGAATCATGGAGGCTTCCGCGCTGGTGCGATGAGGGAACAGCGCGGCCATCAGTTCCTGATGCGTGTAGACGACTCCCTCTAGCGCGGCGTCGTGGTAGATCCACGACATCTCCATCTTGTCCAAGAACTCGCGCGCGTCCGGCTTGTCCTTGTAGATGTCGAGGTACCCACGCAGCGTTTCGTTCTTCTCGTCGATGTCCTGGTAGCGTTCCTTCACGGACTGCGGCTCCTTCTCGCTGCGGGTCCGCCGCGGGCGGTACTCGAAGCATGCGGCCGAGCGGTACAACGGCGCGTGGATTCTAGAAATTCCGCGCGGTTGTAACAACGAAATCATCACAGATTGACGAGGAACACCTCGCACGCCTGGTCGAGCAGGTCCTTGGAGAGCGCTGGAGGTATCTGCCGGTAGCGCGCCGCGTCCCGGATGAGGCTCACCAGGTCCCGAGGGTGGCACGAGCGAAGCTCCATGCTCCGGGGCTTGTAGTAGTGCTCGATGAGGTACGTGACGGCCTGGTCCACGTACGGGATTCCCGCTGCCTCGCAGACGCGACTGAAGATTTCCCGGTAAGCCTCTTCGTCGGGATTTCCGACCTCAATCTTGTACTTGATGCGGCGCAGGAAGGCCTCGTCCACCAGCTCCTTGGGGTCCAGGTTGGTGGAGAAGACGAGGAGCTGGTCGAAGGGGATTTCGAACTTCTTGCCGGTGTGAAGGGTGAGGAAGTCCACCCGTTTCTCCAGGGGGACAATCCACCGGTTGAGCAGGTCCGTGGGGTGGACCTTCTGGCGGCCGAAGTCGTCGATGAGGAGCATGCCGCCGTTGGCCTTCACCTGGAACGGGGCCTCGTAGAAGCGGGTGCTCTCCGAATAGATGAGGTCCAGCATCGCCAGCGTCAGTTCGCCGCCCACGACGACGGAGGGCCGGCGGCACACGAGCCACCGGTTGTCCATTTCGAAGGTCTGCCGGCGGCCGGAGGCATCCCGGCCGACCTCCAGCGACACCGGCGTGTGGATGAGCCGGTCGTGGACCTGGATGATTTGATTCCCAATCTCCAGGCAGTGGGGGACGAACACCTCGCCGCCGAACATGTTGGAGACGGCCTCGGCCAGGCTCGTCTTGCCGTTGCCGGGGGAACCGTAGAGGAACAGCGAGCGGCCGGAGTTCACCGCCGGGCCCAGCTTGTCCATCAGCTCCGCGGGGACGGTGAGGTGGCTGAGCGCCATCACCAGTTCCTCCTGGCTGACGACGGGCGTCTCCTCCGTCTGGCTGGTGATGAGCGCGTTGTACTGCTCGATCGGCACCGGCGCGGGGCCCACGTAGGTGGTGCGGGTGAGGGCGTCTCGCGCGTATTCGCGGCCCTTCTCCGACAGGATGAACTCCACGGACGCGCGGCCAAAGCCCTTGCCGCCGCGCAGGTCCACCAGCTTCTCCGTGGCGAGGAAGTCCACCACGTGCTCGATGACGCCTGGCCACGGCAGCCGCATCTCGTCCGCGATGCCCATGCCCGTGCCCGTGCCCGCGTAATAGAGGTACTTCAGGGCGATGTCGGACAGGATGCCCATCTTGAGCCCCGTGTCCTCCACCGACTTCGGCTCCGGTGGAGCGATGTCGAGGATGGATGGGTTCTCGAGCTTGAACGGATTGTCGTCGTAGTCGTAGCCAGCGGGAGGAGCCATCAAGCCCCGTTCTAGCCCATTCGATGGGCGGCCGGGCGCGGGACGTGGCCTCTTCCCTGGCTGCCCGCCCCCCTCCCGTGCCGAAGAGGGGGGCGAAGCGGGGTGGCTCAGATGTACGTGAGCCAGTCCGCGTAGCGCGGCTCCTGGCCACGCACGATGCGGAAGTACATGTCCTGCACGTACCGGGTGACGGGGCCGGGCTTGCCGTCGGCCACCTGGCGGTTGTCCACCTCGCGCACGGGGGTGATCTCCGCCGCCGTGCCGCAGAGGAAGATCTCGTTGGTGATGTAGAGCGCGTCGCGGGTGAAGGTGACCTCCTCCACCGTGCGGCCGCTGTCGCGCAGGATGTGCAGCACCGTGTCGCGGGTGATGCCGTCCAGGATGGGGCCGGACAGCGGGGGCGTCTTGATGATGCCCTTCTTGTTCACCTGGAAGATGTTCTCTCCGGAGGCCTCGGCCACGAAGCCGCTGATGTCCAGGAGGATGGCCTCGTCGTAGCCCGCCAGCACCGCCTCGCGCTTGGCGAGGATGGAGTTGACGTACTGGCCGGTGATCTTCCCGCGCACCATGTTCACGTTGACGTGCATGCGCGTGTACGAGCTGACCTTGGCGCGGATGCCTTCCTTGATGCCCTTGTCGCCCAGGTACGCGCCCCAGTCCCAGGCCGTCACGGCCGTGCGGGTGGGGTTCACCGCGCCCAGGCCCATGGCGCCGTCGCCCATGAAGGCCACCGGCCGCAGGTACGCGCCGTTGGCGAACAGGTCCTTCTGCGCCCGGAGCAGATTCACGCACGCGTCGAAGAGCTCGTCCTCGGTGTACGGGATCTTCAGCATGATGATGTGCGCCGAGTCGAGCAGCCGGCGGACGTGCTCACGCAGCCGGAAGACGGCCAGCCGCCCGTCGTGCGTCTTGTATGCGCGGATGCCCTCGAAGACACCCAGGCCATAGTGAAGCGCGTGCGTCATCAGATGCACGTGGCCCTCGTCCCATTTCATCAGTCGGCCGTCGAGCCAGATTTGCTCGGCGCGCACTCCACTACTCGAGGTCGAGCTCATTCGATGTTCCTTCGCCTGGATGTTGAGGGGGGGACAGCCAGGGCCTTCTAGTCAGTGAAACCTATGAGGTCAAAGCGTGTTTCTCGTCCCGAACCCGTCACAGCAGCGGTGGCAGGGGGGCGAGCATCCGACGGAGGAACGGGAGGTCCTCCGCGAGTGCCGCCCTGCCGAACTGTAACGCCTTCGAGGCCAGTTCCACCGACGGTACGACGTCCAGCGGTGACAGTGTTCGCGGGAAGCGTTTGACGTGGTGCGTATAGGGAAGGTTCGGCGCCACCGTCATCGCGGCGAGCCGCTGGAGGGGCAGCCAGAAGGGCGTGGTCAGCTTCGGGGCGAAGCCGTCGAGCGCGAGGATGAACGCGTTGCGCGTGCCGATGCGGCCTCGGGCCACTGCCTTCCACGCCGCCTTCGCTGGCAGGTTGTCCACCAGTCCTCCGTCGATGAGCCTCGCGACGCCGTGCTGGCCCATGAGTCCTTCCACCAACGTGTGCATGCCGGGGTCCTTGCGCAGCACGTCGTAGTGAATGACGCCGGGCAGCGCGGAGGAGAAGCCCGCGGCGTCGAGCGCGTCGAAGTCGCCGGTGGTGTCGTCCGCGCCCAGGTAGAGGCGGGCGGTGATTTCGGGGCGCGTGAAGAGCTCGGCCATGGCGCCCATGGCGGCCTGGATGCGGCGTGCCACGCCCGCGGGGTTGAGCAGGCCCAGCGGACTGGTGCCCAGCAGGCGCTCGTAATACTCCAGCGGCCGGGGAAGCATGCCGCGGCGGATGCCGCCCACGGCGATGAGCGTCGGCACCGGCAAATCCTTGAGCCGCATGCCACTGTTCTCCGGTCCCGCGCTGAAGAAGCGACCCAGCCCCGCGCGTAGAAACAGCCGCAGCGCGGCGGGCAGGCCGTAGCGGCTCTCCGTGGAGATGAAGCGGAAGAGCTTCCGGAAGGACAGCCCGCGGACGATGTTGATCATGTCCGTGGCGTCGAAGCGCGTCAGGCGCGAGCGCATGATGGCCAGGATGGCGCCCATGGACGTCCCGGCGAGCAGGCGCGGCTCCAGTCCGTATTCGTCCAGGAGGCTCATCGCTCCCAGGTAGACGTAGGCCGTTCCGCCGCCGCCGCCGGTGACCAGCACCAGTTCCTTGTGCCGGATTTCCCGGTCCAGTGCCTCGGGGGGGACGCGCCCGCGCAGCCGCTGCGCCACCATGTCGCGCGCCTTGGCGGCGTGCTGGCGCAGGTCCTTCACGTGCGGCATCAGCCGGTCCCGCGTGGGCGGGAAGGGGGCTTGGAGGACGGGGCCCAGGCGGCGCTCCACCTCCTCGCGAAACGAGGTGAGCAGCGCGCCCACGCCCACGTCGCGTTCGCCGTGCCGCACCTTGTAGAGGCGCGCCAGCGACAGGGCGGTGCGGAGGATGGCTTCCTCGCGCGGGTCGACCAGGGCCGCGTTGGCCAGCGATGCGCGCACGAGGCGGAGCTCCATCTCCTCGAGCGGCCGGGTGATCTGGAAGCGTTCCTTCAGCAGCACGTGCTTCGAGGGCCCATCAGGCCTGGGCAATCTGCGAGAGGTTGGCCTTCGCCTTCTCGATGTCGCCTTCGTACTTGAGGACGAGGTTCAGCGTGGAGGCCACCACGTCGGCGGTGAGCTGCTCCGCGTTCAGCAGCGCCAGGCTCTGGGCCCAG
The DNA here is from genome assembly GCF_013116825.1 of Myxococcus xanthus. Taxonomy (GTDB): domain Bacteria; phylum Myxococcota; class Myxococcia; order Myxococcales; family Myxococcaceae; genus Myxococcus; species Myxococcus xanthus_B. The sequence goes on from NZ_JABFNS010000075.1 coordinate 42,843, forward strand.
TCGAGCGTCTCGCTGATGGAGGGCGCCTTCTTCAGGTCGAGCGAGCGGATGGCGGCCACTGCTTCCACCACCTGTTCCGCCAGCACCTGGGGCACCTGGGGCAGTCGCGAGCGGACGATGCGCAGCTCGCGCTCGCGGTCCGGGAAGTCGATGTGCAGGTGGAGGCAGCGGCGCTTGAGCGCGTCGGACAGCTCGCGCGCGGCGTTGGAGGTGAGCAGCACGCGGGGGATGTGCTTCGCCCGGAAGGTGCCCAGCTCGGGGATGGTGACGGCGTTGTCGGAGAGCACCTCCAGCAGGAAGGCCTCGAACTCCGGGTCCGCCTTGTCGATTTCGTCCACCAGCAGCAGGGCGGGGCGCTCGGAGAGTTGTGCCTTCAGCACCGGGCGGGGCAGCAGGAAGCGTTCGGAGAAGAACACCGCGTCGCTGGAGGCCAGCCGGTCCGCCGCCTGCGCCAGCGTGGTGGTACCCTGCACCATGTCCCCAATCTTGTCCTTGAGGAGCTGGGTGTAGAGCAGCTGCTTGGCGTACTCCCACTCGTAGAGGGCCTTCGCCTCGTCCAGGCCTTCGTAGCACTGGAGCCGGATGAACTCGCGGCCCAGCGCCTGGGCCAGGGCCTTGGCCAACTCCGTCTTGCCGACGCCGGCGGGGCCTTCCACCAGGATGGGCTTGTCCATCCGGTCCGCCAGGAAGGCCGCCGTGGCGATCTCCGGCGAGGATAGATAGCCCACCTGCTCCAGGCGCTTTTCCGCGTCCTCCACGCTGGTGAAGGCGTGGCTCTCAACCGTCGAAGGGGTGCTCACCCGGTGAACTTAACCGACGCCCCCCTGGGCACTGCGGCAAAAATGCCAGGGTTCCGGCGTCGTCACCGAGGCCCGTTCGCCTCGCTGCCTGGCAAACCCGCGTAACTCCGGAGGGAAATTTTCTGCGCAACGTGGGCACACGTCGTGCATCTAAGAGTTTCCAATCGGTATTCAGGGAGGTGAGCGGTCATGGTGTGGGCGTGGTTGCGGATGGTGATGATGGTGGCAGTGGTCCTGCTTCCGGGCGGATTCCCACTCCTGCTGGCCTATGTCGCCTTGCGTACACTCCGCAGCAGTTGGCGCCGTGCCCAGGAGGAGGCCCAGACGGGGGGCCGCGTCGTGTCACTCCGGGACGTCGTCTCCACGCTCCATTTCAAGGAGCTGGTCCGCGAGGCACGCGCCGCGCTCTGAGCGCGGATGGAACCGCTCGACGCTTCCTGGCTTGGAGCTGAGACGGCCCTGACACACCTGCCCGGCTAGGGCACGGATGTCAGGGCCGCTTCATTGTGGCCTCGGGGTTCCGAGGCCGAGGTCGTCGGGATTCCGGCGGGGTGCCGGAATCCCGGCGCCGTTACTTGTCCAACTCGTCCACCAGGGCCGTCCAGTCGTCGTCTTCCTTGGCCGTGGGCAACTGGATGACCACGGTCCGGTCGGTGGGCTCGGACTCGTCACTCTGTCTCTTATACAGATCCGACGCCCCCGGATATTGGTAGCGTCTGG
>NZ_JABFNS010000076.1 GCF_013116825.1 Myxococcus xanthus
ATCCCCCGCCCATCGCCCCACGCCCCTCCTCAGGTGCCCAGAAACCGCTCGCATCCCCTTGGCCCCGCGCGTCACCACGAAACATCTCTCCCCCTCTTCTCGGGGGCTCGCGACCAACGCCCCCTCAATCTCAAATACGGACCCAGCCCTTTTTATTGTGCATTCTGTTCAAAAAAATCCGGGGTGCCCCGAGTGGGAGCACCCCGTAAAACCTGTATCGCCGAAGCGACTCAGGACAATCCGGAAAAATCACTTATTTGCGACGTGCGTTGTCCGAGCCGTCCGGATGAGACGCCGTATTCACGGACGGGACGACGGACATCCTCGCCGAGAACGGCGGGGACGCCGTCAGCCCCGGGGTGGGCTCCGGCGGTGGGTCATGCGGGTTGATGCTCACCACCGCCCCATCGCGCTTCGACTTCTTCGAAAGCTTCTTCACCATCGCATCCCCCTCTGCGCGGCACCGGCGGGGCCCGGCGGCATGCCGTCTCCCTCGCCTCCGCCCTGATACAACGCACCAGGTCGGATTCCTTGGCCATCATTCGAAGAGGAGGATGCCGTGGACCCAGTCCTCGGAGGGGTGGGCCGCGAGCCACGCGCGCCGCACGTCGCGGAGCGCGAGGGCCGCCGGCGCGCCGCTCCGGATGCGCTCACGCACCGCTTCGAAGAAGCGCCCCGCCGAGTCGGGGATTTCCACCGTGGAGGCCAGCACCGTGGCCGCTCCTGCTTCGATGAAGGCCACCGGCAGGCTGAAGGCCTCATGAAGGAAGGGCGTGGCTCGGGCCGAGCTGCACGTGGCCAGGAGCACGAGCGGCGCGCGCTCCAGCTTCAGCGCGCGGACCTGGGGGGCGGACAGCGCGTATCGGCCATCGGGTTCAGGCGCCAGCACCACCAGCGAGGCGTCTGACATCTCGGGGCTGAAGGCGCCGTGTGCGTGGATCTCCACCTCACTGGCCTGCGCCATGGCCGCCAGCACCCGGGTTGGCGTGGCTTGCATGCCCGACAGCTCGATTCGCTGGGGGTCCGGCGCATGCGGCGGCTCCAGCGGAAGCAACCGCGGGAGGCCGAGCGCCGCGGGCGCCTCCACCCCATTGACGACCAGGTGCGGCCCGCCGCCACGAGCCGGCACGGGAGACGCGCCTCCGGGCCGCCCCACGCGGTAGCTCCAGGCGAGCTCCGCGGGCAGCAGCCCCCGCAGGCCATGCACCGGCGGCAGCGCGAGCACATCCACCCGCTCACAGCCCTTCAGGGCGGCCTGGAGCGACGGCGGCACCAGCCCGGAGGCGTCCCGCCCCAGGGGCTCCGCGCGGCTGGCGTCGAAGTGCCCCTGCAGTTCCCCCATGGCGCCACGCAGCGCGACCACTGAGCGCTCGTAGTCCACGGCGACGCCCAGCACACATCGCGCGGGGACCTCGACCTGAAGCGCGGCGCCCATGAGTGCCAGGGCCTCACCTGGGGCGTCCGTGCGGCCAGCCTCGTGCGCCAGGACGTTGTAGGCCCCCATGCGCGTCTTGCGCGCGTCCACATCGTTGGGAAGGGCCTCCGCCTGTTGGATGGCGCCGCGAAGCAGCTCCAGCCCGGTCGCGCGGTCGCGCTCCAGCACGAACTGCCCCTCGGCGAAGCGCATCTGCGCGAGCTTCCCCGGGGAGGGCTGCCCCCGGTGCAGTTCGGCCAGGGTGCGGCGCAGAAGGTCCGCGTCCTGGCTGTCCGCGCCGAAGCGCGCCAGGTACGACAACAACAGCGCGCCGGGCAGCCCCAGCGGCCGGCCACACTCCTGCGCCAGCTCCAACTCGTTCCGCGCCTCGTGCGCGTCGAACTCCAGCCACGCCAGGTAGGCCAGGTTGCGGTGTACGTAGGTGCGCTGTTCGCAGGCGTCGGGCATTCGCGCCAGGGATTCGCGCAGGTAGGCGCGCGCGCTGGTGACGTCCAACCGGTAGCGGGCGATGTGCGCCAGCTCCTGGAGGAACTGTTGCTCCAGCTCCCATTCCTCCTGCTCCCGGGACGCCAGCCAGCCACTCCACGCCTGCTCGAACGCCTCCGCCGGGCGGTTGAGCGCGAGATAGAGGTCCGACAACCGCTTCTTCAGCGTGGCGCAGCGGTAGGACAGCCCCTTGCCCTGACAGGCATTCACGGCCGCGCGAAGCCGCGCCTCCGCCTTCCACCATTCGCCCGCGCGCTCCTCGGCGCCCGCCAGCTCTCGCTCGGCCAGCAGCGACAACCAGGGGTCATCGGCCGCACGGGCCAGCCGCGTGAAATCCTCCAGGTGGCGCGCGCCCGCCGACTGATTGATGAGCCCGCCCAGGTACAGGTCGTCCTCACCCGAACGCCGCAGCGTCTCCAGGAAGCGCGCTGGCGAGGACAGCTCGCCCCGCACGAGCTTGGCGTAGTCCGCCGCCAGGGGTGCACGGCGGCTGAAGTCCCGCTCCGCCACACGCTGCACGTAGCCGCGAAGCACCTCGCCGCCCTGGACGCCGTCCAACACGTCCGCCAGCGGAAGCAGGCGCAGGGTCCACTCCCGCGACGGCGCGGCCCTCACCGCGTCGTAGAACGCCAGCCGGACGATGCCAGGAAAGCGCTTCGCCTCCTCCAGCGGGAGCCGCGCCTGCGCGTCCACCATCAGGTCCCGCACCGCCGCGCGAGCCCCCTTCCACGCCCGCCCACGCGCCTGCGTCTGCTGCCGGAGCGCTCGCGCGCGGATCCGCGCTTCCTCGCTCCAGCCCGGCTCTCCGCGCTTCACCACCGCGTCGAACGCCTCCGCGGCCAGCAGCGTCAGCCCCATCTCCCGCAGCACCAGCGCCCGGTTCCACTGCGCCTGGGCGTGCTCGGGCGCTTGTCGTAATACCCCGTCCAGCAGCGCCAGCGCCTGTTCCGGATGCCCCTGCTCCAACGCGACGATGGCCAGGTCGCTGTCCCGGTCCGGGGACGGCGACATCCGGTGGAGGAAGTCGGAGGCTTGCCGCAGGTCCTTTCGGACCAGGTACGCGGCGGCAATGCCATGCAGGTCCCCCTGGTCCTCCAGATCCGCCAGCGCCCGGAGCGGCAATGCCGAGCCAGCCCCGCCCGGAGGGCCACTGACGCCCGCGCGCAGGGGCACATAGGGCCGGTGTCCGTCCGCGCGCGCATAGGCGACCCTCGCCTCGATGAGTCGCGACGACGTCTGCGCGAGCCAGACCTCCTGCTGGGAACCCCGCACATCGGCGCGCTTGACGACGAGCACCAGGACGATGGCCGCCGCCACGGCGCCCACCGCGAACGGGACCCAGCGCCAGTACGGACGCCCCGGCACTTCGGCCGTGTCACGTGTCCTGGGCGCATCGGACGCCGTCCAGGTTTCGGGCGCGTCCTCCTGCGCATGCGCCAACACCTGCGGGTCCCCCATCACATGGAAGCCCAGCAGCTCCAGTTGCATGGCTTCGTGCAGGCCGGACGCGCAAGGGTCACAGCGCGCGAGGTGATGCCGGAAGTTCTCCTCGTCCACGGGCGGCAGCTCGCCATCGAGGAAGAGGGACAGCCTGTTACAGAGCGACCCCATCACGCGCTGCCTCCTCCGTCGCTCCCGGTGAGCGGCAGCAGAAGCGCCTTCAACTCCTTGCGGGCTTGATGGAGCCAGCTCCCCACCGTGCCTTCGGGGACGCCCATGCGCAGGGCGATGGCGCGGTAGCGCAGCCCCGAGGCATGTAGCGAATACGCCTCACGCACCCTGGGATTCGACAACTGGGCGATGGCCGCCTGGAAGTCCTTCTCCGAGATGTGCTCCCAGACCTCCATGGCCTCCGGCGCGGGGGCCGCCACCCCCTCGCGCACCAGCCGCAGCTCCGGCCGGTCCTGCTCCAGCAACTCCGAGCGCCGCTTGCGGCACTGGTCGAGGAAATGATTGGTCATCGCCCGACACAGCCACGCCCTGTAGACGGGCTCCGGCTGCGCGGCGAGCGCCCCGTGATGCAACAGTCCGCGCGTGAGCGCCTCCTGCACCAGGTCTTCCGGATCGAGGCCCCCCTGACCGCACAACCGTCTCGCCAGGGCCAACAGCATGGGCCTGACACGATGCGCGAACTCCTCGAACCCGTCGGGATGCACATCCGTACTGTAGGCCACAGGAATGCGAATGACTGTGGCAATGCGTTGGCCGCTCATCGACCCGGACTCCTTCCACGCCTATCGAAACGAAGTCCGGGGCAATCCTTGGGAGGCCGTCGTGAAACAGACTCAATCGCATCGAGTTGCGCTCGCTCACCGACATCCCTGCCGTCCCTCGGGCCAGGGACAGGCCGGCGTCAGGCCAGCGCGGCGGAAATCGAGGCAGGCTGCGCCACGGGTAATTCCAACGTCAACGCCGCGCCCCCCAGGGCTTCCGAGCGTCCCGCACTCAAACGTCCGCCATGCCGTTCGGCGATGCCTCGCGCGATGGCCAGCCCCAAGCCTGTCCCCGGCCGAGGCCCCTCGCGCTTGCGGCCCGTCACGAAGGGCTGGAAGAGCCGGGGCAGCAGCTCCGGTGGAATGCCAGGCCCGCTGTCCTCCACCCTGACGAGCAACCGGCCGTTCGCCTGCCCAAGGGATGTCCTCAACCGTGGTGCGGGCACGTCCCTCAGGGCGAGCAGGGCATTCTCCAACAGGATGACCATCACCTGTGAGAGCTGGGACTGGTCGGCCTCCACCGTGAGCGACGCGTCCTCCTCGGACTCGAAGGAGACGTCGGGCGCGAGCGAGCCCAGTCCCTGCCGCGCGGTGGAGTACGCCAGCGCGACGGTGGCGGAGACATCCACGCGGCGCAGGTCCAGCGGGCGCGGGCGGCCATAGCGCAGCAGCTCGTCCACGAAGTGACTGGCGCGGTCGATCTGCTCCCGCATGGCCGCCACCGTGTCCGGGTCCCCGCCCCTTCGCTCCAGCAGCTTGAGGTGCGCGGCGAGCACGCCCAACGGATTGCGAACCTCGTGGGCCACCGCGGACGTGAACTGTCCCAGCTCCGCCAGCCGCGCGGATTGGTCCGCGCGCGCCTCCTCGCGAGCGAGCGCCACGGCCAGTTCATCACTGGTGGCCCGGCCCTTGAGGAGCTGGCGCCCCAGCCAGGCCTGAAGCGCCTGACGCACGGGCTCGAACGCGAGCGCGGCCAGGGCCAGGAGGAAGAAGGCACCTACGCGGTACTCGGCAAGGAACGGCTGGCCGCTGCCCGACAGCAGCGTCAATACGCCAAAGAGGAAGCCCGCGGACAACACCGCCGCCACCGCGGAGTAGACGAGGCTTCGTTCGAGCAGCCGTCGGTCCGCGGCTGGCTGATGGGCATTGATGACGTGCACCAGCACCAGCAGCGCCGCCAGCACCAGGTACATCCCGAACGGCAACGCGTACCCGCCTGACAGCAACAGGGCGTTGCCGATACTGCCCAGGTACGCGAGCAGCCCGGCGATGCCCAGACTGAGGAGGATGGGCCGTCGCTCGGGAGCTTCGCCGCGGTACGCGCGCGACAGGTGCACCAGCGGCACGCTCGCCGCCGCCACGGCGAGCACCATGGTGGGCCAGAACAAGGGGCCTCGCCCCATCGCCAGCGGCCCGTGCAGGACGTTGGGGAGGAACGCGCCAATGCCCGTCACCACCACCGCCACGCCGTACGCGAACACCACCAGCCGATAGGAGCGCTGCCGGGTCACGTCATAGGCGGAGTGCAGGTACGCCGCCGCGACGAAGGCCCCACCCGCGACGAAGCGCTCCCCCACCCACGCCATGGACGGGATGCAGAGGAGCAGCAGCGCGCCCGTCCACCCCGCGGTCGCCAGGCAGTAGAGCGCCAGGCCCCGTGCGTTGTGCCCCCGGAGCGCGGCCGTGAAGAACAGCAGCAGCGACACGGAGAGGACAGGCACGAGGCTGTAGGCGAACAAGGGCCCCATGCCGGTACTGTGACAGATTCCGCGCGCGCTCAGCGCACCGTGGCGAGAAAGCCGTCCAGCAGCCGATTCACCTCGTCCGGCGCGTCGAGCTGCACCCAGTGCCCCGTGCCCTCCACCTTCGCGTGCGGCAACTCCGGCACCAGGTGGTGATACGAGCCCGGCTCCTCGTTGAAGGCCGTCACTACCGACAGACGCGGCCCCGAGTAGCGCCGCAGCGGCGTCACGGGGTCGAAGTCCAACAGGGCTCCCAGTCCGCCCCGGACGCCCTCTTGGGACGTGGCGCGCATCTCGGAGAGCACCCGCTCGCGCACCTCCGGCCGGGACGCCGCCAACATGGGGCCCCAGGCCTCCCCCACCACCGCGCTCCAGGCCTCGGTCCCCAGCACCGCCATCAAGCCCTGGGCCTGCTCCGCGGGCATCGAACGTCCATCCGAGGCCGGGTCGAGGAGGAACACCCCCGCGACGCGGCCCGGATGCGCCCCCGCGTAGGCCACGCAGACGGCCCCGCCCAGGCTGTGCCCCACCAGCACGAAGCGCTGAAGCCCCAGCCCATCCACCACCGTCCCCACATCCCGCGCGAAGTCCTCCACGGCGAAGCCGCCGTCCCGTGGCAGCTCGGACTTCCCGTGGCCACGCAGGTCCAATGCCAAGGCACGGCGGTGCTCGCGCAGATGCGACAGCTGCGCGGCCCAGTGCGTGGTGTTGCCGGCACTCGAATGGACGAACACCACCGGCAGTCCACCCACGCCCCCATCGTCGACATTCAGCAGTCCCTTGGAACCCATCATGACGGCCTCCTCTGGCCTCGAAGCGCGCGGTCATGCGCGACCTGATGCTTGTGGAGTACGGCCCATCCCTGACAGAAACTGTCAGCAATGGCGCGAGTCAACCGGGTGATGCGACTGCTGGACTTCCTGCGGGGCCGGGATGGGACGACGGTGGCGGAGATCGCCGAGGCGCTCGACGTGAGCGCGCGCACCGTCCACCGGGACCTGGCGACGCTGCGACAACAGGGCATTCCCCTGAGCAGTGACACAGGCCCTGGGGGTGGCGTCCGGCTGGAGCGGGACCGGGGCGTGGCGGCCGTCCACCTGTCGCAGGAGGAGGTGGTCGCGCTCTGGCTGGCCGCGAACCTGTCCGCGACGGGCAGCACGTTGCCCTGGGGCAGCGCGGCGCGCTCGGGGCTCCAGAAGCTCTTCGCCAGCGTCCCCAAGGAGCGGGCCCGGAGCATGCGTGAGCTCTGCCGCCGCGTGGTGGTGGGACGGCCGGCGAGCGCCCGCGTGCTGGCGGATGTCGGAACTCTGCCGGAGGAGCTGCTCGCCGTCTTCGAGCGGGCCTTCCGCGAGCAGGTCTGCCTGTCCTTCGAATACCGCGACCGGCACGGCAAGGCGACCCGCCGCATCGTGGAGCCGCACGGGCTGCTGGTCGAATCGCCCGTCTGGTACGTGCTGGCCCGGGACGTGGAAAAGGCCGCGGCGCGCATGTTCCGCATGGACCGCATCCGCCGGGCGCGCCTCGTCCCCGACCGCCCCTTCACGCCCGACATGGAGGGCCTGCGAGCCCAGGCCGAGGCCCAACGCGCGGACGGTACGCGAGCCTCGCGCTGAGGTAGGCTGCGCGCCCGCCGGAGCCGGAGTGCGCGCCGGAGTCACCAGGAGTCACACGGTGCGGTACTTCGCCATGGTCGCGGCCGGGGCCACCCTCTGGGGGTGCTGGGCGCTCTTCTTCCGTCCCGCGGGGCTCGCCGGACCGCAGAACGCATTCCTCGTGCTCCTCGCCATGTCGCTCCCGGCGCCCTTCCTGTTCCGGCGCGATGCCCTGCGCGACCGCCGGGCCACCCTCGCGCTACTCGTCGTGGCGCTGGCGGACGCGGCGAACACGGCCCTCTTCTTCGCCGCCATGGAGCGCGGGCCGATGTCCATCGCCGTGCTGACGCACTACCTGGCGCCCTTGCTGCTGGCGCTGCTGGCCCCCTGGGTGCTGGGCGAGGAGCGCTCCACCCGGGCCCTGCTAGGCGGCCCGGTGACGCTGGTGGGCCTCGCCCTGCTCATCGGCCGGCCCGACGGTGACTTCTCGGGGCTGACGGCGCTGATGGGCGCGGGAAGTGCCTGCTTCTACGCCATCATCGTCCTGGCCGCGAAACAGGCGGCGCGGGCGTATTCACCCATGGCCGTGACATCACTGCATGCCCCCATCTCCGCAGGCGTGCTGCTGCTCTGTTTCGGAGACCGGATACTGCCGCCCACGGTGGATGGAGGCACGCTCCTCGTGCTCGTGGGCGGCATCGTTTGCGGCCTCATTGGAAACATCCTCTTCCATACCGGTCTGCGGCAGGTTCCCACCGCGGCCGCGGCGGCGCTCACGTACCTGGAGCCACTCACCGCGTCGTTGGTGGGCTGGGCCTTCTTCTCGGAGACGCTGACGCCCGTCGCCCTGGGCGGAGGCCTGCTGGTGCTGGTGGCGGGCGCGTGGGTGGCAGCCGAGCGACGCGCCCCCCTCCAGGCCGTGCCGCTGCGCGCCGCGGCGCGCTGAAACACGGGCTCCAAATCACCGCTTGCATGTCTGGGGAGTCCTTTGGTCCTCTTGGGCCCCGCACACACCCTCCCCTCCGTTCCTGGCGACGCCGTATGCCTATGGAAACCGCAGCCGACAGCCGTGAGTATCGCGTCGTCTTCTTCTGTCCCGCGTCGAGCGCCCGGCTCGAGCGGATGGAAGTGCCCGTGCGACGGCTGCTCACGCGCATCCATGCGCCGCCCGCGGAGCTGGCGCCGCTCCAGGAAGCCGGCGCGATTACCGAGGCCGGCTGGCAGGTGTTCCTGGTCCGCTCGCTGACGGAGCGCTCCGCGGCGCAGGCCATGGCCGCCTACGTCAGCGAGGCCACGTGCGCGCTGGCCGCGGAGCTGGACGCGGAGGTGCTGGGGCTCTACGTGGACGTGTCCGGTGACTCGGCGCGCATCTGCCGCTGCGGCCCCGAAGACGGGCCGGAGACCTTCGCGGGCCGCCGTCAGGCCGCGCTCAACCGCACCGCCGAATGGTTGGAAGTGACGCCCGTCAGCCTCTCCGCCCTCTTCCACCTCGACCTGCCGGACGCGGAGTACGAGCCGGACGCGGATGACCGCTTCGTCGAGGAGAAGCTGCGCGAGGCCCGGACCCTCATGGAGCGCTACCGCCAGGGCAAATGAGGTCTCGAACGCCCGAGGACCTCGCGGGTCGCTGCCCGCGCTGCTTCCTCCCCGTTGCCCTGTGTCTGTGCGCCGAGGTGCCGTGCGTCTCCACTCGCACGGAGCTGCTCATCGTCCGGCACCACAAGGAGACGCTCAAATCCACCAACACCGCGCGCATGGCGGCGCTCGCCATTCCCCGGTGCAGCATCGTCTCCTATGGCTCGCCGGGCGTCCCCTTCGACGTCTCCGTCCTGGAGGGCGATGACACGTGGCTGCTGTTCCCGGACGCGCACCAGGAGCCCGCGCCCGGTGCGGCCTTTCCCAGCAGGCTCATCATCCTGGATGGGAGTTGGGGACAAGCACGCCGCATGGTGCAGCGGGTCCCCGCGCTGCGGCGACTGCCCGGCTTGAAGCTGCCACCGCCCGCGCCGGACTCGCGGCGCCTGCGTCGCCCGCCCCACCCGGATGGCATGTCCACGCTGGAGGCCATCGCCGGTGCGCTCGCGCACCTGGAGGGCGAACACGTCGCCCAACCGCTCTACGCGCTGCACGAGCAGATGATTGACCGCGTCCTCGCGAGCCGGGGACGGAACACCTAGCGCGCTCGACGCCGTCAAGGGGCCGCCCCGGCCGGCGCTTCACGCGGGGCTGGCGCCAACAGGCACGGGCTTCAGCGCGCGGTCAATGCGTCCAGTTCGGCGATGAGGGCGGGCACATCGCCGCGAGGAATCGCCCGACAGGGCCAGAAGCCCGCGGCGCGGTCCGTGGCGATGATGGGGAGGCCTTGCTCCCGCGCCTGCGCCAGCTCGCCCAGATGGCTCTCACACCACGCTGGCGCGAGCACCACGTCCACCTGCTGGAGCGTGCGCTGGACCTGAGCCGTCACCTTCCGCACTCGGGGGTGGTTCAGGTGTCGTGGGTCCGTGCCCTCAGCGGGGCGCACCCAGAGGTTCCACTGGGGTCGTTCGTCGAGCACCGCCAAGGCTTCTCGCAGTCCGCCGCGCGCGAGCGCGGGCCCAGCGAGGAGGGCCACGTGCGGGCCGTGGCGCTGGGGCAGACGGGGCGCCTGAGGCGGTTCGCGGTCCGGTGGAAAATGCAGCCTGCGGAGCTTCTCCGGGGCGTGTCCGGCCAGCCGCAGCCGCTCGAGGGCGAGCTCGCCTCGCACCCAGATTTCATCCGCGAGGACGCGCTCCGCCTCCTGCCGCGCGACGTCCTCCGCGGAGGCGCGGTGGTTGCGAAGGAAGGCCTCCTCCGGGTGTCTCGCGGCCGCGGCGTCCAGGTCCGCGTGCAGGGCCCTCAAGGAGGGCAGGTCCTCCACCAGCACGCAGCGCGCGCCCCGGCGGCGTGCCATCGCGAAGACCTCCCGGGCACCGAGCGCAGGCGCGAGCACCGTCTCCACCGACGCCGGAAGCAGGGCCGAGGCCGCCTGCGCCCACCGCCTGCGCAGGGTGAAGCGGGCCTGGAATGTCGCCGCCGTCGAGCGCGCCGCGACTCGCATCCCGGCCTCCACGGCCCCCCAGCCTGGCAGGCCCCAGACGCGGAAGCCCTCGGGCACTGGCAACGTCCGGCGGGTCCAGGCCTGACGCAGGCGGGTGGGGAGTGGTCCCCAATCGGGCAGTCTCGGCAGCGCCCAGGGGGCCAGCACCTCTGCCTCGCGCATGAGCAGCGATGCGAGATGGGAGAGCCAGGGGGCGGGCTCCGGTGCGAGGACCAGGTTCATGGCGCCCGGGCCTCCACCCGTGGGACTTCGACGCGGGCGTGGCATGCGGTCTCCCCGCACGTCAGGCACGTCCGCTTCCGCGCCTCGGGGTTCAGCAGGCGTCGCCGGTTCTCGGCGATGGTGCGCTCCTCGAGCACAGCGCCAGACCCGATGTCTTCGACTCGGCGCATGACGCGGTTGATGCGCAGGGTTCCCTCGGGGAGCTCGAGAAGGGACTCGTCCTCGGACCACAACCGTGAGCGTGTCCGGAGGGCCTCCGCCCCATGGATGGAGAGCCGCAGCTTCCCGTCCGAGACGCGGGCCCCCAGCCGCACCGGGCCCTCACGAGGCGCCATCACCAGGTCCACGTAGGGCCAGGCCACCGTGGCATCCATTCCCCACAGCGCGCCTGGCGGCGGGGGGACTGCCTCCATCGTGTGTCCCCAGCGCTCCAGGATGTGCCACCCCTGGCGTGCGGCGAACTCAAAGAGCGCATTGGCCAGCAGGCAGATGCCGCCCCCGATGGACGGGGTGAGACAGCCGCCGCTCAGCGCCAGCCCATGCCGGTAGCCCTTGCGCTCCGTCAGCCGGCCCAGCGTGCGCCAGAAAGAGAGGGGCCTGTCCGGAGCGAGGAGGAGGCCATCGAAGGCGGGGGCCGCCAGACGCACGTTGTGCTGCTTGCCCGCTTCGAGCACAGGGTCCGCGTCCGAGTCCGCGCGCTCCAGATTCACGGTGTGCGAGCCGAGGAGCACGCCCTTCTCGTGAGCAGGCGCCAGGAGCGGGCGTGGCCAGCGCTCGGGGGTCGCGGACCACCGCACCAGCCGGTTCGCCTGGAGCATCCACTGCTTGCTTCGCCTCCAAAGCAGGGCGTGGGCGGATAACTCCAGGAGTCGGGGAGCGATGGGCGGCGAGGACATGTCCAAACATTCTGCAAGGGCGGCGCCAGGGAAGGAAACACCCGGGCCTGACACCACGCGTGCACGGGCGCGGCTGCAGGGACACCCGTCAGGAATTCCCCCGCCGCTTCGGCGTCACCCGACGGAGTCGGCTGTTAGACTTGCCGCATCATGCCCCGCGCCCAGCCCCCGGACACCGTGGTCCTCTTCGACGGCGTGTGCAACCTGTGCAACGGCACGGTCCTCTTCATCATCGACCGGGACCCGGACGCGCGCATCCGCTTCACGGCGCTGCAGTCCCAGCGGGCCGCCGCGCTGCTGGCGCCGCATGGCGTCGTGCCCAAGGAGGAACCGGACAGCTTCGTCCTCCTGCAGGACGGCAAGCTGTACGAGCGGTCCACGGCCGCGCTCCGCGTCGCGCGGATGCTGAAGGGGCCGTGGCGGTTTCTCTACGCTTTCATCGTGGTGCCCCGGCCGCTGCGCGACCTCGTCTACCGAACCATCGCGCGCAACCGCTACCGCTGGTTCGGCCGGGAAGCGCAGTGCCGCATCCCCACGCCCGAGCTGCGAGCCCGCTTCCTTCCGGAGACCGCGCCCTGAAGTCTCGCAGCACCGGACTTCGCTCCCCGAAGCCGCCGGCCCCGGAGCCCACCCTCTCCGACGACGATTGACACACGCCCGCCCTCAGCAGGCGTTGGCGTCCGTGCAGCGCGCCTTCTTCATCTCCGTGGCGAAGGGGCTGGGCGCCAGGAAGCCGGTAACACGTGGCTGGGTGAGCACCTTGCCCTCCGGCGAGATGAACGCCACGGTGGGCAAGCCCTCCACGCCGAAGCGCTCCAGCAGCGCGTCCAGCGAGTCCTCGCTGTTCGTCGCGTCAATCTTGATGTTGAGGAAGCGCCCTTCGTCGGACTCGGAGATGACCTGCTGCGCGGGGTAGGTGTCGCGGTCCAGCTCCTTGCAGGCCGCACACCAGTCCGCGAAGAAGTCGATGAGCACCGGGCGGCCCTCCGCCTTCGCCTGTGCGAGCACCTGGTCGAAGGCCTCCGGGGAGAAGATGGCCTGCTTCGCCGGCATGACGTGGTGCCACTGCCAGGACGGCGCGCGCGGCGGCTCGGCGAGCCCCAGGCTCACCCACAACGTGCCCACCGGGCCGGCGTCCAGCGCACCGCCGCGCAGCACCAGCGCCGCGACGACGAGCGTCACCCCCAGCGCCTTGAACGAGAACTCCCGCGCGCCTTCCTTGAACGAGCGGTGCACCGCGCCCAGGGCCACGCCCACCGCCACCAGCAGCGCGGCGATGACGGCTCCCGGCACCCTGCCCACGTGGAGGCCCAGCCCCTTCACCACGTCCCGCGCCCAGGGGAAGGCGTCCTTGAGGTAGCTGAAGGCCAGGGCCACCAGCATGATGCCCAGCACGCTCTTCACCCACTCCATCCACACGCCGCCGCGCGGCAGCCGGACGGTGAAGACGCCAATGAGGAAGAACGGCACGCCGATGCCCAACGCGTAGACGAACAGCAGCGACGCGCCCAGCGTGGTGTTGGCCGACTTCGCCACGAAGGCCAGGAGGCCCGTCAGCACCGGGCCCGTGCACGGCGCCGCCAGGAAGCCGGACACGCTGCCCATCAGGAACGCGCCCGCCACACCCGCGCCCCCCACAGCGTTGAGCTTCGTCTGGAACGACGACGGCAGCGCCAGCTCGAACGCGCCGAACATGGACGTGGCCAGCAGCAGCAGGAACACCGCCAGCCCCGTCACCACCGCGGGGTGCCCCAGCATCGACCCGAACGCCTGGCCCGTCTTCGCCGCCAGCACGCCCAGCGCGCTGAACACCACGCCCATGCCCACGATGTAGGAGGACGTCAGGAGCAGCGCGCGGCCCCGGCCCTCCGTCTTGCGCGCGCCGAAGACGGACACGGTGATGGGGATGAGCGGATAGACACACGGCGTCAGCGCGGTGAGCAACCCACCCGCGAACACCACCGCCGCGCCCACCGCGAGGCTGCCGGATTCGAGGAACCGGGCCGCATCCAGGTTGGCGTTGGGGCCCGTGGGCAGCAGCCATGGCACCACGGCCACTGCCACTCCGGCCAGCACCGCCATCACTCCGAGTTTCTTCGCATCCATGCGCGCGTGACTCCGTGGTCCCAGGCCCCCTTGTATACGCAGGCCCGGGGCCCCGTGCTACTGCGCTGGGGAAGCAAGCGGGGAAGCAGGCGACTTCAGTCCGGCGGAACGCGCCAGCCCCATGACGCCCTCCACCGCGGCGGCGATGTAACCAAACGGATTGGCCCCATCCACCGCGGTGACGTGCACCTCGCCCATCTTCTGCTGGAAGGCCGCGGCCACCTGCGGGAGTTGCTGCGCCAGGGCCATCTGGATGACCTCCGGGCTGACGCTGTTCTCGATGTCGCGCAGCGCGCGCGCCTTGCCCAGCTCCAGGTCCTGCTGCGCCCGGTCCTTGCGCACACTCAGCTCGGCGATGACCACCTCCGTCTCCACGATGGACCGCCGGGCCTGCACCACCTGGAGCTCGGCGTGGAGCCGTTCGGCCTCCTGCTGGTGCGCGGCCATCTGCACCTCGTGCCACACGGTGGCCTGTTCGTGCTCGCGGCGCAGGCGCTCCAGCTCCAACTGCGCCTTGGCGCCGGCCTCCTCCTGCTCGCGGCGCAGCTTCGCCAGTTCCACCTCCTGCTCGTGCCGCTGGCGTGACAGCTCCAGCTCCTGCTCACGCTGCTGCCGCGCCAGCTCCATCTGCGCCTTGGCGTTCTCCGCCTCCTGCGCGCGCTGGAGCCGCACCAGCTCGATTTTCGCCTGCGCGGCCTCGGACTCCTGCGCCAGCTTCAGCTTCTCCAGCTCCAGCTTCGCGCGACCGGCCTCCGTGTCCTGCTCGCGCTTGAGCTTCTCCAGGGCCACGCGCTGGCGCGCGACCTCGGCGTCCTGTTCGCGCTGGAGCTTCTCCATCTCCACCTGCGCGCGGCTGATGGCCAGCGCCCGCTCGGAGACGATCTTCGCGTCGGCCAGGCGGGACTCCGCGGCCAGCGCATCCAACTTCGCCTGTTCGTCGGCCACCTGCTTCTTCTGGCGGACCTCCTGCTCGGCGGCCATCTTCGCCAGCGCCACCTCGCGCTCCACGGTGGCCTGCTCCTGCTTCAGCGTGCGCTCCTGGGCGAGCTTCGCCTCGGCCACGCGCGCCTCCACCGCCAGCGCCTCCAGCCGGGCCTGCTCCTCCGCTGTCTGCTTCTTCTGGCGCACCTCCTCCTCGGCCGCCAGCCGCTGGAGGCTCAACTGCCGCTCGGCCTCCGTCTCCTCGCGGTGGACGAAGCGCTCCTTGGCCAGCTCCGCCTCACGCGCCTGCCGCTCCTGTTCATGGCGGAAGCGCGCCTGCATGTTGGCGAAGACGGTGGAGGACAGGACGCGCACGTCCTGGATTTCAATCGTGTCCAGGATGACGCCCCAGCCCGCGTCCGTCTGGTCCTCCAGGCGGCCCCGGCCGGAGAGCACGGGCGCGATTTCGCGCACCAGCTCCGCGGCGATGCCCTCCTTGCGCTTGGAGAGGCACTCCTCCACGGACATGTTCGCCACCAGCCGCCTCGCGGCGCCGACGAACATCTCCCGCAGCAGCTCCGCCAGCTTCTCCTGCGCGCGCTCCGGGAAGGAGAAGTTGAGCATGCGGAAGGCCACCAGCGGGTCCGCAATCCGGTACACCGCCAGCCCCGTCACCTGCACACCCACCTTCTCATGCGTCACCTGGTCCGCGGTGAACTGGAGTCGCTGGATGCTGGTGGGGACGATGGCCACCGAGTCCCCCGGCAGCTTGAAGCAGCTGGCGCCCTGGCCGCTGACCTCCCGCACCCGGCCGCGCCGCATGTGGACCAGGAACTCACTGGGCCGCGCGGTGACGAGCCCCCAGCGCTTCATCTTCTCCGGGTCCTCCGCGGGCTTGCCGGCACGCCACCCATCCACGTAGCGCGGCTGTTCCAGCTTGCCTCCGTCCATCCGGACCAGGTGCGTCCTGCCGCCGCCCTCCCCCGTCTCCTGCGCATCCTTCGTGCGGGCCGTCTGCTTCGCGCTCATGTGCGTGCCTCCCTGTGGTGGCCCCCACCCGTGCAGGTGGCCGGCCAGGGAGGGGCCCGCCGGGAAATCAGGCGGTTGGCCGGAGGGGGTGCGCCATTCTGGGGCGCATCGTCCCAGGACGGCGCGCCCGGACTGATCCACGACGGCGCGGCGTTGACTTAAGACGTCCTATTGGGAGCACACACCCACACCCGCGGCGCGCCTGATGTTCGCTTGACCCGAAGGCGCCCCTTTTTATATTTGACCAGTCCGGTCCACATTCAGGTGTGACGGTGTAGGTTCCCCTGCGGCAAAGGCGCTCCGAGGCGCCGGTCGACGTCCCCTCCAGGAAGGTGTTGGAAGCAATGGTGAAGCTGCCGATCTACATGGACAACCACGCCACCACCCCGCTGGACCCGCGGGTGCTGGAGGCGATGCTGCCCTACCTGCGAGAGGACTTCGGTAACGCGGCCAGCCGCAATCACGTGTTCGGCTGGAAGGCCGAGGCGGCGGTGAACAAGGCCCGGCAGCAGGTGGCCGAGCTCATCGGCGCGGCCGAGCAGGAGATCGTCTTCACCTCGGGCGCCACCGAGTCCGACAACCTGGCCATCAAGGGCGTCATCGAGTTCTACAAGTCCAAGGGTGACCACATCATCACCCTCAAGACAGAGCACAAGGCCATCCTGGACACCTGCAAGCGCCTGGAGCGCGTGCGGCAGGAGCGGCTGGACGAGCTGAAGCTGCTGCGGCTGGCGCAGCTGGCGGGCCAGGACGTCACCGAGGACAACCAGTCTGAGCTGCTGGCGAAGCACGACGTGGACTCCGACGAGACGTACCGTAAGTGGGCCGAGCTGCCCACCGGCGGCGCGCGCGTCACCTACCTGGACGTGGAGCCCGACGGCCGGGTGAGCCTGGAGAAGCTGGCCGCGGCGATGACGCCGAAGACGGTGCTGGTCTCCATCATGTTCGCCAACAACGAGATTGGCGTGGTGCAGCCCGTCGCTGAGATTGGCGCGTTGTGCCGCTCCAAGGGCGTGCTCTTCCACTGCGACGCGGTGCAGGGCATCAGCTCGGTGCCCTTCGACGTGGAGGCCATGAAGGTGGACCTGGCCTCCATCAGCTCGCACAAGATGTACGGCCCCAAGGGCATTGGCGCGCTGTACGTGCGCCGCCGGCCGCGCGTGCGCATCGCGCCCATCATCGACGGCGGCGGTCACGAGCGCGGCATGCGCTCCGGCACGCTGAACGTGTCGGCCATCGTCGGCTTTGGCATGGCGGCCGAGCTGGCTCGCAAGGAGCTGCCCGAGGAGTCGGCGCGCCTCCTTCGCCTGCGTGAGAAGCTGCGCAAGGGCCTCACGGACGCGCTGGACATGACCATCATCAACGGCTCGCTGGAGCACCGGCTGCCGGGCAACCTCAACATCTCCTTCGCCCACGCGGAGGGTGAGTCCCTGATGATGGGCATCAAGGACGTGGCGGTGTCCTCCGGCTCGGCGTGTACGTCCGCCTCCCTGGAGCCCTCCTACGTGCTGCGCGCGCTGGGCGTGGACGAGGAGCTGGCGCACAGCTCCATCCGCTTCGGCCTGGGCCGCTTCACCACGGAAGAGGAAGTCGACTACGTGGTGAACCTCGTAGTGGACAAGGTCCGCAAGCTGCGCGACATGAGCCCGCTCTACGAGATGGCCAAGGAAGGCATCGACCTCAAGAGCATCGAGTGGACGGCGCACTAGCGCCTTTCCAGGTAGACAGGGGGGCGCGAGCCTCCTCGCCCGGAGGGCGTTGCCCGCCGGAACCTTTGGTGAGAAGCATCCGTTGAAGGAGCAGGCATGGCTTACAGCGACAAGGTCATCGAGCACTACGAGAACCCCCGGAACGTCGGGACGCTCGACAAGGAAGACCCGAACGTGGGCACCGGCCTGGTGGGCGCGCCCGCTTGCGGCGACGTGATGCGCCTGCAGCTCAAGATCTCCGAGGACGGGCTCATCGAGGATGCCCGCTTCAAGACGTTCGGCTGCGGGTCGGCCATTGCCTCGTCGTCGCTCGTCACCGAGTGGGTGAAGGGCAAGACGGTGGACCAGGCGATGACCATCTCCAACAAGGACGTGGCCCGCGAGCTGTCGCTGCCGCCGGTGAAGATTCACTGCTCCGTGCTGGCCGAGGACGCCATCAAGGCGGCCATCGAGGACTTCAAGAAGAAGCGCGCCGCGCGTCAGGCCAAGGCGTCCTGACGTTCGGGAAAGGGAGAGGCGAACCATGAGCGAACAGGCGACCCAGGAGACGACGCAGCGCCAGGCGCCTGCCACCGCGCCCGTGGCCAAGCCCCCCAAGGGCATCACCATTGCCGACAGCGCGGTGGCCCGGCTGAAGGAGCTGCTGGAGCAGCGGCAGACGCCCGAGGCGGGCTTGCGGCTGGCCGTGAAGGGCGGCGGGTGCTCGGGCCTCCAGTACTCCATGGAGTGGTCGGAGAAGTCCCGCGAGCGCGACAAGATTTTCGAGAAGGACGGCGTGCGCGTCTTCGTGGATCCGAAGAGCTACCTGTACCTCATCGGCACCGAGCTGGTGTTCGAGCAGACGCTCATGGCCTCCGGCTTCAAGCTGAACAACCCCAACATCAAGGCGGCCTGCGGTTGCGGAGAGAGCTTCTCCGTCTGACGCGACAGCAAGCGCTCCGCCCCCTTCTGGGCGGAGCCGCCGCCACGCGGGCCCGGCCAGCCGCCGGGCCCTTTTCGTTTGTCCCCTCCCCGCATTGGAGAGCCCCCTTTGAGGACCCACTTCGACGTCTTCGGCCTGAAGCGCGCCTATGACGTGGACGTGCCGGCGCTGGAGAAGCAGTACCGCGAGCTGTCGTTGCAGCTCCACCCGGACCGCGTGGCACAGGCCAGCGCGCGCGAGCGCCTGCAGGCACTGGAGGGCACCACCGCCCTCAACGAGGCCTTCAAGACGCTGAAGGACCCGGTGCGCCGCGCCTTCTACCTGCTCAAGCTGCACGGCATCGACCTGGACCGCGAGGACGCGGGCGCCCAGAAGGACATGCCCCTGGCCTTCCTGGAAGAGGTCATGGACCTGCGCGAGTCGCTGGACACCGCCATGGCGAAGAAGGACCTGGGCCGCGCCCGGGCCATGGCGGACGACGTGGAGGCCCGGAAGAAGGCGGCCCTCACCGAGGCGGCGGAGTCGCTTCGCACCCTGGAGGCGGGCGAGCCGGGGGACGGCGGGCAGGAACAAGTGAGAAAGGCATCGCACGCGCTGGGGCGGGTGCGCTACTTCACGCGCTTCCTCGAGCAGGTGGACGCGTTCGAGGAGGAGATTCAGGCGTGAGCAAGAACGGCTACCTTCAGATTCACGACCCGCTGAAGCCCAAGGGGCAGGCGGTGGGCATCGACCTGGGCACGACGAACTCACTGGTGGCGGCGGTGGTGAAGGACCAGCCCGTCTGCGTCCCGGTGGACGAGGGCGACGCGCTGTTCCTCCCTTCCGTCGTGCACTACGCGAAGGACGGCGGCGTGGTGGTGGGCGCCCGGGCCCGGAAGCTGGCGTCCGAGCACCCCACTGACACCATCGCCTCCGTGAAGCGCTTCATGGGGCGCAGCCCGGACGACGCGGAGACGCGCAAGCTGGGGCACTACAAGTTCGCGCCTGGCGCCAAGGTGGTGCGCTTCGACGTGGCGGGCGGCACGCCGGTCACGCCCATTGAAGTCTCCGGTGAGGTGCTGCGCGCCCTCAAGCGCCGCGCGGAAGCGCACTTCTCCACCAAGGTGGAGCAGGCCGTCATCACCGTGCCCGCCTACTTCGACGACACCCAGCGGCAGGCCACCAAGGACGCGGGCAGGCTGGCCGGGCTGGAGGTGCTGCGGCTGCTCAACGAGCCCACCGCCGCCGCGCTGGCCTACGGTCTGGACAAGGGCAGTCAGGGCACCTTCGCCGTCTACGATTTGGGCGGCGGCACCTTCGACGTCTCCATCCTCAAGCTGGTGGACGGTGTGTTCGAGGTGAAGTCCACCGGCGGCGACTCCGCGCTGGGTGGCGATGACTTCGACCGGGCGATTGCGCAGCGCGTGCTGGAGACGCTGGGCGCGTCCGAGGCGCCGGCTCCCGCCCTGGTGGCGGAGGTGCTGGCGGCCTCGCGCAAGGCCAAGGAGGCGCTCACCGACGCAGCTTCGGTGGAGTTCTCCGCGGGCGGGCAGACGCACTCGGTGAAGCGCGAGGACTTCGACGCCTGGGTTCAGCCCTTCGTGCAGAAGACGGGCACGGTGTGTCGGCGGGCGATGAAAGACGCGGGCGTGACGGCCGGGGAGTTGGACGGCGTCATCCTCGTCGGCGGCGCCACGCGCGTGCCGGCGGTGCGCCGCTACGTGGCGGAGCTGTTCGGCCGTGAGCCGCTGGGCGACATCGACCCGGACCAGGTGGTGGCGCTGGGCGCCGCGGTGCTGGCCAACCTGCTCACCACGGCGGACCGGCAGGACGACGTGCTGCTGCTGGACGTGATTCCCCTCTCCCTGGGCTTGGAGACGATGGGCGGCATCGTGGAGAAGCTGATTCAGCGCAACTCCACCATCCCCACCACCGCGGGCCAGGTGTTCACCACCTTCAAGGATGGGCAGACGGGCCTGGACGTCCACGTGCTCCAGGGCGAGCGCGAGCTGGTGGAGGACAACCGCAGCCTGGCGCGCTTCACCCTGTCCGGCATTCCGCCCATGGCCGCGGGCATGGCCCGGGTGGAGGTCCGCTTCCAGGTGGACGCCGACGGCATCCTCTCCGTCAGCGCGCAGGAGCAGAGCACCGGCGTCAGCCAGTCGATTACGGTGAAGCCCAGCCACGGCCTCACGGACGAGGAGATTGAGCAGATGCTGCTCGACTCCATCGACTACGCCGAGGACGACATCCAGGCCCGGCAGGTCCGCGAGCAGCGGGTGGACGCCGAGCGCGTCCTGGCCGAGGCGGACCGGCAGCTGGGCGAGCACGGCTCGCTGCTCCAGGAGGGGGAGCGCGCCGTCATCGACTCCGCCATCGCCCGGGTGCGCGAGCTGATGACGGGCGAGGACCACCTGAAGCTGAAGGAGGCCGTGCACGCGCTGGACGAGGCGTCCCGCCCCTTCATCGAGCGGGTGATGAACCAGGCCATCACCCAGGTGGTGGCTGGCCACTCCGTGGAGGACTACTGACGTGCCGAAGGTGACTTTCAAGAGCCCCCTGGCCGAGGTCAGCGCCGACGTGCCCACCGGCACCACCCTGCTGGACGCCGCCGAGGCGTGCGGCGCCCAGGTGGGGCATAGCTGTGGCGGGGTCTGCGGCTGCTCCACCTGTCATATCTGGGTCCGCAAGGGCCTCGACTCGCTGAGCGAGCAGACGGACGCGGAGGCGGACCGCCTGGACATGGGCTTCGACGTCCGCCCCTATTCCCGGTTGAGCTGCCAGACGGAGCTGGGCGCCGAGGACATCCTGGTCGAAATCACCGAGGAGTCCCTCACCGCCTTCATGGACGAGAACCCCGTCCTGCGCCGTTCGCTCGAGGCCGAAGGAAAATGGCCGCTGAAGAAATGAGGTTGTTACGTAGTGCTTGACGGGGCGGGGCAGGAGCTCTATACGTCCGGCCCATCGCAGCGCCGCACCGCGATGCCCCACCTGCCCAGGTGGTGGAATTGGTAGACACACTAGATTCAGGGTCTAGCGCCTGCAAGGGCATGGAGGTTCGAGTCCTCTCCTGGGCACAAAGTTGAGAAGGGGCCCCGGTTTCAAACCGGGGCCCCTTTTCGCTTTTCAGGGGTCAGGGACGCGCGGGCTCCACGGCATCGTGCGCCACGTGATTCGCGGCCTCGCGCGCGAGGCTCCCGCCCTTGCGCAAGTCGCGGATGCGAATCTTCCGCAGGTGGACGGAGACGGCCCCCACGGCGACCTGGCTGATGACGGTGCCCAGGTGCGTGAGCGTGGCGAAGGCCGCCGCGTCCTCCGCCGAGGCCCCCAGGCTGCGGGCCGCCCAGCTCGTCACGAAGTAGTAGATGCCCATGCCCGCGGGGACGCCCGGGAGCGACTGCCCCAGGGAGATGGCCCCCAGCACCACCGCCCCGGCGAAGAGTCCGCCGGAGATGCCGATGCCGTGGAGTGCCAGGCCATAGGCCAGCGCGGAGGCCAGCACTGGCGCCACCGAGAAGATGAACACCTTCGCCATGCCGGTGAAGGAGCGCGCGGTGCCCAGGCCCTCGCTGACGTGATAGAGGAAGCCCTCCACCCTCGGGAGCTTGTGGCGACGGTGGAGGGCAAAGGCGAGCGGGCCGGACCAGTGCGCCAGCAACACCACCAGAGCAACAAGCCCCACACAGAGTAATACGGCCGCCTTCAGCTCCCCCTCGAAGCGGGACAGCGTCCGGCCGAAGGGGCCCAGCAACGACAGCATGACGAGCAGCATCAGCGCCGCGAACTCCATCAGCTTGCAGACGCCCACGGTGCCCAGGCACCGGAGAAAGGGGATGCGCTGTGTCCTCGACAGGAGGAACGAGCGCATGACGTCGCCCAGCTTTCCCGGCAGCGCGTTGTGGACGAAGGCGCCAATGGCCACCAGGTGGTAGCGCTCCTTGAGGGGCACATGCCGACGGAGGGTGCGCTGCCACTGCACCGCGCGCAGCGGGATGATGGAGGCCTGGAGCAACATGAAGGGAATCAGCCACACGAGGTGGCCGGGCAAGTCCCTCACGAAGTCCCCCAGCGGGAAGCGCGGCTGGAGCAGCGGCCCCGTCCCGCTCAGGTTCCACTTGAAGAAGGCAGTGGACAGCAGGACGACGGACAGCACGAGCCCGAAGACGGCGAGCAGCGCCTTGAGCAGCGTCCGGCCTCCGGCGTGCCGCGCCCTCCCCTTCACGGCACCAACCGGAGTCGTGGGATGTTGTCGAGATAGGCCGCCGCAAGCCGCTCATGGAGCTGTACGCAGTGCGAAAGGCCGGACAGGTCCACGGGCCCCTTCGCGGGCCAGCACACCAGGCTGTTGGCCTCCGTGCGAGTCAGTCCTCCGTGCGAGCCGAACTCCCAGGCGAAGCCCACGGTGCCACCGCGCTGCACGGCTTCGCCGAAGAGGACCAGGTCGCCCGCGGTGGACATGGTTGGGAGTACGCGGAGGAAGTCCGCCACCGCGCGCTTGCTGAACTCGGTGGACAGAGGGGCCCGGTCCAGCGTGTCCACGGTGTAGACGCCGTCGCGCACGAGCGCGACCGCGCTGTCGCCCCGTCGCAGCGCGACGAGGCCGATGTCCGGACTCCGCGTCACCCGGGCCAGGACATCCGGGTGGCGTGCGAGCAGGGAGATGGCTTCCAGCGGATGGGACTCGCCGGACAAGTACACGTGGGCGAAGTTGCCGCAGTCGACAGCCACCGGCGTGAACGGCGCTCGCGGCCGAGTGTCCGGCTCCGGTCGAGTCCTTCCGTCGCAGAGCCCGCGGACCACATCGTCGGAGAGGGGGCCGTCGCCGTGGGGCGCCATCAGCCACGGGTCCAGAGGTTGGCCCCTCCGCTGCTCCCAAGGCAGACAGTCCACGTGCCCGTGGTCGGAGAGGAAGACGACGTCGTAGGGCGGCTCCACCGCGCCCGCCACGGCGTACAACTCCGCGAGGTACGCATCCACGCGGTGGAGCTCGGCGCGGGCTTGTCCGGAGCGCGGCCCCCGGCGGTGGGCCACCTCATCGTAGTTGCCGTAGACCAGGTAGATGACGGGCACGCCCCGCGCCATGTCCACCAGGGACTTGGTGAAGGCGAAGCTCCAACCCAACCGTTGGAGGAAGACGTGGCTGAAGAGGAAGGCCGGCTCGTGGCGCCAGTCGTGGAGCCCGCGAGCCCAGTGGACGACTTCGCGCGCCGCGGCCCAGGTGTCCATGCCCAGCGAGCGCAGGTAGTCCCAGATGCCGCGCGTGCGCGCGGTGAACAACCCCAGCAGCTCGTAGGAGAACGCGCGCGACATCTGCTCGAAGCTCGCCAGCGTGCTCATGCTCAGCGCGTTCTCTGCTCCCGCTCGGAACAGGGAGAAATACCCGTGTCCCCCACCATCGAGCAGGCTCGTGCGCCCAGCGCCGCGCAGGCGATGATCGATGGCCAGCGCATCCGCCGGGGTGTTCATCTGGACCTTGCGGCCCAGCTCGCGGTCGAACCACGAGTAGGCCGGCAGGTTGGAGTGGCGCATGCCGTAGAGCAGGCCTGCCTGGAAGTAAGGCGTGGACGTGGGCGCTCCCCAGAAGGCCTCGTCCAGGTGGAAGGCCCCCGAGCGGACGAGCCGCGATAGGAAGGGCATGCGCCCCGCGACGAGCGCTTCATCCAGCAGGCTCTTGGGGACGCCATCCAGGTGGACGAGGAGCAGCCTCCTCGCCCTGCGCCCTGGCGCGGGTGGCACCTTATCCCGGACCCGGCGCACGAGGCCGTGAGCCCATAAGCGCATCGCTGGTGGAAGCACAGTGCTCACGGGCGTCGCCTCCCCTCCTCCGGCAGCCAAGATGAGCACCCAAGAGGCCAGTTGCCCTGGAGGGAGGGACGCCCTCCAGGGCAGCGGCCGGGCAACCGTCGAGGCGCATCAACTCGGGGGGAAGCGCCGCATCACGCCACCGTGCCAGGACCGCGAAGCACGCGGCCCCAGTGGCTCAGCGCAGTGACACGTATTCGCCCATCTCGCCAAAGCCGATGAGGTCCGCTCGGCCGTCGGCGTCGAGGTCCACGGCGAAGCGAGGGTGCCGGCCCACGCGCCAGCCACCAGCGTCGAAGGAAAAGTCCGGCGACAAGAGGGTGGACGCAGAGAAGCTGGAGCCCGTCGACAGGGCGGCGCGGGTCTCCGTCTCTCCGAACCCGACAATGTCGGCCCTGTTATCCCCATTGACGTCCGCGACGGTGCGCACATGGCGCTCCACACGCCATTGCTGGTTGTAGGTGAACTCAGAACTCCATTGCTGAGTTGGGTTGAAACCGGTGCCAGCGCTGTTGGCCAGTGCGACGTATACGCCACTCTCGGAGAAGCCAATGATGTCGGCCCTGTTATCCCCATTGACGTCCGCGACGGTACGCACAGTCGCGGACCAAGACCAGCCTTGGTTTACGCCGAAATCCGCAATCCAGATGTTGGAAGGACCAAACGAAGAGCCCGTGGAAAGTGAGACATACACACCAGCGACTCCAAAACCAACGATGTCGGCCTTGCCGTCGCCGTTGACGTCCCCGACGGTGCGCTCATGGAATTTCACACGCCATTGGCCGGCATCGTAGCCGAAATTCGTCAGCCAGAGTTCGGGCGCGCCAAAGCCGTCGCCATTGGACAGTGCGACGTATACGCCATTGTCGGCGAAGCCAATGAGGTCGGCCTTGCCATCGCCGTTGACGTCCGCAACGGTGCGTGGATGGCGTTCCACGCGCCAGCCCTGGGCATATCCGAACCCCTGCAGCTTGAGCAGCGTGGGAGCGAAGGAGCCGTTCTCCGGGAGAATGAAGTCGGACTCCACCATATTCTTGGAGACATACACGCCCGCATATCCGAAGCCGACGATGTCGGGGAGCCCATCGCCAGTGACATCTCCCATGACACGCACGTGGTCTTCCACGCTCCACCCCCCAGCGCTATCGTCAGCGCCGAACTGGCGGCTCCACAGCGCGTCGCCGTAGAGCAAGGCGGCCCCCTTGACGTCATACGCGGTCAGTCGGCCTCCCCGGCGCCACCGGCTGTCGGCGCACTCATACATGACGGAATCGACGTCCTCCTCAGCTTCGCCAAACGGCGTAAAAGTGCCGGCATACGCGGTCGCCGGACAACTGAAAGGAGCACTTCGCGTCTGCTCGTCGGCGAAGCCGAGCGCATGACCGAATTCATGCACCGCGCTAGCGCGGATGCATCTTTCTCGCGTGACCAGGCACTCCTGCATCCAATAAGCGAAGGTGAGGTTGAGCACCATGCCGGCGTAGCGGCCATCCAAGTGCCGCCCCAGGTATTTCGTCCGCGCCCCAGCGGAGGTGTCCGAGATGAGGATGCGGATGCCACGCGAACCCGAGGAACACGGGCCCCAGCCAGTGAAGTCGATCTTCGTGACCGAACCCCAGGTGCCTTCAGCCGCGCTCTGCACCCAGCTTCGCGCGACAGCGTCAGCGGCTGATGGGTTCTCCCAGCAGACGGGGATGAATGGCGAATCCCAGGTGGACGACGTGTCCGCGTAGAGCCCTCTCGAGTCCGTATCGACAGTCCCTTCCTGCTCGAACGAGGGCAGCGCCTCGCCGGAGCCACCACAACCCGTGATGAGAAGGCCTCCCACAAACGTCAGGAGGAGAGGCAGGGCATGAAAGGTCGAGCTTCTCCGCACGAGGCCCTCACTTGTCTGGCTGGGAGCCGTCCGGCTCCGGAATAGGGTATCAACGAAAGACCAACAAGCACCTTCTGCCCGGCCCCTAACGGATGACATACGCCACCCTGCCAGCGCAGAAACTGTCCAAGGCACAGCCAACGCGAATCTGGTACGTTCCCGCGACCGTCGCCGTGTAACGGATGTGGGAGAGGCTGTCATAAGCATCATCGTTGTGCGCGACCGCGACGAACTCGTCCGCGGAGGCCCCGCGCCGATACAGGCGCAAATACGTATCCCCCGTGGCCGTGGCGAGGTGCACCATCGCGGTCCCCACATAGAGGGTCTGCCCCGCCGACAACGTGACGTCGCGGGTGATGGTGTCGCGCCGAGCATTGTTGGTATTGCTCGCCTGGAAACTGAACGTCACCGGTGTCGGCGGCAATTGGCCACCACATAGCCGCACGCTGGTATCCACCGCGCAATACGCATCAATGGCCGGCCGCACGTAGGTGATTTCCTCTCCGGAACACGATCCATCCTGGCAGTCGTTGACGACGTTGCACTCCCCATCAGGGGCCTCGACGTAGTCTGGACTGCCGCCCACGAGGATACCCGCCAGGAAATAGTTGCCGTTGGAGCTCACGTAGACGCCCGAACCGGAGTTACCTCCGAAGGTGTCCGTGTCGCCGACGAAGTAGTCCAGCGTGGAACCACGCGGGTCATGCACCTGGCCGCCTGAATCAATCTTGAAGGGGATGCCGCTGCCCGTTCCGATCACCGCCAGCTTGGCCCCCACCGGCAGCGCGGTGTTGCTCACGCGGACAGACGCTGGGAAGGCGCGCGATGAATTGACAGGGCGGTCCAGCCGGACAACGGCATAGTCCAACTGACGTCCAGCCACCGTGGACGTATTGCGCACGACGACGCGCTTGCAACTGAAGACGTCTTCCCACGTCGACGACTCCAGGGTGGTCGCCCCTGTTCGGTAATACTTGAAGACGAAGCGCGTGGATGAACACGACCGCGGCCCCTTTATACAGTGGCCTGCGGTGAGCACCAGGTCGTCATCAATGAGCGTGCCTGAACAAAAGGCGGGCGTCGGGTCCTGCAGGAATCTCTGGTTGGAGCAGAGGTTCAGGGATTCCTGTAGCGTCTTCGAGAAGAAGATGGTTCTTGAGGAGTCGCTCATGTTGAGGTCATCCACATCCATCAGCGCCACGGTCGATTCCTGGGTGAGCTTCCGCAGAGCCAGGGATGGGTGCGCGTAATAGTCCATGCGGTCGTCATTGCCGTACACCGCGCGCTGCTGAAGCATGTCCGTGGGAGCGGGCGTGTCGCCTCCCTTTGTCACGGGCCCGGAATCCTGCACGCACGCCGCCACCGAAATGAAACAGAGCAGCACGCCGAAGAGCGTCCGTCGAACGTGACTGAGAATGACCTGCATGAAAGGTGGCTCCTGCTGGAGTTGAGAATCTCGGACGTCACACAAAGAACACTCATCAGATAATCCACTTTTTAACGGAAAATCCGCAAGCAAATTGGGACGAATATCAGCCGGACCTCAATTGGGGCTGCCGCACGCGGACTTCCCTTGGTCTCAAAAACAGACAGCTTGACATGTGGCGTTCCCGAGTCCGCACGCAGCGAGCTCCCAGTACCCCTGGCACCACCGGGCCGCTGGTGGCCGTAAACGTGCCCACCTCGTGGCCTGTGGCTCATTCGCTCGAAAGAAGAGCGGCAGCAGGGCAGCCGTTCCGGATGAAGCGTGGTTGTGGCCTGCCGGCCCTGAAGGGCAGGAAACTGTCATCTACAGGCACCAGTGCAACATCTCAAAAGGGATTGGGAGCGCATCAGCTATATCTGGGCGCCCCGTGGCTGAGTGCGCTATCCGCGTCTGGCCATGGTCCGTCCCCGCCGCAAGGAGCCCCACATGGCCCACAAGTCCCAGCCGGACTACTCCAGTCATGCCCTTGATGGATTGAAGCAAGCTTTGCGCGAGCGCCTGAAGACCAACCAACTCGCGCACAGAGAGCTGCTGTGGGAATCAACCCACGGCAGGGAGGCACCGGTCGAGAACGAGCGGGACGTCGAGGCCTGGTTCCTGGGCCCCCGCGCGGAGAACGCGGACGTCTTCGAGCAACTGGTGCTGGAGGCCCTGAGAGACCACGCCTTCTGGCGCCGGAACTTCCACCCGATGGACCCACCGGCCATCACCCAGAGCATCAAGAGAGACCCGGGCTACCTCCGGGCGCTCGACACACTGCACACCGAGTTCGACAACCTCCTGGCCGAGCTGAAGAAGTCCGCGCCGTTCTTCAGCATGCGCTACCAGGGCCACATGACGTGGGAGCAGACGCTCCCGGGCATGGCCGGTTACTTCGCGGCCATGCTCTACAATCAGAACAACGTCGCGCTGGAGGCCTCACCGCTGACGACGCTGCTGGAGGTCCGGGCTGGCGAGGACCTGTGCCGGATGGTGGGCTACACCCAGCAGAACGGCATCCGGCCCTGGAGCCATCTGACCAGCGGAGGCACCACCGCCAACATCGAGGCGATGTGGGCCGCGCGAAACTTGAAGTTCTATCCCCTGTCCCTGAGCGCGGCCCTTCAGCGGGAGTCCACGCTTGCCGCCGCGAAGGCCCTCAAGGTAACGCTGCCCTCGAGAACCCAGGCACGTCTGGTTGACCTGGATGTGTGGCAAGCGTTGAACCTGGATGTAGACGAGGTGCTGGGCCTCCCCACCCGCATCCATGAGGAGTTCAAGATCCCGCCGGAGACCCTGACGGCGAACGTGAGCAACTACATGCTCCAGGATCTGGGGCTCGTGGAGTTCACCCGCCGCTACCTGGGAGACCTCCCGGCGCCCGTGTTCATGGTCCCCGGCTCGAAGCACTACTCGCTGCCCAAGGCGGCGGCGATTCTGGGCATCGGCGCGGACCACATGTTCAGCATTCCTCTGGATGAAGAGGGGCGCATGGACGTGTCGGCCCTGGAGGCGCGGCTGGACCAATGCGTGAAGGACAAGCAGCCCGTCATCGCGGTGACGGCGGTGATGGGGACGACGGAGGAAGGGTTGGTGGACCCGCTCGCGTCCGTGCTGGCGCTTCGCCGGCAGAAGTACCATCCGCAGGGGATGTCGTTCTGCGTGCACGCCGACGCGGCCTGGGGCGGGTACTTCGCCTCACTCCTCCGCGCGCCGCCGAGTTCAAACAAGCGCCTCGCGGGGCCGCCCGCCCCCGTGCTGCCACTGAGCCGCTATGTCACGGAGCAGTTCGAGGCCCTCCCGGAGGCGGACACCATCACCGTGGACCCGCACAAGACGGGCTACCTGCCCTACCCCGCCGGTGCGCTGTGCTACCGCAATCAATCCATGCGAAGCCTGGTGGCCTTCGAGGCGCCCTACATCAACACAGCGGGGAGCCAGGAGGATCTCACCGTGGGCAAGTACGGCATCGAGGGCTCCAAGCCCGGTGCCGCGGCGGCGGGCGTGTACCTCAGTCATGCCGTCGTGCCACCCGACCAGCGTGGCTACGGGAAGATCCTCGGAAGGGCGCTCTACAACTGCAAGCTCTTCCATGCCCGGCTACTGACGATGAACACCGTGGCGAGCGACTTCATCGTGGTCCCGGGACCGCGCTTCAAGCTCTCCGACTCCCTCAAGCGCAAGTACGGCGGAGAGAAGCAGGCGCTGGAGGTCCTGCGTCAGCAAATCCAGGGCATGCGTCAGGAGCAGCTCCTCAGCGCCTCGGGTGAGGAGGAACTGGAGCTGCTGCGCGAAACGGGCGCGGACCTCAACATCCTCACGTACGCCTTCAACTTCAAGAACGAGCAGGGACTCAACACGAGCCTGGAGGAGGCAAACACCTTCAACCGAATGATCTACGATCGTCTGGGTGTCAAAGCGGATGGCCGTGACATCTACGGCTACCGGCTGCTGGTGAGCACCACGGACTTCATCGAGGAGGACTACGGCAAGAAGTTCTTCGATGACTACAAGACGCGCTTGTTGGGGAGTGGCGCGGCGTCGGGACGTGGCGGGGAGGGCCGCATCACCGTGCTGCGCTCAGTCATCATGGACCCCTGGATTACCGAAGACCTCCAGGGTCGACCGTTCCTCGACACCATCATCGAGGAGCTGCGAGCGGCCGTGACGGACGCGCTCAACGAGATGCGCGGCACCTCATCGAAGCGCTCGCGCTGACGCGCTGCAGGGAGCTCCGTCAGCGACGAGGCTGTTGAGCCCGTGAGGCATTGGATTTCTCAAGGCCCGGCAGCCTCGTCGTCTTCGGAAAAGCGCACTCAGGATAGAGCGTCGACCCAGGTCCGCAGCCGGGGAACCGCCTGGGCCTCACCACGCACGCCGGGTTCGGCATCCAGGAGCAGCGTATGGAAGCCTCGGGCGTCCAATCCCTTGCACATCTCCGCCCGCACCTGGGCATCCGGCGCGAACAGGATGCAACCGTCTCCACCACCCGCCCCGGACAGCTTGCCGACCGCGCCGTAGGTCGCCGCCAGCGCCAGCACGCGGCGCATGCCTTCCGTCTCCAGCGGCCCCAGCTCCAACAGCAGCGCGTGCTGCGCCTTCACGGCCTCCGCGAAGGCCCGGAAGTCACCGCCGCTCAGCCCGTCTTCAATCGCGTGACCCAGCGTGTCCGAGCGCGCCACGAAACTCTGGCGGCCTGACTCCTCCAGACGCGCTTCCACCTGGCCAATCAACACCCGCGTCGAGGCGCTCTCGCCCGTGAAGGCATACGCCATGGACACCCGAGGCGAAGGTAGCCGCCACACGTCCACCGACGGAGACTCCGCCAGCGCCGCGCGCAACCGCCCGGTGTTGCTCGCCTCAATCAGCGACGCCACGTCGTAGCGACGGTAACGAAGCATGCCACCGGCGAAGCTCGTCGCCACGTCCCCGCCGCTGCCCTTGCCGCCCTGCCCCAGCGTGTGCGCCAGCAGCGCCAGCTTCAGCGCGTCATAGCGCTCCTCCAGCACATAGCGCGCGCCTTCCGCCGCCAGCACCGTCGCGCACGCACTGCCGCCCATGCCCAGCTTCTGCCCGTTCGGCCCCACCGCGGACGGGGCCACCGCCAGGTCGAACCCCTGGCTCGCGCGTCCGTGAGCGCGCAGGGCCTCGTCCAGCGCCCGCGCCACGAAGGCGAACCCCGCTGGGACTTCACGCTCCCAGCGCACGCCCAACGGCGTCGTACTTCCCGCCAGCGTCCCATCTTCCAGGCACACGTGCACCCGGGCATCCGCACGGCGGCGGACATACGCGGCGGTGCGCGGTGCCACCGCGGCCAGTCGCGCCACGCCGCCCCACAGCACGGCGTACTCACCGGAGAGGAACAGCTTCCCCGGCGCGGAGAGGGCGCGCTCCATCAAAAGAGGTGCTCCGCCTTCAGCTCCGCGTCACCACCCGGCACGCAGCGAATCACATCCACCGCGCCGCACGCGCGCGCCAGCGCCTCCGCGGCCACCTCGTGCGCGGCGTCCGTCAGCAGCACCGGGTTCGGCCCCGCGTCCAGCGTGAACCACACCGGGATGCCCTTCTTGCGCTGCTCCTTCAGGTGCTGGATGAGCGCCAACGTGCCGGGGCTCATGTAGCTCAGCGGCGGATTCGCGGCGAACGACGTCGCGTGCATCCGCCACGCGTTGCGCTCACACAGCTCACCCAGGGCCTGCAAATCTCGCCGGGCGATGTGCTCGCGCACCTGCACCACCTCCACCTCCGCGTCCTTCACCCACGCCGGGTAGTACGGGCTGGTGTCCACCGTGAGCTTCATCCCGTCCCGCGACTTCACCTCTTTCTCGCCGCGGTCGAGAATCGCCACCACCATGCGCACGTCCGGCCAGTGGGCCGCGTCGAAGCGCTGCACCGCGAAGCTGTCCTCACCATCCGGACGTTCGCCGCGCTGCCACTCGCAGAACCCACCCTGGACGCTCCGGCACGCCGAGCCGCTGCCCATGCGCGCCAGGATGCTGGCCGCGCGGGGCTCCGATGGCAGCCCCGCCGCCGCGCGTCCCGCCACCGCCAGCGCCGCGAAGCCCGCCGCGCTGCTGGCCAACCCCGCCGCCATGGGGAAGTCCCCGCGAGACACCACCTTCGCGGGGCCCAGGTCGGCCTTCGCCTGGGCGCGCACCAACTCCAGCAGCTGCAGCACGCGATCGCGCTCGCTGCCCTTGGCGGTGTGCCCGTTGAGCTCCACCTGGTCGCTCGCGGCGCCGAACTCCACCGTGGTCGTCACCGACAACGGCGACAGCGTGAGGGACAGGCTGGACTGGTGCGGCAGAATCAACGCGTCATCCCGCTTCCCCCAGTACTTCACCAGGGCGATGTTGGGATGCGCCAGAGCTGTGGCTTTCATGGGAAGACTCACGACGCCCGCGGACCCGCGAGCTGGCTGCTGAAGCAGCGCACGCCCATCCGGGTGAGCTTCGTCACCACGGGCTTGGGCTCCAGGAACAGGCCAATGACGGCCCCACCATCTCCACCAGCTCCGGTCAGCTTGGCGCCCAGCGCCCCCAGCTCCCGCAACCGGTAGACCATCTCTTCCAACTGCGGCGACGACAGGCCCAGCGCCGCGAGCAGGCCCTGATTGACGTTCATCGCGTCGCCCAGCGCCTCCAAATCTCCCGCCGCCACCGCCTTCGCCCCCTCCGAGGCCACCCGTCCAATCTCCGTGAACAGGCGCTCGTAGCGCGACGGCCAGCGAGCCTGCCGCTCCCGCAGCGCGCCCACCGTCTTCTTCGTGGGGCTGCGCTCACCCGCGAGCGTCACCACCATGTGCAAGGGCTTGGGGCACTCCACCACCTGCCCCGTCCCCTTGGCGGCCCCCGGCTTGCGCCGATAGAGGACCAGTTGCTCCGCCGCGCTGGTGGTGTGGTCCACCCCGGATGGCGTGCCGTGGAACTCCTGCTCCATCGCCCACGCCACGCGCGCCGCGTCCTTCGGCGTGGGCACCTTCCCCGCCGCCTGGAGCAGCAACCGCGCGCACGCCACCGACAACGCCGCCGAGCTCCCCAGGCCCACCGCCAACGGCAGGTCCGCCTCCAGCGACACCTTCACCGGCGGCGCGCCCGTCACCTCCGCCGCACGGGCGAACGCCGCCGTGAGCTGCGCCCGCTGCGGGCGGCTGAGCGTGGAGGGCAACGCGAGCTGACACGCCTTCGCGGGCACCGCGCGCGCCGTCACGCCCTGCGACAACGGCCCGGCCAGGGCCGGGTGCCCGTACACGACGCTGTGCTCACCCAACAGGATGACCTTGCCGGCGCCAAAGGCCGACAAGGATTCAGGACGAGGAGCCACGGCGTCAGACCGTGGTGCCGGTCGCGGCCGCGGCATCCTCGGCGGGGAGGCTGGCCAGCAGTTCGCGGGCCTTCTCCACCTTCACGTGGCCCGCCTTCACCAGCAGGTTGGCGATCTTCTCCACCCAGTCGCCCCGCGCGCCCGCCGTCACCGCCACGCAGCGCGCGTGCATCGCCATGTGGCCCTTCTGGATGCCCACGCTGCCCAGCGCCCGGAGCGCCGCGAAGTTCTGCGCCAGCCCCACCGCCGCGAACACCATGGCGAGCTCTCGCACCGACGTGGTCTGCATCAGCTTGAGCGCCATCTGCACGCCCGGGTGGATCTTGATGGGCCCGCCCACCGTCCCCAGCGCCATGGGCAGCTCGATGCGGCCCACCAGGTGGCCCTCTTCCAGGTACCAGGTGGACAGCGGCCGGTACTGCCCGTTGCGGCAGGCGAACGCGTGCGCGCCCGCTTCAATGGCGCGCCAGTCCTGCCCCGTGGCGATGGCCACCGCGTCAATGCCGTTCATCACGCCCTTGTTGTGCGTGGCCGCGCGGTACGGGTCCGCCTCCGCGAAGCGGCTGGCCTGGGCGATGCCCTCGGCGATCTCCTCGGCCGGCATCTCGAAGTCCGCCAGCAGCGGGATGGGGATGCGGCACATGGCGCGCGCCAGCCGGCGGTCCGCCAGGTTGGAGAGGATGCGCAGGTACACCTTCCCGCCCGTCACCTGCTCGATGAGCGGCGCCACGCCCTCCGCCATGGTGTTGATGAGGTTGGCCCCCATCGCCTCCTGGGCGTCGATGATGAGGTGGACGATGAGCAGCGGCTCGCCGCGCGGCCCTTCCGGGGCCGGCAGCACGCGAACCTCGACGTCCTTCGCCCCGCCGCCACGCGCCACCATGGCCGGGTGGAAGCTGTTGGCCAGCGCGAGGATCTGCTCCTTGTGCGCCAGGATGCGCTCGGTGGCCACCGTCGGGTCGCCGTAGCGCGACACCTGCACCTGGCCAATCATCAGCGACGGGTCCGCCTCACCGATGAAGCCGCCCGCCTCCCGGACAATCTTCGCCGCGAAGGACACCGCCGCCACGACGGACGGCTCCTCCACCGCCATGGGCACCAGGTAGTCGCGCCCGTTGACCTGAAGGTTCAGGCCCAGGCCCAGCGGGAGGGAGAAGGTCCCCACCGCGTTCTCAATCATCTGGTTCGCCAGGACAGGCTGGAGCGCCTCCGAGCCCAGCAGCTGCTGCAGGTCCTCGGGCGTGAGCCGGAACATGCGGGAGAGGTGCGCGTGGCGCTCCTCCATCGGCAGCTTGTGGAACCCGGGAAGCCGGGACGTCACGGTGTCAGACATATTCTTCCTTCCAGACTTCGGCGCGGGCACCCTCTACAGCGCCGCCAACCAATCCTTCAACTCTCCGGTGACCACCCGGGGGCGCTGTCTCAGTTCAGCGCAGCTTCTGCTTCCCGTCAGCACGAGCGCCTGCCGCAGACTCGCCAGGATGACCTCCAGCGCCGCCTCCGCCGCCTCCAGCCCGCCCGCCTGCTGCGCCCGGAACAACGGCAGCGCCATGCCGGCCAGGTTCGCCCCCAGCGCCAGCACCTTGGCCGCGTCCAGCCCCGTGCGCAGGCCACCGCTCGCCACCAGGTGGACGTCCGGGCCCACGGCCCGGCGCACGGAGGCCAACGCCGCCGCCGTGGGAATGCCCCACGCGCTGAACTCCGCCCCCAGCTGTGCCTGTACGCCCGACGCGCGAAGTTGTTCCACGCGCACCCAGGACGTCCCGCCCAGACCGGACACGTCGATGTTCCGCACGCCCAGCTCCACCAACCGCCGCGCGACGTCCGGGCCAATGCCGCAGCCCGTCTCCTTCACCAGCAGCCGGTCGCCAAAGGCCTTCACCAGCAGCTCCACCACGCGATAGCCGCCCTGGAAGTCCCGGTCTCCTTCCGGCTGCGTCAGCTCCTGACCCGCGTTGAGGTGCAGCGCCAGCCCGTCCGCGCCAATGCCGTCCACCAGCCGGCGCGTCCCGTCCACGCCCAGCCCGATGGCCTGGAACATGCCGATGTTGCCCAGGAGCGCCACCGTGGGCGCCACCTGCCGCACCTGGAAGGACGCGGCCCGCGAGGCGTCCTCCGACATGGCGCGCTGGCTGCCCACACCGAAGGCCAGGCCGTGGCGCTCGGCGAGCAGCGCGAGGTCGCGATTCACCGCACCCGCACGCTCGGTCCCACCCGTCATGCCGGTGACGAGCAGCGGGTAGCGCAGCCGCTTGCCCAGGAACGCCGTGGACAGGTCCACGTCCTCCACGGACATTTCCGGCATCGCGCAGTGGACCAGTTTGATGCACTCCAGCAGGGTGCTGTTTCCGCTGGGTTCGACGTCACCCGTCGAGCAAAGGTCGAGATGCGCGTCCTTGCGTCTGGCTGTGATGTCGTCGCCCATCTCGATGAAGTCCGGTCCGCCCAGGTGCTACGGCGCGTAAGTGCCCGAATGACCGAGGTTTCCTAGCAAGCACGGCGGCCAAGGCGCAAGCCAAAGGGCCCGGGCGGTCAGTCCCGGCGTGTGGGTGGACGCTGGCGCCTCGTGGGCGGTATGAGCGCCGCGTGAGCGCCCCCCCGACCCACGTGGTTGTCTTCCTGCACAGCGGCGACTACGACCGCGTGCATCAAGGCCTGTCCATCGCCGCCGCTGCCGTGGCCTCTGGCCGCAAGGCGGAGGTGTACCTCTTCTGGTGGGCCCTGGAGCGCTTCCTCGATGGGGCGCTCGACGACCCGGACTTCATGGGCCGCGATGACGTCTCCGACCGCTTCGAGTCGCGTGGGATGCCCACGTTGCGCGCCCTCCTCACACACCTGACCGATTCAGGACGCTTCACGCTGGCCGGGTGCACGGGCTCGCTGGGAGCCCTGGGTGCGGAGGCGCGGGCGGATGCCAGCGGCATCGCCCTGTGGCTGGGCTGGAGCGCCATCCTCCAGCGCACCGCGGGCGTGACGGACCGCTTCTATCTCTAGAAACGAGGCGCCGCCCGCGGTGGTGGCCGGGCTTCAGAGGCCCACCTTGACGCCCACGATGACGGCCCGAGGCGCGTTGGGCCGGGCACCGTAGGGACGGCGCGACACGACGGCCTGCTCGTCCAGGATATTGCGCGCGCTCAGGTACAGCTGCCCCCAGCGGGAGAAGTTCCAGCTCGCGTTGACGTCGAACGTCAGCAGCGCGTCCGTCAGCAGCTCCGGAGGCACCTCGCCCTGCCCCGCCTGCTCGCGCATGGCATCCACATAGAAGGCGCTCAGGGCCAGGCCGCCCCAGGACGTCTCCACGCCCGCGGTGGCGTAGAGCTGGTGCCGGGGCACGTAGGGCAGCTCGTCGCCCGCGCGCACGTTGCCGAACTGCGGGTCCGCCGACTGGAAGTCCTCACGCAGCCGCGTGCGCGTGAAGGTGTAGGACAGCGAGACGGGGAACGTCACGCCGCCGCCCGGACGGAACGTCTTCTCACCGAAGACTTCCAGGCCGTAGATGTAGGCCTTGCCCGCGTCCGTCTGCCGGTCGAGGGCATCATTGAGGCAGCCACTGGAGAACGTGCAGATGTCGGTGAGGTTCGAGTAGTCGTTGAAGAAGCCCACCGCCTCCAACCGCTCACCACGGCGGGTCCACCGCGCGCCGGCCTCGTAGTTGATGCTCTTCTCCGGCAGCACCACGTCCGGCTGTCCGGGCGCCGGGGGCGAGAAGCCGCGATAAGCGCCCGCGAACAGGCCCAGCTCGCGCGTCAAGGCGCCGTAGATGCCCATGCCCGGCATGAGCACCTCCAGCGCGCCGCTCGACTCGGTGCCCGTCAGGTGGTTCCGCGACGCCGAGCGGATGATTTCCATGCGCACGCCCGGCGTCAGCACCAGGGGCCCCCAACCGATGGCGTCCGTCGCGTGCAGGGCGATGGCGTGCGTGGAGTCCTTGTTGTCGGCCGTCGTGTACGTGGGCTCGCTGGTCCGCACGAGCTGGCCGCCCTGCATCAGGAAGGCGTCCTCGGTGTGGAGGCGGAGGATGCTGTCGTAGTGGAAGCGCGCGCCCAGCTCGAGGTTGTGGCTCAGCGACCCGGTGGTGGCCGTCCAACGGGCGATGCTCTGGAGCCCCTGGGACACGTACGTGCGGTCGTTGGGGCCGATGAGCAGCGCATCCTGGGACGACGACGAGTCCAGTTCGCCAGTGAGCACGCCGTAGTAGATGGAGTTGCGCGCGCTCGTGGGGTCCGCCAGCACGCTGGCGATGGAGGCGCCGCGGAAGCGGTTCACCTTGCGCCACGCCCGGCTCAAGTCATGCCGGTAGACGGACGTCGTCACGGCCAGCCCGCCCGCTTCGAGCTCGTGGCTGAGCACCACCTGCGTGCGGTGCCACTTCATGTGGTCCAGGGCGCTCGCGACGTAGCGGCGCAGCGGCGCGGCGGCGAAGTCCGCGCTGCTCAGGCCCAGGTACGTCTCGTTCGAGTCCTCGTCCGAGTAGCCCAGCTTGAGCTGGAGCGTCTGGCGCACGGGGCCCTCGGGGACGAGCAGGTAGCGGCCCTTGGCCATCCACTCGTTGCGGGCGAAGCCCGTGTTGCCGCCAACGGTGTCCAGCTCCTTGAAGCCGTCACTGCGCAGGTGGATGCCTTCGAGCAGGAAGCCCGCGCGCTCGGTGCTGGCGCCGAAGACGCCGTGGGCCTTGCCGTAGAGGTACTCGCCGCCCGCCACGTCCAGCCAGGCGGACTCGGACGCGGGGATGTCCCGGGTGATGAACTCCACGGAGCCGCCCACCGTCTGCGGTCCCTGCTGGATGGCCGAGGGCCCCTTGAGCACGCGGATGCTCTGCATGCGCGTGGCCAGCGGGAAGTAGTAGGCCGCCGGCGCGGAGTACGGCGCCGGGCCGAAGAGGACACCGTCCTCCAAAAGGGTGACCTTCTTGCTGCGGTCCGGATTGACGCCGCGCAAGCCCACGTTCGGCCGCAGGCCGAAGCCGTCCTCGCCACGGGAGTACACACCGGGCACCGTCTGGAGGATGGCGGCGGGGTCATCGCGCTCGAAGCGCTCCAACTGCGCGGGCTTGAGCACGTGGATGGAGCCGCTCGTGCGCGCCTCCGAGGTGCCCACCACCACGCTCTCGAATCTCTTCTCCACCGCCGCGGGTGAAGGCTCCAGCGCCAGGGGCTCGCTCGCGGGGGGCTCGGTGGCCAGCGGCGCGTCGCCCACGGGCGCCTGCGCGGGCTCGGCCCACTGCGCCGCCTCGGCGGCGGTGTCCTGCGCTGGCGGCGCCTCAGGAAGGGCGGCGGCGTCCTGCGCCGGCGGCGCTTCAGGAACGACGGCGGTGTCCTGCGCCTGCGCCGGCTCGGGGGCCACGGTGGCGGCATCCTGGGGCGGCTCGGACTGCGCCGCGGCCGGGGAGGCCCATGCCAGCAAGAGCGCCGGAAGTGTCCAACTCCGCGCCCACATCAGCTTCTGCTCGAACAGTGCCATCTGAAGCGTTTCGACCTTGTCTGACTGGGATGTCCGACGACTCAAAAGCCAGGAGCCAGGGATGGTGACTCGCCCGCGCGCGGGCCGCCTTCCCCGGCTCCTGCTTCTACACTGCGTCAGCGACTACCGCTTCTCAATGGGACCGCCGATGACGATCTTTCCATCCGACTGGATGGCGATGCCGCGAGCGGCCTCCTCGGTGCCCGCGGTCGCGACGTTGAGCTTCGCGATACCGCCGGTACCGAAGGTCGTGTCGAGGTTGCCCTCGGTGGTGAAGCGAGCCACCACCATCTGGTTGTCCCCGCCCTCGGTCACGAAGCCCGCCGCGTAGATGCGGTTGGTCGAATCGAAGGCGACGGACCAGAAGCGGTCGTTCTCCGAGGTGGAGATCGGCGTGGCCTTGATGATGACCTCCTCCGCCGAGCCGCTCGTGGGGATGATGGCGAGGATGCCGTCGTCGTTCTGGTTGCCACCCGCGCGGTAACCCACCGCGGCGGCCCAATTGCCGTCCGCCGACCGGGCCACGCCGAAGAAGGCCTGCTCCGGCCGGTCGAGGCTGAAGGTCTTGTAGCCTTCCGGCGCGAAGGCCGTGTCCGGCTGGCCGTCCGGCGTCTGCACCAGGAGGAGGGCCTGGTTGTTCTGCGCGCCCAGGGAGCCGCTGCCCACGTGCAGGACGCGGTCGTCGTTCAGGACCACCAGGTTGCGGCCGCGGTCGTTGTCACCGACCAGGTCCAGCACCACGGCGCCGCCCACGCCCCACGTCGGGTCGAGCGCGCCCGTGGCGGTGTAGCGGAAGGACACCAGGTCCACCGCGCCGGAGGACGCGGAGCGGCCGTAGCCGGTCGTCACGTAGCTGCCGTTGGACTGCATGCCCACGGCGTAGGCCTCGGCCATGCCCCACTCAGGGTTGGTCTCGCTCTGGGCCTGGAACGGCGCGGACGTCACGACGCCCTTCCAGCCGAACGCGTCGTCCGCCGTGCCGTTGTCGTTCAGCCGCTGCAGCACGATGCGGTTGGCCGCCTGCGCACCCACGCCCGTGGGCATGGAGGTGTAGCCGGACGTCATGATCTTGCCGTCCGGCTGGATGAAGCCGTAGCGCATGCCGTCGTTCAGGTTGGACAGGTTGAGGACGCTGAACCCGTTGGGCGTCTCGGTGGAGCCGAACGTCGTGTCCAGCGCACCTGTCGCCGTCAAGCGTGCCACCACGCGGTCGGTGTCCGAGCGCGTACCGTCCGCGCGCTTGTTGCCGAACAGCACGATGCGGTCCGTGCCGTCCACGCGCACGTCCCACAGCGAGTCACGCGTGCCGTCGCGGCCGGTGCCAAAGTCCACGTGCGTCACGCCGCCCGCACCGAACGTCGTGTCGTGCGTACCATCCTCGTTGAAGCGGACCACCGCGATGTCGCTGTCCAGCGCGCCGGTGCCCGCGTCAGGCGTCGGGTTCGTGCCCGCGTCCGTACCGGCGTCCGTGTTGGTGCCCGCGTCAGGCGTCGGAGTGGGCTCATCGTCGTCGCCACAGCCCGTCATGCACGCCAGCGTGAGCGCCAACGCGGCTCCACGCACCAGGAAGCTGCGGTGCTTCACCGTCTTCAACATGATGTCTTCCCCTCCTCAGGAACCCTTCGAACTGCAAACGATAATCGTTATCAGTTTCTCCACATCCGCCTCGTACTCCGGAAGACCGCGACGGGTCAACACCCAACCTGTGGAAACTCGCACGCTTCCCCGGTCAAATTTGAAGTTGATTGTCATTAACAACTTCGGCGTGCTAGCGAGCCCGGACATGAACACCGAGTCATCGCGCCCCCTCTCCGTCCTGCGTGCGCGGGCCATCGCGCTCGCGGTGCCCGCCCTCCTCTCGCTGTCCGCGTGCAAGTCGGACAAGGTGACCCCGCCGGACGCAGGGACGGACAATCCGGACGACACGGTGGCCGCGACGCGCGCCGCGCTGCTGGAATCGACCGGAGCCTGTGTGCTGCAGACGGCACGTGAGTTCCAGACCGCGGCCGCCGCGCTGGAGAGCGCCGGCGCGGCCCTCGCGGCCACGCCGGATGCCACCACGCGAGACGCCGCGCGCGAGGCCTACCACCAGGCCATGAACGCGTGGCAGGTGGCGGAGGTGATGCAGTTCGGTCCCGCCGCGCCCCGGAGCCTCCCGGGCGGCGCGGAGATTCGCGACAACATCTACTCGTGGCCCCTGGTCAGCCGGTGCGCCATCGAGGAGCAGCTCGTCAACCGCAGCTACGAGTCGGAGACCTTCGACAGCTCACTGGTGAGCCGCCGCGGCCTGTACGCGCTGGAGTACCTGCTCTTCTTCGAGGGGGACGACACCGCCTGCCCCGGCACCTCCGTCATCGTATCCCAGGGCACGTGGGCGGCGCTGTCCGCGGACGAGCGGGCCGCGCGCAAGCGGGCGTACGCCGCCGTGGTGGCCGCCGACGTCCGCCGACGCGCGGACGCGCTGGTGAACGCGTGGGCCCCGGACCAGGAGAACTTCAGCCGGACGTTGGCGACGGCGGGCTCCGGCAATGCCGTGTACCCCTCCACGCAGGCGGCGCTGAACTCCGTGAGCGACGCCATCTTCTACTTCGAGCGCGAGGTGAAGGACCTCAAGGTGGCACGGCCGCTGGCGCTGCGTGACTGCGCCACGTCGACGTGCCCCGAACACCTGGAGTCGCAGTTCGCCGCGCGCTCGAAGGCGAACATCCGGGCCAACCTGGTGGGCTACCGGCGCATCACGGAAGGCTGCGGCGAGAACTTCTCCGGCACGGGCTTCGACGACCTGCTCGAGGCCTCGGGCGCCGGCGCGCTGGCGGCGAAGCTGCGCGAGCGCAACGCGGCGGCGGCGGCGGGCATCGAGGCTGTTCCGGGTGAAGACCTGGCGACGGTCCTGGCTCAGGACAAGGCCGCGATGCGGACGATGTACGACGTCATCAAGGCCGTGACGGACGTGCTCAAGACGGAGCTCGTCACCGTGCTGGACCTGGAGCTGCCCCAGTCCGTCGAGGGGGACAATGACTGAGGTGGCGTCGGGCGAGCGCCCCGCGTCCGGGCGCATCTGGAAGGTGCTGCTGGCGCCGCGAGACATCGCGGCGCTGGTGGCGTTCCGCGTGGCGCTGGGGCTGCTCATCTTCGTCTCAGCGGTCCGGTTCCTCGCCTACGGCTGGGTGGACGTGCTGTTCACCGGCCCCCGCTTCCACTTCACCTACTGGGGCTTCGGCTGGGTGCCCGCGCTGCCGGCGCCGTGGATGCACACCGTCTTCGCGGTGCTCGCGATACTCGGGCTCTGCATGGCGGCGGGCCTCTTCTACCGCGTGACGGTGGGCCTGCTGTTCGTCGCCTTCACCTACGTCCAGCTCGTGGACGTCAGCAACTACCTCAATCACTACTACCTGGTGAGCCTGCTCCTCGGGCTGATGCTCGTCGTGCCGGCGCACCGGGCCTTCTCGGTGGATGCCTGGCGCAAGCCCTCACTGCGCAGTGACTGGCTGCCCTCGTGGTGCACGCTGCTGCTGCGCTTCCAGGTGGGCGTGGTGTACGTCTTCGCGGGGCTGGCGAAGCTGACCGGTGACTGGCTGCTCCATGCCCAGCCGCTCGGCATCTGGCTGTCGGCCCGGACGAGCCTGCCCCTCGTCGGTCCCATGCTCGACGAGCCCTGGGTCGCCTACCTCGCGGCCTGGTCGGGATTCCTCTTCGACACCACCATCGTCGCCTTCCTCCTCACCCGGAAGCTGCGGCCCTTCGCCTATGTCGTGGTGCTCGGGTTCCACGCGGCCACCTCCGCGCTGTTTCCCATTGGCATGTTCCCCTTCATCATGGTCACCGGGGCCCTGGTCTTCTTCGAAGCCTCCTGGCCACGGCGGCTGTGCCACGGGCTGCGCGCCCGCCTCGCGCGGACGTCCGTCGCGACTTCGTCCGCCTCGGAAACGCCCACGACGCCCACCCTGAGCGCTCCCGGATGGAAGGGACAGGTGGCGCTCGGCCTGGCCCTGACCTACGCCTTCGTGCAGGTCG
Source organism: Myxococcus xanthus (assembly GCF_013116825.1). Taxonomy (GTDB): domain Bacteria; phylum Myxococcota; class Myxococcia; order Myxococcales; family Myxococcaceae; genus Myxococcus; species Myxococcus xanthus_B. The sequence goes on from NZ_JABFNS010000076.1 coordinate 42,769, forward strand.
CCATTCCGCTGCGTACCCACCTCTACGGCGGCAACGTCCTGTGGCACGAGCAGGGCATGCGCTTCTCCTGGCGAGTGATGGCGCGCGAGAAGAACGGCAGCGTGACCTTCATCGTCCGCGACCCGGCGTCGGACCGGGAGTGGCACGTCGCGCCCAGCCAGTACCTCACCCGCCTCCAGGAGCGGGAGATGTCGGTGCAGCCGGACCTCATCCTCCAACTGGCGCGGCACATCGCCCGGGACTTCGAGGCGCAGGGCAAGGGCCGCGTCCAGGTCCACGTCGACGCCCAGGTGTCGCTCAATGGCCGCCCCGCGGAGCTGCTGGTGGACCCGGACGTGGACCTCGCTCGGGAGGTGGACGGCCTGGCGCCCAAGCGGTGGATCCGCCCCGCGCCGGAGTCGCCGCCCATCCGCTTGCGCTCTCCGCTGCGCGGCGCGACGGCCGAGCGCCCGTAGGAGCGTGTCACGGCAAGGGGCCAGGGGCTGGGTGGAGGGTGCACCATTGCACCCAGGCCCCCTGCCTCCTGGCCCTGGGGGGCGTGCCGTCCCCCGTCATTGCCGAGCCCTCGCGCTTGTTTACGTTTCCAGAGGGCCCCGAAGGGTCTCCGGAAACGAGGCGGCCATGGCGTTCCAATCTTCCCACGATACGGCCCGCGCCGACGCGGACCGGCCAGCACTGCACGGAGGCGGCGGTTGGCACCGGCTGGGCAACGCGCTCAAGACGACCGTGCTGCTGGCCGGGCTCACGGCCCTGGTGCTCGTCATCGGCGACCGACTGGGCGGCCCGCAAGGTCTGCTCTTCGCCGGCCTCTTCGCGGTGGTGATGAACTTCGGCTCCTACTGGTTCAGCGACCGGATTGCATTGGCCATCCACGGCGCCAGGCCGTTGCCCTACGAGCAGGCGCCCTGGCTGCACGACATGGTGGCGCGGCTGGCCTCCCGAGCGGGCATGCCCAAACCCAAGGTCTACATCCTCCCCACGGCGGCGCCCAACGCGTTCGCCACGGGCCGCAACCCGAGCCACGCCGCCATCGCGGTGACAGCGGGCCTGATGGAGCTGCTCGACCGGCGCGAGCTGGAGGGCGTGCTGGCCCATGAACTGGGGCACGTGCGCAACCGGGACACCCTCATCGGCACGGTGGCGGCGACCCTGGCCGGCATCATCAGCTACGCCGCGCAGATGCTCTTCTGGTTCGGCGGCTCCATGCTCAGCCGGGGCGACAACGACGAGCGCGGCGGACTGGGCAGCGCCTTCGCCAACCTGGGCCTGCTGCTGGTGGCCCCCATCGCCGCCACGCTGCTCCAGCTCGCCGTCAGCCGCTCACGGGAATACGGGGCGGACCAGACGGGCGCCGAGCTGGCGGGCGACCCGGACGCGCTCGCCAATGCCCTGCTGAAGCTGGAACGCGGCGCGGAGGCCATTCCCTACGACAGGGCCCCGGCCACCGCCCACCTCTTCATCGTCAACCCGCTCCACCGTGGCGGAGTCATGACCCTGTTCTCCACCCACC